>CALZEQ010000026.1 GCA_945641355.1 uncultured Mediterranea sp. | reverse complement strand
TAAGAGTTCTCGCTCGTTTCTTTAAAACTTCCGGCATGAAAGTTTAAAACTTCATGCCGGACAGTTTTAAAGTATTTGTGTGGGTCATTCGACGCGCTTGTTACTCCAGGTAGGTGTAGCCATACAGACCCGAACGGTAGTTGGAGAGGAACTCCTTGCCCTCTTCCAGCGTGATGCGTCCCTCCTTGACCGATTGCGATACCCACGTCTCCAGCTTGCGGACCAGCTTCTTGGGGTTGTACTGCACGTAGTCGAGCACCTCGGCCACCGTCTCGCCGTCAATCTGCTGGTCGATGGTGTAGCCCTTGGAGTTGACCGATACGTGTACGGCATTGGTGTCGCCGAAGAGGTTGTGCATATCGCCCAGAATCTCTTGGTAGGCACCTACCAGGAAGACGGCCAGGTAGTAGTGCTCCTTGTCGCGCAGCGAGTGGAGGGGCAGGGTGGTGGCATCGGAGCGCGAGCTGACGAAGTTGGCTATCTTGCCGTCCGAGTCGCAGGTCATGTCCTGCAGGGTGGCTTCGCGGTCGGGCTTCTCGTCAAGCCGCTGGATAGGCATGATGGGGAACATCTGGTCGATGGCCCACGAGTCGGGCAGCGACTGGAACAGGGAGAAGTTGCAGAAATATTTGTCGGCCAGCAGCTTGCTCAGCTTCCGGAACTCTTCGGGGCAATGCTTCATGTTGCTGGCGATGGCATTGATTTCGCGGCAGATGCTCCAATAGAGCTTTTCTATCTGTGCGCGGGTGTTGAGGTCTACAATGCCATGGCTGAAGAGGTCGAGTGCCTCCTCGCGTATCTGCTGGGCATCGTGCCACGGCTCCAGCATGCTGCGCTGGTTCAGGTTGTCCCAGATGGAGTAGAGTTCCTTCACCAGCTCGTGTGCGTCTTCGCCCGGCTCCCAGTCATCGTCCATAGTGGGCAGGGAGGCCGTCTCCAGCACTTCGAAAATGAGTACAGAGTGGTGGGCCGTCAGGCTGCGGCCGGTCTCGGTGATGATGTTGGGATGGGAGAATCCGTGCTTGTCGGCTGCATCCACAAAGGTAGATACCACGTCGTTGACATACTCTTGGATGGAGTAGTTGACAGAGCTTTCGCTGTTGCTCGAACGGGTGCCGTCGTAGTCAACGCCCATGCCTCCGCCTGTGTCAACAAACTGGATGTTGAACCCCATCTTGTTCAGTTGCACGAAGAATTGCGATGCTTCGCGCAAGGCGTTCTTGATGCGGCGTATCTTAGTAATCTGACTGCCGATGTGGAAGTGGATCAGCTTCAGGCACTCCTTCATGTCTCTCTTCTCCAGAAAGTCGAGAGCTTCCAGCAGTTCGCTGGAGGTAAGGCCGAACTTGCTGGCGTCGCCGCCGCTCTCCTCCCACTTGCCGCTGCCGCTGGAGGCCAGCTTGATGCGGATGCCGATGTTGGGCTTCACCTTCAGCTGTTTGGCCATCTTGGCGATGAGATTCAGCTCGTTCAGCTTCTCTACGACCAGAAATATCTGCTTGCCCATCTTCTGGGCCAGCAAGGCCAGTTCGATGAAGCTCTCGTCCTTATAGCCGTTGCAAACGACCAATGAGTCGGAATCGGTATTCACTCCGATGACGGCGTGAAGTTCGGGTTTGGAACCGGCTTCCAGACCCAGGTTGAACTTCTTGCCGTGTGTGATCATCTCTTCCACCACAGGACGCATCTGGTTCACTTTGATGGGGTAGATGATGAAGTTCTCTCCCCGATAGCCATATTCATCGGCTGCCCGTTTGAAACAGCAGGATACTTTCTCGATGCGGTTGTCCAGGATGTCGGGGAAACGCACCAGCATGGGGGCCGTTACATCGCGCAGTTGCAGTTCGTCGACCAATTCTTTCAAGTCAACGGCTACACCGTCTTTGCGGGGAGTCACTACGACATGTCCTTTCTCGTTGATACCAAAGTACGAAGTGCCCCAACCGGTAATGTTGTACAGCTCTTCGGAGTCTTCAATACGCCATTTTCTCATCAGTTGTCTTGTTCTTTTTATGAATAATTAAGTTGTTTGTTATACATTCTCGATGCCAGCCGGCCTATCCGTATGGACATGTGCTTCATCAGGCGGACAAAAATACATATAATTATTTAATAATCCGCTGTTTTTAGAAGAGAAAGAGAGACTATAGCCGCAATAGTTGCCTCAGTTGGGTCACCGAAGCGGCTATCTGTTTGCGGTCTTCCAGCCGGCTGCCGTTGAACCGGTAGCGTGCCTGTGTGTAGTAGGGCAGGCGTTTGGCCAGTGCCTCGCCGATGAAGCTGCGCAGCTCGTCGTCGCTTTTCCCCCGCAGGATAGGGCGTTGCTGTGTGGCTACGCGCAGGCGGCGGAAGAGGACGTCGGGCGCCACCTCCAGAAAGACGGTGCTTCCCTGGTTGTTCATATACTCCATGTTGTCGAAGAAGCAGGGGGTGCCTCCGCCCGTTGAGATGACCACATCTTCAAATTCGCCGGCTTCGTGCAGCATGTTCCGCTCCAGTTGGCGGAACCCCTCTTCGCCTCGTTCGGCAAACAGTTGGGAGATGGTCTGGTGAAAACGTTCTTCGATGTACCAGTCCAGGTCGATAAAGGTCAGGTGCAGTTCGCGGGCGAATGCTTTTCCCAAGGTTGTTTTGCCGGCACCCATGTAGCCGGTCAGGAAAATCCGTGTCATTGTAAGGTATATTTTTGTAAGTTCGTTCCTAATTGCAAACTTACGGATAAATTCTGATTCCTGAATCGATTTTTATCTGTAAGTTTGTCCCCTGTTATGAAGAAAGAGAAATTTTATGTGGTTTGGGCGGGTGTGAATCCCGGCATTTACACGTCGTGGACGGATTGCCAGTTGCAGGTCAAGGGTTACGAAGGGGCGAAATTCAAGTCGTTTGAAACACGTGACGAGGCCGAGCGGGCATTGGCATCCTCGCCCGATGCCTATCTGAAGGCCAGGCAGGTGGATGCATCCTCCGGCCGTCAGCGAAGTGCCGATGCGCCGTTGCCTGCGGAAGTCATTGCCAACAGTCTGGCCGTTGACGCGGCGTGCAGCGGCAATCCGGGTCAGATGGAGTACAGAGGTGTGCATGTAGGCAGCAGACAGCAGGTGTTTCATTTCGGCCCGATGTACGGCACCAACAATATAGGTGAGTTCCTGGCCCTTGTCCACGGTCTTGCCTTGCTGAAGCAGAAGGGGTTCGATATGCCGCTCTACAGCGACAGCCGCAATGCCATCAGCTGGGTGAAGCAGAAGAAGTGCAAGACCAAACTGCCGCGCGATGCTCGTAGCGAGCCGCTCTTCCAGCTGATAGAACGTGCCGAACGGTGGCTGCAAAGCAACCGTTACACGACCCCCATCTTGAAGTGGGAGACGGAGCGGTGGGGTGAGATTCCCGCCGACTTCGGACGGAAATAGACCTCAGCAAAAACGTCGCTTCTATTTTTCTATCGGGAAGAAAATCTTGTTGACTCCCGAGGTAAACTTGCAGGCTTCGGGCTCATTCTCGATAAACGATTGGATGTGGCGCATACGCTTCTCTGCCAGAATCTCGTCAACGGCAATCAGGATGCCCGTCTCCTCTACGTCACCGAATCCGTAGTTGATGGCGGTGCCGAACATGCGCATCGTCGGACTCAGGCTCATATAGGCGTTGACCAGCGGCGGGATGTTGTAGCCCAGCTTACGGATCTGGCCGTTGAGAATCTTGTAGTCCTCCTTGAAGGTCTCTTTGCAGAAGAGGGCTGCCAGCTCCTTCTCGTCCGATTCCAGCAGCAAAGGCTTCATGGGGGTAATCAGGCCGTCTTTGTCGCCGAAGTGCTTGTGCAGGAAGTAAAGAATCATGTCGCGTCCCTGCCGGTGGTAGCTGGGATACATGGTGACCTTGCCGAAGAAGTACTTGACATTGGGCATCACGACGGTCAGTGCTCCCAAGCCGTCCCACAGGTTGTCCAGTGCAAAAAGTCCTTTGCTGTCGGTGCGGGTCGACTGGTATTCGAGTGTGACGAACGAACGTCCCAACTCAATGGTGGTAGGCAGGAACTCTTTCAGGAAGCGTTCGGAGAAGTTGAACATGTGGGCGGTGGCCAGAATGGGAGCGCCGTGTTCGTCGAAACGTACATCTGTACCCAATATATAGCGGTAACCTCCCAGTATCTCTTCCGCTTCCGGATTCCATACAATCAGTTGCTTGTAGGGGTTGTCCATCACGTCATATTCGTCTATGTCCATGGATTTGCCGGTTCCTCCTCCAGCTGCACGGAAAGCGATTTCGCGCAGACGGCCAATCTCTTTCATCGTGTTCGGTGAATCTTGTGCCGTGATGATGTAAATCTGGTTATGGCTTCTGTTAGTCATGCGCAGACGCTTCTCTTCGGTCAGTTCAGACTTGAGCAGTTCTTTGCTTACCGGTGCGATAATTTCTTCCATATCAGTTGTTTTCATTCGTTTCTTTTTTTTCTTGTTCTTATTACAGTTTGTACACGATGTCCTGTACGTATTGTGCCCATTGTTGGGGTGATTTTGAGCGGTCGAACGTCTGCCATGGAATGGGTTTTCCGATGGTGACGGTAAAGGTCTTGTGCCGGTTCTTCAGCATCTCGTCGGCCAGGTAAAGCATGGCAATGTTGAACTTGATTCCCAATGTCTTGCACAGATTGGCCAGGTTGTAGAAAAAGTCGGAGTTGTGTCCTTCGAAGTGGATGGGTACGACATCGCGCCGGCTCTCTACGCTTTTCACGATGAAGGTCTTTTTCCATTCCAGGTCGCGGATGACACCGTTCTGCCGGCGTGAGCAGAGCCCTGCCGGAAACATGATGAGCTGGTCGTCTGATTTGAATCCGGCCTCTACGAGGCGGGGAAAGTCGCGCGATTGTTTTCCGGTCTTGTTGATGGGGATGCAGAGGGGAGCCAGTCCGTGTAGGTTCATCAGCAGGTCATTGACCAGGTATTTTACCTTCCCTTGGTAGAAGCTGCCTAAAATGTATCCCAAGGCCACTCCGTCTTGTCCGCCTAATGGGTGATTCGATACAAAGGTATAAAGTCCCTCCTTGGGCAGGTTCTCCTCCCCTTTGATGACCAGTTTTGCATCCAGAAACTCCACACAGGCTTTCAGAAAGTCTACCCCTACCTTGTCTTTCGATTCGCGCAGGAAGACGTTCAGTTCTTCCTGATGTACGATTCTTTTCAAGTAAGAGATGACAAACCGAGGGATATACTTGTATTGCTTCGGAGCTTTTTCCCGAAGTATTCTATCAATATCAATCAGAAACAATGCGTCGTCTGCCATTTTCTCCTTTTAATGATGAAATGAATGCGCAAAATTAACGCATCTTTTTAATTAATCGCAAGAAAATGTCAGAAAACTGATTCTAATGGATGACAAATTATCTCCTTTCGGTTTCCCATTAACATTTTTTGTGAGCTTTGTACGCTTTCGGGGCTCTCTCTGCAGGTCGGAGGAGGAGGGACTCTTTCATCCCCATTTCCCCACCAGAAGGCGTTCTCGTCACGTTGTTCATTATCAAACGGATAAGCTTTCAACAGCGTGTTGAAAACTTCTGTGAAAGTTTTTGCAAAAAAATTGTGGGGAATTGTGGGGAAATGTGTACTTTTACGCTCTCTTAATATACTAAGGTAGTTTGTATGATACAGTTTTTGGGAAATATCGAGGCCAAGATAGACGCCAAAGGGCGTGTATTCATCCCTGCCACCTTTCGCAAGCAGTTGCAGGCGGTGGGTGAGGAGCGTCTAGTGTTGCGCAAGGACGTATTCCAAACATGCCTGGTACTTTATCCCGAACGTGTGTGGCTGACCACGCAACAACAGCTGCGTAGCAGACTGAGCCGATGGAATGCCCGTCAGCAGGCCATCTTCCGTCAGTTCGTGTGCGAAGCAGAGGTGGTGGTGCCCGATGGCAACGGGCGCATCCTGTTGCCCCGGCGATGTATGCAGGATGCCTCTCTGGTCAGCGAAGTGCGTTTTGTGGGGATGGATGACACGATAGAGATATGGGCGAAAGAGCGTCTGGAACAGCCGCTGATATCGCCCGAAGAGTTGAGTGCGGAACTGGAGCAGGCACTGGCTGCAGGGAAGGAAGAGATGTGGAACCCATACGAAGGACGATGAAAGAGATGAATAGAGAAGCAGACAGGATATATCATGTGCCGGTGATGCTGGCCGAGAGCGTGGAGGGATTGCACATAAAGCCTGACGGCACGTATGTAGACGTGACCATGGGCGGAGGCGGACATTCGCGTGAGATATTGGCCCATTTGGGGGCAGAGGGGCGGCTGCTGGCCTTCGACCAGGATGAGGATGCGGAACGCAACCGGCCCGACGACGGACGCTGCATCTTTGTGAGAAGCAACTTCCGCTACCTGCACAACTTCCTGCGCTATCACGGCGTGGAGCAGATAGACGGACTGCTGGCTGACCTGGGCGTTTCGTCGCACCATCTGGACGACGGCGAGCGGGGCTTTGCCTTCCGGCTGGAAGGACGGCTGGATATGCGCATGAACAAGCGGGCAGGGATGACGGCCGCACAGGTGGTGAACGAATATAGCGAGGAGCGGCTGGCGGAGATTTTCTATCTGTATGGTGAGCTGCGAAACAGCCGGCGGCTGGCGGCAGCAATCGTGCGGGCGCGACGCCAGCAGCCCATCGAGACTACAGGACAGCTGATGGAGGTGCTGAAACCGTTGACGGGTCACGACCGGGAGAAGAAGGACCTGGCAAAAGCCTTTCAGGCACTGCGGATAGAGGTGAACCGGGAGATGGAAGCACTGCAGGAGATGCTGATGGCCGCCGTGCAGGCACTCAGACCGGGAGGACGGCTGGTGGTGATAACGTATCACTCGCTGGAAGACCGGATGGTGAAGAACGTGATGAAGACAGGGCGGCCGGACGGACGTGTGGAGAAAGACTTTTATGGACGGGTAAAGTGTCCGCTGCGGATGGTGACAAGCCGGGTGACGGTGCCCGGTGAAGAGGAGATAAGTAAGAACCCGCGCGCGAGAAGTGCCAAACTCCGCATAGCGGAGAAACGGACGGCGGCGGCGGAAGATGCCCCTGCCGATGAGAAAGGAGGAGACGATGAGCGATAACAAAGAACGCAGAGCCGCACGGCGTGCCGTGTGGAAGGAGATTGTGGGAGGTGACATCCTGGCCACGGACTTCATCCGGCGTCAGACCAGACTGATTGTGCTGGTGGTGGTGCTGGTGCTGTTCTACATACACAACCGGTATGCATGCCAGCAGCAGCTGATAGAGATAGACCGGCTGAAGAAGGAGCTGATGGATATCCGGTATGATGCCCTGACACGAGGGTCGGAACTGATGGAACGGAGCCGGCAGAGCCGGATAGAGGAGTATATCACCCATCGTGAGAGCGACCTGCAGACGGCCACGCATCCACCCTATCTGATAGAGTGACTTGTAGCTCGTAGCTTGTAACTCGTAGCTCGTAACTTGTAACTTGAAAAGACAATGGCTGTGAACAAAGAAAAGATAATGACCCGATACTCCTTCATCGTACTGTTGATGGGCCTGACCGGTCTGGCAGTGGTGGTGAAGGCGGCTATCATCATGTTTGCCGAGCGGACATACTGGCACGACGTAGCCGACCGTTTTGTGAAGGAGAACGTGACGGTGAAGCCCAACAGAGGCAATATACTGTCCGCCGACGGCAAGCTGATGGCGGGCTCACTGCCCGAATACAAGATATTTATGGACTTCATGAGCGGGGAGCGTGACCCCCAGAAGCAGGCCAAAGACCAGCATCGGAGGGACTCGGTGTGGAAGGCAAATCTGGACACCATCTGCAAGGGTTTACACACCATATTCCCCGACATCAGCGAGGCGGCCTTCAAGCAGCATCTGCGGAAGGGACGGGAGAAACGGAGCCGTAACTATAACATACTGCCCGACCGCACGCGAAGGGTATCGTACATCCAGTACAAGGAGGCCAAGCGGCTGCCCGTGTTCAGGATGAGCAAATACAAGGGAGGTTTTCACGAACAGATATACAACCAGCGGAAGAGGCCTTTCGGCTCGCTGGCGGCACAGACGCTGGGACGACTCTATGCCGATACCGCACTGGGAGCACGCAACGGCATCGAACTGGCCTTTGACTCGCTGCTGCGTGGACGCGACGGCATCACCCATCGACAGAAGGTGATGGATAAGTGGCTGAACATGACCGATGTGCCGCCGGTGGACGGATGCGACATACTGACCACACTGGATGTGGGGATGCAGGATATCTGTGAAAAGGCATTGACGGACAAGCTGAAGGAAATCAACGCATCGGTGGGTGTGGCCGTGCTGATGGAGGTGGCCACAGGCGAGGTGAAAGCGATGGTAAACATGACGCGCGGCACGGACGGTAACTATTATGAGATGAACAGCAACGCCATCAGCGACATGCGCGAACCTGGATCAACGTTCAAGACGGCCAGTATCATGGTGGCGCTGGAGGACGGAAAGATAACGCCGGACACGGAGGTGGACACGGGCTGCGGCATCATGAACATGTATGGCAGCAAGATGCGCGACCACAACTGGCATCGGGGCGGCTACGGACGCATCAACGTGACCCGCATACTGGAGGTGAGCAGCAACGTGGGTGTGTCGTATCTGATAGACAAGTACTACAAGGACGATCCGCAGCGATTTGTGGACGGACTGAAACGGATGAGCTTGGACCAGCCCCTGCATCTGCAGATAGGGGGTGAGGGACGGCCCAACATCAAGGGACCCAAGGAACGCTACTTCGCCAAGACTACATTGCCTTGGATGAGCATAGGTTACGAAACGCAGGTGCCGCCGATGAATATACTGACCTTCTACAACGCCATTGCCAACAACGGAGTGATGGTGCGCCCCAAGCTGGTGAAGGCTGCGCTGAAGGACGGGGAGGTGGTGAAGGAGTATCCTACGGAGGTAATCAACCCGAAAATCTGCTCGGACCGTACGTTGGAACAAATCCGCGAGATATTGCGACGGGTGGTGGCCGAGGGACTGGCCAAGCCGGCAGGCAGCAAGCAGTTCTCCGTATCGGGCAAGACGGGTACGGCACAAATCTCGCAGGGAGCGGCAGGCTACAAGTCGGGACGGGTGAACTATCTGGTGAGCTTCTGCGGTTACTTCCCCAGCGAAGCACCGCGATACAGCTGCATCGTGTCGATACAGAAGCCGGGACTGCCGGCCTCGGGTGGTCTGATGGCGGGCAGCGTGTTCGGAAAGATTGCCGAACGGGTATATGCCAAGGACCTGAGGCTGGACCTGAGGCAGGCCATCGACACCACCGCCAGCCTGATGCCCGATGTGAAGGCAGGCAATGTGGCCGATGCCCGGCGGGTGCTGAAGGAACTGAAGGTGGCTGACGTGACACTGCCAGACAGTGAACGGAGTGAAGGAGACGGGGTGCCTGGCGTAGTAGGTATGGGGGCGAAAGATGCCGTCTACCTGTTGGAACGTAAGGGACTGCGTGTGCGTCTGCAAGGTGTAGGCCGTGTGCGGAGCCAGAGCATCGCACAGGGACAGCCCGTCAGGAAGGGGCAGACGGTGGTGCTGAAACTGAATTGATTGATTTTTGAAATTTAATAACAGATAGATATGAAGATAAAGGAGATAATGAAGGCCGTCGATGCGATAGAGGTGAAGGGATCGTTGGACGGAGAGATAGCGGGGATAGCGATTGACTCGCGAAAGGTAGTGCCGGGAGGCCTGTTTGTGGCCATGCGAGGCACGCAGACCGACGGTCATGCCTACATCGCTGCGGCCGAGGAGGCCGGCGCACGGATGGTGGTGTGCGAGCAGCTGCCCGGGCAGCAGAGCGCACAGGTGACCTATGTGACGGTGAAGGACAGCGAGGAGGCAGCCGGACGGATGGCCACCACCTTCTACGGTAACCCCACGGAACGGATGCAGCTGGTGGGCGTGACGGGTACCAACGGAAAGACAACCATCGCCACACTGCTCTACCGCCTGTTTCGCCGATTGGGATACAAGGCGGGACTGCTCTCTACGGTATGCAACTATGTGGACGACCGCGCTGTGCCGGCACAACAGACTACGCCCGACCCCATCACACTGAACCGACTGCTGGGCGAGATGGCCGACTGCGGATGTCAATATGCCTTCATGGAGGTGAGCAGCCATGCCATAGACCAACGGCGCATCAGCGGTCTGCGCTTTGCAGGAGCCATCTTCACCAACCTGACACGTGACCATCTGGACTATCATGGGACGGTGGAGAACTACTTGAAGGCGAAGAAACGGCTGTTTGACGACATGCCGCGCGAGGCCTTCTGCCTGACCAATGCCGATGACAAGAACGGACTGGTGATGACACAGAACACGCAGGCCCGACGGGTGGCAACCTACTCGGTGCGCGGGCTGGCGGACTTCAGGGCACGCATCCTGGAGAGCCACTTCGACGGAATGCTGCTGGAGGTGGACGGACGCGAGATGGCCGTGCACTTCTGCGGACGCTTCAACGCCAGCAACCTGCTGGCCGTGACCGGAGCCGCCGTACTGCTGGGACAGAAGGAGGAGGTGGTGCTGCAGGCGCTGAGCGCGCTGCATCCCGTGGCAGGCCGCTTTGAGGCCATCAGCTCGCCCCAAGGGGGATGGACGGCCATCGTAGACTATGCACATACGCCCGACGCACTGGTGAACGTGCTGACGGCCATACACGACGTGCTGCAAGGGCGCGGACGGGTGCTGACGGTAGTGGGTGCCGGAGGCAACCGCGACAAGGGCAAACGTCCGCTGATGGCCCGCGAGGCGGTAAGGCAGAGCGACCGGCTGATCATCACCAGTGACAATCCGCGCTACGAGGAGCCGCAGGACATCATGGACGACATGCTGGCCGGACTGGACGAGGAGCAGCGCCGACGTACCATCTGCATGGCCGACCGACGCGAAGCCATACGCACGGCCTGCCTGATGGCCGGACGGGGAGACGTGATACTGGTGGCCGGCAAAGGGCACGAGGACTATCAGGAGGTCAGGGGGGTGAAGCATCACCTGGACGACCGCGAAGAGGTGAGACGATGGATTTGAAGCCCCCACCGACGGAAAGAGAGGCTGACGAACTGTAAAAAAACGATAACTGGAAATGCTGTATTATTTGTTTCAATGGTTGCAACGGTATGATATCCCCGGTGCGGGAATGATGGGCTACACCTCCTTCAGGGCACTGATGGCCATCATCCTGTCGCTGCTGGTGTCTACCATCTGGGGCGACCGCTTCATCAACATGCTGCGACGCAGGCAGATTACCGAAACGCAACGCGACGCTGCCACCGACCCCTTCGGAGTGAAGAAGGTGGGCGTACCCTCGATGGGGGGAGTGATCATCATCTTTGCCACGCTGCTGCCCTGCCTGCTGCTGGGACGACTGGGCAACGTGTACATGCTGCTGATGATAGTGACCACCCTGTGGCTGGGTGCGCTGGGCTTTGCCGACGACTACATCAAGATATTCAAGCGCGACAAAGAGGGGCTGCACGGCAAGTTCAAGATAATAGGACAGGTGGGACTGGGACTGATAGTGGGACTGACCCTCTACCTGAGCCCGCAGGTGGTGATACGCGAGAACATAGAGGCACACGGCCCCGACGGACAGGTGCAGGTGGTGCATGCCGCCAAAGAGATAAAGGCCACGCAGACTACCATCCCCTTTGTGAAAAGCAACAACCTGGACTATGCCGACCTGACGGCCTTCTGCGGCCGTCATGCTCAGGCAGCCGGATGGGTACTCTTCGTGCTGGTGACCATACTGGTGGTGACGGCCGTATCCAACGGGGCCAACCTGAACGACGGCATGGACGGCATGGCGGCGGGCAACTCGGCCATCATCGGACTAACACTGGGCATACTGGCATACGTGTCGGGCCACGTGGCATATGCGGGCTATCTCAACATCATGTATATACCGGGATCGGAGGAACTGGTGATATTCATCTGTGCCTTTATAGGGGCACTCATCGGATTCCTGTGGTACAACGCCTATCCGGCGCAAGTGTTCATGGGCGATACGGGCAGCCTCACCATAGGGGGCATCATAGCCGTATATGCCATCATCATACACAAGGAACTGCTGATACCCATACTGTGCGGCGTCTTCCTGATGGAGAACCTCTCCGTCATACTGCAGCGCTGCTACTACAAGGCCGGCAAGCGGAAGGGACGCAAGCAGCGCCTCTTCAAGCGGACACCCATACACGACCATTTCCGCACGGGCATGGATATGGTGGAGCAGGGATGCCGGGTGGTATGGAGCCGACCCGACAGGCTGCAGCATGAAGCGAAAATCACGGTGCGATTCTGGATTGTGACCATCGTGCTGGCTGCCATCACCATCATCACGCTGAAGATAAGGTAAATGATAGAATAATGTAAAATGAATAATTTAAAATTTAAAATGAGCAAAGCAAGTGTCCGATACGTGTAGGGGCGGAAGATGTTCCGCCCAAATCCGCCCGCCGCGGCTGTGCATCGAACGATAATTTTACATTTTAAATTTTAAATTGAACAAAGTTTTAAATTGAATAAAGTTTTGATTTAAATAACATGGCTGAGAAAAGGAAGAAAATAGTAATACTGGGTGCCGGCGAAAGCGGTGCAGGGGCTGCAGTGCTGGCACGGGTGAAGGGGATGGACACCTTCGTGAGCGATGCCGGCAGCATCAAGGAGAAGTACAGACAGCTGCTGCAGCGCTATGACATTCCCTACGAAGAAGGCGGACACACCGAGCAGCGCGTGCTGCAGGCCGACGAGGTGGTGAAAAGCCCCGGCATACCCACGGATGCGCCGCTGGTGAAGAAACTGAGAGAGCAGGGCACGCCGGTGATATCGGAGATAGAGCTGGCAGGACGATATACCGATGCCAAGATGGTATGCATCACGGGATCGAACGGAAAGACTACCACCACATCGCTCATCTACCACATCTTCCGCAGCGCAGGACTCAACGTGGGACTGGCCGGCAACATCGGGCGAAGCCTGGCACTGCAGGTGGCTACAGAGAAGCATGACTACTATGTGATAGAACTGAGCAGCTTCCAGCTGGACAACATGTACAGCTTCAGGGCCAACATAGCCGTGCTGATGAACATCACACCCGACCACCTGGACCGCTACGGGCACTGTATGCAGAACTATGTGAACGCGAAGTTCCGCATCACGCAGAACCAGACGGAGGAGGATGCCTTCGTGTACTGGAACGACGACCCCATCATCCGACGCGAACTGCAACGCCACGGACTGAAGGCACGGCTCTACCCCTTTGCCGCGGTGAAGGAGGAGGGAGCCATCGCCTATGTGGAAGACGGGGAGGTGGAGATCACACAGCCCATCGCCTTCAACATGGAGCAGGAGGAACTGGCCTTGCGGGGTACGCACAACCTGTACAACTCGCTGGCGGCTGGCATATCGGCCAATGTGGCAGGCATCCGCAAGGAGTATATCCGCAAGGCACTGGCCGACTTCAAGGGCGTGGAGCACCGTCTGGAGCCGGTGTGCAAGGTCAGGGGAGTGAGTTTCGTCAACGACTCGAAGGCCACCAACGTCAACTCCTGCTGGTACGCACTGCAGAGCATGACCACACCGACGGTGCTCATACTGGGAGGCAAGGATAAGGGAAACGACTACCGCGAGATAGAACAGCTGGTGCGCGAGAAGTGTGTGGCACTGGTCTACCTGGGGCTGCACAACGAGAAACTGCACCAGTTCTTCGACCCCATGGGACTGCCTGTGGCCGATGTACAGACAGGCATGGAGGAGGCTGTACGGGCTGCCTACCGCTTGGCAAAGCCGGGTGACACGGTGCTGCTGAGTCCCTGCTGTGCCTCGTTTGACCTCTTCAAGAGCTACGAGGACAGGGGCGACCAGTTTAAACGCTACGTGCGTGCGCTGTAAAATGATGATAATTTAGAATTTAAAATGAAAAATTTAAAATGAAAAACGACGATACGTGTAGGGGCGGAACATCTTCCGCCCAAATCCGCCCGCCGCGGCTGTAAACCGAACGATAATTTTACATTTTAAATTGAATAGAGTTTTACATTTTAAATTGAATAAACGGTGGATCTGCTGAAAAACATATTTAAAGGTGACAAGGTAATATGGATTATCTTCCTGCTGCTTTGCCTCATCTCCATGGTGGAGGTGTTCAGTGCATCGAGCACGCTGGTCTATAAGACCGGCGACCACTGGGAACCCATCACCCGCCACTGCATCTTCCTGATGGTAGGTGCACTGGCCGTACTGCTGATGCACAACATACCGTACAAGTGGTTTCAGGTATTTCCCCTCATCCTGCTGCCCTTGTCGGGGATATTCCTGCTGATGCTGCTCTGCTTTGACAGCCTGAACATAGGCGGACTGCTGGTGATAGAGAAGACCAACGATGCCGGCCGGTGGATCAAGCTGCTAGGTGTGCAGTTCCAGCCGTCGGAATTCGCCAAAATGGCGGTGCTCATTATGACATCGCGCATACTGGCCAGGGGACAAAGCGAAGAGGGGGCTCACCCGGATGCATTCCGTATGATTATGACGGTGACAGGTATCATCTGTCTGATGATATTTCCGGAGAACTTCTCGACGGCGGCCCTGCTGTTCGGGGTAGTGGTGCTGATGATGTTTGTGGGCAGGGTGGCCATGAAGAAACTGCTGATGCTGACAGGCGGGCTGCTGGCGGTGGCGGTGGCAGGGATTATCTTTTTGGAGGTCACCAAAGGGATGGATGTAGACTTCCTGCACCGCTTTGACACGTGGCGCACCCGCATAGAGAAGTTCGTGAAGAACGAGGAGGTGCCTGCCGCCAAGTTCGACATCGATAAAGACGGACAGGTGGGACATGCACGCATCGCCGTAGCCACCAGCCACCTGGTGGGACGCGGACCAGGCAACTCCGTGCAGCGCGACTTCCTGAGTCAGGCCTATTCGGACTTCATCTTCGCCATCGTGATAGAGGAACTGGGGCTGGTGGGAGGTGCCTTTGTGGTATTCCTCTACATCTGGTTGCTGATGCGGGCCGGCAAGGTGGCACGCAAGTGCGACCGCACCTTCCCGGCATTTCTGGTGCTGGGCATCGCACTGTTGCTGGTGTCGCAGGCACTGTTCAACATGATGGTGGCCGTGGGACTGGCTCCGGTGACCGGACAACCCCTGCCGCTGGTCAGTCGCGGAGGTACGTCCACCATCATCAACTGCGTCTACATCGGCATGATGCTGAGCGTCAGCAGGTACGCCGACCAGGTAGAGCGTACCAGGCAGCACGATGCCCGCATCCCGCTGCTGCTGGCCACAACGGCCACCGAACCGCCTGCACCGACTGCTGACACCGGTGGAGCAGAGATACCACCTGCTGCCGAACCGACATCGGCGGCACTGAACAACGACGAGAAGTTTGAATAGACGATAATCCTGTCCGTAGGGGCAGACTTATGAGTCTGCCCTTTGCGGACACCAATATAAATATAGAAAGGAAAGAGTATGGAAAAGGATACGAAGACACGTATCATCATCAGCGGTGGAGGAACGGGGGGACACATATTCCCCGCCCTCTCCATTGCCGGAGCCATCCGCCAGCTGCGTCCGCAGGCCGACATCCTGTTTGTGGGGGCCGAAGGGCGCATGGAGATGCAGCGGGTGCCCGATGCAGGATACCCCATCGTGGGACTACCCGTAGCCGGACTGGACAGAAAGCATCTGTGGAAAAACGTGGCTGTGGCCTGGAAGCTGCTGCGCAGCCAATGGATGGCCCGTAAGCTGATAAAGGAATTCCGGCCGCAGGTGGCTGTGGGGGTAGGGGGATATGCCAGCGGACCTACACTGAAGATGGCGGCCCAGATGGGCATACCTACGCTGATACAGGAGCAGAACTCGTATGCCGGAGTGACCAACCGTCTGCTGGCACGCAAGGCACGGCGGATATGTGTGGCCTATGAAGGCATGGAGCGCTTCTTCCCGGCCGACCGCATACAGCTGACCGGCAACCCCGTGCGACAGAACCTCACGGAGGCACCTGTGGACAGGGAGGAGGCGGCCCGCTGCTTCGGGCTGGATGCCCGCAAGAAGACGGTGCTGGTGCTGGGAGGCAGTCTGGGAGCGCGTACGCTGAACCGCACGATGTGCGACGGATTGCCGCTGATACAGCAGCATCCCGAGGTACAGTTCATCTGGCAGACGGGTAAGGTGTACATCGACCAGGTAAGGCAGCAGCTGTCGGCCTATACGGGTGAGGCGGTGCGCAACGGACGGGTACAGAGCATGCCCAACCTCTATGTGACGGACTTTATCAGCCGGATGCCGGCAGCCTATGCCATGGCACAGCTGGTGGTGTCGCGTGCCGGAGCGGGATCGATAGCCGAACTCTGTCTGCTGGGCAAGCCGGCTCTGCTGGTACCATCGCCCAATGTGGCCGAAGACCATCAGACCAAAAACGCCATGGCACTGGTGCAGAAACAGGCGGCCCGTTATCTGGCCGACAGCGAGGCCGGCGAGAAGCTGCTGCCGCTGGTGTGGCAGACGGTGGCCGACGACGATGCCTTGCAGCAGCTGGCCCGCAACATCGGGCAGCTGGCCCGGCCGGATGCAGCCCGCGAGATAGCCATAGAGGTGCTCCGGCTGGCAGATGAAGGAACAGATGTAAAACGATAAAAGGAAAAACTGAGAGGAGGAACGGACGCATGATAACGATAGAAGAGACAAAGGCGGTCTATTTTGTGGGAGCCGGCGGCATAGGCATGAGTGCCCTGATACGCTACTTCCTGCAGTGTGGCAGGCAGGTGGCCGGCTATGACCGCACGCCCACCCCGCTGACGGCGCAGCTGCAGGCCGAGGGGGCACAGATACACTACGAGGAGGATGTGGCACTGATTCCTGACTGCTGCCGCGATGCGCAGACTACACTGGTGGTCTACACACCGGCCATACCGACGCAGCACGCCGAGCTGCAATACTTCCGCGCACACGGCTTCTGCGTGCTGAAGCGGGCGCAGGTGCTGGGACTGATTACGCGAAGCAGCCGGGGTGTATGTGTGGCCGGTACGCACGGAAAGACCACTACCAGCACGCTGACGGCCCACCTGCTGCGGCAGTCGCACGTGGGGTGTACGGCCTTTTTGGGAGGCATATCAAACAACTACGGCACCAACCTGCTGACCGACGAGCAGAGCCCCTATACGGTGATAGAGGCCGATGAGTATGACCGCTCGTTCCACTGGCTCTCGCCCTGGCTCAGTGTGGTCACCGCTACCGACCCCGACCATCTGGATATCTACGGCACCAAGGAGGCCTATCTGGAGAGCTTCCGCCACTATACCGGTCTGATACAGCCGGGTGGCGCCTTGATTGTCCATCGGGGATTGGAACTACAGCCCTGCCTGCAGCCCGGTGTCCGCTTCTATACCTACGACCGCGAAGAGGGCGACTTCCATGCCAAAAACATACGTATAGGCGGCGGTGAGATTGTGATGGACTGGGTGGCGCCCGATATACGCATCGCCGATGTGAAGCTGGGCGTACCCGTGGACATCAACATTGAGAACGGGATAGCCGCCATGGCGCTGGCCCACCTGTGCGGAGTGACGGACCAGGAGCTGAAGGCGGCCATGGAGACCTTCAGCGGAGTGGAGAGGCGTTTCGACTTCCGCCTGAAGAGCGACCGCCTGACGGTGGTGAGCGACTACGCACACCATCCGGCTGAGATAGACCGCAGCCTGCGCTCGCTGCGACGCCTCTATCCCGAACGCAGGCTCACGGCCCTCTTCCAGCCGCATCTTTACAGCCGCACGCGCGACTTCTACACCGACTTTGCCAAGAGCCTCTCGCTGGCCGACGAGGTGATACTGACGGAAATCTATCCCGCACGCGAAGAACCCATCCCCGGCGTCAGCAGCCGCCTGATATACGATGCACTGCGTCCCGGCATCCGTAAGGACATCTGTCTGAAAGAGGAGCTGTCCGGACTGCTGGCACAGCGGCAGGTGGAACTGTTGGTGGTGCTGGGAGCCGGTGACCTGGATGCACGTGTGCCCCAACTGATAAAGGCTTGCCTATGTGGAGACGAATAGTACTGCTGCTGACGCTGATGCTGGTGGTGGCCTACTTGATAGCGGCTGTCACCTTCCTTAACCGGAGGCCTGTGGGAACAGTCTGCCAGGGGATACAGCTGGTGATACGCGACAGCACCTATGCCGGATTCATCACTGAGGCCGAGGTGAAACGGATGCTGAAGCAGCAGGGCATCAGCCCCGAAGGGAAGGAGATGGATCGTATACGCACCCGCACGCTGGAGGAGGTGCTGGCACCCCATCCGCTGATTGACAACGTGGAGTGCTACAAGACCCCCGACGCACACGTCTGCGTGGAGGTGAGCCAGCGCATCCCCCTACTGCGCGTCATGAGCGACGGTGGCGAGGACTACTACGTGGACCACAAGGGACGGGTGATGCCTGTCGATGCCAAGAACGCAGCCCGGCTGGTGGTGGCTACGGGTCACATAGACCGCACGTATGCCACGGGCGTGCTCTACCCCTTTGCCTGTTACCTGCAGAAGGATGCCTTCTGGCAGGCGCAGACCGAGCAGCTGCACGTGCTGGCCGACCGCACCGTGGAGCTGGTGCCTCGGGTGGGCGACCACATCGTCTACCTGGGACGGCTGGAGCAGGTGGAACAGAAGCTGGATCGCCTGAAGCGATTCTACGAGCAAGGGCTCAACAAGGTGGGGTGGAACAAGTACCGGCGCATCAGCGTGGAGTTTGGCAACCAGGTGATATGCACCCGACGTGAACTGAAAAACTAAAAAACCAAAAAACGAACGAAACGATATGGCAACAACAGATTTCATAGCCGCTATCGAGCTGGGCTCGTGCAAACTGGCCGGAGTGGCCGGCAAGAAGAACAGTGACGGAAGCCTGCAGATACTGGCCTATGCACAGGAACCCTCGACGGCATTCGTCCGACAGGGGGGCGTTTACAACATCGACAAGGCCGCACAAGCCTTGGGAAGCATTGTGGCAAGGCTGGAGGGACAGCTGGGCAACTCCATTGCCAAGGTATATGCCGGCATCGGCGGGCAGTGGCTGCACACCGTGACCAACTGCGTGGAACGTACAGCCGACGAAGAGGCACCCGTCACGCAGGAGCTGGTGGATGCCATGGGCGACGAGAACCTGGCCATGCAGCCCGTCGAGCCTTGCGTGGTGGACGTGGCTCCGCAGGAGTACCTCATTGACGGCACGCTGCAGGCCGATCCCGTAGGTGTGCCGGGACGACACATCAGCGCACGGTTCCTCAACATCGTAACCCGTACCTCGCTCAGGAAGAACCTGGAGCGCAGCTTCCAGCAGGCACGCATCCAGCTGGCCGACCTCTTCGTATCGCCGCTGGCACTGGCCCAGGCCGTGCTGACGGAGGGTGAGAGGCGGGCAGGCTGTGCACTGGTGGATATGGGTGCCGACACCACCACCGTCAGCGTGTACAAGCAGGGCCTGCTGCGCTACCTCTGCGTGCTGCCGCTGGGAGGGCGCACCATCACCCGCGACATCACTACGCTGCAGATGGAGGAGGAAGAGGCCGAGGCACTGAAGCTGCGCTATGGCAACGCCCTCTGCCCCGACGGGGTGACGGAGGAGGAAGAAGGCATCGCCACAGCCGCTGCCGACGGATGTCCCGTGGACGTGGAGAAGCTGAACGACATAGTGAGTGCCCGTGCCGAAGAGATACTGGCCAACGTATGGAACCAGCTGCAGCTGTCGGGCTATGCAGACAAGCTGCTGGCCGGCGTGGTGCTGACAGGTGGTGCCTGCAACCTGCGGAATACGGAAGAGGCCTGGCGGCGCATCAGCAAGCTGGAGAAGGTGAAGAGCGTGCGCTCCATACTGACCACCGTGCACGGATGCACCGACCTGCTGCCACACGATGCCACCCACTGCACCCTGCTGGCACTGCTGGCCAAGGGCGACGAGAACTGCTGCCTGCAGGAGCAGCCGGCACCCGCTGCCACGGCGAATCAGGCAGCTGCCGCACAGGAGGACGGCCATACGGCTGACATCTTCGGCAACGACGAGGAGCTGAAGCGGCAGGAGGAGGCAGCACGCAGTGCACGCATGCAGCGCGAACGCGAGGAACGTGAACGCCGCGAGCGTGAACGTCGCGAACGCGAACAGCGGAAGCAACGCGAGCGCAAGCAGCGGGGTCCCAACTGGCTGGAACGTACCATCGGCAAGCTATCGGGCGAGCTGTTTGACGACGACAAGCTGAACTGACAGTGAGTGAACGGTACATCATCATACCTGAACATCAAATAAAAAAAACATCTGTATATATGAATATGGACAGCATACGAGTAGAATACGACCTGCCTACCGATTCGCCGAAGATCATCAAGGTGGTGGGCGTAGGTGGCGGCGGCTGCAATGCCGTGAACCACATGTACAACGAGGGCATCGACGGCGTAGCCTTCATGGTGTGCAATACCGACTCCAAGGCACTGGGCGACTCGCCTGTGCCCGACAAACTGCAGCTGGGTCCCGGACTGGGGGCCGGCAACAAGCCCGAGAAGGGACGCGAAGCAGCCGAGAACAGCCTGGACGAGATACGCGCCCGGCTGGCCGACGGCACACTGATGGTCTTCATCACCGCCGGCATGGGAGGAGGTACGGGCACTGGTGCGGCTCCTGTCATAGCCCGTGTGGCTAAGGAGATGGACATCCTCACCGTGGGTATCGTCACCATCCCTTACCAGTGGGAGGGCGACAAGAAGATAGACCAGGCACTGGACGGCGTGGAGGAGATAAGCCGCCACGTGGATGCCCTTATCGTGGTGAAGAACGACAAGCTGAGCGAGATATACGGCGAGATGGGCTTTGAGGATGCCTACGACCGTGCCGACGACATCGTGCTGGTGGCAGCCAAGAGCATAGCGGACATCATCACCATGCACGGCAAGATAAACCTGGACTTCAACGACGTGCGCACCGTGCTGAAGGACGGCGGCGTGGCCATCATGGGTACCGGCTACGGCACGGGCGAAAACCGCGTCAGCAAAGCCATACAGGATGCCCAGACCTCGCCTCTGCTCAACAACAACGACATCTTCAACGCTCGCAAGGTGGCCATCTGCATCTCGTATAGCTCGCAGAGCCAGCTTATGATGAACGAGATGGAGGAGGTGAAGGAGTTCATGAGCCGCTTCAGCCGCGACATCGAGACCAAGCACGGCGTGGAACGCGACGAGTCGCTGGGCGACCGGGTCAAGATTACCCTGCTGGCCACCGGCTTCGGCATCCGCGACATCCACCTGCAGGAGATGGACCGCCGCCTTGCCGCACGCTCGGAGGAGGAACTGGAGCGCATGGCCGAGGAAGAGGAGGCACGTCGCAAGCGCCGCGAAATATACTATGGCAAGGAGACGGGACGCCGCTACCAGCGTCCGCGCCGCCGGCACATCTACCTCTTCACGCCCGAAGACCTGCTGACGGCAGAGGTTCCCGATATGGTCAGCCAGTCGCCCGTCTATCTGCGCGACAAGGCAGCCTTGCAGGCCATCCGTCAGCTCTCTGCCCGCCTCGCCGCACCCGCCGATGCCGCAGCCGATGGGGCCGGGACCGACGATACGAATGCAGTCATCAACTTTTAAAAAACAACAACGCTATGGAACTATTTGACAGAATCAGCGAAGACATCAAATCCGCTATGAAAGCGAAGGACCGCGTGGCACTTGATACGCTGCGCAATGTAAAGAAACTCTTTTTGGAAGCCAAGACCGCACCGGGAGCCAACGACACCCTGTCGGATGCCGACGCCTTGAAGCTCATCCAGAAACTGGTGAAGCAGGGTCGCGATGCGGCCGACATCTACCAGCAGCAGGGCCGTGCCGACCTGGCCGAGGCCGAGCTGGCTCAGGTACGGGTGATGGAGGCCTACCTGCCCCGTCCGCTCACACCGGAGGAGCTGGACGAGCAGTTGCGGCGTATCATCAGCGAGGTGGGTGCTGCCGGACCGTCGGATATGGGACGTGTCATGTCCGCAGCCACTGCCGCCCTGGCCGGTCGCGCCGACGGACGCACGATATCCACCCGTGTACGCCAGCTCCTGCAAGCCTTGTAGGGGCGGATCTGTGTGTCCGCCCAAAGCCGCACGCAGCGGGATCAGGGCGCAAAATGTTGCGCCCCTACAGTTATAAAACCATTATAATACCAACCCTAAAATCGTGAAATATATGTCAACCTCTGACCCCAATTTCGTAGGCAACCGCATCCGGTCACTACGAGCCGACCGTTCGCTCAGTGTCGATCAGTTGGCACAGCGCTCGGGCCTTTCGCCCCTGCAGATTCAGCGTATAGAGAGTGGTGAAGATCTGCCTTCACTGGCTCCCCTCATCAAGTTGGCGCGTGTGCTGGAGGTGCGTCTGGGCACGCTGCTCGACGACCCCCACCTCTCCGCTCCCGCCGATGCCGCATCGTCCGCCGCCGTCACCCCGCTTCAGCCGGTGGTCTGCCGTGCAGGACAGGCCGAGGAAGGAGCCGGTGTCAGCTTCTCCAACAACGACCTGCGTAGCCGCCGCCACATGGTGTACCACTCCTTGGCACCTCAGGGTGGAGCCGTCTGTCTGCAGCCGTTTGCCATCCGCCTGCAGCCCACGCCACCCGATGCCGAGTTTGTCCTCTCTTCGCACGAAGGCGAAGAGTTTATCTTGGTGCAGGAGGGTACGGTAGAGATTGTCTACGGCCAGCAGACCTATCTGCTGCAGCCCGGTGACTCCATCTGCTACCCCTCTACCTGTCCGCATCATGTCCACGGCTATCAGGGTCAGTCCGCACTGCTACTGGCAGTCATCTATACACCGCAGTAGTCCGCAGGGTCAATGTGTAGGGGCGGACTTATGTGTCCGCCCAAGGATAGCGTTACGGAAAAAGCAACAACAAGAAAACAACGGAATATGAAATGACCATTAAAGATTTTTTCTCTTTCAGACATAACAAGTGCTTCTGGCTCAATATCCTTGCCATGGTGCTGGTTGTCGCTGGCGGCCTGTTTGCGGTACTGCAGGGGCTGGACCGCTATACGCATCACGGAGAGGCGGTGCAGGTACCCGATGTCAGGAATCTGGATGTGGACGAGGCGCAGCGCATCTTCCGCGACAAGGGGCTGCAATGCCAGGTGGCAGACTCCAGCTATGTGAAGTCCCGCCCCGCCGGCTGTGTGCTCGACTATACCCCCTCGGCAGGGCAGCGGGTGAAGGCCGGACGCATCATCTACCTGACCATCAATACGCGCCACATCCCCCTGCGGCAGGTGCCCGATGTGGCCGACAACAGTTCGCTGCGTCAGGCCGAGGCCCGTCTGCTGGCTGCCGGCTTCAAGCTCGACTCCATCGAGTACATGGCAGGCGAGCGCGACTGGGTGTATGGCGTGAAGTACCAGGGCCGTCTGCTGAACATCGGCGACAAGGTGCCCATGGGGGCCATACTGACGCTGATGGCGGGTGACGGAGGGGAGCCGGTGCAGGAGGGAGACTCCTTGGATGCGTCCGGCGATGCGTCGCACCCTCAGGAGGCGGCACCCTCAGGGGGCGGCAGCAGTGAGGCAGATGAATCTTGGTTCTGAACAGACAACGCGATATAGTATGATGAATATGACAGAAGAGTGGACCGACGACATCGAGCTGGACGACCGTGACGACGTGGAGCCTGTGGACGACGTGGCGCAGCTGTACGAGCACTTCCGTGTGGTGGTGGACAAGGGGCAGGAGATGATGCGGGTGGACAAGTACCTGTTCGACCGCCTGACCAATGCCTCGCGCAACCGCATCCAGAAGGCGGCCGAGGCAGGCTTTGTGATGGCCAATGGCCGTCCCGTGAAGAGCAGCTACAAGGTGAAGCCCCAGGACGTGATTACGGTGATGATGGACCGTCCGCGCTACGAGCACGAGGTGATTCCCGAGGACATCCCCTTGGACATCGTCTACGAAGACCCCTACCTGATGGTGGTGAACAAGCCGGCAGGGCTGGTGGTGCATCCCGGCCATGGCAACTACCGGGGTACGCTGGTCAATGCCATTGCCTGGCACATGAAGGATGTGCCCCAGTACGATGCCAACGATCCGCACGTAGGCCTGGTACACCGCATCGACAAGGACACCAGCGGACTGCTGGTCATTGCCAAGACACCCGATGCCAAGACCCATCTGGGCAACCAGTTCTTCCACAAGACCACCCGCCGCCGCTACCGGGCCCTGGTATGGGGCAATGTGGAGCAGGACGAAGGTACGGTGACGGGCGACATCGGCCGCAACCCCAAGGACCGTATGCAGATGACCGTCCTGCCCGACGGCCAGGGCAAGCATGCCGTCACCCACTACCGCGTGCTTGAGCGGCTGGGCTACGTCACGCTGGTAGAGTGCATCCTGGAGACCGGCCGCACGCACCAGATACGTGTACACATGAAGCACATCGGCCATATCCTCTTCAACGACGCGCGCTACGGCGGTCACGAGATATTGAAAGGAACCCATTTTGCCAAATACAGACAGTTTGTAAACAATTGCTTCGACACTTGTCCGCGTCAGGCCCTTCATGCCATGACGCTGGGCTTCCGTCATCCCGTGACGGGCGAGGAGATGGACTTCACCTCCCCCCTGCCCGATGACATGACCCACCTGATCGGGAAGTGGCGCAGCTACATCAGCAACAGAGAAACCCTATGAAACCAACCATTGCCATTGTGGCCGGAGGCGACACCTCCGAATACCACGTATCCCTGCGCAGTGCGCAGGGCATCAGCTCCTTCATCGACGGGGAGCGTTACACCCACTACATCGTAGTGATGCACGGTACCGACTGGCACGTGCAGCTGCCCGACGGCACCACACGGCCTGTCGACCGCAACGACTTCAGCTTCACACACCCCGACGGCACCAGGGTGACCTTCGACTTTGCCTACATCACCATCCACGGCACACCCGGCGAAGATGGCCGTCTGCAGGGCTATCTGGACATGCTCCGCATTCCCTACTCCTGCTGCGGCGTGCTGGCGGCCTCGCTTACCTACAACAAGTTTGCCTGCAACCAGTACCTGAAGGCCTTCGGGGTGCGCATTGCCGACTCGCTGCTGCTGCGTGCCGGCCAGACCATTGCCGATGCCGAGGTGGTGCAGCGCATCGGTCTGCCCTGCTTCATCAAGCCCAGTCTGGGAGGCAGCAGCTTCGGTGTCACCAAGGTGAAGACCCCCGACCAGATACAGCCGGCCATCGCCAAGGCCTTCGGCGAGGCGCAGGAGGTGGTGATAGAGGCCTTCATGGAGGGTACGGAACTGACCTGCGGCTGTTACAAGACGCGCCGCAGCCAGGTGGTGTTCCCCGTCACCGAGGTGGTGTCGCACAACGAGTATTTTGACTACGAGGCCAAGTATCGGGGCGAGTCCGACGAAATCACCCCTGCCCGCATCTCCGACGGCCTGACCCGCCGTGTGCAGCAGCTCACGCTAGCCATCTACGACATACTGGGTGCGCAGGGCATCATCCGTGTAGACTACATCGTCACCGCCGGCGAGGTCATCAACCTGCTTGAGGTCAACACCACACCGGGCATGACGGCCACCAGCTTCATCCCCCAGCAGGTGCGTGCTGCTGGACTGGACATGCGCCAGGTGCTGACGGACATCATTGATAACCAACTTAATCCCCGATAGTGCTTATGAACGAATTTGACGAAATCCGCCCTTACTACGACGAAGAGCTGCCTCAGGTCTTCGAAGAGCTGATAGCCGACCCCGACTTCCGCCGCGCGGTGGCGGTTGTCCTGCCCGACGTACCTTTCGAAGTATGGTCGCAGCAGATGCGCAGCTGCCGCACCAAGACGGAGTTCCAGAAGACCTTCTGCTACGGCCTGCTGAAGCACCTCATGTGCCAGGCCACTGCCGGTACCGACATTGACTGCTCTGCCCTGACCGACCGCAGCAAAGCCTACACCTACGTGTCCAACCATCGCGACATCGTGCTCGATTCTGGCTTCCTCTCCGTCCTGCTGGTAGAGCAGGGCATGGATACGGTGGAAATTGCCATCGGCGACAACCTGCTCATCCATCCCTGGATAAAGAAGTTGGTCAGGGTCAACAAGTCCTTCATCGTGCAGCGTGCCCTCACCATGCGCCAGATGCTGCAGTCGTCGGCCCGCCTGTCGCGCTACATGCACCACACCATCGTGCAGCGGGGGCAGTCCATCTGGATAGCCCAGCGTGAGGGTCGTGCCAAGGACTCCGACGACCGCACGCAGGAGAGTGTGCTCAAGATGATGGCCATGGCCGGCGAGGGCGATGTGGTGGACCGCCTGATGGAGATGAACGTGGTGCCTACGGCCATCTCTTACGAGTACGACCCGTGCGACTACCTGAAGGCACGCGAGTTCCAGCTGAAGCGCGACTGTCCCGACTACCGCAAGAGTCCGGCCGACGACCTGCTGAATATGCAGACCGGCATCTTCGGCTACAAGGGGCGTGTACACTTCCAGGTGGCTTCCTGCATCAACGACCAGCTGGCCCTGCTGCCCCGCACGCTGCCCCGTACCGAGCTCTTTGCCCGTGTGGCTGCGCTGATAGACCGCCGCATCCATGCCGGCTACCGCCTCTATCCGGGCAACTACGTGGCTGCCGACCTCCTGACCGCCGGCACCCCGCGCTTTGCCTCCCGTTACACCCCGGAGGAGCAGCAGCAGTTCAGCCGCTACATCGACCGTCAGCTGCAGCGCATCGAGCTGCCCGCCAAGGACGAAACCTTCCTGCGCCAGAAGCTGCTGCAGATGTATGCCAATCCGCTGTTCAATGCGCTGGCTTCCGGTCAAAACCCCTTGCAGCCATGATGAAGCGTCCGTCCGTCTGTTCCTCCGTGTGTCGCCGTCCCCTCTGCCGTTTGGTAGGGCTGCTGCTGTGGATAGGGCTGCTGCTTGCCGCCTGCAGCGGCGACGGCTATCACTATCCCTCCGTCCGGCAAGAGCTACTGACAGCCTATTCGGGCACGGACGGCACGCTGCAGCGTGTTGTCACCGACCGTGGCCGCAGCTATCCCGTTGCGCAGGACCGCACCGATACCCACATCGCGCCCGACTCCCTGCTGCGCATCCTCACCAACTATCAGGTAGACGCGCTGTCCGCCGGTGACAGTGCCGTCACGCTCTATGCCCTGGCACAGGTGGTGGCCCCTCTGCCGCAGCCCCTCTCCGATTACCCCCAGGGTATCAGCCGCCATCCGGTGGACGTGGTGAGCCTCTGGATGGGGTGCGGTTACCTCAACCTGCTGCTCACCGTCCGCGAGCAGCAGGGCCGTCATCGCTTCGGGTATGTCGAGCAGCAGGAACCCGCCATCGACGATGACGGTGTCCTCCGCGTCCGCCTTACGCTCCATCATCAGGTAGACGATGCCCAGCGTCAGGACTACGCCAAGCGTGTCTACCTCTCCGTGCCCTTGTGGCCCTATCTGCAGGATGCGGCGGTCAGCCGGCTGCACGTACACTTCACGCTCACCCTCTATTCGGGCGAGGAGCGGCAGTACGAGTTCCAAGTTACGGGCTACGAGCTACGAGCTACAAGTTACGAGTAGGGGCGGACTATACCTTCATGTAACAATAAAAGTTGTTTTGAGCGTAGCTAACATTTTCCGCCCAAATGGATTGAAAACAAATAGATAACCTTTTTTTTGTGTGTGACAGATGAAACTGACAATGATTTTCTCGTTCCTGCTGGCTTCCCTCTTCTCGTGCCAGCCGAAGCAGCAGCGTGAGGCATACACCTCACTGGCGGTGGACGAATTTGCCGCCCTGCTGGCCCGTCCCGATGTGCAGCGGGTGGATGTGCGTACCGTGGCCGAGTATTCCGAGGGGCACATCCCCGGCAGTCTGAACATCAATGTGCTGGACGAAGCCTCCTTCCTGCGCGTAGCCCAGTCCACCTTACAGACAGCACACCCGGTAGCCCTCTATTGCCGCAGCGGGAAGCGCAGCAAGCGGGCTGCGCAGCTGCTGGCCCGTCAGGGTTACCGGGTGTACGAGCTTCGCGAGGGGTTCGCCGCCTGGCGTGCATCCGGTGGCGAGGTGGTGCGTTAGTCCTGCAGTGCCTGCAGCATCCGCTTCAGCACCACCGTGGCCGATATTTCGCGGTTGGCCGCTTCGGGTATCACCAGCGAGGTGGGGGCCTCTATCACATCGTCCGTCACTATCATGTTGCGCCGTACGGGCAGGCAGTGCATGAAGCAGGCGTTGTTTGTCCATGACATGTGTTCGCTGTCCACCGTCCAGCTTCTGTCCCGGCACAGCACCTTGCCGTAGTCCTCGGGTCGCGTCACACCCGGGCAGGCCCAGTTCTTGGCATAGATGAAGTCTGCTCCTTCAAAGGCCTTCCGCTGGTCGTACTCCACCCGTGCGCCGCGCACGAATTTCGGGTCCAGCTCATACCCTTCGGGATGGGTGATGACGAAGTCCACCTCCGCCTCGTTCATGAAGTCGGCAAACGAGTTTGGCACCGCCTGCGGCAATGCCTTGGGGTGTGGAGCCCATGTCAGCACCACTTTGGGCCGCTGCGTCCGCTTGTACTCCTCTATGGTGATGAGGTCGGCAAATGCCTGTAGCGGATGCCCCGTGGCCGCTTCCATGGAGAATACCGGCTTGCCTGAGTATTGGATGAACTGGTTTAGAATCTTCTCCGTATAGTCGTCTTCGCGGCTCTCGAAGCGGGCGAAGCTGCGCACCCCTATCAGGTCGCAGTAGCTGGCCATCACGGGGATGGCCTCCAGCAGGTGCTCGCTCTTGTCGCCGTCCATCACCACGCCTCGCTCTGTCTCCAGTTTCCATGCTCCTTGGTTTACGTCCAGCACGATGACGTCCATACCCAGGTTGCGGGCTGCCTTCTGTGTGCTGAGGCGGGTACGCAGGCTGTTGTTGAAGAAGATGAGCAGGCACGTCCTGTGGCGTCCCAGCGCTTCATATTTGTATCGCTCTCTTTTTATCTCAAAGGCCTCGGCAAGAGCCTGCTTCAGGTCGCCCAGGTCGAACACATTGGTGTAAGTTTTCATAATCTTTCTCTTTAATAACTGTTCATACGAAGACAAAATTAGCTATAAATCCCGATTTATAGTCCGTTTCCGGCAAGAAAAATGATTCTCTACTGCCCGCCAAGCATTTTGGCAAAGAGCGTGAAGACCTGTTCGACGCTCTTCTTGTCGGCTACAGGGATGTGGATGCAGGTCTCTCCCGTCGTTTCATCCGTGCGGACGATGGTGTCAACCAGCTGGCGGGTGGCTTCCGGTGACTGGAGTGTCTGTGCCAGCTTGCTGAAGAACGAGATGCCTTGTGCCACCAGCTGCTGCGGTGAAGAGGGAGCGGCTGTATCGGCTGTGTCCGTTTTGTTCTCAGTCGTTCTCTCTTCGGGTGTATTCACGGCAGTCGGTTCCTCGGCAACCGATGCTTCGGCTGCATCTTCCTGGAAGGGAAGTTCGGGTTGCGGTACCTCCTGTTCCAATTCGTTGGGATTCACTGTCGGTGCCTCTTTCTCTTCCTGTTCGCAGTATGCTCCGACGACATCCACAATCTGCTTGAACTTGTCATCGCCTACGAAGATGGAGTCTTCGCCATTGTCAAGCACTCCGTTGAACATGTCCTGCTTGAAGCGCAGCTTGCCTATCATCTGCTCTTCGATGGTACCCTTGGAGACGATGTTGATGACCTGTACGTTGTGTTGCTGTCCCAGACGGTAAATGCGTCCGATGCGCTGTTCGAGCACGGCCGGATTCCATGGAAGGTCGAGGTTGATGATGAGTGAGGCAGCCTGCAGGTTCAGTCCCGTGCTGCCCGCGTCGGTAGAGAGGAATACCCGGCAATCGCTGTCGGTCTGGAAGCGATGCACCATCATGCCTCGTTTTTCCGAGGGTACTCCTCCATGCAGATATTCAAAAGCTACATTCCGTTTCTCCAGCTCCTTGGCCAGCAGTCGGGCCATCCGTTCCCATTGGCTGAACACCACTACCTTACCGTCTGGTGCCTGCATCAGGTCGTCAATGATGTTCATCGCTTCATCAATCTTCACATCGTAACGTGTCTTCTGGTCAAGGACATACGTACTGTCGCTTACCATCCGCATCATGTTCAGGCAGAGTAGCAGCCGGCGGCGGTCGGTCTCGGACAGGAAGTGGTGTGCGTTCCACTTGTAAATCAATCGTGCGACAATTTCTTTATTCTCCTCGTGGATGTCCATCTGTTGCTGTGTGACGGGTACAAGCAGGTTCTTGTCCTGACGTTCGGGCAACTGCAGACGTACATCGCACTTCCTGCGTCGGATCAGCCGTTGGCGTGCCCTCTCGCCTATGGTGTGCAGGTTCTGATAGCCCACCACCTTGCCCGTCTCATTGGTCAGGATAGACTCCTGACGGAATAGGTAGTAGGGACCCAGACAGAACTGGTCGACCAACTCCATCACCGAGAAGAGCTCTTCCAGCTTGTTCTCCAACGGCGTGCCCGAGAGGGCTACCATGTATCGCGCATCGATGCGGCGGGCGGCAATGGCAATCTGCGTCTGCCAGTTCTTCAGGCGCTGTACTTCGTCCAGAATGACCATATCCGTGTGGAGGCTGCCCAGCTGCTTCACATCGTTGGACATGGCATTGTAGGACACCACCTTATAGGAGGTCGTCTGGTCGTACATTTGCTTGCGTTTCAAGGCATTGCCCTCTACAATGAGTACATCTGCACCTGTGAACCGCTCAATCTCCCCCTTCCACTGGTATTTCAGCGAAGTAGGGCATACAACCAGCACGCTCTCAGCCAGATGGTTGCGTCGGAGTACTTCGGCTGTGGCAATAGCCTGTATGGTCTTCCCAAGCCCCATCTCATCGGCTATCAGTGCCCGTCCCTTCTCCACGGCAAAGCGCACGCCTTCTTTCTGGTAGGGATACAGCGGAACACTCAGCAGTGCATCCAGCTTGCTGTCGTCCAGTGCCGAGGCTATCTGGTGCCGGAACAGCTTTTCGCGCTGCTCCAGCACAAAGTCGAGCGCATCACTGTAGCAACGGAAGGTGTCGCTGATATAGGATGCCTGTTGAAGGAATCTTGGAAAAGTGGCGAATGCAGTGTCAAGAAGCACCCCTTTGTCATCGAAATAACGGCTGGCCAATGCCTGAAACTCCTCCTTCCGCTCGCTGCCGATGCGGATGCAGACCTTTCGCTCACCGCGATAGGAGAGGTAGACCGAGGTGTAGGGAGGCACCTCTTTGTGTACCTTGAATTTGCGGTTTTCTTCCAGCCACACCTTGGTAGCCTCCAGGTGCTTGCAGGTTCCGAGTCTTGAGGTCTTGAAGTCCAGGCACGAACAATAGTTCCAAGGGCTGTCGGCACCGCGGTAAACCACCTTATACGTCTGTCGGGTCTTGAAGTTGCGGACGCTGTATTCGCCCGGAAGCAACTTGTCATCAATCGCTTCGATGACAAACTGCTCCTGTCTGGCCATTTGCTTACGGAGGGCGACTTGCCACTCTTGCAGGCTCATGTTGTCCGGCTTCATCAGATTGGAGATACGTTTTTCTGTCTGTTTCTTGGTATTGCTCTTCTTTTTTGCCATGAAAAGTAACGGTTAGGGAATTTGATATTACATATCGTTCAGTATCAGTGGGGATGTAAAAGCCTGCAGATACCAGTTTTATTTGCATCAACAAGGCACTTCCTAAGGTGGCCGACCTTGGTCAGCCAATCGACCGACCTTGGTCGGCCAAGTGATTGACCTTGGTCGGTCGATTGACCGACCGTCGTCCGGTCGATATGAAGTTATACTTTTCAGGGGATGAACATTACTTTTTATCCCCTGAAAGGTAACGCTTTCTGATGCTTGTGCCTACTCCTTTTGCAGGACATTGGTGTACAGGATTCCCTTGGCGGGGGTGATGCCTTTCGTCTTGAACAGGCCGCTGACGGTAGTGAAGGCGAATCCGCGTGCCTTCAGGGCAGGTATCACGCTGTCCAAAGCCTGTACGGTGGCTTCGTTGCCCTCGAAGTCATGCAGCAGGTAGATGAGTCCGTCGGCTGCCGTCTCCAGCATGTGGGCGGCCCGTTGTTCGGCACTCACGGTCGGTTCCCAGTCCTGGCTGCCTTCGCCGCAGATGAAAATCAGCGGAATGGAGTCGTGCATCGTTTGGTTGACGTTGATGTAGGGCGGGCGGAACAGGGTAGGGCGCGTACCTGTGTATTGCTCTATGAGTTGCGAGGTGCGTTCCACCTCCTCCTTCATCTGTGCCACGGTCAGTTGCGTCATCATGGAGTGGGTGAGCGAGTGGTTCTGTATCTCGCATCCCATGTCACAGGCACGTTTCATCACCGCTGCGCTCTCTTCGGTGATGTGCTGCCCGATGACGAAGAAGGAGCCTGTCACCTCGTACTTCTCCATCAGGTCGAGTATGCGGGGGGTGATGGTGGTGTTGGGACCGTCGTCGAAGCTCAGTGCTACGTACTTCAGTGTGTCAGGTTCTGCGCCCGCCTCCGTCTTCTTACCGTCGGCGGAAGCGTGGCATCCTGCCAGCAGGATGGCAGCGAGTGTCAGATAAAAGAATACTGTTCTCATGGTGTTTGAATTGAATTAGAATGATGTTTTTGTATGTGTGTCCGTCGGGTCAGGGGCGTATCTGTCCCTCTCCTTCGATAATCCATTTGTAGGTGGTTATCTCCTCCAGTGCCATGGGGCCGCGTGCGTGCAGCTTCTGTGTGCTGATGCCGATTTCCGCTCCCAGGCCGAACTGCCCTCCGTCGGTGAACGATGTCGGTGCGTTCACGTATACGCAGGCGGCATCCACCTCGCGCTCAAAGCGGCGTCGGTTGGCGTCGTCCTCCGTCACGATGCACTCGCTGTGCTTCGAGCTGTATCGGCTGATGTGCTGCAGCGCCTCATCCATGCCGCATACCGTCTTCACCGCCATCTTGTAGTCGAGGAACTCCGTTCCGTAGCTTTCGGCTGTGGCATGGCAGAGCAGCTCGGCCGGATAGCCTCCCTGCTTCAGTGCCTCGTAGGCCGGCAGGTCGGCATAGAGGGTCACCCGCTTTGCGGCCAGCGGTTGGCAGAGGGCCGGCAGGTCGGCCAGCCGTGTGGCATCCATCAGCAGGCAGTCAAGCGCATTGCACACGCTGACGCGGCGCGTTTTGGCATTGCATACGATGGCCTTACCCTTCTGCAGGTCGGCATAGCGGTCGAAGTAGGTATGGCAGATGCCGGCTCCCGTCTCTATCACGGGGATGGTAGCCGTGCGGCGCACCATGTCAATCAGCCCCTTGCTGCCCCGTGGGATGATGAGGTCCACGTAGTCGCGTGCCTGCAGCAGGCAGGCGGTGGCCTCGCGGTCGGCGGGCAGCAGCTCTACGGCATGAGGGTTCACCCCGTGGCGCAGCAGTACGCCCTGTATCAGCTCTGCGATGGCCTGGTTGGAGCAGGCGGCATCGCTTCCTCCCTTCAGGATGCAGGCGTTTCCGCTCTTCAGGCAGAGGGCGGCCACGTCGAAGCCCACGTTGGGACGAGCTTCGTAGATGATGCCGATGACGCCAAAGGGTACGCTCACCCGTTGCAGATGCAGTCCGTTGGGCAGGGTGGTCTCCTTCAGTACACGTCCCAGCGGCGATGGCAGTCCCGCCACACGGCGGGTGTCGTCGGCTATGGCTTGCATCCGTTCGGCCGTCAGCATCAGGCGGTCATACTTGGGGTTAGTCGGTTCCATCCGTTCCAGGTCACGTCGGTTGGCCTGCAGGATGCGTTCGGTCTGTTCCAGTGTGGCATCGGCAATGGCCCGCAGCAGGTTGCCCCGTGCCTCGTCGTCCAGTGCCAGCAGGTCGCGGCCAGCCTCCTTGACAGCCGCGAAGGTAGTGTTCCATTCCATTATCCTTGTTCTATATAGAGGTAGTTGCAGTGAACTACCGGTTTCTCACCCTGTCTTCCCATCGCCTCTTGTGCCTGCCGACAGCTGCAGGCGGCCTTTCCTACCCCTATGGGTCGGCCTTCCACATCCACGATGTGTACGATGTCGTCCTTCTCGAACTCGCCCTTGATGGCCGTTATCCCTACGGGCAGTATGCTGGCAGCCTGTCCCGAGGCCAGCATCCGTGTGGTGCCCAGGTCTACGTGCAGCTCGCCTTTGGCGAATCCGCCGCTGTGTGCTATCCATTTCTTCACACCGCTCATGGGTGTGGCATTCGGCACGAAGCGGGTACATGTCACCTCCCGCCCGTCGCCGCATAGCAGGTCGGTGAGTATGCCGTCGCGTTTGCCATTGGCTATCACCACCTCGATGCCCTCTTCCGCCACTTTGCCGGCGGTGCCCGTCTTGCTGGCCATGCCTCCCCTGCCCAGGGTAGAGCGTGTGGAGCGTATGTAGGTGGAGAGGTCGGTGCCCGGCTCAATCCGCGGTATGACGTGCGACTGCGGGTCGTCGGGGCTGCCGTCATACAGTCCGTCCACATTGCTCAGTATCACCAGCAAGTCTGCGTCCATCATGGATGCAATCAGTCCGGACAGCTCGTCGTTGTCCGTGAACATCAGTTCGCTGACCGATACCGTATCGTTTTCGTTCACTATCGGTATCACGCCGTTCTCCAGCATCACCGTCATGCAGTTGCGCTGGTTCAGGTAGAGGCGTCGGGTGGCGAAGTTCTCTTTCATGGTCAGCACCTGCCCCACCGTCATCCCATGTTCGCGAAACAGCTCGTAGTAGCGGTTCATCAGCTTGGCTTGTCCTACCGCCGAGTAGAGCTGCCGCTGTTCTACGCTGTCCAGCCGGCGTGTAGCGGCCACTTCGCTTCGGCCTGCCGCTACGGCCCCCGACGATACCAGTATCACTTCGATGCCCCTCCGTCGCAGCGCGGCTATCTGGTCGGTCAGTGCCGACATGCGGGTGATGTCCAGCGTGCCGTCGGGTCGTGTCAGCACGTTGCTGCCTACCTTCACGGTCACCCGTTTCCACTCTTTGTGCACGTGTGTCATGTCGTAGGCTGTTCGTTGTTGTTCTTGTACTCGGCCACCACCTTGCGGGCTGCTTCCAGGTCTTTCTCGTTCACCAGTACGGCCACCTCTACGGCTGTGACGGGCAGTGTGATGTTCACCACCATGGCATCTTTGGTCACAGAGGCTATCCCGTTGTCGTCCAGCATACTCTTCAGCAGGTCGGCTTCCCAAAGCGATCCGCTGAATACTTCGGCCAGCTTTGTCTTGTCTTCTCCTTTCATATCTTCACTGTTTTGGGTTGATGGATGTATAACGTCCGCGTCTTCCGAAAGGTTCTTCGGCGGCATACCTTGTCAGAAGTCCAGCGAGATGCGCTCCACGCGGATGGGCTCCTTCAGGAAGGTAGAGGCCGACTCGGTGAACTTCTCTTCCGCTTCGGTGGTGCGATACATGCAGCGTCCTCCGCGTGTGCATTTCCTGTCCATCTCGGGGTGCCTGTTCAGGTACTCCTTCAGGCTGTGGGCTACGTACTCTCCCTGTGCCACGATGCGTACGCCTTGGGGCACGTACTTCTCTATCTTGGGCATCAGCAGCGGGTAGTGGGTACATCCCAGCACGATGGTGTCAATCTGCGGATCCTGCTGCATCAGCTGGTCGATGTACTTGCGTACGAAGTAGTCGGCTCCGTCGCTGTGGGCTTCGTTGTTCTCCACCAGCGGTACCCATAGCGGACACTCCTGACTGCTCACCTTGATGTCGGGGAACAGTTTGTGTACCTCCAGCGGATAGGATTTCGAACGTGTCGTTCCGCTGGTGGCCAATATGCCTATATGGCGGCTCAGGGTGATTTTGCCGATGCACTCCACCGTAGGGCGTATCACGCCCAACACCCTTCGGGTGGCATCCAGGTGAGGCAGATCGTTCATCTGTATGGTACGCAATGCCTTGGCCGATGCCGTGTTGCAGGCCAGTATCACCAGGTGGCATCCCATTTCGAAGAGCTTGCTGACGGCCTGTAGGGTAAACTCATACACCACTTCGTACGAGCGTGTGCCATAGGGTGTGCGTGCGTTGTCGCCCAGGTAGATATAGTCGTATTGCGGAAGTATCTCCCGTATTTTGCTCAATATGGTCAGGCCTCCATAGCCTGAGTCAAAGATGCCGATAGGCCCCGGAGGGGTTGGTAATGTCTGTCTCATGTCTGTCTGTTCTTACTTCTTCGGGCAAAGGTAATAAATCTCTGCATAAAAAAGGCACGGAGTGCACAGAATATCATGTTTTCTTTTGAAACTTGCTCATGATGCTACTGTGCATTCCGTGCCTCGACGGTTGCTGACATGTTTCGGAAAGCGATGTCAGCCAGCTCTTTCAGCCTCGTTTATGGCTATTTGATGCCGAGCTGTGTCTTCACCTTGGCCGTCACGTCGATGCTCTGTGCGCCGATGAAGGGGATGTTGGTGCGGGCGATGTCAAAGATGTAGACTACACCCTCGGCCTTACCTACAGCCTGGATGGCGTCATCCAGCTTCTTGTAGATAGGAGTCATGGCATCCTGCTGTGCCTTCTGCAGTGCCTGATAAGCCTCTTGCTGGAACTGCTCCTGGCGTTGGGCCATGTCCTGAATCTCTTTCTGGCGGCGTTCCAGAATGTTCTTCGGCAGTGAATCCTGCTGCTGCAACAGTTCCTGATACTTGCGGTTGAATTCTGCCTGACCGGTCTCCATCTCCTTCTGGTACTGCTTTGACAAAGCGTCAAGGTCAGCTTGTGCCTTGGTGAACTCGGGCATTACCGTGATGACTTCTTGAGAATTCATGTGTGCGAACTTGCTCTGTGCCATTGCTCCTAACGGAAGGAGGATTGTGATGGCCACTAATGCGATTTTCTTAAGCATAATGATGTTTTTGTTTTTTATGATTTAAATTAATTTGAATATCCCAGTTTGGCGAGTACGTCATCGCTGATGTCAATGTCGGGCGATGCAAAAATGATGCTGGAGGCTGAGGCGCGGTCGATGACCGATGCATAGCCCCGCTGGAGGGCCAGCTGCTTCACGGCCTCGTAAATCTCATCCTGAATGGGTTGCATCAGCTCTTCACGCAGCTTGTATAGTTCGCCTTCAGGCCCGAAATAGGTACGTCGCAGTTCGGCCAGCGATTTCTCCTTGGCCACAATTTCCTCTTCCTTCTTGCCACGTTGGGCATCGGTCAGCGTGGCGCTTTGCGACTGGTAGTTTTTGTACAGCGTCTTCGCCTCTTCAGCCAGTTTCTCTATTTCCGCCTGCCATTGCTTGGATGCTTGCTCCAGTTCGGCATTGGCCTGCTCGTAGGCAGGAATGCTTTTCAGAATATATTCCATGTCTATCAAGGCGAATTTCTGCGCCTGTGCGGTTGCGCTTGCTACAAGGAGCAGGCAGACCCAAAAGATACTCTTTTTCATACGACGGTTATCATTTAAAAATTAAACAACTTAAATCAGTCCGCCATTGCAAGGCGGGTAATTTGTATGTGATGTCAGTTTTCCGCTCATCCCCGTATCAGAACTCCTGTCCCAAAATGAAGTGGAACTGGCTTCCGCTATACTGGCTGGAACCACGTATCTTGTCGAAGCCATACGCCCAGTCGATACCCATCATACCAATCATGGGGAGGAAGATGCGGACACCTACACCTGCCGAACGTTTCAGCTCGAAGGGGTTGAACTTGCCGACCTCCTGCCAGGCGTTACCGGCTTCTACAAACGAGAGGGCGTAGATGCTGGTGCTGGTTTCCAACATCAGCGGATAGCGCAGCTCCAGACCCAGTCGGGCGTAGGCGTAACCTTCGTTGCCATACGAGGCCAGCGATCCGTTTTCATATCCACGCAGGGCGATGGTCTCTGTGGCATAGCTGGAGTAGCCGGTCATGCCGTCGCCACCCACCTCAAAGGTCTCGAACGGTGACTTCTTATACTTGTTGTAGTGTCCCAACAGACCAAATTCCACGCGGCCCATGATGACGGGCGTATGCTTGGTGTTGTAGGGGTCCATCAAGGGGATGTACGTCTTGGCTTTGAACTTCCACTTGTGGTACTCTATCCACTTGTGCATCTGGTTCATGTCATCCTGGTTGCTGGTATCATACTTGCTGTAGTCCTTGCCGTCGAACAGCGAGTAGGGGGGGGTCAGCTGTACGGAGAGCGAGAACTCCGAACCCGAACGCGGATAGATGGGATAGTCTATGGAGCTACGTGCCAGCGTCAGGTTCAGGCTGAGGTTGTTGCACTTTCCGTCGGTGACGGGGAAGTATTGCCAGTCGCTCAGAATGTAGCGCTGGAACGACAGCTCTGCCGAGAACTGGAAGTAGTCGTCGGGCCACTTCAGACGTTTTCCAAACATGACGGCCAGACCATACATCTGGATGCTCTTGTCGGGGTCGTAATAGTTTTCGTAGTTGGCGTAGTTGTTGTAGTTGTACAATCCATAGCCGTACATGCCGCTGTAATAGCTGTTGTAGAAGTTGTTGTAGTAGGCCGAGTTGTAATATTGGCTACTGATGTCGGTCTGGCGTGAGTAGAAGGCCGATACCGAGAAGGCGTTCGGACGTTTGCCTCCGAACCAGGGATCGTAGAACGAGATGCTGTACGACTGGTAATACTTGGCATTGGTCTGTCCGCTCAGGGTCAGCGTCTGTCCGTCACCTTGCGGCAGGATACCCCGGTAGTTTTCGCCCGGATGCAGCAGGTTGGCCAGTGAGAAATTGGTGAACTTCAGACTCAGCTTACCGATGACACCCGTCTGTCCCCATCCGGCAGAGAACTCCACCTGGTCGTTTGCCTTCGATACCAGGTCGAATCCGATATCTACGGTTCCGTCCTCGGGTCTGGGTTGGATATCGGGTTTAATCTGTTCGGCATCGAAGTGGCCCATCTGCTGGATTTCACGCATCGAACGCATCAGGTCCTCACGGCTGAAGAGCTGGCCGGGGCGGGTGAAGAGTTCGCGGCGCACCACATTCTCGTACAGACGGTCATTTCCGTTAATGCTAACCTTGTTGATGGTAGCCTGACGCCCTTCGTAGATGCGCATCTCCAGGTCGATGGAGTCGCCCACGATGTTTACCTCCACCGGTTCCAGACTATAGAATAGGTAACCGTTGTTGTAGTAGAGGTTACCGATGGCATCCTCGTCCGAGGTGGTGCGCTCTTCCAGCAGTTTTTGGTTGTAGACGTCACCCTTCTTCATGCGGAGCAGGTAGTTCAGCTGCTCGGAGGGATAGAGGGTGTTGCCTACCCACGTCACGTTGCGGAGGTAGTACTTCTGTCCCTCTTCAATCTCCATATAGATATCTACGGTGCGGTCGTCGTAAGGTTTGATGCTGTCTTTCACAATCATGGCGTCACGATAGCCCAACTCGTTGTACTTGTCGATAATGAGCTGTTTGTCGGCCTCGAAGTTCTCCTCTACAAACTTCTTGGTGCGGAAGGTGTTGACGAACTTGTTTTTTTCGTTGGTCTTCTTCATGACACGCTTCAGCTTCTTGGTCTTGAGGGCCTCGTTGCCGACGATGGTTATCTGGTGAACTTTCACTTTCTCCTTCTTGTCGATGGTGATATCTACCAGCACTTCGTTCTTCTTTTCGGGGTCGTCCTTCTGGCCGATGAACACGTCGGCGTTCTTGAATCCCTTGTCATCGAAGTAGCGCTTGATCAGCGTCTTGGCACGGTCTACCAGATTCGGGGTGATTTGTCCGCCTTTTATCATGCCCACCCGTGCTTCCAGGTCCTCCCGTTCGCTCTTCTTCACGCCGTGATAGCGGATGTCCGATACGCGGGGGCGCATGGTCAGATGGATGGTCAGCCAAGCTTTGTCGCCTTCCACCTTATCCCAGGTAATCTGTACGTCCGAGAAGAGTCCGTGCCGCCAATAGCGCTTGATGGCTTGCGTCACTTCGTCGCCCGGTATGCTGATGACCTGTCCTTTCGACAAGCCTGACAGGCCAATGATGACATAATCTTCGTAGTTCTGTGCTCCTTCTACCTTGATGTCCGCAATCTCGTACTTCTGCGCGGTGGCAGAGTAGAGCACGGTAGGCTTCTCGGTCTCTTCGGCGTTTTGTGCGGCACTGTTCAGTGCGCAGCCAAAGAGGCTGACAAACAATGTGAGTATGTAGAAGATACGTTGGGGCATTCTGTTATACATATTTATATATACCATTTATTCAGTTCTTGTATTCATTGAGGGGCACCGTCGGAAACCACCTGTTCGCTGGTCTTTCCAAACCTCCGTTCGCGTCTCTGATAGTCGTAGATGGCCTTGCACAGCTCTTCTTCGCGGAAGTCCGGCCAGAACGTGTCGCAGAAGTAGAGTTCCGAGTAGGCTGCCTGCCACAGCAGGTAGTTGCTGAGCCGCAGTTCGCCGCCTGTGCGTATCAGCAGGTCGGGGTCGGGCATGAAGTGCGTTGTCAGCCGGCTGGCCAATAGCCGATCGTCTATCTCGTCGGGCGTCAGCTCGCCTTGCTGCACCTGTCGGGCAATTTGCTTGGCTGCCTCCGTGATTTCCCATCGCGAAGAGTAGCTGAGCGCCAGCACCAGGCACATGCCTGTATTCTTCGACGTATGGTCAATGCAATCGTTCAACCGTTGGCGCACGCGGTCGGGCAGTTTCTCTATGTCGCCGATGACGCGGAAGCTGATGTTGTTTTTCATGAACGTCTCCTCCTCTATGGAGTCAAACAGCAGTTCCATCAGGGCTGCCACTTCATCGGTCGGACGGTTCCAGTTCTCGGTAGAGAAGGTATAGAGCGTCAGGTATCTGATGCCCAGGCGGGCGGCCTCTTCTGCAATGACGTGTACCGTCTCTGCACCGGCCTGATGCCCGAAGCTGCGCTCGTGTCCGCGCTGCTTGGCCCATCGTCCGTTCCCGTCCATGATGATGGCCACGTGTGCGGGTATGCGGTTAAAATCGATTTGTTCCTTATATAACATCTTACTATTATTTACTTCCTTATTCCCTGCTCAACAGGCGTATGTGTGAATCCGTTAAGTTATTGTATGTCGAATCCGAATCTGTTCAGTCGTCCTCTCCACACGGCATTGGGCGTTCCTTGTCCGGCAGCGACAATCCAGATGAAGCGGTTGTCATCAACGGCCATCGAGTAGGAGATGACCCCTTTCAAGCCTTCGGGCAGGAGGACCTTCTCTTCCGTGGCTCTCCATGCCAAGGCGGTGATAGAGGCGTACAAGGCTTCAAACCCTTCGCCCATGCAGTAGAACCGGTCTCCGTAGTAGAAGATGGAGGGATTGTTCAAGATGGGGCAATAGGTGTCGTAGGCCGTGTTGTTCAGTTGTGCCCACCCCGTTCCGTCTGTCGTAAACCAGGGGACGGTAGCCTCTGGCTGGGTGGCAGGCATACCTACCGCAACGCATTTCTTGGTGCCGGTTGCCGACAGCTGCATTGTGTGATAGATGTTCCGGGTAGGGAATCCTTCGGGTACCTCTTCGCCATAGCTCCACGTCGCGCCGTCGGTGGTAGTGCAGAAGCGGGTCATGCCTTCAGCATCTTGTCCGATGCCGGCCAGCATGGCAGGGCGTCCGGCCAGTTCATCGGCTTCCATGGCTGCTACCAGGGCTTTTGTGGTGCCGCTGAGCCCTTCGGAGCGGCTCCACTTCGTACCGTTGCCCGACGTAAAGACATCTCCCTCGGGAGTCAGCATATAGAGCCGTCCTCCGAACTGGATGAGTGTGGTAGGCAGCGCGTCGGCAGGCAGGCCTTCTGTAGCCGATTGGCTCCATCCGTATTCACCCGTCAGCGTAGAGGTGCGGTAAATCGTCTGGTTGCCGGTATAGAGCAGCAGTTCGTTGTGCAGGATGACGCAACGTTGTTCGCCCGCCACGGGCATTTCGGCGAAAGGTGCGCCATAGGCCTCCATGTTGTTCCACATCAGCGAGTCGGGGTCTTGCAGGTGTACACGCACTTGCAGCGTGTATTCGCGCGAGGTCACTCCATCGGCGGCGAAAACCTTGAACTTCATGCCTTCGCTGTTCATGGCCGGACGCAGGTCTACCGAATCTGCCATGTTGAAGATGGTGTCTATGGGCGAACCTGAGGTAACCCATCCTGTCACGCTGAACGTATCTATCAGGATGCGGTCGATGAGGGTGTCAGCGCCCACAGGCAGAGAGTCTCTGTTGTATATCAAGCGGTTCAGTTGGTCAATCGTAAATGTATAGTGTTTGCCGTAGATCGTATCGAGGCCGAATGCGTGTACAGTGGCATCGGTGCTGAATTCGTAGGTCTCGTCCGAGTCCAGGCACGAACTGATACCTATTGACAACAACAAGAAACTAACAATTACGGATAATAGCTTTATTTTCATTTGAAAGTTAGTGTTTATTTACAAGTTGCAAAAATAGGAACAATTTTTTCTATATACATCTTTGGCTGGAAGTTTTATATAAAATTATAGATAATATACCTCGTTTTCTCGACAAAAAGGCCGTAATATGAGCCTATTGGACCCTGAATGGAGTGGTGTAGCGGCGATAAGGCCGGCCGAAATGCAGCTCCGTCCGGCAGGATGCGTGTGCCGGCATCAGGGGGGCGGAGACTCCGTCACCCAGTCTGACAGGGCTCTCTTCCACGATGGCCTCGTCCCACAGACCGGCGTCGATGAAGGCCTGTAGCAGCCGGCTCCCGCCCTCTACCAGCAGGGATTGCAGTCCCCGTTCGTAGAGTGCCTCCAGCAGCGGGGGCAGCGGGGAGCGGTCGGACGGCAGCGCTATCCGTTCGCCCTTGGCGGGTAGCGGACCGGCCGCGCGGTTGCTGAACAGCAGTGTGGGATGCGTGCCGTCAAACAGGTAGAGGTCATGAGGGAGTGTGCCGGCGCGGTCGAGCACGGCCCTGACGGGCGATGGCCCATACCAGTGGCGCACGTCCAGGCGGGGATTGTCTAGCAGGGCAGTGCGGCTCCCTACGAGGATGGCACTGTGCTCGGCACGCAGCTTGTGCACCAGCATGGAGGTGAGCTCGTTGGAGAGGCGGACAGGCGTTCCGCCCGTTCGTGTCAAGTCAATGAAGTGGTCGGCCGATTCCGCCCATTTCAGCGTGATGTAGGGCCGCTTGCAGGCATGGAAGGTGATGAAGCGTCGGATGAGCAGCCGGCACTCCTCTTCCAGTATGCCGACGGTCACCTCTCTGCCGGCATCGCGCAGCTTGCGGATGCCTCGTCCTGCCACCTTGGCAAAGGGGTCCTGGCAGCCTACCACGATGCGTGGAATTCCCTTCTCCACAATCAGGTCGGCACAGGGAGGTGTCTTCCCGTAGTGCGAGCAAGGCTCCAGGCTGACGTAGATGGTGCTTTCCTTCAGCAGTTCGGGCTGCTTGACCGAGCGTATGGCATTGACCTCGGCATGTGCTTCACCGCAGCGGATGTGGTATCCTTCGCCTATGATTCGCCCTTGATGTACGATGACGGCTCCCACCATCGGGTTGGGAGCAGCCTGATACAGTCCGTTCCGTGCCAGCTGTATGCAGCGTCGCATATATTTTTCGTCTTCTGTCTGCTTCATGTGAGTTTATGAGTTTTGAGTTTATGGAGGTGGCAGCTCGTTTCCTCGTCCACTCGTTCACTTTTTCTGCCGTCCGCATTTGCGAGGGTTGAATATATTGCTTACTTTTGCGGCTCAAATGCACCCTCATGAATCCGATTGCTGCTCACATCCGCACCGTTTTGTGCTCCTGCTACACCCCGCAAGAGGCTGCGGCATTGACCCGTCTCCTGTGCTGCGAGGTGTTCGGACAACGTGCGACAGATTATTATCTGGGCAAAGATATGCTTTTATCTTCAAATGATAAAGAAGAATTGGAACGCATTCTTGCCCGTTTGTGCAGATTTGAGCCGATACAGTACATTTTGGGCGCGACCTGCTTTGCGGGGCGTATGTTCCGGGTGGCACCCGGCGTGCTGATTCCTCGTCCTGAAACCGAAGAGCTGGTGGAGTGGATGTTGCAGCAGATGCCAGCCGATGCCCGCATACTCGACATCGGGACGGGTAGTGGCTGCATCGCCATCACGCTGGCCAAGGATTTGCCTCGGGCGCAGGTCGAGGCGTGGGACATTTCGGATGCGGCATTGGAGATAGCCCGTTCCAACGGCATCGCGCTGCAAGCCGATGTCCGCTTCGTCCGGCACGACGTGTGGGACAGCGTGCAGCCGTCCGACGGCTGTTACGATGTTCTGGTCAGCAACCCGCCCTATGTGCTGGAGCGCGAGAAGGCAGCAATGGAGCGTAACGTGCTGGATTGGGAACCTCCCTCCGCCCTGTTTGTGCCCGATGACGATCCCCTACGCTTCTATCGGCGCATCGGTCAGTTGGGACGCACGTTGCTCCGAGGGGGAGGGCGTCTCTATTTTGAAATCAATCGGGCATTCGGACAGGCCACGGCTGCCATGCTGCAGGCGCAGGGCTATGCGGATGTTGTTGTTAGAAAAGACATGTCCGGCAACGACCGGTTTATAATTGCTATACGATGAGTGAAATGACTGAAACAGAAGCGCAGAGCCGCGTGTCGGCTCTCTGCTCAACCGCTGAACACTGCCGCTCCGAAGTGGTGGAGAAGATGCAGCGATGGGGGATTGCCTATGAAGCGATCGACCGCATTGCCGACCAGTTGGTACAGGAAGGCTACATTAACGAAGAACGCTATTGCCGCGCCTTCATCCGCGACAAGTATCGTTTTGACAAGTGGGGAAAGGTGAAGATTGCCCAGGCACTTCAGCTGAAGAAGATACCTCCCGTGGTATACACTCCCTGTTTTAGTGAGATTGACGACGAGGAGTACCTCTCCATCCTGCGTGCGCTGCTGCAATCCAAGCGCAAGAGTGTACGCGCCTCCAGCGAATACGAACAGAACGGCAAGCTGGTACGGTTTGCCCTGAGTCGTGGATTTGAGTTGAAGGATATCCGCCTCTGCATAGACGTTCCCGAGGAAAATGAGTATGACGGATAAAAATATTCTTTCTTCTTTTTTCTAATGTCAGGCAGTTTCCGTACTTTTGTGCCATATTTATTATAATCGTTAGTTTTGCTATGAAAACTTTAGAAAGATTGTTTGCAGAAAAGTTGCTGAAGATAAAGGCAATTAAGCTACAGCCCGCGAACCCCTTCACTTGGGCATCTGGCTGGAAATCACCGTTTTATTGTGATAACCGAAAGACGCTCTCTTACCCGTCACTCCGCAATTTCGTAAAGACGGAAATCACGCGGCTCATTCTGGAGCGCTTCGGACAGGTAGATGCCATTGCCGGTGTGGCAACAGGCGCTATTCCGCAGGGAGCATTGGTGGCAGACGCATTGAACCTGCCGTTTGTGTATGTACGTTCTACCCCGAAAGACCATGGATTGGAGAACCTGATTGAAGGCGAACTTCGTCCGGGCATGAAGGTGGTCGTCGTAGAGGACTTGGTGTCAACAGGAGGCAGCAGCCTGAAGGCCGTCGATGCCATCCGTCGTGACGGATGTGAGGTGATAGGTATGGTGGCCGCCTATACGTATGGTTTCCCCGTAGCAGAGAAGGCATTCAAGGAGGCTAAAGTGCCCTTGATGACACTGACGAACTATGAGGCTGTGCTGGAAGTGGCTTTGCGTACAGGCTATATTGAGAAGGAGGACGTGGAGACGCTGAACGAATGGCGGAAAGACCCCGCCCATTGGGGACTGGACAAATAAGAGTTTGTGTATTTTGATAGATAATCTGACGAAAGAGCCATTCGGACATCCTGTCCGGATAGTTCTTTTGTTTTTTTAAAGAAGAGTGAATGATGACAAAGTTTGAGAGTAGCACCAAGTATATACAGGCCTCGCAGGAGGCTGTGTATGGAAAACTTTCCGACCTCAACAATCTGGAGCAGGTGAAAGAGCGTCTGCCCGAAGACAAGGTGAAGAACCTCTCGTTCGATGCCGACAGCCTGACCGTAGAGGTCTCTCCCGTAGGAAAAATCACCTTGCAGATTGTAGAGAAGGAACCTTGCAAGTGCATCAAGTTCGGTACGGTGACCTCACCGCTCCCCTTCAACCTGTGGATTCAGTTGCTGCCTGTGGCCGACAACGAGTGTAAGATGAAGCTGACCATCGGCATGGAGCTGAACCCCTTCATGAAGGCCATGGTACAGAAACCGTTGCAGGAGGGGGTGGAGAAGATGGCCGATGCACTGGCCCTCATACCCTATTGATGGACGTTAACCGATTTGTGAACTAAAAAATCCGAATAAAGTGGCTCAGAAACTTTGGGAAAAATCCGTACAGGTAAATAAGGATATTGATCGCTTCACCGTGGGACGCGATCGGGAGATGGACCTCTATCTGGCCAAGCACGATGTGCTCGGCTCAATGGCCCACATCACCATGCTGGAGAGCATCGGTCTGCTGGAGAAGAGTGAACTGGCGCAGTTGCTGGCCGAACTAAAGGCCATCTATGCAACCGCCGAGCGGGGCGAATTTGTCATCGAAGAGGGCATCGAGGATGTCCATTCGCAGGTGGAACTGATGCTGACGCGCCGTCTGGGCGATGTAGGCAAGAAGATTCACAGCGGCCGTTCGCGTAACGACCAGGTGCTGCTCGACCTGAAACTCTTTACGCGCACACAAATCAAGGAAGTGGCCGAGGCCGTCGAACAGCTGTTTCACGTGCTGATAGCGCAGAGCAATCGTTACAAGGACGTGCTGATGCCGGGCTACACCCATCTGCAGATAGCCATGCCCTCCTCCTTCGGTCTCTGGTTCGGCGCCTATGCCGAGAGCTTGGTGGACGACATGCTCTTCCTGCAGGCAGCCTTCAAGATGTGCAACCGCAATCCGTTGGGCTCGGCAGCCGGATACGGCTCCTCGTTCCCCCTCAACCGTACCCTCACCACCCGCCTGCTGGGCTTCGATGCACTCAACTACAATGTGGTCTATGCCCAGATGGGACGCGGCAAGATGGAGCGCAACGTAGCCTTCGCGCTGGCCAGCATTGCCGGCACCGTTTCCAAACTGGCGTTTGATGCCTGCATGTTCAGCAGTCAGAACTTTGGCTTTGTCAAGCTGCCCGACGATTGCACCACCGGCTCCAGCATCATGCCGCACAAGAAGAACCCCGACGTGTTTGAGCTAACCCGTGCCAAGTGCAACAAGCTGCAGTCGCTGCCCCAGCAGATCATGATGATTGCCAACAATCTCCCTTCGGGCTACTTCCGCGACCTGCAGATTATCAAGGAGGTCTTTCTGCCTGCGTTCCAGGAACTGAAGGATTGTCTGCAGATGACCACCTATATCATCAACGAAATCAAGGTGAATGAGCACATCCTGGACGACGACAAGTACCTGCTGATATTCAGCGTCGAGGAGGTCAACCGGCTGGCACGCGAAGGTATGCCCTTCCGCGATGCCTACCGCAAGGTGGGGCTCGACATCGAGGCCGGCCATTTCTCGCATAGCAAGGAGGTGCATCATACCCACGAGGGCAGTATCGGCAACCTGTGCAACGACTGTATATCCCAACTGATGCAGCAGGTGGTCGACGGCTTTAACTTCCAGACGATGGAGGAGGCAGAGAAGGCTTTGTTGGGCAGATAACGCTCTTTTTTCCAGCTAAAATTTGGTGGAAAAGGGAAATCTCTTTATCTTTGCGCCCATTCTGCTGATGCGGAAATAGCTCAGTTGGTAGAGCACAACCTTGCCAAGGTTGGGGTCGCGAG
>CALZEQ010000025.1 GCA_945641355.1 uncultured Mediterranea sp. | reverse complement strand
ATGTCTGCAAAGGTAACATTTTTATTTATAACCACACCTTTTTGCTACTGAGCCGGAAAATCCGCTGACCCCCTTTTTGCTACTGAGCCGGAATAATTGTCGAAATCTGAAAAAAATAGCATAAGTGATTGTTCTCAATCACTTATGCTATTTTTATACTAACCGAATGTGATTCCGCTGCGATTCGAACGCAGGACCCACGCCTTAGAAGGGCGTTGCTCTATCCAGCTGAGCTACGGAACCATCCTTATTTGCGGATGCAAAGGTACGCCTTTTTATGAAAACTGCAAAACTTAGCTTGCTTTTTTCTGTAAGAAAGTGGAAGAATCGCAGTTTTTCACAGGCGAGTTGCCTCTTGGTTACTGATTGGAGCTCTCTTGGTACAGCTGGAGTATCTTCTCCAGTTTCTCTTCCAACGGCAAGGTGGCATTGATCCAATGGATGTGGAAGCCGCGCCGTTCCATACCTCTGAACCAGGTCATCTGGCGTTTGGCAAACTGATGGATGGCAATCTCCAGCTGGCTGAACATTTCCTGATAGGTCAACTGTCCCGTGGCGTAGAGTGTAAGGTACTTATACTCCAGTCCGTAGTAGATGAGGTCTTCGGGGGCAATGCCTTGTTCCAGCAGTCGCTTCACTTCGTCTACCATCCCTTCGTCCAGACGTTGGCGAAGCCGGCGACTGATCTTGCTGCGGCGCAGTTCCCTCTCTATGTCGATGCCGATGATGAGGCTGTGCAGTTGGGGGAAGGGACGCTCTTCGGCCGGGGTATGGGCATAATACTCTTCTATCTCAATGGCTCTGACGGCCCGTTTAGGAGTGTCGGTGTCCGTTGTATTGTGCAGCTCCTTGTAGCTTTGTAGTATTTGGGTCAGCTCTTCCAGTGTCTTGCCGGCCAGTTGGGCACGCAAGGACGGGTTCTCGGGAACCGGTAGCAGGCGATACCCCTTTAGGACTGATTCCAGATAGAGGCCTGTCCCGCCACAGAGGATGGGAAGACGTCCGCGGCTGCGAATGGTCTGGTAGGCGGTAAGAAAATCGCGCTGATACTCGAATACGTTGTATTTGTAGCCGGGGTTGACGATGTCTATCAGGTGGTAGGGGACGGGACGGCCTGCTACGATGTAGTCGGCCAGATCCTTGCCGGTACCCAAGTCCATCCCTCGGTATACTTGGCGTGAGTCGGCACTGATGATTTCGCTCTGCAAGCGGTCGGCCAAAGCGGCTGCCAGCGGGGTCTTTCCTGAGGCTGTGGGGCCTAATATGGTAATCAGCTCGTATTGGGGCATAAAAAAGAATGTTTTTGTCCGTGCAAATGTAGACAAAAACATTCTGTTATGCAATCACCTGTCGCTTATTTCCTCTATTCGGATGATTAGCGTTGCCGGTTCAGCTCTTCGGGTGTGGGGCACTCGTAATTGCTTATGGACAGTTTCACCCGTTTCAACTCGTCCAGCGTGTGGATGGGACGCTCCATGTCGGCAGGGAAGGGCATATCCGCGTATTGCTGGAAGTAGAGCAGGCAACCGTCTTTCCACCAGATGGCATCGCGCATCTGCGTCTTCAGCAGCGTCTGTACCTGAAGGAAGCGTTCGCGGTCGATGTACGGTTCGGACTGATCCCAAATCTTCTGGAACGCCCTGACCTGCTGTACACCTTGGTCGTAGTGGCGGCAGAGGGATTCCCAGAGTGTGCTGCCATCGGGCATCCGATGGTTCCAGGGTACATGGTGGAACCAGAGCAGGTATTCGTCGGGACAGCGATGGACATCGTCGAAGAGGGCGGCAATGGAGTCGGGATATTGGGCGGTGGCCTGACTGCCTGTGTGGCTGCGGTCGAAGCCAATGCCGTCTGCATTGGCCTTGTGATAGTAACTGGGCATCCAGTCGGGACGAGCACCTGGCACGTCGCACCATGGCTCGGGACCGTAATGGTGTCCCCAGGCAAACTGATGGTGCAGACCCAGCGGCATCATGTAGTCTACCACGGCTTCACGGCTCGCCAGCATCAGGTGCCGCAAGTCCGTGTGCAGGGTGGGGGAGGCGGTCTGCCTTGTATCGAACGTCTGGCTAAGCCATTCGTCGGCTATCGCTTCAGATGTGAGCTCTGCGTTCCAGGCCAAGCGTCCGAAGGCGTACCAGTTGGCGGCAGCAAAGGGATGTCCGCACCAGTTGGCATCTGTACCGATGTTGCTTACTCCGGCAATGGCTTTCAGCGAAGAGGGTGCTACGAAGCGGAAGAACTCTTTCCACATGGGAGCCAGATAGGCAATGTGGTTGGAGTGGCCCAGATACTCTTGCGTAATCTGAAACTCGGCCATCAGAGGTGTGTGCTGCATGGCACCGAACAGGGGACTGTATGGCTCGCGGGGCTGGAAGTCTATCGGACCGTTCTTCACCTGGATGATGACGTTGGAGCGGAATGTTCCGTCCAGAGGCTTGAACTCCAGATAGGCTTGCTTGGCACGGTCGGCATCGCTGGGGCTGTAGACAAAGGCACGCCACATCACGATGCCATGGTAGGGCTGCAGCGCATCGGCCAGTAGGTTGGCACCGTCGGCATGACTTCGCCCGAAGTCGCAGGGACCGGGCTGTCCCTCGGAGTTGGCCTTCACTAAAAAGCCTCCGAAATCGGGTATCAGGCTGTAGATTTCCTTGACTTTGGCCTTCCACCAGCGGATGACCGTCGGATTCAGCGGATCGGCCGTGGAAAGATGGTCCAGCACCATGGGGGAAGCGAAGTTGACCGACAGATATACCCGAATGCCATAGGGGCGGAAAAGGTCGGCCAATGCCTGCACCTTCAGCAGATAGTCGTGAGAGAGTATCTGCGGGGAGGCGTTGACGTTGTTGAGTACTGTTCCGTTGATGCCGATGGAGGCATTGGCACGTGCATAGGCCTCGTAGCGGTCGGAGAGGGTGGAAGGAAGGGCTTCCCAATCCCACAGCGAACGGCCTGCATAGCCGCGCTCTACCGTACGGTCCAGGTTGTCCCAGTGGTTGAGGATGCGAAGCGGGTAGGAGGGATTCTCTATCACTTCGTCCGGCCAGTTGTCCGGAGCTGTAGCCTGCAGGCGAAGCAGGTGGTAGGCGGCGTAGAGCAGACCCGTTTCGCTGGCTGAGGTCAACACCACTTTCCCCTCCCGGCGACAGATGCTGAACCCTTCGGCAGACACTCCTTTCTCCTTCTTCAGCCGGAGGCTGACCGGTTGGCCCAGCCAGCCTTTTCGCAGTTCGTCGGCTGCTATCTGCAGGGTCTGCGATTGCTTCGGTATCTCTACCTCAACCGCAGCCACAGCCGATTGGCGCAACCAGAGGCGACTGCCGTCTTCAGCCTGCATCGTCGGGGTCAAGGCCAGCCAGAGGCATCCGACCCATAACCATCTTCTCCAGCTGCTTACCATCGTACCTTATCTGCTTTAAATCCACCGTCAATTGTCTGGATGCGTCCGTCTGCATCGTACTCCAATTCGCACACCTTCAGGCTACGCAGCCACGACTTACCGCCCGAGGGCACACTGTCGTGGTGGAACAGGTACCATTTGCCTTTGTACTCGACGATGGAATGGTGTGTGGTCCAGCCGACGACAGGTGTCATGATGACACCCTGGTAGGTGAAGGGACCATACGGATTGTCGCCGATGGCGTAGCAGAGCATGTGGGTATCGCCTGTAGAGTAGGAGAAGTAGTACTTGCCGTTGTATTTGTGTACCCAGCTGGCTTCGAAGAAACGATGGGGGTCGTTGGCCTTCAGAGGCTCGCCGTGCTCGTCTGTCACGACCACGGGACGGGGCTCTTCGGCAAACTGCAACATATCCTTGCTTAGCTTGACAACGCGGCTGGGCAGTGCCGGCTGGTCGCCTTCGGGCAGTTCGGGGAACTCTAATGCCTTGTTGTCCTTATAGCGTTGCAGCTGTCCTCCCCAGAGACCTCCGAAGTACATGTAGTACTCCCCGTCGTCCTGCAGCACGGCCATATCGATGCTGTAGCTGCCACGGATGGGGTCAGGCTGCGGAATGAAGGGACCTTCCGGGCGGTCGGCAACGGCTACGCCAACGCGGAAGATGTCTGTCTGGTCCTTCAGCGGGAAGTAGAGATAGTACTTGCCGTCTTTCTCGGCTACGTCGCTGTCCCACAACTGGCGGCCTGCCCATGGAATGTCGGCTATGTCGAGTGCCTTGCCGTGGTCGATGACTTCGCCATGCATGGGGTCGTCGGTAGAGAGTACGTGGCTGTCCTTCATGACATATTGGTCGCCGTTGTCATTCTCTACGTTGGCACATTCCCAATCGTGCGAGGGATAGATGTATATACGTCCGTTGAATACATGTACGGAGGGGTCAGCCATATAGTCGGCTGGGAACAGGTATCTTTTTTCTTTTTCCATAATGCAATGGTAAATTAATGATTAACAATTTAAAATTAATAATTTAAAACTAACATTTAATAATTGAGCGGTTATCAATGGATGCTATACTTGTTATTCGTATCTTGTGTAACGAAAAACTCGTCATTCGTTCATCAGCTCCTTGAGGAAGGGCTTCATCTGATAGTCGCGGTCGAAGAATAGAGGGTACTCCTTGCGTCCGCGCATGGGGAAGTCGTTTTTCCAGGAGTCGGCATCAGTAACGCCCCATGCCGTGACGCGCGTGATGACATCAGCGTGCTTCAGAAAGAGGCGGAAGAAATCTTTCATACGTCCGTTCCACACCTGACTGACAGAGTCGGGCAAGGCTTCGGGGTAGGGATTCATGGCTTTCCGGAAGCCTACGGTATCGGAAACATTGGCAGTGAAGCTGACGGTAGGCAGGGCACTCATGTCCCATTCTGTAATCATCACCTTGACACCTGTAGACGAGAAAGCCTGAATGCTCTCTTCAAACTCCTGCAACTCGGGGTAGTCCATGCCCATGTGGCCTTGCATACCTACGGCATCAATTCGCAGGCCTCGTTCTTGCAGCTGCTTCACCAACTTGACCACACCATCGCGTCGGCCGGCCACATTCATGCCATAGTCGTTGTAATACAGCTCTACATCGGGATCGGCTTCGTGCGCGTACTGGAATGCCAGGGGAATGAACTCTTCGCCCAGAATCTCGTAGAAGGGTGTATTCCGATAGGAGCCGTCCTCCAGAATGGCTTCGTTGACAACGTCCCACCCTTTGATGCGTCCCTTGTAATGGGATACCACGGTGGTGATGTGCTCTTTCATGCGCTGTTTCAGCACTTCGGGCGTTACAGGCCGCCCCTCCTTGTCCTTGCAGAACCAGTGCGAAAGCTGGGAATGCCAGATGAGACAGTGGCCGATGACGGCCATGCCGTGCTGCTCTCCGAAAGCAACCAACGAGTCGCCTGGGGCAAAGTTGTATCGGTCTTCTTCCGGATGGATGATGGCCGACTTCATGCAGTTTTCGGCCACAATAGAGTTGAAGTGCTTGGCCACGAGAGCCAATGCGGCACTGTCGTGTCCGTTGATCTGCCGTTGGCTGACGGCTGCTCCTATCAGGAACTTCTCGCCGAAGGCCTCCTTCAAGGTGGACTCGGGTTGCTGTGTCGCTTGGCTGGCGCAGGCCGTCAGCAGGACGATGGAAACGGCACTGGCGATGATGGTCTTGAATGGGATCATGTTGAAAATAAGTTTTAAGTTTAAAATTGGTATATGTTGGTATGTTTGGTTTGCATTATTTATTACGTGCTTCAATCTCTTTGTTGATCTTGTCGATGGTGGTGTCATCCAGTTCGTATTTCGAGATGATATACATGGCAAGCAGCAGCAGAATGGCCGGAATGACACATACCAGCCAGAGAATGCCTTCTTGCGCCATCGGAGTCTGTGCTTCGAGGTCGTTCATATAATAAGCACCGGCTGCGTTGCCCACTGACATCATGGCGAAAGCGGTGATGAAGAAGAGGGCGATGACGCGCAAGGGGCGGTTACGCAGGAACTCTGTCCATAGGTCGCTTACCTTGACGTTCTCCATCTCTTTTTCGTCCATCACTACCCGTTCCTTGCACTGGCTGAAGCAGAAGACGAGCAGCGCAAGGCCTACCAAGGCATAGAGCAGCATGGTGTAGAACCAGGCGCTGGGGTCGGTCGGCAAAGTGCTGGCCTCTTCGGCTGCTGCCTGATATCCTGTCCATGCCAGCACAAATCCGGGTACCACACCTCCCAACGCCATACCGGCTTTGAAGAAGATGCCGGTCAGGGCATTCACAATGCCCGAGATGCGTTTGCCGGTCGTGAACTCGCCGTAGGAGATGACTTCCGGAATCAGTGCCCACATATAGCCTGTGGCTACGATGACACCCGTTGACTTGATGAATTGGGCGATGTAAATCAGGGTCATGTTCTCCTTCATATCCATGAATTTGCTGATGGCATAGAGCATCATCATGCCGAGGATGGCCACAGAGAGGAAGATGTAGAACATGTTTTTCTTGCCTACCGCTCTCTTGATGGAGGGCACGAGGGGCATGAAAATGAACGATGGCAGGGAACCGAGCCCCATGAAAAGGGCCATCTCTAAAGGCAGTTCACTCTGGGCAGCCAGTATCGCTACCAAGATGGGCACACCGGCCGATACGGCCAAACCGCCGCAGTTGGCCATGAACATACGGACAGAGGTTAGGATGGTGATTTCGTTGGTGTCGCGCGTCAGTGAACTGTTGAGTGCCCCATAGGGTACATTGATGAGCGTATAAAGCATAGACAGACCTACGTAAGTGACGTAAGCATACAGCAACGAGCCGGAGAAGCCGTTCCAGAAGCAGAGTATGGCGAGGCCAGTCAACGGGATGCCTGCCAGCACCAGGTAGGCACGGTACTTGCCCAGTTTGGGGTTGTGCTTGTCTACATAGGTTCCCACCAGGGGATCCCACAATACATCAATCAGTCTGACTACCAGAAACATCATGGCGGCATCGCCGGGGTCAAGTCCGTAGATGTTGGTATAGAAAAACAACAGATACATACAGATGGTCTGGTAGATGAGGTTTTGCGCCAAATCTCCAGATCCGAAACCGATGCGCTGTAGCCACGTTAATTTGTAGAATCCTTTCGATTCTTCATTGGAATGTGTTGTTTCCATGTTTATTAGTGTTTTAGTTGTTAATATTCTTATGTTATTTCTTCATCTCTCTCCAAGCAGCTTCGGCCACTCGGTTTCCTATCGTCTTTTTATCCAACGGATGGATGTCATTCCATTCTCCCAAATCACTGTTCCGAATCAGGGTAGCATAATCGTCGGATTGGGCAGCCTTAGCCTGCTCCTGACGCATCTCTGCCCAAGCCTGCCGTCCGCCAATGTCATCCTTCGCCAGGAAATCGGCCAACTCTACAATATAGAATGGCAGCGTGAGGTTGTGTAGGGTACGTCGCCAGTCGGCCATCATGGTGGTGAGTAGGGAAGCGTATTCGTTGCGTCGTTCCACATTGCTCTCTCCCTGATACCAGATGGCTCCTCGGAAGGTGTAGTTCTGCAACGGAGCTATCATGGCATTGTATAGGCAGACAGGCTTGTAGCAGAAGAACATCATGGCGGGAGCAGCAGGCATGGGGGCTCCCAGATGATAGCGCCACTTTCCTTCCAAACTGACCTCTTCGGTACCACAGATAATCTTATAAGGTTTCTCTCTCACAAAGTGGGGGCATCCTCCGTTGCTGATGATGCGTACTGTGACCTGGTTGGTGCCGGCCTTCAGTACGCCTGCAGGAATGCGGTAGATACGTGGTGGATATTGGTAGCCGGTGGTGCCTACGAAGGTGCCGTTCACATAGACGGAGTCGGCGTCGACGATGCACCCCAGCCGGATAATGCCCTCTTTCCCTTGCCACGAGGCAGGTACCTCTACCTCTTTGCGCAACCAGTGCGAACCGCCTATCGGGTTCAGTCCGTTAGTACCCCAGGCGGAGGCCGTGCTGCCTTGTGTAAACATGTCTACAGTCTGCCATTGGCTGTCGTCGTAGTCGGCGGCATACCAGGGCGTCGCTTCATGCAGGCCGGCATCTCCCCGATAAAGTGACTGGTTCCAGCGGGCGAAGTTCTCGTTCTCTACCTCCTTGATGTGTGCCCGATAGGCATCGTCTTCGTAGATGCGTTTGTCGTTGATGTAGGTAGGAAACGCTTTCAGCCCTTCTTCACTAATCCATGCCTCTACAGGTGTGCCGCCCCAACTGGCATTGACCAGACCGATGGGCACACCGCTCTTCTCGTACATGGACTTGGCAAAGAAGTAGGCCAGTGCAGAGAACTCCATGACATGGTCGGCGGTCAATGCCTTCCATTCGGCTTTGGGCATATCTGCTTGAGGTGCCTGAAAATTGAAAACTTTGGGTACAATGAAGTGGCGTATCTTCGTGTTTTCGTAAGAGGCAATCTCTTCGGCAAACATATCGGTCACCCGTCGTACAGGCAATTCCATGTTCGACTGGCCCGAGCAGAGCCAGACATCGCCAATCAACAACTCCGTCAGCACGATGTCGTTCACTTGCAGTTGGTAGGGACCTCCGGCTTTCAGTGCCGGCAGGGTAATGCTCCATTGCCCCATCTCGTCGGCAGTCACACGGTAGGTGGCTTTTAGCTTGCCTCCTTTGACCGTGGAGGGCAGTGCGGAATGCTTGTCGGCCTGAGAGGCGACAAAGCGGATATCGACACTCTCTCCCGAGTCGGCTGTTCCCCATATCGTTAACGGTTGCTCGCGTTGCAGCACCATTCCGTCGGTAATCAGTGCCGGCAGTTTCACTTTGGCCTCCATCTGTGAGGTAAGGCAAAGCAAAGCCAGTATGGCTAATCCTAACTTAAATCCGTTTGGTGTACTCATCCGTATATGTTCTATATATTATAATATGGTATATGTTTTCTACGTTTATTTATATTCATACAGTTGTACATGCAGTATCTTCCAGTCGCCTACCGAGATGCGTACATGTCGTCCCTGATGGTCCTGGTCGCCGTTGAGGCGGCGCAGGTAGCTGAACGTTCCGTCTGCGTTTACCTTCACTTCGTCCACATGGCCGATGCCACAGCGGGTTCCCCTCCACTTTTCCACTTGCCGGTTGGCGGTAGTCCTTTCGCCGGCTTGTGCAAAGCCGTCCTCGCCCAATACCTTGGGAGCGGCGCCTTTCTTCTCGCTGCTTTTGGCAAATTCCACTACAATGCCACTGCCTGCTACGATGTATTCGTTGGGGGCCAGTTTCATCAGGATGCCTCCCCCTTCGGGCCAGACAGAGCCGTCGGTAGCACGTGGATCCCATGGTAGGGTGAAATTGTGGCGGCATGTGATGGTCAGATCCTCATCCGTCAGGATGCGTTCCTTGTGCTGCTGGTCGAACAGTAATCCTTTGGTCCAGCAGAATGGCTGTCTGGACGTCAGCAGAGGCATCAGCTCGCGCAGCTTTCCGTAGCCTTGTACCAGGGGATTGAGTGGCGAGTCGCTACCGTCCTCGATGGAGAAGGGGCTGAAGCCGACGGCTGCGTGTTCGCCAAAAACATAGAAGGCCCGAACGCCGTCATTATCCGTCAGACGGATTTCGGGTATGAAAAGCGGATTGTTGGGACGATGATATTGCGCCACCCAATCGGTGAAGCCGTCGTCATACAGGTCGGGTGCCAGCATGTCAATGTGTGGCGCGGCACAGTGCCATACGTCTATCAGGTGTGCCAACGGGCCTGCTGAAGGATACTCACCCGGTTTGCGTCCACGGCTGTTCATGGCGGCGTTGACATAGAGCGGCACGTTGTAGATGGAGCGGGCCGTCTGCGCCAGTCTTTCCACATAAGAGGCATAGTGCCAAGCCATGAAAATTTCGTCGGTATAAATGTCGCCACCAAACAGCGTTTGCCAATTTCCTTTGGAGGGACATCCCTGCTTCTCCCATTTCCGGAGCAGCTGCGGATGCAGTTGTTTCTTGTGCTGCTGCAGATAGCGGACCAGCAGTTCGGGGACAGGAGCCCGGAATGCTTTCTCAGCTTCGGGTGAGTAGTCGCGGGCATCCTCCAGCATACCGATTTCATTCTCAATCTGTATCATCAGCACGGTACCTTGGTCGCGGTCGGCATCTGCCAGATGATTCATCCAGCAGCTGAAGGCTCTATGGTCTGCTTGAAAAACCGTTTCGGAAAAGGCGCTGCCTATCTCCAACGGCTTCCCTTGCTGAGTATAGGCCCGTGGATAACGCTTGTAGTTGCTCTTGAACCAGAGAGGGGTATAGCAGCTCATCGAATTTTTCCATACACCGAACCAAAGGAAAACGACCTTTAGGTCGTTGTTGCGTGCCTCTTGCAGGACGGCATCGGTCAATGTGAAGTCAAACCGGCCTTCAACAGGCTCCAGCAAGTCCCAATAAGCAGGTACCAATACAGTGTTCAGACCCATACGCCGCAACTTGGGGAAGATGGTTTGGATGTCCTCTATGCAAGCGGCCGATGAATTTCCCAGTTCTCCACCTAAGATGAGAAAGGGCTTCCCGTCCACCTGCAGACGGGTTACTTGCGCTTCCTTGTGCAGTGTACTTTTTTGGGCAACTGCAATGGTTGTCGTCAGCAGGCTAAGGGCCATGAGTGTGAAAATCCGTTTCATATCAAATGAGTACTAATTACGTATGCAAAGATAGCAAACTGTTTGTTACAGACAGCGGCTTTTTGTATCATAGAGTTTTCTGTAGGTTACGTCCGTTTTTCTCTGTGTTACATTTTCGTTAGTATAGCGAACATTTTATGTTATATAGCAGAAAATTCTCCTTGCCAATCGAAAAAAATGTTCCTTGTAGCCCATAGACTCCATCGGAAACTCGTTTTTTTCGGTTGTTCTTTGTACACTTTCCGATTTTTGCTTATTTTTGTGCAACTTTAAATTAAACGCGATGAAAAGGCACAACTATTATTACACATATATATTGGGGTTGGTCGTGTGCTGTTTCTACACCACTTTACCTTCGGTAGCACAAACGGGACAATTCTACTCTACGGAGAATGGCCTCTCCAGCAGTTTGGTCAATCAGATTTTTCAAGATAGCCATGGCTTTATCTGGACCGCTACAGAATATGGCTTGAACAAATTTGACGGATTGCATTTCACAACCTATTATTCCCATGCCAAAGATTCCACATCGTTGAAGAACAACTATGTGCGTACGATGTTCGAAGACAATCGGCACAACCTGTTTATCGGCTGCATCGGTGGGCTGTGCCGTTACGACCGTTCTACCGATTCGTTTGTAGAGATACCTATGTATCGGGATGGCGCACAGGTCTACTCCCATGTGACCCGCATCCTCCAGTTGCGCAATGGCGAAGTGTGGTTGACGACCTCCGGACAGGGCTTGTTCACTTTGGATAAGAACATGACCAAGGCTGTTTGCAGACAGGAAATTGTTGACCAGGTGGACTTCCACAATTTTCATAGCCTCTATGAGGATCGTCACGGCTACCTGTGGATTGGTTCCGAACAGTTTGGACTGGTTCGTTATCACTTGAAGGAGAAGACGCTGAAACTCTATCGAAGTCCGGCACTGACCGATTCCCATATCTCCTGTATTCGAGAGAGTGCCGAGGGCGTTTTGTTTGTGGGCACTCAGAAGGAGGGACTGATGCGTTACGACCGGGCAAATGATGCCTTTATTCCGCTGACCTTGTCCGAAGGCCAGCGGCGTTATCCGGTTTTCTGTCTGTCGATGGTAGATGGACGGTTGCTGGTGGGCACTGATGGAATGGGTGTGAAGGTGTATAACGTGCGTCGGGATTGTCTGGATAACTTCCCTCTCAACTCGGGTGCTCAGGATTTGTCTACAGGCAAAGTCCATTCCATCTTATCAGACAGAGATGGTAATCTTTGGCTGGGCTTGTTTCAAAAGGGAATTGCCTTGTTCCCGACCGGACAGAATCAGTTTGGCTACTACGGTGAGCGGATGAACCGTCATAATCCCATCGGCACAGGATGTGTCATGGGTTTCTATAGGGACCAACAACGTCACCTGTGGGTAGCGACGGATAACGACGGTCTTTTTGAACTTGATGCGAAAGGCAAACGGGTGTGCCACTACGCTCCGTCAGATGCGCCAGACGGGGTGCCCGCTGTAGTCACTTGCATCCATCCGGCTGCTGATGGCAGTCTCTGGTTGGGTTCGTACGATCGGGGATTGGCTCGATTGGACAAGCGGACGGGCCGCTGTTCCTATCCGCTGAAGATGGATAATGACAAGGTATTCTCGATTGCGGAGGATGCGCACGGCGACCTTTACATCTCTACCTTGGGCGCAGGTTTCTATCACTATAAGCAGCAAAGCGGCGAGCTGGTCCATTACAGTGCATCCAGAGATGACGGCAATGATTTCCGTCGTGACAATTTGCCTAACGGCTGGCTGAATTCCCTCTATTGCGACAGTGAAGGACTTGTATGGATAGGCCATTATCGGGGTGTCAGCTGTTTTGATCCGAAGAAGGAGACGTTTTTGCGCTTTGGCGGCATCAACCGGCAGGTGCGTAACTGTGTGGCGTATGCCCTGCAGGAAGACAGATCCGGCAAAATATGGGCAGGAACATCGGACGGGTTGTTCTGCTTTGACAAGCAGACGGGTGAACTTCACAAGTATACAACAGCAGACGGATTGCCCAGCAACGTGATTTGTGGCATATTGGAAGGCCCTTCCGGCGAATTGTGGTTGAGCACCTATATGGGTCTAAGCCGGTTCGACATCAAGAACAAACGTTTTGCCAACTATTACCTGGGCGATGGACTCCAGGGCAATGAGTTCGCCCATGGTTCCTGCTACAGGGATAGCGACGGCACTTTCTATTTCGGCGGCGTGAGCGGCATCACCTTCTTCCGTCCGCAAGACATTGTCAATATCTCCAAGGGCTTGCAAGTCAGCATCACGGAGTTCTCTATTTTCAACCAGCCAGCTCATCGAAACACGCTGTCGGGAGGAAGACCGGTCATGGATGGTGAAGTAGACGAGACCGATGAGTTCCGCTTGTGCCATAGCGACAACACGTTCAGCATCAGTTTCACTACCTTCCTCTTCAATGCACCCGAGCAGATTTCCTATCAATATTGTATGGAAGAGCTCGGCCGGCAGTGGCACATCACCGAGCCGGGTGTCAACAGAGTAACGTACAACAATCTGCCTCCCGGCAAATACACCTTCTCGGTGAGAACTGTCAATCGAGGGAACGTATCGCCTGTACGTACCATCAGCATTCTTGTTTCACCTCCTTGGTATCAAACCATTTGGGCTTACCTGATTTACCTGTTGTTGGTCTGCCTGCTGTGTTGGGGCATCGTATCTACTTTCTTGTCGCGTATGCGCCATCGGAGGGAGATGATGAAGCGCGAACATGCCGAGCAACTGAACGAAGCCAAGCTGCAGTTCTTCATCAACATCTCCCATGAGATACGTACCCCTATGACGCTCATCATCAATCCGCTGGAGAAACTCTTGCAGGAGCATCCGGAGGGGGAGATACAGAAAACCTACCTTATGATGTATCGCAACGCTCAGCGTATCCTGCGCCTGATTAACCAACTGATGGATATACGGAAGCTGGACAAGGGGCAGATGCACATGAAGTTCCGCGAGACGGATATGGTAGGGTTCATAGAAGATGTCATGCAGACTTTCGAGTATACGGCGCGGAAGAAGCACATCCGCTTCACCTTCCTGCACGAAATGCCACATCTGAAGGCGTGGGTCGATTTGAACAATTTTGATAAGGTATTGATGAACATTCTTTCGAATGCGTTTAAGTATACGCCTGACGAAGGAGAGATACAACTGACGTTGGCCACCGGTACCGATTCGAACCGTCGGGATGCCCTACATGACTATTTTGAAATTGTGGTGCAGGATAGCGGCATCGGCATCGACCGTAGTAAGATAGACCGCATTTTTGAACGTTTTTATCAGATAGACAATGACATCACAAAGTCTAACTTCGGTACCGGCATCGGTTTGCATCTTTCGCGCTCGTTGGTAGAACTGCATCATGGTGTGATTCGGGCAGAGAATCGTACCGATACCGCTGGCAGTCGCTTCATCATCCGCATACCGATGGGTTCAGACCATCTGCGTGCCGACGAGCTGGAGGCAGTGGATGAAGGCCATTTGTCGGCAGCCAAAGTGCAGCCACGTAGGATGCCTCTGCCAGATGAGAAGCTGTCTGATGAAGCCAATCCGGACGAAAAACAGACCAATGGCAAAGGATATTTCCGCCTGCTGATAGCTGAAGACGAGGAGGAAATACGCAACTATCTGCGCAGTGAACTGGCTGACAAGTACCGCATACTGACCTGTACGAACGGACAGGAGGCCTATGAACAGATTCTGAAAGAGATGCCCGACCTGGTGATATCGGATGTGATGATGCCCGAGATGGACGGTATGGCATTGTGCAGCAAAATCAAGCAGAATACGAATATCAACCACATCCCTGTCATCCTGCTGACGGCCAAGACGCGCAACGAAGACCAGCAGGAGGGACTGAAGGCGGGTGCTGATGCCTACATAGTGAAGCCTTTCAATACCGAAGTGCTGAAGAGTGTGGTCGCCAATCTGTTGAGCAACAGACGTATGCTTCGCAATAAGTTCAGCGGTGCCCAGCAACAGGTTGACAAAATAGAGAAGCTAGAAGTGCGGTCGGGCGACGAGCAACTGATGGAGCGTATCATGCGTGTGGTGAACGAGCACCTGAACGATCCCCATTTCAGTGCCGAAGATTTGGCTGCAGAGGTCGGATTGAGTCGTGTGCATGTGCATCGGAAGCTGAAAGAACTGACCAACCTCTCAACCCGAGACTTCATCAAGAACATCCGCCTGCAGCAGGCAGCCTTCTTGCTGGCCAAAGACAAGAAATTGACCGTTTCTGAGGTAGCCTATACGGTAGGGTATACTAATCCGTCCCATTTCTCCAGCTCGTTCAAGGAGAAGTACGGTGTATCGCCCAAGGACTATGTTGCACAGCAGTCGGAGGAGGTTAAGGAGTAGCTTTTTTAATTACGCGAACGTTTATTTCTTTTTTTTGATAAAAATTGCATTATCTTTGCGTCGGTAAATCGGATAGCCATGAATCGTATACGGACATATATCTTCGTTTTCTTTCTTTTCTTGCTGGCAGATGCTAAGGGAGTAAGCAATGTACCTACCTTGCGCAGTCTGTCTGTGGATAACGGACTGTCCGATTTGGTGGTCAATGCCCTCTACAAAGATACACAGGGCTTCGTCTGGATAGGAACAGGTACGGCTTTGGACCGTTTTGACGGTGTGCATATCAAGAACTATTTCATCACCGGATCCGATGAACGTTTGAAACGGGTAAATGTTGTGACCGAGACAGAGGGGCATCAGATATGGATGGGCAACGGTATGGGGCTGTGGCGCCTCCATCAGGGTAATGACAAGTTGGAACAGGTGGTTCCCGACCTTATCAACACTCCTGTCCATGCACTTCTTCCCGATGGAAAAGGAACTCTTTACATCGGTTCGGAGCAGGGGCTTTTTATCTGTCACGAAGGAGTTTTTGAGCAGGTCACCATCAGCAACCATCAGTTTGCCTCCTCCAACATCATCAATGGACTGGCTTTCGACCGTCAGGGATTCTTGTGGATGGCTACCGAGCAGGGACTCTACTCTATGCGTCTCACGGACAGAAAGCTGGATGCCTATCATTACGAAGTAGAGGGCGAGCATCTCTGCGCCTTTCAGTGCATCAGTTGTATTGGTAACAAAATCTATTTGGGAACCATGGATTTGGGTATCCTGCTCTTTGATATCCCGACGGCCCGTTTCGATAAATATATAGATGTAGGATGCAATGTCATCTCTTCGCTTTCGTGCGACGAAGACAAAACTCTCTACGTGTCTACTGATGGAAACGGTGTACACTTTATCGATACAGAATACAACCGCATCGTCCGTTCGTTTTGTCACGGAACTGACCAAGGAGGGATCCGCTCCAATTCGGTCTATTCGCTGCTGGTCGATAAAGAAGGGCTGATGTGGATAGGTTTTTATCAGAGTGGCCTCGACTATACGCTCTATCAGAACGAACTGTTCTCTACCTATTCTTTTCCTCCCTATTTCGACTCCAAAGGCAAGGCGGTGCGATCGCTGGTAATCGGGAAAAACGAGAAACTGATAGGAACCCGTGACGGCCTCTATTATATAGACGAGCAACGCAAGCGTTTCAAATGTCTGAAACAACCCGAGTTGCGTTCCAGCATAGTGTTCTCACTCCTACCTTGTGGTAATGAGTATTATGTAGGTACCTATGGGGGAGGCTTGCACATCTTCAACCCTCAAACGATGGAGGTACGTGACTTTGAGACCAAAGATCCACATCCTTTTCATGTGGGGCACATCTTCTGCCTCCGATACGATGACGAAGGTACCCTTTGGATAGGTACATCCGACGGTCTGTTCCGATACAAGAATGGCCGACGGATAGCCCACTACACCAGTGCCAACTCGCAACTTCCCTCGGGCAATGTCTACGAAATCTATTTCGACTCCACCCGCAAGGGGTGGATATGTACGGAGAATGGCCTCTGCATCTACGAACCGGCCTCAGGTACTCTGCGTTCCGACATATTCCCGGAAGGCTTTGTACACAAGCAAAAGATTCGGGTGGTGTACGAAGATTCTGCCCATCAGCTCTATTTTGTACCCGACAAGGGGATGCTCTTCGTCTCATCACTCACCATGAACAGCTTCCGCTATCTACCCTCTTTGCTCTCGTTGCAGGGAGCAGACGGTGTTTTCATGGTCGAGGATGGAAACCAATGGCTATGGATAGGTACCAGCAACGGTCTGTTCCATTACGACAAGAAGAACAACTGTATTCCCTACACCTTTGTCGATGGCATTCCTATGCCTACCTTTACATTCTGTCCACCGGTATGCGATGAACGAGGCAACTTCTGGTTTGGCAATGCCCAGGGACTGCTCTATCTGGACATCGCCAAGCTGAACAACGAACGGCATAACGCCTATCCGGTGCAGTTGACAGATATCAAAGTCAACGGAGAGTCCACCTTTACGCCCATTGAACGGTCGGCATCCGGAGAGATGAAGGTGCATCTCAGCGCTTCGCAGCGCAATGTCAGTATCTGCTTCTCCGATTTCTCTTACACGTTGCCCGATAACATGTCTTATGAATGTAAGTTAGAGGGAGTAGACCCGGATTGGGTGGTGCTACGAGGCCGTTCAGAGCGGACATACTACAACCTTTCGTCAGGCAATTACCTGTTTCGGGTGCGTCATCGGGGTGAGCCGACATCCGAAGTGAAGGCCACTATCTCCATAGCGGCTACTTGGGGACATCGCATCTTCGTGGGTATGCTCATGGTTGTTTTGTGCCTGCTGATAGCCTTGTGGTACTTTATGCGCAGGCGCCGTTTGGTATTGAGGGTTGAACCTGAGGTACTTCCCAAATCGCAGGAATCCATTTTACCGGCTGACGTTTTCTCTCCTGTTTCAGAGGCGACAGATGTTTTCCTGCCTGTGGAAAAAGAGGAGGAGATTGCTGAAGTGGTTGATGCCGATAGCAAACCGGTGGCAGAGAAGAAGTACAAGACACTGAATATTTCGGAAGAGGAGTGCCGCCGTCTGGCTGTCAAGTTAGAGGAGGTCATGCAAAACGAAAAGCCCTACATACAGGCTGATTTGAAGATTGCCGAGTTGGCTGCTGTTGTCGGTGCCTCTGCACATACGCTGTCGTACCTCTTCAATCACTATCTGGAGCGCAACTATTATGACTACATCAATGATTTCCGCATAGCCGAATTCAAACGTCTGGTAGCGACTACTGATGACATCTCCAAATTTACCCTGACCGCTTTGGCTCAAGAGTGCGGTTTCAATTCGCGTGCCTCTTTCTTCCGTTACTTCAAGAAGGTGACGGGCATCACCCCCAGTGAGTATATCCAGCAGAAGGAAAAGTAGGGATAGACCCTCTATCCGCCTGCCTTTGCAGTCTCACTTAATAAATTGAGACTGCTGTATCAATCTCTTAACTTGTTGATATTCATGATGTATGGACTTTTGTAGTCTATCTTGATTAGTTGAGATTCATTGCGCGTCTTGTGAGACTGCTTTTTCCATCAAACCCTCTATTTTTGCAGCGTTGAACAAATGTAAAACCTGTAAAAAAGAGGTCTGATATCATGGAAAATATTCATCAATCATCCGCCCGACTGATAGCCGATGCATACGAACACTATCGTCCGCAGGTGCTCCGATATGCCTGTAGTAGGATAGGTAATACGGCAGATGCCGAAGACCTTGTCCAGGACGTGTTTCTCCGTTTGATGGACTATCAGCAGCTAATCTGTCCGGCAACCGTCCGCAGTTTTATCTTCACCATTACGCGCAATGTGGTATTCGACTACTTACGGCGCACCTATCGCCGGCAAGAGCTTTCCTCTTATATGTACGACACGCATCCCGCTCTGTCCGATGACATCGAGTCCCGTCTGATTGTCCGTGACTTGCGTCAGCACGAACTGAACCGTGTATCTCAGCTTCCGCCGCAACGTCAGAAAGTCTATATGCTGACACGCTATGCCGAGAAGCCCGTTCCCGAGATAGCCCAGATGATGCATCTCTCTGTGCGTACGGTAGAGAACCATCTGCATATCGGACGCAAAGAGGTGCGTGCCTACATGCAACGTCTGATTGGTTGATATATAAATAGAGAAATAAATGAGTGAATTACAATAACCTTAGTATTAATTTAAATCTGAAAATTATGAAGCAAAGATTCATGCAATTTTCAACGAGAGGAGTCTTCCTCTCCACTTTGGTAGCCTCTGCATTGGCGGCAGGCTTCCCGCAGTCGGCATGGGCTGCCGGTACCAGTGAGGTACAGTCCGTCATGCAGACAGGCACAGTGAAAGGACAAGTGGTAGATTCCACAGGTGAACCCGTCATCGGAGCCAACGTTCAGGTGAAAGGTACTACCAACGGTACGATTACCGACATCGACGGTAACTTTACGCTCAACAATGCCAAAGGTACATTAGTTGTCTCCTTCATCGGTTACAAGTCGCAGGAAATCGTGGTGAAAGGCAACGAAACCAACCTGCGGATTGTGTTGAAGGAAGATACCGAGATGCTGGACGAAGTGGTGGTAGTAGGTTACGGTTCGGTAAAGAAATCGGATTTGACAGGTGCCGTTGCTTCCGTGTCAACCAAGGATCTGACCATCACAGGACGTGCCAGTGCCGTAGGTGCTATGCAGGGTGTCGTACCTGGTGTCAATATCCAGCGTTCATCCAATAAGCCGGGTGGTGCATACAACATCTTGATACGTGGTTTGAATACCATCAGTGGTAGTACCAAACCGTTGATTGTGATTGATGGTGTGCCCGGTGCAGAACTGGAGAACATCAATCCCGACGATATCGAGAAGATTGACATCTTGAAGGATGCCTCCTCCACAGCCATTTACGGTTCGCGTGCCACGAATGGTGTTGTCATTGTCACGACGAAGAAGGGTGCCAACGGAACGCCCCGAATTTCATACGATGGTTCGGTAGGCTTCAAAAACTATACCCACAAACCGGAGATGATGAATGGTCCGGAATATGTGCAGTTGGCCCGTGAATATGCCCGTGCCACGAAAGGAAAGGGTGAATATGTAGATGACAGTCAGATCTTCTCTGCATCAGAGCTGAAGGCTATTGAGGGCAACAACTACATGGATTGGTTTGATGCCTTGACATCAACTGCGTGGATGACCAGCCATACTTTATCTGTATCGGGCGGAACGGATAAAATGAACTATGTAGCTTCTGCCGGATATTATGATGAGGACGGTCTGCTCCAGCCTCAGTATTACAGACGTTACAATCTGCGTGCCGGTGTGGATGTCAATCCCAACAAATACATGAAGTTTGGTGTCAGCTTGTACGGTACCTTCTCCGACCAAGAGACAGGTAACGAAGACGGTTTGCAGACCATCTATCGTCTGCGTCCTACCTATCATCCCACCAACCTGGTGACTGGTGAACAGGAGTTCAAGTATGGTAGCGGTCAGTTCAATCCCTTCGTAACGCAGCAGAACCAGTCATGGAACTATAAGAAGTATGACATTCTGAGCAACGTCTACTTGGAGATTGACCCCATCAAGAACCTCTCCTTGAAGACCACTTTCTCGCCCGACATCCAGTTCATCGATTACGGTATGTATGCCGGAGCCTATACCAAACGCAACCAGGGTTCGCAGGCAACGGCTTGGTACGAAAAGACGACCTTGACCAATTGGGTATGGGATAACATGGCATCTTATAAGTTCGACCTGATGCTGGATCACCATTTTGATGTAATGGGTGTATTCTCCATGACGCAGTATGAGAACGAGTGGATGCGTGGCGATGCTGCCGGTTTGGCTTACGACTCCCATTGGTATGCCCTGCAGAATGGTGCCAAGACCAACAAGGTACAATCTAAATACACAAAGACCTCATTGATGTCATACTTGGCTCGCTTGAACTACAACTACAAGGGTAAGTATCTGCTGACGGCCAGTATGCGTTACGACGGCTCGTCCAAGTTGGCTGAGGGTCATAAATGGGGCGGATTCTTTGCGGGTGCTTTGGCATGGCGCATTACAGAGGAAGAGTTCATGAAGGGTATTGACTGGATGAACAACTTGAAGCTGCGTCTTGGTTTCGGTCAGTCGGGTAACGACAATGTAAGTGCCTATCAGACGCAAGGCTCCATCAGCGGTGCCCAGTACTATTCGTTCGGTACCAGTGACGTGATAGGTTATGTTCCTAACAACCTGCGCAACATGGAGCTGGGATGGGAACGTACTACCGAGTACAACATCGGTCTTGACTTCGGCTTCTTCGACAACCGCATCTCGGGCTCGGTTGAGTACTACAACCGTAAGACGGATGACTTGATTATGAACAAGACCGTTCCTGTCACTACCGGATACTCTTCGGTGAAGGACAACGTAGGTTCGGTTCGTAATACAGGTTTCGAATTGCTGCTGAATACGGAAAACATCCGTACGAAGGACTTCTCCTGGAGAACTTCTATCAACTTGGCCTATAACAAGAACAAGATTGTAGACCTGCAATATAAGGAAGATCTGACCTCTCGCGGCTTGTCGTTTGAAGGCATGAAAGGTGATTACAGCAACCTGTGGGTGATTGGACAGCCTATAGACATCAACTACAACCTGATGACCATCGGTGTATGGCAGCTTGATGAAGCAGAAGAGGCAGCCAAATACGGTTGCAAGCCCGGACAGTATAAGGTATTGGATTTGGACCAGAACGGCAAGATTGATGATGCCGACCGTGTGATTGACGGCAAGCGCACACCGGACTGGACAGGCGGTATGAGCAACACATTCACCTATAAAAATTTCGATCTGACCATCGGTACGGCCTTCCAATTGGGTGCCCGTATGCGCAACCAGTTCTATGTATCGTATGCGTTGGAGAACAACAACATGAACCTGAACAACCTGAAGAAGGACTATTGGACACCTGAGAATCCTACGAACGCATCGGCACAACCGGGTAACATGGGACCTTACCGTGGTAAGGCAGGACCTTGGGGAAATCAGAAGTCTGAGGTATCACACACCATGTCTTCTTCCGACTACTTCAAGGTAAGCCACATCAGTTTGGGATATACATTTGACAAGTCGCTGATAGCAAAGAGCTTCCTGACCAACCTGCGCGTATATTGTACGGTTCAGAATCCGTTCATCATTTGTGCAGACTATGTAGTTGATCCGGAGCAGTTGACTTCCAGCATTTCCAATACCGACGTTCGCACGCGGAACGTATTGTTTGGTGTGAATGTTTCTTTTTAAATAACAAATAGTTAAAGCATGAGTAATATGAAAACCAAGAATCTATTTGCAAAAGGTATCTTCCTCGTTTCTATGACCGCATTGGTCAGCTGCTCGTCCTTCTTGGATGAGGAGAACTGGACCAGTCAGTCTGCCGAAGATTACTATAAGACCGCTTCCGGATACGAAGCATTGGTCAACGGAGCCTATTCTACGCTGAAATCGGTGTACAATAACTATAGCTATCTGAAACTGACCCAACTCGGTACGGACCTTGGCACACAGTGTCTGGGTACCAGTACCAATGACTTGAACCAGTATGTGGTGACCTATGACAATGCTAATTCGGACGTATATAGCCAATGGAAAACTCTGTATGCAGCATTGAAGAACGTTAATGCTGCTATCGACCGTTCAGAGCAGGTGGTCCTGAAAGAGCAGGATGCCATGAATGGTATCGACCCCAAAACGTTGGCTACCCGTGTGGCTGAGGCTAAGTTTCTGCGTGCCTTGTACCTGTTTGAGATTGTGAAGAACTGGGGACAGGCTCCGTTGGAACTGCACGAACCGATGTCGGCATCCACTACCTCCCAACTGAACAGCGGGTCCGAGTTCTATGCTCAGATTTTGTCCGACCTCTCCGACGTGATGGCTTCGTCGCTGCCCGAGAAGCAGGGTGCCGGTGATTTTGGCCGTGCATCGAAAGCGGCAGCCAAACATCTGCGTGCATTGGTCTATCTGACACGCGGCTATCAGGGCTACGGTGAGTCATCAGACTTCAAGAATGCCTACAACGATGCAATGGATGTCATCAACAATTCTGGCCACAAGTTGTTGGATGATTATGCCCTGGTGCATCGTCAGTCCAACGAGGCCAACGACGAGGTGATATTTGCCGTGAACTTCAACAACACCACAAACTATAATAACAATCACCAGAGCGAATATTACCTCTTCTCCTACCGCGAAGGATGGGAAGGTCTGGCCAAGTGCAATTTCTATGCCAACGACTACGGTACGGTGATGCCCACCAAGTACCTTTATACAGCGTTCGACTGGAAGAAGGACCGCCGTGCAGAGGTAACCTTCATGAGCCCGCTGAATGGCAATCCCGCTACCTCGGTGGACGGACGTACCTACGGACGCAATGCCTTCATGAACACTACCCAGTTGGCTACTTCCAGCACAGGTGTGGCAGATACGGTCATCTACTTCCCGGTACCGAGCGAAGAGGGATTCCGCGTCTATACCCGTGAGGAGCAGAAAGCTGCGAACTCCTCTTCACCTATGAAGTTCATCTATAACTATCCTTCGGGATCTTACAACGATTGTGCCGACGAAGACTATTACATCACCGGTATGCAGGGCAACAGCTCTATGACTCGTGCCTGGTTGCCCGTCTATAAGTTCAAGGATGCCAACACGCTGTATGGTGAAAGTGGCGGTAGCCAATACGGCTCGCGCGACATCGTTCTCTTCCGTTTGGCCGAAACTTACCTGATTGCTGCAGAGGCTGCCGTGAAGAGTAATGACAATGCCAATGCGCTGGTATGCATCAATACCGTTCGCGAACGTGCCATGAATCATGCGCATGAGGCTGGCCTTCCGAAGTATTCGGGTACGGTAACCATTGATGATGTGCTGGATGAACGTGCACTGGAACTTTTCGGAGAGGCTCCCCGTTGGAACGACCTGACCCGTACAGGCAAGTTGGCTGAACGTGTGTTGAAGTACAATTGGGATGTAACTAACGTTACGGGTGGTCTCATTCAGACTCAGTTGAGTTCTTCGACCAATGCCAAGTACAGTCTGCGTCCTATTCCGGTTTCATGGTTGAATACGTTGTCGAACGGACAGGAATTGGGTAACAATCCTGGTTGGGAATAAAGTTCAGGTATTAGCCCAACCTTTTCGGAAAACAAAGGTTGGATAGGTAAGATTGTTTAGGGACAAAGGGTCTGCCAATTTCTCAATTAGGAAAGATTGTGCAGACCCTTTTTGTGGATTGTTTAATGATAAATGATATAAGAAGTATGCATACATATATTATATCCAGATTAAAAAGGGTTATACTTGTTGGATTGCTTCTGGAGCTGATACCTTCTGTGGTAAATGGCAAAGTGGTAATTCCGGCATTTCCATCAGAGCAGCATCTGTCTCTTGATTATGAGATAGAAGTGGATGGTCTATCAGTTCCTGTATATAAGGCCCAGACTCAGCATCATGATAAGAAATACTCATTTGCTTATTTTGATTTTTCAGGTAGTGTAACTATTAAGATAAAAAGTCGTTTTTCGTTGGACAAACTGGTTGTGTTACCGGATGGGTATGGCATTCGTCCATCTGTATCTGGACGTGAGGCAGCCTTTCGTTTGGAGAATCCTTGCGATATCTCTTTTGAACCTGATGGGTGTAACAGTCCTTTGCTCCTGTTTACAAATTCGCCTGAAGTTTCATCCGTTCCGGAGCATAGTCCCGATGTTATCTATTTTGGCCCCGGCATACATAATCCTCAAGATGGTTTGATTCGGTTGACTTCCAATCAGACGCTTTATTTGGCATCAGGTGCGATTGTGAATGCAGGCGTTGAAGCCACGGGTGACAATATCACTATTTGTGGTAGAGGTATATTGGACGGGTCAGATTGGGATCATAATGCCGGTCCTACCGACTTTATGATTAATGCAAAGTCGTGTAATAATTTGGTGATAAAGGATATTATCGTCAAAGGTTCTTACTATTGGACAATTGTTCCCCAAAATTGTGATAGGGTTCTCATTGACCATGTCCGTCTGGTAGGTTCAAGAGTGGGCAATGACGATGGGGTAGACCCCTGTAATTCCAGTAATGTCATGATACGAAATTGTTTTTTCCGGACGGATGACGATGCAATTTCTCCCAAGGGTATCACCAGAGCTGGTGGGGAAAGAAGTTCGAAGATTACGGAGAATATCGTGGTAGAGAACTGTGTGTTTTGGATAGATTTCGCCAATGTCTTTCGAATAGCTACAGAGAGCAGTTGTCCCATGATGGCTAATTTCACCGCACGAAATATAGATGTTATCCACTTCCCCGATCGTGACAGAGTACAGATTTTCTGGTTGCATCCAACCGGTGAAATGCCGATGGAGAATCTCACATTTGAGCATATCAGGGTACATGCTGAGAAACCATATCATTTAATTAAAATATCACCCTCAACTACGTTGGTTGGCACACGTCCCATTATTCAACCCACTCCCAATAACAAAACCATCGGACCAGGGCGTCGCGGTATGGGCAGTAGGGGATATGGTGAATTTGTTGTCATCCCTTCTACCGGGCCTTATGTGCATAATGTAGTGTTCCGGGACATCACATCCTATGGCTGTGTCCAAGGGGGGAATGAAAGGGGAGCAGTCATCATCCAAGGTGTTGATTCGCAACATGACGTATCCGGTATCGTATTGGATCATGTAGAGTATGGTGGCACACTCGTTGACGACCGTTATCCGATGCTGCGTATGAACGAGCACGTACACCATGTCCGGTTCCTGGGGCAATAAGTCGTATTGAAATACAAATTTTTATTTTTATGATGAAGCATATTTTATATATAGTCTGTTTGTGTTTGTCTTTCTTTTATCTTTCTTGTTCAGAGTCAGCATCCGATTTGTCTGTAGACAAAGAGATAGGGTATTGCCGGTCACAGGCATTGAAGACGTTGGCATCCATACCTTCTGCAGACAGTATACCCAATTCCATTGATAAGGATGCCGGTTGCTGGCGCTACACATCGGCAGGTTCGTGGACTTGTGGCTTCTGGCCGGGTATTCTGTGGTACATCTATGAAGCGTCTCATGACTCTACCTTCATGGATGCTGCAGAGCAGGTGACGGATGTGATTCTGCCAAAGGCATATCAGAAAGCGAGAAGTCACGACATGGGCTTCATGATGATGCCCAGCGTGGGACATGCGTACCGGTTGACCGGTAACGAAAAGTATAAGGAGGCATTGCTGAGTGCGGCCGATTCGTTGGCGGTATTGTACAATCCGAGGGTAGGTACCATCCTCTCCTGGCCTGGTATGGTGCGAAGGGAAAACTGGCCCCATAATACCATCATTGATAACATGATGAATCTGGAACTGCTCTTCTGGGCCGCCCGCCACGGAGGTAGCCGGCATCTGTATGATGTGGCATATCAACATGCACGGACGACGATGGAGCACCATTTCCGTCCGGACCATTCGTGCTATCACGTGGCTGTATACGATACCATTGACGGACATTTCATCAAAGGAGTGACGCATCAAGGCCTGTCTGATGAATCCATGTGGGCACGCGGACAGGCATGGGCCATCTACGGATTTACCGTCGCCTATCGCGAGACGCAGCAGAGAGACTTTCTGGAGGTGGCCTGTCAGGCTGCAGATACCTTCCTTTCCCGTTTGCCCGCTGATATGATTCCGTACTGGGACTTTGACGACACTTCCACTCACCCCGTTCCGCCCAGGGATGCATCGGCTGCCGCCGTCACCGCTTCAGTCTTGCTGGAACTATCGCAATATGCAGGGGCCGATAGAGGGAGGGAGTATTATGCTAAGGCCATTGACCTATTGAAACGACTCTCTTCATCGGACTATCAGGCCCGTTCAGCTTGTCCGGCCTTCCTGCTGCATTCCGTCGGCCACAAACCTCGTGGTACGGAGGTCGACTCCTCCATCAGTTATGCGGATTATTATTATCTGGAAGCATTGCTCCGTTTGAAGACGCTTCAACAGGGGGATAGGATTAACGGATTTTAGAATAACAGCTATATGAAGTGTAATTTGTGGAAATTAGCGTGACGGTGCCGAGCAGTTGAACCAAACAGGTTCATGGTTGGTGAATGCCGTTCGAATGCCATTCAAAGAGTATAAGTATTGCGTGAACTGTTCATGTTCCAACAGCAGTAGTCATTCTGCTATTCATACGGTGATGTCAGATGATTCCAGTCGTGGAAAGCTCCGTCCGGGTTGGGAGATTTTCTATACTCATTATGCGAAAGTGAAAAAACTGGGCAGTGGATATAAATATGCCAAGATGGCTGCTGATAAGATGCGTCCCGAATGTGGGGTAGACGGAAAGAGTCGTTATGGTACCAAAAGTGGTGCTTTTGACCAATTAGGTTGGGGTACGTTGATGTTCTATCGGGAATAAATTTTTAAAGAGAACTATCAACTATTTTGTCTGCTTGACAGAAAGGGTTGATAGCTCTCTTAACTATTGATGTATGCGAGAAAGTTCTTATCGTTTCAGCAACGATTGAATATCAGCAATGCTCAGTCCCGTGATGCTGGCTATGGTCTCTATGGTAAATCCTTGCTTGGACATGGCTTGTACAATTTCAGTATCTCTTTCCGCTCTACCTTCCGCTCTACCTTCCATTTTGGCGGTATCCAACACGTCGTTTTGAATCATGATGGCATTGATATGTTCATCGTAAGCAGCACGTTCTTGCTTGGACATCGTGAGGTATTGGAGTTTCCTTCGTGCTTCTTTGAGCCCGGGAGCTGAGGTGTCCTCACGGATAATCCCATTCTTAAGGTATTCCATCCATTCCTCCAGAGGGGTAGTGGCCACCTTGTTGAACTCATTGACGCGGATGATGTAGTATTCGGGGAAAATTTCCGAAGGAGTGCGCATACGTATCAGGTCACCCTCTTTCATGTTGACTTGCAGTTCGTCACCGGTATGTACTCCCACGAATCGGGTAGTACCGTGGTACAGATAGTCACCTCCCTTGCCTAAGTCAAAATAGAGGATGTTGATGGAATAGACTTTCTTTACTTGATTGTATTTGTTGCCAAGAGAAATATGCTCGGTAATGGCTTTGGAAACTCCAAACAGAATACGCTCCAAGTAGTAAATCTCGCGCGTGAGCTGAATCTCAACAATGATGATTTCTCCTTTGCTGTTCTCGGCCTTGATATCTACTCGGTTGAACTTATCGTCTATAGAGTTGTGATTGGATTCACTTTCCAAGAGTTGCTGGATGTGTATGTTTTCTCCAATCAGCACCGTCAGCAGCCCTTCGAGCACACCGAAGTTGGCCTTGTCGCGCAGGATGCGTTTGGCGGCCCAATCAAATCGGATGATGTTATTGTTTTCGTACATAGGCGGATATCGTTGGTTTAGGATGCGAAGATAATCATTTTCATTCAAATTCCTTATGGTAAATCCCAAAAACTCTATCAAAGCTCTTTCATTTGTATCGTAGGACAATGTAGCAGTGACTGCGTAACAGGCAACAGGTTTCGTATGCCGAGTTTGATACGCAGGGTGAAGTCTGTGTCAGGGTGAAGCGTTTGGATGGGAAGAATGTTACGAATTCCAATATGGCGATACGCCCGCACTCTAAAAACGAGTGGCCGATGTCACCTCTTCCAAGGTGGCCGATTTCACCATTGGCCCTTATACCTTCGAAGTAGGAGGAGCTAAGAAAAGCCGTAGGCAGATTCAGGCAGTAGAGCATGCGTTCGTGGTACGCGACGATATGGAATTTGCTAACGGCAACATCCTTCCGCTTTGGGCTTTCGGATTGTTGTATTGATTCCTTCAAAAAAACTCTTCAAGGATTGAGTGGACGGGCTTTGTCGTTCGTATTATCAAGAAAACAATAATCCGAAAAGAGTTTATGAAAAATCTGTTCGTATGTATGGTATCGTTGCTGTTCCCCCTGTGTGGAGTGGCGCAAAGCGATGTGGCGAGTAAGTTGGAAGTATATCCTGCACCGGCAGGAGTGGAACTGAAGCATGATTTCGAGGTGAAAGTCCGTCGGCTGGGCGGGGAGTGGCAGACACTGGACACCTATGCGGTGAAAGTGGACCGCGTAGCGGATGCCAGACACAATGTAGAGAATGCCTCGTTGGCATATTTTGATTTTGAGGGTGAGGTGGAGGTCTCCGTCACACATCGGGCAGCTCCTGTCCATACGTATAAGATACGGCCATTGTCGTACGACATCCCTTCTCGGCAGGACGACCATACCATCACATTCAAGTTAGACCGCCCGCGCAACCTTTCGGTGGAGGTGAACGGCGACATCTTCCATAATCTGCATTTGTTTGCCAATCCGATAGACGAAGCCAAGCCTCAGAAACCGCGTAAGGAGAAGGGTATGATTTATTTCGGTCCCGGCATACATCGTCTGCCAAACGATTCGTTGTCCGTACCCTCCGGTAGTTCGGTCTATATAGCAGGTGGAGCACGTGTCTTCGGAACACTCTATGTGACGGACGCTCATGACGTATCCATCCGTGGGCGAGGCATTATCCATCCGGAAGGTCGTGGAGCAGGCGTTGTCATCAAGCGTTCGAAGCGGGTGGAGGTAGAAGGTATCATTTCTACCCAGGTGCCTGTCGGAGAATCGGACAGTGTATCCGTTCGTCGGGTGAAGGTCATCAGCTCATACGGGTGGGGTGATGGGCTGAATGTGTTTGCCAGCAGCCATGTGCTGTTCGACGGGGTGTTCTGTCGCAACTCGGACGACTGCACGACCGTCTATGCCACCCGGTTGGGGCATCGGGGCAGCTGCAAGGATATCACCATGCAGAACTCCACGTTGTGGGCAGATGTGGCACACCCCATCATGATAGGCATCCATGGGGATGCGGATCATGGGGATACGATTGAAGATTTGCGTTACGTGAATATCGACATCCTGGACCACAAGGAACAGCAATTGGATTATCAAGGTTGCTTCGCCATCAATGCCGGCGACAACAACCTCATCCGTAACATCCGTTTTGAGAACATCCGGGTGGAGGATTTCCGCCAAGGACAGCTTGTCAATATCCGTATCTTCTACAACAAAAAGTATTGTGCCGCTCCCGGACGGAGCATCGAGAACGTACTCTTCCGCAACATCACCTATCAGGGCAGCCATGCCGAAGTCTCCCAGATAGCGGGCTACAACGAGGAGAGAACGGTGAAGAACATCCGTTTTGAGAATCTGACAATCAACGGAACGCTGATTTATGACGACATGCCCGGCAAGCCCAAATGGTATCAGACGGGAGATATGGCCCGGATACATGTGGGAGCTCATGTGGAGAATGTCTCGTTTGTGAAGACGGAGGAGTTGCATTGACACCTCTTCACCGCCCGAAGCAGCCGGGGGCAGGCACATAGATGGGCTGTCGGCTAGTACCTTGGTTGAGCAGCATACCGGCTTGCCTCCACTGCTGCAACAGTGTTACCGCCGTGCTTTTCTTCAGACCGAGGAGACTCTGGAGGGTGCGTCGCGTCAAGAAGTCATGTTGGCTGAAGTACGCTGTCAGTTGCTTTTCACGCTCCTCGGCAGTAGATGCTTGCGAGTGAGCCTCCCACCGCGTCATCTCCAGTTTGGTAGAGCCGATGCTCCGGCGCAGCTCATTGTCCATCCGGAATGCAACTCCCTTGAAGCGAACCATGCGGTTTCGCTTCATCAGTGGGATGTCAGGCGTGGCACGTCCCTCCACCGTCAGTGTAGGCGCAAAGTAGCCCAGCCCGTCAATGTGTACCTGTCTGCCTTCCCTCAGTTCGTAGCCGATTACCTCGTTCAGTTCGTTCAGCACAGCCAGTACGTCGTCCGGTGTCAGCGAGCAGCGTTGCTGTATTAGTCGTGCCAGTGTCTTCGTGTTCACCGTACCGTTAAAACAGGGACGTGCATGCAGGGTGGTCTCTTCCTCTGCCTCACGCTTCGGATTCTCAAACCAGTCGTAGATGATTGCCATAGAAGTCGTATTTAAATGGTTAATACATAGTATTCTAATCCCCATAAAGACCTATTCAGATATCGACCGGACGACGTCGGCCAATCGACCGACCTTGGTCAATCACTTGACCGACCTGGGTCAGTCAATCGACCGACCAAGGTCGGCCATCCTCAGAAGTCGTACAAATACACGTAGAAAGTAGGGATTATCCTAATAATAGGCCTACTTTTTAGAGGTCTGATGTCATGGCTTTCATTGGCAGGATGAATCTTGTATGCGAACAAGGTTTACTATATATAGAAGTGGCTTGTTGGCTCGGATTAATATGAAAAGGAGGTACGTACTTTTTTGTTAGTATTTACCTCCTTTTCAATGAGTATACCTCTTGTTCTATTTATAAATATTCCACTTTAATCACGATTTTTCTGTTTATATCATTCGTCTGTTTTTTACAGACTGATGGTTGATGAATATCGCTAGGGAAGAAAAGAAAAAATGTATTATTGTCTGCTGAATAGTATTTTATTTTCTTTGAATTGTAGAATGCCACATCTCTTTTTTCATTGTATTCATTACGAACGTTTGCCCTTTTGGCAATGCCCATATATTCTTTTCCTCGAATAACATATTGAAGATCTATGAATTTTCGGTGGCTTTCGATATTCCCTTCTTCAAGATTCTTCGGAGTATATTCGCTGACAATCGCCCAACACCTGTTATCGATGATTGAATGTTTGCCGATAGATAATGTAGATAAATCATTATTTGCCAAAAAATGGAATACACGGTCCCAAACGTCTTTGTTCTTATGATATTGCTGCTGGAATTCGGTACAATTGATAGATTTATGTGGTGTTATCTTCCATCCGTTGTTCCATTCGCCTTCCTTCACCCACCTTGTTGCTTCCATGTTGGAGAGAGGAAATGTTTGAGCGAAAGATAAGAAAGTAAATAGATGAAGCATAGAAAACAATGTTACGATTTTCATGGTTGGCATAAAATGGATAATTATATCATTTATTGATTTGAATCATCTTGAATGACAAATTGAAAACAGTCATAGCTGTCTGTCCTCCAAGCTTTTTCTTTTGTCTGTGGCGAAAAGCCAAACAAAGGTGAATAAGTCCGAACTTGAACTGTTTTCCCGTCGGGCAAGAACTCCAGAAGTCTCAGCCACCCATCTCCTCCATTTCCACTCATACCTCCACCTAATGCTTGACAGTTGAACATCATTTGGTGTACGGTACGATTTGTACAGTTTTTATCTGTTCTGTATCCTGTTGTGTAGTCATATCTTTCGTTGGGGGTGGCATAATGGCCACACAGCACAAGGCGGATATTCTTTGAGGGGAAGATGAGTTTTTCCCATATGGCTTCTCCTGCATTTGCAGGTGATATTTTGTAACCTTCCTTTATGAATCTTTTGCTATCATATCCAGACATATACGAATGGGTTATCACTATCACGTTGTGTTGCTGAAAGCGTTGGTCTTCACAGAGTGTTTTGGCCCAGGATAATACTTCATCACGAGGTGCAAACTCCAGAGCTATGATTAAGATTTTCCCCCAATGTTCATCAACAATCTCCATGGCGGCATTCTCCAGCGTTGGAATGCCATTACGGTTATTCGTAACGGCAACGATATTCTTCTTCCAAAGCAAATTACGTTCGATATGGAAGTATTCAGGAAAATGTGTCATTGAATTCTCGGAACGAGTATAGCCGTAATCGTGGTTGCCCGTAGAAATAAGGTAAGGAACTTTGTTGTCTAAACGTTCAAAAGCTCTTGATACAAATGTCCACTGTTCCTTACTGGTGAGATTCCCAAAACGGGGGAACGGTGGAACGACACATTCATTTTGGTCAACAAGATCCCCTGTACACAATACCGCCTTTATGTGAAGTAAATCAATATGATGCGCAATCCATGCGGTCATTAGCTCAAATACCGGTTGGTTGTAGTCATATTTGACATAGTTCTGAGGATCTCCCAACAGGACGACCGAGAACGAGTTGGGATTGCACAATTGCTGTTGATTCGTATTGACTTGTGCCCAAAGAGAGCACTGAAATAGCAAGCAGCCTAACAATAGTAAACGTATTCTTTTCATCATCATGATACTATACTAAATTGATAAATTGATACCTGATTATAAATTTCACCTTTTTTCAATAATATGTCAGGGAAGTAAGGGTTCTGGGGAGTATCAGGAAAGCACTGAGTCTCTAAACACAGCGCACTTCTTCGGGGATAACTTGTATCGTGCATCCCTCTGATACCCGGCAGATAATTCCCTGTATACATGATAAGCCCCGGTTCAGTTGTGTAAACATCCATTTTACGTCCGCATTCCGGGCTGATGCATGTTGCTGCATGGGACAGTTCATGAGCCGTTGTTTTTCTTAGGACAAAGCAGTGGTCATATCCATGTCCGTATTGTAGTTGTATGTCTGGATTATGGATGCGTTCGCCAATGGTATGGTACTGACGGAAATCGAATGGAGTGTTGTTGACAGTAAGTATTTCTCCCGTATTATTGGTATGTTCATCAATAGGCAGGTAGAAGTCTGCATCAATCATCATCTTATGATTCTCAATCGTTGAAGTAGGATTACCTGTTCCTGCCAGATTGAAATAGGCATGATGAGTAGGGTTAAATAACGTATCTTGGTCTGATACTGCTTCATACTCTATACGGAATGAGTTGCTCTCAGTCAACGTATACATCACTGTAATGAGCATATTACCAGGGAATCCATCCTCTCCATCATAATGTGTATGCGTCAGTTGGATCTGATTTGAACTCAGTTGTTTAGCCTTCCATACCTTAGTATGAAATCCATTCTTCCCACTATGAAGTAAATTGGGGAGGGAATTCATCGGTAGTTGGTAAGTTTTCCCATTAATACAGAAAGCTCCATGTAGAACCCGACCGGCTACAGGTCCGATAATGGCACCAATATAGAACTGATTGCTTTGCAGTATGGCATCGTCAATGGAGTCAAAACCGATAACCACATTTTTGAATTCACCATGACTATCGGGTGCCAGAATTGACAAGACAATACCGCCATAATTGGTTATGCAAACTTCCATTCCATTTTTGTTTTGAAGGACATAAAGATCTGTCTTATGCCCTTCAATCAGCGTCTGGAACCGTTCTGGTCGCAATCCCGTCAGATTATCATTATTATTCATAGTCATTCAGCTTTGGGATATTCGTTACATAACAAGTATGCAGCAGGTACGTCTTCTTCAATTTGAGGAAATCGTCCTTTGGGAATCAGAAAACGGTTGTCGTTTATGTCATCATTGACGGTGGAAACTTCACCGACGAGACAATGGCCGTTTTCAGCCCAAAATGTGTGATACAGATAGGGCTCATAACAAATGCTTTGCCCAGGCTTGATAACAATCTTCTCGCCAGCAATGATATGTGTGCATATTCCGTCAATGTATACGGAGAGGTTTTCATCTTTCAATTCTTCACTGTTTCTATCTGCCTTCCACAGGCGCATACAGAGGTCTCCACCTCCACGATTAATAATGTCCTCTGTCTTCTGCCAATGGAAATGGGTTGGGGTCACTTGTCCATTCCGCACAAACATTATCTTCTCACAATAGGGTTTATCCTTCTTTTGCAAGCTACCGTTTCGAAGAGTTATCAAGGTCAAACCCGTTTTCAGGAAATCTCCCCACCCAAAGTCGGTTAAGTCCCATCCGAGGAATCTTTCGCGAATGTAATCACATTCTGCCTTTCGGTCGTTCCATTCTTGGGGAGTCCATCCTGTCCAAACAGGAAGCATAAACTGATGAGCATTCATGAATGATTTGGCTTCATTGATATATTGGTTGATTTCACTACGTTTCATAATATAAAAAGATTAATGGTTAATGTTTCTTGATTAATTCGTGTAAGGGGATTGCCTGAAAATGAAGATTTTCCAGACTCCCTTCATAGAGGATACCAATTGTCTGTTCATTGATAGAGGTCATGCACGAATATCCTGCTCCTTTGTCCTCATCCAATAACATCCAATACTGTTCGGGCCAGGTTTCCCCATCATCAAAGCTGATTTTGATAGTCATCTTGTTACGGTATTGTCTGTCGTTTGGATTTGAAAACAGCAAAATGTGCTTCTTGATTCCGTCTTCTACATAATCATGCCTCAACAAGGATGCCTGGCAAGCAGGTTCTATCAGTGCAGAACGTGATGTCGGATGTTCATTCCATGTTTTTCCAAGGTCTTTGGTAATCGCTATCGCTCGTCCGTTTCTTTCCATTCTACCTCTATTGCTCCTTTCCCGCATGTTCAGCATCAAAGAGTGATCTGACAATTCTACAACTTGACATTCATTCGTATTGTAGTAAGCAGGAGTACCGACTGTCCAATTTTCACCGTGATCCTTGCTCCAAATGATGGTAGAGAATTGCAATCCTTTCTCATCTCTTCCTTCGGCAGGAATAATAAGTGTGCCATCTTCCATCGTAATCCCTCTTCCTGGGGCGGGAGCCAAAAGCCACCACTCTTTTTTCTTGACTTGTTGGGTAATGTTTCGTGGTTCACTCCATGTTACTCCGTCATCAGAACTCATACTAATTAAGAATTGGGAACTTTGCCTTATGCCGTATCCGGGCTGAGAACCATGCGCCCTCCATTGGTGGTTCCAGACAGTTGATGTATCAGAAAGGTTTTCAATCCATTTACCATTTACAGGATTCAATACTCCATGCATCCATAATCCGGCAACGAATAAGTTACCGGTATTTTCATCACATAGAATACATCCATCGCTGACGCCATTGTATTTTTCGGGCAATCCACCCCACTTGCCCATATCTAATACTGTTTGCATGGGAAGCCAAGTGGAACCTCCATCCATGCTGCGATTGATTACAATGTCTATGTTGCCTTGAAGGTCGTCATCACTGTCATGACGTGCGTCATACATCGCAATAAGCGTTCCTTTTGCTGTTGTCACCAATCCGGGTATCCGGGAAGTATGCACGTTATCCTGGCCATGCTTCCGAAGAGCTACTCCTATACGAAGCGGTTCATTGCATAATGGATGATTGATATGTACTCTTCCCAGATTTGTATTAATCTGTTTACAGCAAAGTTGGATTTTGCTGGTCGGTTTCAGGGCATCATCTTTTAACTTGATGCAAATCCAACACTTCAAGGTGTCTTGCTTCACAAGTTGGTGTAGGTTGAATTTGAATTCCTCATCGGTCGGATGAGTTTGTGCAACAGGCTTCTGACGGTCATCGTTGAAAAATAGAGATGCATTCTCAACGCCAGAATAATCAGAACTTCCATTCAGGCTGAAGGTCATCTGTTCAAGTTCATATTCCATCTTGTTAATTGCTACGAGCTGAACGGATAAGACTGTATTGTTGTCACGATATGTCAGTACAGGACGGGTGGGTTGTTGGATAAATCCAACAACCTCATCCGTGTAATGGTGACATGACGCCAACAATACCTGAATCAGTAATATTCCAATGGGTAATGTTGTTTTCATCTCTTTTTATTTATAACCTTCTGTCTGTACAATGTTAGGATTGGTATTCAAACAGGCTGGGGCAATGGGCCATAATGTTACATTCTTTTCATTCTCTCGTCCCTTCAGACTCTCTATCATTTCAAACTCTTTATTGAGACGTAGATAAGTCCACCAAGCTTTTGATTCGCCGACAAATTCCTTCAAGGTTTCTATGATAATCGTTTTCTCGATTTCTTCCTTACTCATCGATGAATAATAATTATCAATTCCATAAGCTCGTTTTGCTACAATATTGATGTTTTTGACGGCTTCAGTCTGATTGCCCAAAGCATTTTCTACTTCTGCTTTCAGTAGGTAGGCTTCTGCTATACGATACATTGGGACATCACTATCAAAGCTTCGCGTATCATTGTTGTATGACCCCTTGAACTTTACAATCATTCTTTGCAACTGCATCTCTTCCGTGAGAAATTTGTCTTCAAATATTCTGATAGAGATATTGGCACGTGAGTCACGCTCATCGGATGTCAGTAATGAACAATAAGCTTTTGTGGGTGCAACATATTGTTGGTGTGATCCTGCAGGTACCTCTTCTTCTGAATAACCCGCTTCTTGCAGACGGGTTCTCAATTCGTTGGGGGCTAAATAGTATGCAAAGAAATTAGGAGAAGTTCCCGGAGTGACATTCTCGTTGATAATATATGGGAGAGACCAAATCAGTTCATCGTTCGATTTATTGTTAACATCAAAGATATCACCGAAACTGGGGAGCAGCTTGTAACCTGCATTTAATACTGAATTGATAGCGGACTGGGCGATTTGGTAAGCCTCATTTCCACCGTTCAACCTTTTAGCTTTCCACAAATAGAATTCTGTACGTAACATATTAATGGCGGCAGAGGATGCTTTGTAGAGTTGTTTGCTTTCTGCAGGCATCAAATGGAAAGCTTCCTGAAGATCTGATTCAACCTGTTCGTATACTTCAGAAGCGGGATTCCTATAAGGATACATGTCAGCTTGTTTTTCCGACTCGAAACCAGATGTAAGAAGTGGGCAGTCTCCAAATACACGAACCAACGTAAAATAACAATATGCACGGATAAAATAAGCGTGAGCCATTAATTCATTTCTGGTAGATTCATTGGAGAACTCCATGTCAGGAATGTGTTTCAAGATGAGATTGGCACTGTTTATGGTTGTATATATACCATTCCAATTAGAACCAGAATCGCCACTTAACAAGACATTCGTTCCGATTCGATTGAAAAAGGCATCATTTACCGATCCGCTTTCATACCAATTCGTCCTCATCTCTCCATAAATATTCAACAATGTTGCAAATGTTGAGCGAAACTGCGTATATACACCATTTACAGCACTAACGGCATCGTTCTCTTCAGTCCACATAGACAGACTCGTAAACTGACTCGGCTGAACGACATTCAAATCACCATGGCAAGAAGCTAAAAACAGGCTTCCGCTCATGATAAGGGCTCTATATATCGACTTCATTTTCATATTTTAATGTATTAATGGTTATTTATAATGTTATCTTACAACCAATGGATAATTTTCTGATAGGAGGATAAGTCATGAAGCTCCCAGAATATGTACTGGATGCACCCATTTCCGGAGATAATCCAATGACATCGGTAAAATAGTGAAGATTATTACCGGCCAAAGACAATGTGGCAGCTTTGATTCCAATCTTCTGTAGCCAGATTTGAGGAATTTCATATTGTAACGAGACCTCTCTGATACATAAATAGTCAGCCTTTTGAGTAAACACATCTGAATTGTCTCTGAAATTCTTATTAAGCTCATCAGAATCGTTCCCTGAGAATCTAGCATATTTTGCTTTATTGGGATCATCTCCTACATTCCAACATTTGAGAATTTCGGTTGGTAAACTCGTATTACCATTCATGAAGTTACACATCTGGCGCTGCAAATATCCATTGGAGATTGAATGTCCTAACGCAAAATCGAGATAAATATTAAGGGTAAATCCTTTGTAGGTGAAAGTGTTATTGAGACCACCAGTCGTATGAGGAATGGTGTTCCCTAATAAATACATATCGTTACTATTGATAATGTTATCACCATTCAGGTCTTTCCATTCATAATCACCTATCGTTTTCTTTCCGACTCCCATCTTCGTTTGGGTGGTCCAGTCCCATCCTTTGGAGGATGTATCATATCGTGCATTGGCCGCTTGTTCGGCTGTCGTTATGATGAAGTCTTTTTTATAGCCATAGAAACGGCCTAACGGTTCACCTTCAGCAATTCCACCAAACTCATAAGTGCTTCCATCCTGCATCTTGACAGAATAACCTCCTTGCCTGTTTCTGTCACGACCATTATCAGGTAGTTGAAGTACTTTGTTTTTTACGTACGTGATTGTGAATTTCGTTTCCCATGTGAAATCTTTCTTAACTATGTTGCGTGTTGTGATTTCAGCATCGAATCCTCTAAATCTAACTTTTCCTACATTCGTTAATATAGAGTTATATCCGGAAGTGTTTGGTAACACTTTAGAGGTAATCAGATTATCTGTTGTCTTATTAAAATAATCGAACCCTAAAATGATACGGTTCTTCAGAAGTCCTAAATCGAAACCCAAATCCAATTGAGTGGAAGTCTCCCATTCCAGCGAGCTGTTTGGCATGGCAGACGAAACGGTAGATGCATTGTGATTATAACTGGTTGTTATCGCATAAAGGCCAAGTGCATCATAATATCCAATGGAATTATTTCCGGTCTGTCCATAACTAATACGCCATTTGAAGTTACTGATAAAATCCAGATTCTTCATAAAAGATTCATCGCTCATTACCCAACCTATAGATAATCCAGGGAAAAATCCCCATCTGTTGTCTTTAGAGAAGCGTGAAGAACCATCTTCCCGGAAAGTAAGTGTCAAAAGATACTTTTTCTGATAATCGTAGTTGAACCGTCCGAAATATCCGATGTTTACATCTTCTTGCTTGATGGAGGTGGCATTGGCAAACGTGGAACCTCCATTCAGCGTAGGAATCTTGTCAGAACTGTGCCCTGTTGTGGCTGCGTTTACATACTTGTAGAGATAACGTTGATATGAGTATCCCAGCATAGCACTGAAACTATGTTTGTCTGCGATGGTCTTCGAATAGTTGGTGTAAAACTCCAGTTTCTTCCTTTGCTCATCTGTCATATCTGTGGTTGCTTTTCGAGTTCCATTCATCGGGTTGGCTTTCATAAATGTGTCACCATTATTGTTTGATGTAAAAAGAGAGGCAGTACCAACAGCATGCCATCCTTTAAGGATTTCCCAATCTAATGACCCTACTAATCCGAGCCTATTAACCTTTCTGCTATTTTCATTAAAATACGAATAGAATGCCGGATTCGGTGATGATGCATTAGGACCTGGAGTTGGTGTACCATACCATTCATTGTCTGACACCCAATATTTACGTTGAGTAGGAGGAGTCATAAGTCCACGTGAAATAACCTGATATTGGCTGGCGTATTCTTCACTATTGGTCTGACTATAATCAATATTAGCGCTGAAGGATAGGTTATCTCTAATTTGGGCATTGACATTCGTACGTGCATTGAAACGGTCAAACGCTGTACCGACACCTACACCAGAATCTTTCATATAACCGATGCTGCCTACATAACTTAATTTTTCGTTACCACCATCTATTCCTATATAGTAGTTCTGCCATAGTGCATTTTTAAAACAGGTTTTTGACCAGTTGTTATCTTCAAATATTAAGGTTTTGCTGGGGTCTAAAGGATCTGCAACGGATTTCCATCCATCTGGTATCGTTTCTCCATCTTGTAAATAACGTGTGGAGAACTTGGATGAACTCGTATTGCCTGAACTATATGCATATCCATCCAGATATAATTTTTCAGGCTTGGGTCCTGTTGACCATCTGTCGCGCATAATGGTAACAGCTTGAGTCGCATCAAGGTACTCAATCATTCGTTCCACATTCTCGTTGGCGAGGGAAGCTTCAAATGTGATGCGAGGTGCACTTTTCCCTCCCTTCTTAGTTGTAATCAAGACAACTCCGTTTGATGCACGTGAACCGTATATCGCTGACGATGCGGCATCTTTTAGCACTTCAATAGATTCAATATCATTAGGATTGATGCCAGCTGTAGTACGTTCAATCCCATCTATTAAAATTAGAGGAGAGTTGTTTTGGCTGATGGATGAACCGCCTCGAATCAAAAAGTTAGCTTCCGCTCCGGGAGTATTATTGTCGTTATAGACGCGGACTCCCGCTATTTTCCCTTTCAATCCTTCTCCAACTGTATTAATGGGAGCGCTTTTTAACGTTTTACCGTCTACTTTACTGATAGCCGATGTCATTGTTCTTTTCGATTGTGTTCCGTAACCGACAACAACGACTTCATCTAATCCTAAAGTTGCAGACTCCATTCTAATACTAAGTTTTTTTTGATTGGAAACTGTTACATTCTGCTCATTGTATCCAACATATGAAAAAATAAGAGTTTCTCCTTTATTGGCACTTATTTGGAATGTTCCATTTATATCTGTTATAACTCCTTTTGTGGTGCCTTTAATGGCTATGGAAACGCCAGGCAATGTCTCTCCTGTAGTGTTGTCAGTAACAATTCCTGTAACAACATTTTCTTGTGCCAAAAGTAAAAATGGACAAAATATCATTATTACTGTAAGCTGAAAATAGATTTTTTTTCTCATCTTTGTACGATTTTAATAATCAATTACTTTTTTTTTCTTGTAGGGGGGATAAGTGGGCCAAAACTTGTTCCCCCACTTTTCATCAAGATGGGACATTTAGTACCAAATTGCTTGATGAAGAATTAATGTTAAACCAAAGTTTCCATGGGAGTATTAGCCATTTAGTTATATATACTTATAAAAATCCGTTTGCATTAATTCCTTTTTGGTTTCATCAAGTTCTTTCTGACTAAATGGAGCAATAGGCAGCCTGCATGGTCCACAGTCAAAACCTGCCAATTTCATGAAGAGTTTACCTCCTCTAACTCCTCCTCCGTGTTTTATGAGAATATCTACAATTTCTACAGCTTTCCATTGTGCCTCTTGTGCAGTTCTCAAATCTCCCTTTTCCATAGCATTCATAACAATGTTATACAATGCTGGAATATAATTGTAGGTACTCCCAACAGCAGCTTTGGCTCCGACAGATAATCCTGTAATTAGTATTTCATCAAAGCCATGCAACACTTCAAAGGATCCGTTATCGGCATGTATACATTGCTGCATTTCCATCAAATTATTATGTGTAAACTTTACACCAGCTAAGTTTGGAATTAGTTTCTTCCCTTCGGTCAAAAATGTATGCACGGGTAATGATACTCCTGTAATGGATGGCATATTGTAGTAATAGAAAGGAAGACGATTGGCAGCAGCAGCAACAGGGTTGAAAAAATCAATTAATTCTTTGATGGATGATGGCTTAAAAAAGCATGGAGCCATGGCCGCAATCATATCTGCTCCGATAGACTGAGCATGTGAAGCTAAATCAATGCATTGCATTTGCGACATACCTCCTACGTGTACAATCACTTTCAGTTTGCCTTTAGCAGCATTGACCCATTGCTCTGCAATGCTCTTTCGTTCTTCAGTGGTCAGAGAAACAGATTCACCTGATGTACCACAAATAAATACCCCATTAATACACTTCTTATTTATTAGATAATCGGCGTAAGGATTAATTCTAGACAATTGTACAGTACCATCTTCATTCATTGGGGTGAAAGGAGCTGCAATAAGTCCTGATAAATTTTGTTGTTTCATAAGCTTGACAATTATAGTATGATTAACTGTTTTTGTTATCTTCAAAAGGCAGACTGGCTAAATATCCTATGACAAAACAAGAGATAAATCCGGATGCTGTATATAAAAGTAGATGAACGTGTGTAAAATGCGTTATATACAACTGTGTTAATACGCTTGCTATCATTCCTATCAAAGCTCCTGCTGAGTTCGCTCTTTTCGTCATCATACCTAACATAAACAATCCTCCTAAACTGCCTAGAACAAGTCCTAATATTTTGTTAAACTCATCCCATAGTGAGGCTATGTTCCATGTAGCCATCATAACGGCGAAAAGCAAACTTATAAGTCCTGCAATACAGGTACTGATTCGTGCAACTTTCAATCCATTTTGATGCGGCTTCCTACGTTGAAAATAAGGAAAAATATCTATCATGAATGCTGTAGCAGCGGAATTCATACTGCCACTTAAAGTGGACATAGCTGCAGCAAAAATTCCGGATATAAGTAATCCAGTGATTCCTACTGGTAATCGAGTGAAAATATACCATGGAAAAATGGCATCTCCGTTCGGAATGCTAATACTTAATTCCTCAGGGTATACTTTATAATAAGCGTATAAGGCTGTTCCGATGAAGAAAAATAAAAGTGTGGCAGGTATGGTAAGCAATGCATTTGTCCAAACACTTTTTCGGGCAGCCTGTATGGATGTAGTGGTAAGATACCGTTGTACCATGCTTTGATCTGTACCATATGTCGTCAGGTGAGTGAAAAAAGCAGCAATTATGACTGTCCACATGGTGGTATCATTTAAGTTAAAATGCATTGATCCCATATCAAATTTCCCATTATCAGTGGCAATAGTAAAGACATCGTTAAACCCGTTTGGAAGAGATTGAGTAATGTACATTACTGCGAATATCGCTCCTCCTAATAAAATAATCACTTGGATGGCATCAGTCCACACAACAGCTTCAATTCCTCCAATCATGGTATATATTATGCTGCAAATACCCATAATAAAAATACATATGAAGATATTAACACCAGTGACCACATTCAATGCGATAGAAGGTAAGAACAATACAATTCCCATCCTGCCAATCTGAAATAAGATAAAAGTCAGGCTGCATATTGTGCGAATTAATGAACAAAAACGTATTTCCAAATATTCATAAGCAGTCGTAAGGTTTTGTTTTCTGAAATAAGGTATAAAAAGGTATACGATAATAGGGGCAACAAAGACAATGCCTACATTAAACAACATGTAACTCCAATTGGATGCATAAGCTTTTGAAGGGATGGCCATAAAAGTAATAGCACTGAGCGCAGTTCCAAATAAACTCAATCCTGCAGCCCACCATGGAATTCGGCCTCCACCTTTGAAGTAATCATTCGTGTTTTTTTGTCTACGTGAAAAATATACTCCAATACCAGAAAGTATAGTGAAGTATCCGATTATGACTATCACATTAATGATGCCCAATCGTTTCTCTATTGGCATAATTTTTCCTTGCAATAGATAAAATGATGCATTTGATGAGTGCTCATGTTTGTAAATAATAGAAAGTGATGTTCCGTCGGATTTCGCAAATGCGATTTGACCAGGACAAGGAACCTCTGAGTACGGAATTAGAGTTCCTGTAATGGTATGATATCTCCATAACCGATAGAAATCAGTTTCTGAAGTCTCTTTTTTGACATGCTGAAATAGTAAAATATGGTTTGCACCACATGCAATAGCTGCATGGATGTGTGAGGGAAAGGATGTCGACAGCGAATCCCACTTATTAAGTTGAGGATTGTACACATAACCATCGGTTAGGATTCTACAACTATCTTGAGGAGTAGACGATTCGCCTCCGATTACATATATACAAGGAGAAACTCCATTGTTCTGTACTATACATATTGCATTCTTTCGTACATGGCCAGGCAACGAAGGTCGTAATTCCCAGCCTTTTAATTCGTTTGAAATATCTAATGCAAATACTGTATTGGTCAGTTCTCGAAGATAATGGTTCGTTTCTCCTCCAATGACATAAACTTTATTCCCCAACATAGTACCTGATGCTTCTGATATGGGCTGGGGTAGAGATGGGTACTTTTCAGAAATGACATGAAAGTCTTTATCACTTGGAACTATTTTATAAACATCTTTGTGGCATTCAGAAGAATCTCTACCACCGACGTATAAAATTCCTGATGGCATTTGAATAGTTGTTCCGCATACACTTGCATATGGAAGAGTAGCAGAATGAAAAGAATCATCAGAATAATCGTCAATGCAAACAAACTTTCCCTCTATGTCCATCCAGGAAGTTCCATTAATCCTATCAGTTTCGTACAGCAACTCCCTTTCACTGGACCAGGCGATTTTTTCTGTGTCCTGAGTGTCTATTGGACTATGATTCTGGCAATTGACCATACATAATCCAGCAAAAGATAATATGATATGGGTAAGTTTAATAGTCTTTTTCATATTATAGATTGTTATGGCTGATTAGTTAATCTGTTCCATCATAGATTAATTTCTTATATACATAAAAATGTTTTTCAATGGCTTCTCTGTATTTTGTCTCATTACCATTTTTAAGATAATTCAATAAATCTGCATGTGTGATAATTTCTCCTTTTTCCTTTAATTCTATATTGATTGTTTCGACTTGGTCTCGTAGATTCTTTTTTACGAAATCCATTACAGGATGAATGATGTTTTGAAATTGTTCTATTGTTTTATTCCCCGTTATTTCATAGAGTTTGGAATGGAATGTGTATTCACTATCATTCGCATATTCGTTATTTCCTAATGCAATTCCAATATTTACAATATTTTCCAACTCAGATATATCTTTGGGAGTAATTCTACGAAATATATCACTACTTATTCCTATTTCAAGAGCAACGCGAAATCCTAATAAGTCAAAAAGAGAATTCTTACTTAAGATGCGAGGGTCTATTGCGCGTTTCATACCACCTAAAATTGACGGTTCTGCTAATATCATACCCCGACGTGTACGACTTTCAATCATACCCATCATTTTTAAACGACTTAAAGCTTCTCGAAGCACACTACGAGCAACGCCTAAAGCTGTAGATAATTCCACTTCATTAGGAATAGGATCTCCAACATTCATATTTTGATCTTTGAAGTATGTTAATAACTTCTCCTCAACTTGATCAACTAATGTAATTGTTTGGCCATCTATCTTTAAACTTTTCATACTATTAATTATATTAATCCTATTTGTCTGACAAATTAAGGTGTTTTTTAGGAAATAATCAAATAAAGGACGGGGAAACTATAAAATTTAAATATTTTTAATAGAATGCATAATGAAAAGGGCGTTGAGAGTGTTATTGTTGATTCGCTGATAAACATATTAAAACGTCAGATAAGGCATGAAGAAAAAAATCAATCATATTATAAATGTAGATAGTTGGAAAAACATTATCTTTGTTCCATTATTTAGAAAAGAAGCAGCACAAAACCACGTAAGAGAGCTTATGTTTTTTATTTAAAATTTAAATAGACAGAACCATGAAGAATGTAACTAAATCTATGATTGCCCTGCTTCTGGCTACGGGAACGTTGGCAGTGCAGGCGCAAAAAAACATGAAGGCACCAGAGGGTGGAAAACCTATCAGCGACGAATTGATAGGCATTTTTTTTGAAGACATCAGTTCATCGGCTGACGGTGGCCTGTATGCTGAACTGTTGCAGAATGGCTCCTTTGAGTTCAATCTGGCCGAACGCGACGGATGGGGGCCTGGTACCGCTTGGCGTGTTATCCGGCCCGGTCACTCCCTTGGCTTGGCGCAAGCCTTGCAGCAGAATCCTATCCATCCCAACAATCCCAACTATCTGCGGCTCACAACCGAGCGCGTCAAGGAGTATCGCGACTACGACGGCTGGAAAGGCTTCGGACTGGAAAACCACGGTTTTGATGGCATCAGTGTCAAGCAAGGTGCCTCCTATGACTTCTCCTTCTTTGCCCGCAATGTCGACGGCCAGGCCAAACAGGTAAGGGTAGCTTTGGTTAAGCCGGGTAAGGAGACCGTTTTGCTGGCAGATGCCCTCCTTACGGTGGACAAGGGCGACTGGAGCTCCTACACCTGTACCCTTCAGGCCAATGCCGACTGCAAGGATGCGGCCCTTCGCCTGCTGGTGCTTACTCCCGGTGTGATGGATGTAGACCAGCTGTCGCTGATGCCACAAGATACGTACAAGGGACACGGCTTGCGCAGAGACTTGGCTGAGGCTCTCGAAGCCCTGCATCCCAAGTTCATGCGTTTCCCCGGCGGATGCGTGGTGCATGGCGGCGGCGACGGATTCTGGAACACCTACCGCTGGAAGACAACCGTAGGCCCTAAGGAGCAACGCCGACAGCTGAAGAACACCTGGGGCTATCACCAGTCCATGGGATTGGGCTATTATGAGTATTTTCAACTATGTGAAGACATGGGAATGCAGCCTGTGCCCATCTTGCCGTGTGGTGTCAGTTGCCAGGGCGCCAATGGTGGATGGGGTCTGTGGCCTACCCAGGCACAGGACGTAGTGCCCATGAACGAGATGGACGAATGGGTACAAGATGCCCTCGACCTCATTGAGTGGGCCAATGGCAGTGCCGACACGCCGTGGGGCAAGGTACGTGCCGAAGCCGGTCACCCCGAACCCTTCGGACTGAAGTACCTGGGTATAGGTAACGAGGAGAAGATTTCGCCCGAGTTTGCCGAACGGTTCCGCTACATGTACAAGAAGATTCAAGAGGCTCATCCGGAGATTGTCATCATCGGTACGGCGGGTCCCGGCTCGCATCCGGAGAATCCCGACTTCGAAGCCGGCTGGCAGCTGGCTGACGAATTGGGTATGCCCATACTGGACGAACACTACTACGAACCCTACACCTATTTTGAGACCAGCCACCAATATGACAGCTATCCGCGCGACCGTAAGACGAAGGTCTATCTGGGCGAATATGCCGCTAAGGACAAGAAACTGCGCGATGCCTTGGCCGAAGCACTCTATCTGCTCCATGTAGAGCGCAACGGCGATGTGGTGAGCATGACCAGCTATGCACCACTGTTTGCCCGCAAGGGTGCCACCAATTGGAATCCCGACCTCATCTACTTTGACAACGAGCGTCCCTTCCTCACCTGCAGCTACTATGTGCAGCAGATGTTCGGCCTTTCGTCGGGTAATTACTACTACGGAGACTGCGCATCCTTTGACGGAGAAAAGACGAATCTGCAAGAGCAGTCGGTGGTGCTCGATACGAAGAGCCGTACTCTCTATGTGAAGCTTTGTAATGCCTCGGCCGATGTACGCAAGGTCAACCTCGACCTTTCCCGCTTCAAAGGCCTGAAGAAGCGGGCTGTGAAGACCATCCTCAGCGGACAACCCGAGCAGGAAAACAACTATGAGGAGCAGCCCATCGCGCCGGTCACCGAGAATGTGACGGTGGGTAGGAAGATGACCATCGACTTGCAGCCCTATTCGTTCGTGATGTACACCATCAGTCTGAATTGAACCTCGGCATCGCTTTCGTTATAGCGTGATAGATGCAGGAAAGGCCTGTTCGTCTGTCTTTCATGGGCAGAAGGGCAGGCCTTTTTTGCGTGCTCATCTGGCGGGAAGAAAATAACAGGACAAAAAGTGCAGATGGATTGAGTGGAACGGCTGGCTGAAGCGTATATATAGGAAAACAACAAATGAAAACAGTTATGAAACAAGCTATGATTGGCCGACTGTTGTCGGTCGTCCTGTTGGTGGCCAGCTCGGCATCTGCCACTTCCCGTGACTTTGTACATCCGGGGCTGTTGCACGATCGTGCAGACTTGGAACGTATGACCCGTCTGGTGCAGGACAACGTTTATCCTGCCGTCGAGTCTTATCAGTTATT
>CALZEQ010000024.1 GCA_945641355.1 uncultured Mediterranea sp. | reverse complement strand
TCTTACTAAGATTACACTGGTACTCATACTAAGATTAATTCCGCCAATGGGTATTACTATATTTATGAATCCTTATACAGAAAGTATCACACCTGTCACATCTGTCACGCAGGGTATAACCCATCGCATCATAACAGCTATTGTGATGTCCCCCAATTCGCGTTGTTGTTTTATTGAATTATCTCAACATCAGATTGCCTCATCCGTCCGTTTCGTCTGCGTATGAAACGGATTTTCCCCATTCCCTACCTGCTTCCTACCAGCTCCCTACCAACGCCCTACCAACTCCCTATCAAACCCGCCCCTCTTTCGTTCCTATAGAACGGACAACGAACGGAGATGCACCAGCTTTGGTGGAAAGCAGAGAACGAGAAAACATTTCACATTCCTATGTACACTTCCATACTCACTTGATTGTCCGATCTACATACTGCTTCTCTTTGAAACCCACAACGTATCATCTTTATGAGCAATGCCTGCTATGATATAACTCGCTACTTTGTAACAATAAGATTCGTACCCTCGGGAAGGTGCAAAGAGAGGAAGTATGCTGACTTTTCTGTCATCACCTGCATATAAATCCCCATTTTATACCTAAATTTGCAACCAAACCGAACAAAAAGAGACAAGCAATGAATGTAGCAGTAATATTGGCCGGCGGATCGGGCAGACGGTTGGGCGGAGACTTGCCGAAGCAGTTTCTGGAGGTAGCCGGCAGCAAGATTATCGAACATACACTGACCGCGTTTGATACGCATGAAGGCATTGATGAAATAGTGATAGTATGCAACCCCGACTATCTTGACGAAATGGAGAGACTCCTCTCCACAGGCAAGTGGAACAAGGTACGCAAGGTGCTGCCCGGCGGAAAAGAACGCTATCACTCCAGTCTGGCCGCCATCAAAGCCTATCCCGACGATGACATCTGCCTGCTGCTGCACGATGCAGTACGTCCGTTGGTGAGCCACCGCATCATCACCGACTGCATAGAGGCTCTGCACAGATGGCAGGCCGTGACAGTGGCTGTACCCACAACCGACACCATACTGGTGGCTACGGAAGAGGAGACTGTGTGCTCCATCCCCGACCGTGCCACCCTACGCAACGTACAGACACCGCAAGGCTTTCGCCGGGGCATCATTCGTCTGGCCTACGAGCGAGCCATGCAAGATGCCGCCTTCCGCACCACCGACGACTGCGGAGTAGTGCTCCGCTACCTGCCCGAAGTGCCCATACACATTGTGAAGGGAGAGACTTCGAACCTGAAAGTGACTTATGCCGACGACCTGGCTGTGGCAGAGAAACTGCTGATGCAAAAAAAAGAAAGAGAGGAAGCATGAAGATAGGATTCGACGCCAAACGGGCGGTACAAAACTTTACAGGACTGGGCAACTACAGCCGCTACGTGATAGATTCCCTACAGAGCTGCTACCCGCAGGAAGAATATTACCTGTATGCCCCTCGGGAGAAAAGAAACCCGCAACTGGAGAGGTTGATAGAACAAAGCAACGGACAGACCACCCTGCACTATCCCACTCAACGCTGTTGGCAACGCCTCAGCAGCCTGTGGCGCATCGGAGGCATACGGAAGGAGCTGGAACGCGACGGCATCGCCCTCTATCACGGTCTCAGCAATGAATTGCCGCTGAACATCGGGCGCACCCAAGGGGTGAAGAGCGTCGTCACCATACACGACCTCATATTCAGGCAGTTGCCGCACTGCTACCCGCCCATCGACCGACGGATATACGACTACAAAGCGCGCGCTGCCTGTAAGCAGGCCGACCACATCATTGCCGTCAGCGAATGCACCAAGCGCGACATCATGCGATACTACGGCACCCCTGCCGAAAAGATCAGCGTCATCTATCAGGGATGTGATCCTCTTTTTGCACGCCGGGTACCTGCCGAAGTACTGCAAGAAGTGCGCCTACGCTACCAATTGCCCGACTGTTTTCTGCTCTCCGTAGGCTCCATTGAGGAGCGCAAGAATACGCTGACAGCACTGCAAGCCCTACCCGATTTACCTCCAGAGATGCATTTGGTGCTGGTTGGGAAACATACGCCCTACACCGACCGCCTCACTGACTATGCCCACCGACACGGGCTGAGCCACCGGCTTCACCTCTGTCACGGCATCCCTTACAACCATCTGCCCGCCTTCTATCAGCTGGCCACCACCTTTATCTATCCATCTGTCTACGAAGGGTTCGGCATCCCCATCCTCGAAGCCCTGAACAGCCGTCTGCCGGTAGTGGCAGCTACCGGTTCGTGCCTGGAGGAAGCCGGCGGACCCCAATCGATTTATGCCCCACCCCACGATGCCGCTGCCATGGCCCGGGCAGTGAACGAAACGCTCCGACCCGAGGTACGTCAGTGCATGATTACAGCCGGCATAGCATGGGCATCCCGCTTCACTAAAGAACAGATGGCCTGCCAGACCATGGAATGCTACAAGCAAGTATTGGGTTGAAAAAGAGTGTTTCCATACAAAATAATGCAGTTTTTTACCACAATGTAATAGGGAATCACTATCTTTGCACGTTCATGCCCTCTTCTCTTCGCGGGAAGATTGGCAGCTTGAGCAACTAACGATTTTGAAAAACTTAATTTAACGGGATGATATATGAACTATTTGGATAGGAATGAGTTCAACTACGCACCTTCGCCTGAAGTGCTGGAGGCACTGAAAAATTTTGATGTCAACAAGCTGTGTTTCTATACCCGCATCTATGATGAGGGCAAGAAAAGTATTCTATCCGTCTATCTGGCCGAACGCTATGGAGTGGACGAAGCGCAGGTACTGCTGGGCTATGGCGGTGAGGACATCCTGAAACAGGCCGTCCACTATTTCTTGACTGAAGCTGACGGCAACAAGACCATGCTCATCCCCCGCTTCTCGTGGTGGTACTACAAGTCCATTGCCGACGAAGTGAACGGACGTACCCTGGAATATCCACTCTACGAAGAGGGTGACACCTATCGCTACGACCTGGACGAAATGAAGCGGATGGTGCTGTGCCATCAACCCAAGATACTGCTAATTGCCTCGCCCAACAACCCCACCGGCAACGGACTGACCCCCGACGAACTGAGCGAACTGCTGGCTGACATACCTGCCACCACCACGGTGGTAGTGGACGAGGCATACGCATCGTTTGTGACGGCTGACACCACGTACATCCAACGACTGGTGAACCAATACCCCAACCTTATAATATCGCGCACGCTATCTAAGTTCTATGGTCTGCCGGGACTGCGCATGGGCTTTGGCTTCATCAGCAAGGAGCTGGGCCGCTTCATCAAATACAGCAACAAGTACCTGGGATACAACCGCATCTCGGAGGATCTGGCCATTGCCGCCTTGCAGGCGGACGACTACTACCGCAACGTGGCCCGCCAGATGAACGAGAGCCGCGCCTGCTACGAGCAAGAGATAGGCCGGCTGGAGGGATTCACCGTGTACAAGTCGGTGGCCAACTTCGTGCTGGTGAAGTATCCCATCGCACTGAAACCTGCCCTACAGAAGGCCTTTGCCGAACAGGAGTACAAGGTGAAGTTTATGAACGAACCGGGCATCGACACCCATCTGCGCATCACGCTGGGACGGCCCGAACAGAACCGGATAGTCATTGACACCATTAAAAACATCGCACACACATGAAAGCAGTGATTTTGGCTGCCGGCATGGCATCGCGCCTGCGTCCGCTGACCGACACTACGCCGAAGTGTCTGCTGGAGATAGGCGGACGGTCGCTGCTGCAGCGAGCCATGGACGGCCTGTTGCAGAACGACATCCGTCAGTTTGTCATCGTGACGGGCTACCGGGGTACACAGATTGAAGAGTTCTTGACGCAGCACTATCCGGACGTAGATTTCACCTTCGTGTACAACACACGGTATGAGCAGACCAATAACATCTATTCGCTGTGGCTGACCCGCCCCTACATCGAGGGTCGGGAGATGCTGCTACTGGACAGTGACATCCTGTTCGACCCGCGCATCGTCACCTCTCTGTTGCAATGCAGCCATGCCGATGCTCTGGCACTGAACCGCCACGAACTGGGTGAGGAAGAAATCAAGGTGATAGCCGATGACCGGGGACGGGTACAGGAAATCAGCAAGACCTGCTCCATCGCACAGGCCATAGGCGAAAGCATCGGTATCGAGAAGATGTCCGCCAGCTACACCACCGCCCTCTTTGCCGAACTGGAGCAGATGATTGAGCACGAGGGATTGGACAACGTCTTCTACGAACGCGCCTTCGAGCGTCTCATCCCGCAGGGCCATACCTTCCATGTGCTGGACACCACCTGCTACTACTCCGTAGAGCTGGACACGGTAGACGACTTCCGACTGGCGCAACAGACATGGCGCGACTGACACCCCCTTACCAACCCTCAAAAACTGCTTTATGATATGGCTTCATACGATATACGCCCCCTGCAACTGCGCATTCTGAAGATTCTGATGGCTGTAGACGAGGTATGCAAAGCACACGGACTGCGTTACTACATCATGGCAGGCACCCTGCTGGGTGCCGTCCGCCACAAAGGATTCATTCCCTGGGACGACGATCTGGACATCGGTATGCCACGGGCCGACTACGACCGGCTGATGGCACACGCCTCCGAATGGCTGCCACAGCCCTATGAGGCTGTCTGTGCCGAGAACGACCCCACCTATCCGTTGCCCTTTGCCAAGGTACAGGATGCCTCTACTACACTCATCGAACGGATGCACCTGAAGTATCTAGGAGGCATCTATCTGGATGTATTCCCACTGGACGGAGTGCCCGAGGGAAGCTGGAGACGGCGGAGGCACTTTGCCCGATATGAGTTCTACAAACGGGTGCTCTACCTCATCTACCGCGACCCTTATAAGCACGGACGGGGTCCCAGCAGCTGGGTACCGTTGCTCTGCCGCCGTCTCTTCACCACGCAAGGCGTACAGCGCAGCATCCGCGCCATCCTGACGCGATATGACTTCGACCGGAGCCGGCTGGTGTGCGACTACGATGACGGTATGCGCGGCATCATGCCCAAAGAGGAGCTGGGAAGTCCTACCCCCGTGCTGTTCGAGGGCAAAGAGGTGTGGGGCGTGCAGCAGCGCGATGCCTACCTGACGCGCAAGTACGGCGACTACATGACCATCCCCAAGCAGGCCGGACAGCGGCAGCACAACTTTCACTACCTGGACTTGAACATGCCATACAGAAGATACCAAGGGTGAGCCTTCACTTCCCGCTTCCAGGCCCGCCGCCTTTCAAAGCGGTCCAATGCGTCGTCCACTGCGGAGGTGGCATCGGCTTCGTCCCATCCCCGCTGCCGGGCATAGCTACGGATGATGTAGTGCAGCAAGTCACGCCGATGGCTGATGCGTTTCAGGTTGTCCAGACACTCAGCACGTGTCAGCGACGGCTTGAAGTGCGAACGGTTGGTGTCGATGAGCGAGAAGCGAAGTGCTCCGTCTGCATCGGTATGATACATCACATTGTCCAGATTCAGGTCGCCGTGCAGGATTCCCTTCTCATGCAGACCGATGAGGAAGCGGGCAAACGAGTCGGCCAGCCGATGGTCAAACTGTTCCGTCTCATTCAGCGGTTCGAACAAGGCGGGATAAGGCACGTAGCGCGACAGGAAATAGCTGTCGGCCAGCAGTCCGCCGCGGCGACGCTCGATGTAGGCAATCCCTTCGGGCGTATCCACCCCCAGTGCAAGCAACCGATGGGCAAAGAGATAGGCTCGCTCGGCCTTCCCCTTCCGCCAGAAGGTATAGGCCAGCCGCTGGATGAGGTGAGGGGTCTTGTAGCGCTTCACCACCCACTCTTCTCCGCCATAGCAGATGCGCCTCACCACATTCCGCTTCTGATAGATCAGCTCTCCCTGTGTGTCGAACGCATCAGGGAGCCGACTGATAAAAGCACGGGCCCATTCATAGTGCGGGCTGATTACCATTGTCTTCACTTTTACTTTTCAATTATCGGTTGCACACTTCAGTTGTTCACTCTATTGACCAAGAATCCGTTCAACCAACTGCTCCACGCTGATGCCGGTCAGGCAGGCATAGTCGCCACGCAGACAGGGCTTGTTGCCGAAGATGGAGCAGGGACGGCAGGGCAGTGCCAGCTGCACGATGTCCGTCTGCCGCTGTCCCCAGCCCAGGAATCCGGCAAAGGGATGGGTGGCACCCCATACGGAGACCACCCGCGTGCCCACAAGCGAAGCCAGATGCATGTTGGCTGAATCCATGGAGAGCATCACATCCAGGTGGCTCATCAAGGCCAGTTCGCCGTCCAGCCTTAGCCGGCCGGCCACCGACTGCACGTTGGCATGAGCAGCCGACAGGCGCTCCAGCACCTCACGCTCGCGTGGACCGCCGCCAAACAGGAAAAGGCGCACCCCGGGCTGACAAGCCAACCGGCTGACCAAGGCCTCTACCGTGGCAGCAGGCAACATCTTGCCGCGATGGGCGGCAAACGGAGCCAGCCCAATCCACCGCTTGCCATCGGGGCTGCACGCTACCTGCTGAAACAGGGTCACCTCTCCCCTGCCGGAGGGATAGATGGAGCGGAAATCGGTCTGCACAGGATAGCCCAGGCGGGCAAAGACGGCCTCGTAGCGGGCGAATGAAGTGGGCAGCTGTCGCAGCTTCCTCCGTACCCCCTGACGCACCAGCGCACGACGGGCGGAGCGGCCTTTGTCTATGGAGGCTGTCCGCTTGCCGGCCAGACGGAAGAGGGTACGGAGCACCTGGGTACGAAGCACGTCGTGGAGGTCGGCCACCGCATCGACGCCCTCGCGACGAAGCTCGCGGAAGAGGCGCCACAGCCCCCAAAGGCCGGGATAGCGCTTCACATCCACCCCACGGAAACGCACGTTGGAGGGCAGCGAGGCAAAGAGCGACTCTACAAAGGGACGGCTCACCACCGTAATCTGCAGCTGCGGATAGCGGCAGGCCAGCGAATGGAGCACAGGCACCGTCATGGCCACATCGCCCAAGGCCGAGAATCGGACAACCAGCAGTCTCATCGCTTGCCGTAGAGCACAGGGTTTAGGTTGGGGTCGTTGTACATTTTCATCTGGCGGTACACTTTCATGTACTTGCGTCCCGCCTCGATGTCGGCCAGCAGCTGGTCGATAGCGGTAGAGAGATCGCGCTGCTGCTCCAGCAGGATGTCCAGCTTCGCCTGGCACTGGTCACGATGGGCGGCATCGATATCGTCACGCTCCACCTGCTGCTGCATGTGATAGATCTTCAGAGCCAGAATGGAGAGTCGGTCGATGGCCCAGGCGGGACTCTCGGTGTTGATAGTGGCATGGGACAATGGCTCTACCGCCTGATAGCGATCCAGGAAGTAGCTGTCAATCAGCTCTACCAAGTCGGTACGGTCCTGATTGCTCTTGTCTATCCTCCGCTTGATGGCCAACGCCTCCACTGGGTTGATGTTCGGGTCGCGGATGATATCTTCCAGATGCCATTGCACGGTGTCTATCCAGTTCTTCAGATAGAGATAATACTCGATACTCTTCAGCGGATAGGGATTACGAATAGGGGTATCTACATGGTCGTCCTTGTGGTAGGCAAGGATAGACTCTACAAAGATGCGGTTGCTCAAAGTGGTAAAACTCATCATACTAACGTGTCTGGTTAAACAAATATCTTTGGAGCAAAGATATTCATTCTTTTGCTATCGGCCAACTCTATCACGCAAAAGTTGTACAACCCTACGCATTACTGGTGTGACAGGAAGAAACGGACAAGAACAGAAAAAACGAAAAAAAGATGACGCAGGCCGTAGTTTTTTCGTACATTGCTGCGTCTAACAGATAAAAAGCAACAAGAAGAAACTATGGATACCTCTGAAACACAATTTGCACAAATGGTAGAGCAGCACAAGAGTACGGTATATACCGTGTGCTATCTATTTGCCGACGATGCCGACGAAGTGAACGATCTCTTCCAGGAGGCACTCATCAACCTATGGAAGGGATGGAAAGGATTTAAAGGAAGGAGCGAACTGAAAAGCTGGATATGGCGGGTCAGCTTCAACACCTGCATATCATACGAACGCCGCAAGAAGCGACGCCACGAACAGCCGCTGACCAACATCGACCTGTTCAGCGAAACTCATAACGAGGACGACCGTCAGATACGGCTGCTCTACAACCGCATCCATCGCCTCAAGCCCTTCGACCGGGCCATCGTGCTCCTCTGGCTGGAGAATATCAGCTACGACGAGATAGCCGCCATCGTGGGCATCACGGTGAAAAACGTATCGGTGCGCCTCTACCGAATCAAAGAGGAACTGAAACGAATGTCGGACCAATAAAAAAAGAAAGATGATGGAAAAGAAAGAAAACAAACAGCCGGAACTGGAACAGATGCGCCGGCAACTGGAGATACTTACCCGCAAACTAGACAACGAGATGGACGTGCATCTGCGCAACATTCACGTACACATGGACAAGGTGGATGCCGAGATGTGGCGGAACATACGCCTTCCACTCATCATCACCCCCATCTTGGTCATCAACCTGGTGAACATGCACTCCTCGTGGTGGCTGTATGTGATGCTGCTGCTGATAGTGGTGGCCTCGGTGGGCTACAACCGCTACCTGCGCCGCGCACTGAATGCCAACGACTGGTACAACCAACGGAACCTGATAGAGACACGCAAGCGCGTGATACGTACACACCGCCTCTACTACCGATGGTACTATGTGGGCATACCCTACATGACAGCCTGGATAGCCCTGTTCTGCTACGACCTGTCCAACCACATCGACGATGTCGAACGGATGCGCTACTTCTGGATGGGCATTGCAGCGGGACTCGTTGTGGGGATTCCCATCGGCATATACCACTTCCTGCGAATGGACAGGCATTGGAACCGCCTGCTGGCCGACATCGAAGAGTACGAGCGCGAGGCAGGCGGAGAAGCCTGCCCCGGCTAAAGGCTCAACGAATGGACTGGAGCCAACGGAACAGATCGTCCAGGTGATAGTCGCCCGAATGAGGACGGTTCCAAGGAAGGGCGAAATCTACATCATAGCCCAAGTTCATCAACCGGGTAGCCAGATTGACGGAAATCTGGAAAGCCGTGTCGCGGTCGCGTGCGCCGTGACGGATATACCAATGGGGAGCCGTACGGCAGGAAGTGTCGCCGATGAAATTCATCGGATTGAGCAGACGGACACGCTCCTCTACCTCGGCCGGCAAGGTGGCCGTAGGATTGGCCGTGGCACGGCGCAGGCTATAGAGGGTAAAGTGAGCCACAGAACCCCTTGCATCGCCAAACAGGCTGTTCTCGGGGGTAGCCCTCCCGTCGAGCACACCGGCTTGGTCAAAGGCAGGAGGCGACTTGAGCGGGTGCGTGGTCACCACATAGTTCAGATACTTCTCCAAGTCGATATCCGTCACTACCTCGCTCTGAGGCCGACGACGACCTCCCTTCTCCTCCGGCTGATAGAAACAGATGCCGATGTCACGGGGAATGTCGCATCCCTCGTTGCAGGCCCGTTGGGCCGACAGCTTCAGGTAATGCTTCAGATAGTCGGGATAATTGGCTGCCGTCAGCAGCGTGCCATCTGCCGGATTTCGCAGCCCCAAACTCTCCAGATAGGCGGGATAGGCCGCTGCCAGCTGGGCAGAGACTTCCATCTGGGCTGCATCCAGTCCACGTACACCGCCATTGGTACATCCGTACAACCATTCATAAGCCATGTCGGCATGTTCCAAATCGGTGATGGGACAGTAACAGACGGCCGCAAACACATCGTCGCGCGCATCGGCAGCACCCATCTGCTGCAACAGCGGAGCATAGAGAGGATGATTGCCGGTGGCTCCCAGCAACGACGACATCGCCCCACCCGCACTGGTTCCGTCTGTCACAATCCGCTCGGCATCGCCCGGCATGAGGGCATCGTTGTAGTGCAGATAGCGCACGGCAGCCTTCAGGTCAAGCAAGCCAGCGGGCGCACGTCCGGTAAAGTGCTTTTCGCCTCCGGGCAAGGTTACCACAGCATTGGAGCCTCGCGAACCGGGGATGCATACCGCATATCCTTCGGACAAAGCCCGACCGGTGGCATCGGTCGCATCAGGCTCCACGGCCCGCGCAGCCATGTATCCGCCTACATAAGTGCGCAACAGGATGGGGACGTGACTATCCGTCTGGCAGACCGCCTCCGGCACATAAAAGTTGAGGTACTGATACGTGGAATCCTCCACGTTTGTCACATAGTAGATGTGCTCATAAGCATGATAGCTGACGGTCTTTCCATCCGGCATCGGAGTGTCTTCACACGATAAGCCTCGGAATCAAAATTCAGAGCAACGTCATTCCCTGAAACCGATGCAGGAGCGGCTCCGACTGTCAAAGCCAGCAACCCCATGCTCCACATCGCAGAAAGAGTCTTCTTCATAAAGAAATGTGAATTAAGGAATTTGTCGCAACAAATATACGAAGATTCCGTAACTTTACGGCGCATTTGGCAGGATGATTCGTCCGAAATGCCCGTAACTTGTAGCAAAAAAACTGAAAATGAAGAGAAAACGAACAAACAGACGCTGGACTTATCTGCTGGCATTGCTGCTGACAGCAGTTGCCACGTATCTGACATCAGAAGAAACGGCAGAAGAGCAGACCGGCACCCATCGGTTTCAAAAGGAGGAGAGTGTGGAGAGCGTGGAGATTCCGGCTCCATTGTCCCACACATCGGAACAAATCTTACAGCGAAAGGCCTACACCGTTTCCTACAACCGCGACCTGAAGATAGCCAACTGGGTGGCCTGGGAACTGACAGCCGACAAGCTGGTGGAACGTGTGGAACGAAACGACCGCTTTCTGCCTGACCCCGACCTGCCGGCCGACGAAGCGGTGACAACGGACGACTACCGGGGAAGCGGATACGACCGCGGACACCTCTGCCCTGCAGGTGACAACCGCTGGAACAGGAAGACAATGGAGGAGAGCTTCTATATGACCAACATCTGCCCGCAAGACCACAACCTGAACAGCGGCGACTGGAAGGAACTGGAAGAGGCATGCCGCCGCTGGGCCAGACAATACGGCAGCATCTACATCGTATGCGGACCTGTCCTGCATGGAAAGAAGCACCGCACCATCGGACGGGCTCAACGGGTGACGGTGCCCGAGGGCTTCTTCAAAGTGGTACTATGCACCCGTACAGACCCGCCACAGGCCATCGGATTCGTCTACAACAACTTGCCTGCCGACCGGCCTCTCAGTGCCTATATACATACGGTAGACCAGGTAGAGGAGCTGACCGGCATCGACTTCTTCACCCGTCTGCCCGATGAATGCGAGCAACAGGTAGAAGCCACCTGCCACCCCGAATGGTGGAATATCAAGCCCTAAGGAAATTACAGGTTACTGCAGCTTCAGGAAAGGCAGCGTGTTACCGCTGGTAGAGAGGGGCAGTTTGCCGTCCCACTTCTCGACGGCCTTCAGCTGAATCAGTTCGGGAGTGATGCTCTGTTGCAGGATGCGGTTGGCATCCGCCTTACCTTTGGCGGCAGCTACCACCTTCTCGGCCTCCGCAATGGCCGCCTTCTTTTCATTCTCCACCTTCAGCGCATTCTGCACAGCCGTGTTCTTGGCATCAATCGCCGCCTGCAGCACGTCATTGGGCTTGACGGACGATTGGATATTCGTAAAGGTGAAGCCACGCTTGCTCAGCCTTTCCTTCAGCAGCCCCTCAACCTCTTTTTCAAAAGCCGGCCGGTTATTGATAAGCGAATCGGTCTCATAGAGTCCTGCCACATCTTTGTAGGCATTCTTTACCTCGGTCAGGATGACGCTCTGCTCCAGTTCCTCGGTTGTCTTGCGATAGCGCAGGAAGACGATTTTGGCATTCTCGCGTTCAATGTAGTACTCTATCGTCGGGTCAGTCTTGAAGATAGTTCCCTTCTTATCCTGGATATCAAACGGCTCATAGTCTACGATTTGAGCGAAGGCAGGGTATTCAAACAGCTGTTTGGCAAAGCGGTTGTACACCACCCATCCTGTCTCTACCTTGGCATCGTCCACCCCTCGCTCGCTGCCGGCCAGGTTGACGATGATACCCGTCTGACCCGAATCAATACGCTCAATGGCAAACATCACCATGAACAAGACAACCACTCCGATGAGTGCCAAACCGGCTGCACCCACTCTCACTGTCGAATTTTTTGTTACTCCCATAAGATATGTTCTTTTAGTTGATAAATCATTGTCTGTACGACCGGACAAATATATATATAAATCAAGAAAGAACAAAACAAATGTGCAGTTTGTTAATGAAACAAAACCCGTAAACAAATGAATGTCATGAAAAGCTGTATGAAAAAACTAGTGTGGAGTGTGGCTGTCATAGCTGCTTACACCCTTCCTGCTGCTGCCTGCACAGGCATCTCACTGACCGCCCGAGACGGCAGCTACATCCAGTCGCGCACCATCGAATGGGCCAAGGAGCCTATGGAGAGTTTCTATGTAGTGATACCACGAGGAGAGCAGTTGGTCTCGCTCACCCCAACGGGAAGCAACGGACTGCACTTTACGGCCCGCTATGGCATGGTGGGACTGGCCGTAGTACAAAAAGAATTCGTGGCCGAGGGCATCAACGAGGCGGGGCTGTCGGCAGGACTCTTCTTCTTCCCCCGCTACGGCGGTTACGAAAATTATTCGCCGGCAATCAACCGTCAGACACTGGCCGACCTGCAGGTAGTGACCTGGATGCTGACACAATTTGCCACCATTGACGAAGTGATAGCCGCCATCAACGATGTACACATCGTGGGACTGGACGACAGTTCGGTAGTACACTGGCGGATAGGCGACCCCACAGGACGCCAGATGGTACTGGAGATAGTGGATGGCATACCCTACTTCTACGAGAACAAGGTGGGTGTGCTGACCAACGCGCCCGGCTATCTATGGCACGTCACCAACCTGAACAACTACATCAACCTCTATCCCGGTGCTGCCCCGAACAGCCGGATGGGAGAGGTCAATCTGTACCCCATCGGAGGGAACAGCGGCTTCCTGGGTCTGCCGGGTGATGCGACACCTCCCTCGCGCTTTGTCCGAGCAGCCTTCTACCGGAACACGGCTCCCCCCAAAGCCACAGGTATGGAGACGGTGCTGCAATGCTTCCATCTGCTGAACAACTTTGACATCCCCTTAGGCATAGAGCATTCCCCGGGACAGGCACCCGATATGCCCAGTGCCACCCAATGGACATCGGCCATCGATCTGACCGCACGCAAGGTGTACTACCGGACAGCCTACAACCAACACATCCGCTGCATCAGTCTGGACGACATTGACTTCGGGAAGGTGGCGTATCAGTGGCATCCCATGGATGCTGTCCGCGAGGAGCCGATTGAACCAGTCCGCATCTCCTGACGTACCGACGGGGCCTGCTACCGGCGGGGCAGTCCCCCTCGGCGGCAGACCAACCAGGTGGCAAAGATACCCGGCAAGGTACAGAGGCAGACCCAGCAGAAGAAGAGCGGATAGCCCAGCTGCTGCTGCAACCAGCCGGCCGGCATACCGGGAATCATCATGCCCAAGGCCATGAAGCCTGTACCGATGGCATAGTGGGCCGTACGATGGGGACCCTGAGCAATGTGGATGAGGTAGAGCATATAGCCGGTGAATCCGAATCCGTAGCCCAGCTGCTCTACGGCCACGCAGAGTGCCGTAATCCACACCTGATCCGGACGGGCCACAGAGAGCCAGACGTAGAGCAAATCGGGCAGGTTGATGGCCAAAGCCATGGGAAGCAGCCAGCGACGCAGCCCGTGGCGCGAGGCCATCATCCCCCCAGCAATGCCTCCTGCCAGCAGAGCCACGACCCCGATGGTGCCGTATATCATGCCTACCGCAGCGGTACCCAGTGCCAGACCGCCACTGGCTGCGCTGTCCAGCAGAAAGGGAGAGGCTATCTTGGCCAGCTGTGACTCGCCCAGCCGATAGGTGAGCAGGAAAAAGAACATCAACCACACCCCCGGACGATGGAAGAAGGAGACAAACGTCTTTGCAAAGTGGCTCAACAACTCAGCAGGAGCCAGCTGCTTCTGACGAATATCGGCAGCAGGGCGTGGCAACAGCGAACGGTGATAGAGTGCTAAGGCGATGAAAAGCCCTGCCATCAGGTAGAAGGTAAGACTCCAAGCCAGCGCAACGTCACCCTGCGTCTGCTCCAACCACCCGGCCAGCATCACTAAAAGACCTTGTCCGAACAGGCTGGCCAGACGGTAACAGGTGTTGCGGATGCCGACAAAGAAGGACTGCTCGGCGGAAGTGAGCCCCAGCATATAAAAACCGTCGGCTGCGATGTCGTGCGTGGCCGAGCTGAAGGCCAGCAGCCAAAAGAAGGCGAGCGTGGCCTGCACGTAGAAGGGGGTGGGCAGAAAGAAAGCGATGCCGGCAAAAGAGACCCCTATCACAGCCTGCATTGTGACAATCCAGCGGCGCTTGCTGCCGATGAGATCTACGAAGGGACTCCACAGCGGCTTGACGGTCCACGGCAGGTAGAGCCACGACGTGCAGAGGGCTATCTCCGCATTGCTCAGCCCCAGACGCTTGTACATAATCACAGCAACGGTCATCACCGCCACATAGGGCACTCCCTCGGCAAAGTAGAGGGTGGGTATCCAGGCCCATGGAGAAGATTTACGGTCATTCATAACGCTTTTCTATCTCAATATCTTTATAATAGTAGTGCAGAATCTCATCATACCGATAGCCACGATCGGCCATCACGGCTGCTCCTATCTGACAGAGCCCCACACCATGCCCCCACCCCTTTCCTTGCAGCCGGAATCCGCCGTCGGCCCGACGGGCGACGGTGAAGGCCGAACTATAGAGGTGCGAGGGCGAGAGGATGCGACGGATTTCCAACTCCTTACCTACCGTCAGACTGCGCAGGCTGCCCTCTATCCGCAGGCGGTAGATGCGTCCGCTGGCTCCACACGTCAAGGGTGTGAGCCGCAGGATGTCACCCAGGTCAATGCCACTGCGCTGACGCACCAGCTCAGAGAGCTGCCGGCGACTGTAGTCCACCTGCCAGCGGTAGAATCCGGCAGTCTCGCAGTCGTATCCGTTCAGTGCCCGTGCCAGTAGATCGGCATCCGCCCGGGCACAGAAGGGGTCGTCCACCGGCTGCAGATAAGGCACCTCCCTGTCGGCCCAGCAGGTACCGAACCGTTCGCTCCGTCCGCCGCAGCACTTCGAGAAGCGTGCATCGCACACCTCACCCTGCCAGGTCAGCACCTGCCCCCGCGTAGCAACCACCGCCTCACGGGCTTGTGGTGTGGAGGCGCGTGTGATGCCCTGATAGCGCTGGCAGTGGTCGTCGGCACAGACGTCGAAGTGCGTATGCGCATCGCGCTCGTACCAGCGTACATACTCATCAGCAGCAGGCAGCGGAGGGGGAGCAGCCGCCGGTTGCTCCTTGGCCGAGAGGCAATGAAGCAGCCAGCTGCGCGAGATGACGGCATGTGCCTTCAGCAGTTCAAGAGGGGCTGTGGCACTCATCTCAGAGGAGATGACGCTGGTCAGATACTCCTCGGCCGCTATCGCATTGACAGCCGTCAGCAGGTCGCCTTCGCGTATCAGCTCCAGGCTGCCCCGGAAGCGCTGGTTCTCCTGCCGCTGCCAGTGGAAACGAACGCCAATGGTAACGGACTGTAGTTCGAAGAAGACATCTTCCGCCTCCTCCATCGGCTGGAAGCAGAGATGATGCCATCCGCCCGGCACAGCGGCACAGCGTATGGTACCGTCGTCCTGCGCCTCCAACTGTTGCCGGCCTGTCATCCGCTCCCGCTGCACCCTGCGTCCGTCGCTGCCCACAGCCACCAGCCGGTAAAGCCCGCACAACTCCACACCGATGATTCGGGCCGACATGATTCCCACTGTAATGATTGGTTCCTTCATATCACTTGATGACTTCAACAGGTATCTCTATACATACCTCCTGCAGGATATGGGCCACGTCGTCGGCCGTCATCCGGCGGAAGTCCTCCTCACGAGGCAGGATGAATACACCCCCCAAATCTACCGATGCCGGACTGCAGAGCAGCCGCTCACCGCCTTCGGCATCGTAGCACGCAGGGCGGTGCTTCCGTCGGGGGAAGAGAATCACCGTCCATCCCAGTTCCTCGTAGAGGCAGAGCAGGTTCAGCATCGGTTCCTCCCCATCACCCGCAGCAGGTAGCGCACGCATGAAATGGCGCATCAATCTGATGCACGCCTCCTGCCGGGTGGCACGGATGACGTACGCATGGCGCGGTGCATCGTCCAGGCGGTACAGCACACCCCCCTCCTCACGGCATATCGTCCCGGCCGTGCGCTGCCTCCACTGCTGTTCGATAGGCATCTCCCCCCTTCCACACGCCTGGAAGTGGGCATGATGGGGGGCAGAGGCTCCGCACCGTGGTCCGTTATAGAACAGTGTATAGGCAGGCATCGCCTTGGTCAGCCGCAACAGGTCGTCCAAACGTCCCTCGATACGCTGCGCCTTGTGCTGCCGGTCGGCAATGGTCAGATGCTTCGCAAAGATGGGATAGGGATTCAGCAGAATATCATACTTTTCCTCCCAACAGATGCCCGTCTGGCAGGCCGGGCGATTCTCTCTGCAGAGGAAACAGGGTCTGTCACCTATGCTGGCTTTGTCCACCCGCGCACCTGTCGAGACGATGCGGGCCGGGTTGTACTGCAGCAGGTAGGCCGTACCGTTCACCTCCACCCGTCGCGTCTGCACTCCGGCCAGGGCATCGTACCGCTGCCGTGCCTCCGGCCATTGCGCCAGCTGACCCTCCCTCCACTCCTCCACATCGATGCAGGTGGCAGCAGCGTCCGTCGCCTCTCGGTTCCGGCGCATCCGTGCCTGCAGTTCCCAGGTACGGATGCGGTCCTTGTACAGGTTCCTCCGGTTGGTCAGCTCGCGGCTGGGAGCCGCATCGCTGTTGCCCTCCCAGCGTCGGCACAGGTAGAGCGGTTCGTACACACGTCCTATCCTGTATTCACGACTGATGCGCAGACCCACGGCATAGTCCTCGCCGTAGCTGGTGTCGGGCAGGTTCAACCTACGCAGCAGCGGTGTGTAGAAGGCACGCGGAGCACCCAACCCGTTGATGCGCAGGGCGTTGTTGCGTCCGTTTTCCTCCGTCCATTCCCGGTGGTCTATCACCCCCGGCGGCAGCGTGTTCAGCTCGAAGTCCGTCAGCCGGTAGCTGCCCACCACCATGGCACACCGCTGCTGGTAGAAGGCCTCCACCATCGTGCAGAGCGTGTGCGGGCCGCTGTAGAGGTCGTCACTGTCCAGCTGTACCGCAAACTTGCCACACAGCCTGTGGTGTATCGCCTCGTTCCAACATCCGCCTATGCCCAGACCCGTGCGTGCAGGCACCAGGTGTATCACCCTTGCATCCTCCGCTGCCCACTTGCGGATGACCTCCGTGGTGCCGTCGGTCGAGTGATTGTCCACCACTATCACGTTGAAGGCAAACGGAGCCTCCTGACTGAGTGCCGAGCCTATGGCATCGCCGATGGTGCGCACGCGGTTGCGCACCGGTATGATGACCGATGCCTCGCAGATCCACTGCACCCCGTCCGCCTGCAGACTAATCTCGCTGAAGCGCGGTTCCAGATAGCTCCCTATGGCCTGCAGATGGCGGGTGCATACGCGCTCCATCTCCAACTGGCGCTCGCGGTTGCGCGGATCCACGTAGGCAAAGTGCTGTGCCTCGCGGGCGGGCTGCACATCCGGCATCCCCTCCACCACCGTATAGAGCGTCTCGTTCACACGCAGTGGCAGGCAGCGTCGGCTCAGGCGCAGGCGCAGGTCGTACAGGGCGGCCCAGCGGTACGTTTCGTCCATCCGTGCCACCTCCTCCTTCAGCCGGTCGGTACGCAGCAGCCACAGCGGGCCGAAGTCAAAATCGTCGCGCAGCGAACCCTTCTGGTAGTCGATGACGGGCATCTCCACCCTGCTGCCATCCGCCCGCTGCAAGCAGTAGTCTGCATAGAGCAGATCGGCACCGCTTGCTTCGGCTATGTCCGTCATACGTTGCAGTACGTAGGTTCCCGGCTGTATGGCCTCAGTACACATACAGAGCAGTGTATAGGGCGTAGTGGCTGCATCGGCCACGGTGCGCAGCGTGGCGGTGGCATAGAGGGATTCATGCATCACGTTGACCTGATGCACCATCGGACAGGCCATCCACGCTTCCCTGTTCCGTCGGTTTGCCTCCTCGCCGTTGTCCGGCAAAAAACATGTAATCACTTTTTCAGTTTTTAAGTTTGTGAGTTTTTAAGTTTTTTAGTTCGTATCATCATCATCCCCATCATCGTGACCACGGCATTGAGGATAATCAGTTCAAAACCGATGCGATAGCCGTCCAGCCATTGTTCGCTATGCGTCTGCAGCACGTAGCACAGCAGCGGGGCAGTCACTACCACCACAGGCACCCAGGCATCACGTACGGGCCACCGGCACACCAGTCCGAAGGCAAACAGCCCCAGTATGGGACCATACGTATAGGCAGCCAACCTGTAAACGGCATTGATGGCACTGTCATCGTTCATATAGTAGAAGACGATGATGACAGCCGCCATCAGCAGCGCCATGCCTACGTGTACCCTGCGCCGGATGCGGGTAAGGTACCTTTCGTCGTGTCCGCGGTCGGCCTGCAGAATGTCCAACGTGAACGAAGTAGTTAGTGCTGTCAGCGCCGACCCTGCCGCCGAATAGGCTGCGGATATCAGTCCGATGACGAAGGCAATGCCCACCACACGCGGACAGCGTTCGCTCCACACCACCGTAGCAAACAGGCTGTCTCCTGCAGCCCCGGCCACCTCTGCCGGATAGTGCTCCTTGTACAGACAGAGCAGCGTGCCCAGCACCAGAAACAGCACTATCAGCGGCACTTGCGCCACGGCGCTCACCATCATGTTCTTCTGCGCCTTCCGGCTGTCGCTGCAGCTCAGTGTGCGCTGCATCAGGTCTTGGTCCAGCCCCGTACAGGCTATCATCAGAAAAATACCCGCTGTGAAGTGCTTCCAGAAGTAGTGTCCGTCGTTCACGTCGTCCAGATAGAATATCCTGCACGAGCGGTGTCGGCATACGGCATCCATCGTTTCCCATACGTCCATCTGCAGGCTTCGGGCCACCAGTACGATGCACCCCACCACAGAGAGCAGCAGGCAGCAGGTCTTCAGCGAATCGGTCCATATCATCGACTTCACCCCTCCCCATTGCGAATAGAGCCAGATAAGGGCCACCGTCAGCAGCACATTCAGCGCAAAGGGCACGTGCATGGGGTCGAAAGCGATGGCCTGCAACACCACACACACCACATAGAAGCGCACCGAGGCACCCAGCAGCTTGCTGACAAAGAATATCCATCCCCCAGTACGATAGCTCACGTTGCCGAAACGCTGCTGCAGGTAGCCGTATATGCTGACCAGCTTCATGCGGTAGAACAGCGGTATCAGCACCCAAGCCACCACAGCGGCTCCCGCTACAAATCCCAGCACCATCTGCAGGTAACTCCACCCGTCGGCCTCCACGGCACCGGGCACCGACACGAAGGTTACCCCCGATATGCCCGCTCCTACCATAGCCAAAGCCACCACGGGCCAGGGCGACCGTCGGCCTCCCGTAAAGAAACCGTGGCTGTCGGCTCCGCGCCCCGTGCGCCACGATATCAGCAGCATCCCTCCCAGATAGAGGGCTATCACCAGACATACTATCATCGTCGTTGCTCTCCATGTTTATCGTTGTTCCTACTCATTCCGGATAGAGCAAATAGGGCCTGCGCTGCTCCTTAAAGCGGGCCACATCTCCACGCCATACGGCCTCTATCTCTGCCGCCTCCCGGCCTTCCGTTATCATCGTGCGCACATAGTCCACCCCTATCAGCCGTTCGAAGAAGGGCGAAAAGAAGTCGGCTCTGCATCCCATCCGCCGGTATGCATCTATCAGATACGCTAAGTTGATGCCCCTGCTGCGTATCTCCTCTATCGGCAGGTTTCCCAAGTCCGTTCCATAGCAAACCTTGTCCAGCAGCGGTGGTCTCTTGGCACCCGTACGGCTGCGAGGCACGAAGCTATACGTGCTGCTGTCACGCTTCATATCCGGATGGCCATAGAGTTGGAAGGGGCGGTCCGTGCCCCGTCCCACACTGACGGGTGTGGCTTCAAAATAACAGGTAGAGGGGTACAGTGCGATACTCTTCGCATCGGGCAGGTTGGGCGATGGGGGTATGGGGAGTTCCACGTACGTGCTGTGGGTGTAGTTCAGGCAAGGCACCACCGTCAGATGGCAGTCGTGCGCACCTTCTATCCACCCCTCGCCTACAACCATGCGTGCCAGTTCGCCCAGCGTCAGCCCATGTACCACAGGTATGGGCAGCCTGCCCACAGCCGACGTGTAGCGAGCCGTATCCAGCAGCGGGCCGTCCACATAGTGCCCGTTCGGATTGGGTCTGTCCAGCAGCACCACCTCCTTGCCGGCACGGCTGCAGGCCTCCATCAGCGCACACAAGGTGATATGATAGGTATAGAATCGGCACCCTACGTCTTGTATGTCCACCAGCAGTACGTCAAAGCGCTGCATGTCCTGTGGCAACGGACGGCTGCCTGCCGCACCTCCATAGAGTGAACGTACGGGCAGTCCCGTGGCCGCATCGGTATCGTCGGCCAGTAGTTGTCCGGCATCCGCATTGCCACGAAATCCATGTTCGGGCGCAAACACCAGCCTTACGTCCATCTGATGTTGACGCAGCACATCCAGCAGATGAATGCCCTCTATACAGGCCGTATGGTTGGTAAAAAGGGCAATACGCCTGCCTTGCAGCAGGGGGAAGTAGATGTCCATCCGTTCATCGCCACACACGATGCGATTCGGCTGCGCATGACAGAGGGACGATAACAGGCACAATATAGGTAGTATCCAGATAATGATTTCTCGTTTCATGCAACAAAGATAATGCAAAAAACCGAGTAAGCGAGAGGAAAGGAAATTTATTTGCTCTCCCGAGCGTGAGGTTTTTATCAAAATTGAGAGAAGAACTTTCATGCTTGCATGAAAAAGTTTTTCCGAAATGCAGCCTATCTTATCATTCTATTTGACTATAAGTATTCTATTTACGCCTAAAATGTCCTGTCACATAAGAACCATTTTTTCTAAAATATCCTTTTAAATATGTAGAACCAAATGAATACGAACTACCATAATACTCAGTCTTTATAGAAGTCGATTCTTTCATATGACTACTTTGAAGTTCTATAATAGTATCTGCCATAGATTCTACATTTGATATTATATCCCATTGTTCCTTTTCCATTAAATAAGCTATAATATCATCAGCCTCGGTAAGATGCCGATCATTCAGTTCTTTTAGTATCATATATTGCTTTAGCCTGCATGGATATACAAACTCTAATTGATTTATAATATTAGCTGATAAATGCAGGTCTACTTTATTATTCTCCGAGAATTTATTTAGCATGGAGAAGACTAATTTTAATATCATAAATAAATATTGAATAAGTATACCTTCTGTTTCTTGTAGATTGATACCTAATATGCCATCAGCTAAAATATACCCATCACATGATGACGTGTTTCCCTTCCATATTGAACCATAGAAAGGTGCTGAGTTAGTAAAAACAATATATCTTGGATAGACAAAATAGTATGTGCTATCGTTATAAAAAAATCTATTATAACCTTTTAAGATGTCATCTTTATATATCAATCCATACATGCCTTTATCTATAGTAATTTTGCTGTCAGTTAGATTACCTTGACCCTCTGCCAGTTTTGCGAATTCTTCTATGTGTTTTTTGTTAAGAGTCGGGATGTCATTCCATAAATCAGACATTTCATTATAATTTCGTTCAATAAGCATTTGAGAGTTGCTTATTCTGTATTTAGTATATTCTTCATTTGTTTTGTTGAGTTTTATATAATATTGCATCGCGTATAATGCCTGCCATATAGAATAAGAGTTTCTTTCTTCAATTTGACTAATTGACAGACCGTTATGGTAGCTATCCGTTTCTGTAAAATAATGTGCTTTCATTATTTTACGAATGCAATTGCAAAATTCAGCACCTGATATGTTTGAGTCAAATATTATTTTATCGTATTTCTGATGCCATTTTAATGATGCCAATTCTTCATCAGTAGAGAAGTTTATTTTTTCCATGCCGTTTTTAATTAGTTCAATATGGAAACCTTTCAAATCTAAAACGGGTAACATCATACAGATGTTAAGATGAGAATCTACATTCAATTGATTCCTACGGCATTCTTTTATATATTGCTCTTTGCCTTCACATCTAATGATATTGAATTTTTTAGGCACTCTCATGCCTAAGATTTCTACAGCTTCAGGAAATGTTATTTGCGCTTTTATTGCTGCATCCGATTTTTTATGTATATAGTCCGGTTCTGTTTTTGCTTCTGATTTTATCGGATTTTCTTCATTGCCATTTATCACAAACGTCCGCTTATCCTTATGAATCTTTTCTTCTGAGTTAGTTATTTTATCTAACTCCACTATCTTAATTTCTGATTTTATCAAATTTTCTTTTTTACCATTTATCACAGGTGTCCGATTGCTCTTACAAATATTTTCTACCGAGATAATCCTCTTTTCCAGCTCTTCTATCTTTTTCTCTAATTTATATGAACGAACCAAAAGAATAATCACTATAACCAGTAAAATGTACATCATAAATTTTGTTTTATATTTTGTCAATCAATAATAGAGTTTCTAATTATCTTCGCTTCTCCCTTTCTTACCTATATTACCTATGCGCCTGATGGAGTTGAGATAGTCCTGCTCCACATCGCTGATGGTGCGTTGTTTGTATTTTTTGTATTCGTTTGTGGCATGTTCCATGGCATCTTCATGCGACACTCTGCCGGCATCAAGCAACAACTGTTCACCCGACATCGTAAGAATTCGATCCAAATAGTTGGCCCAATCATTCATCGTCATTGGTTGCTCACGTTCTGCCTGTCGCTCAGCGAAATCCAAATATCCGGAAACTAATTGCCCCATAGCACGAAGTTCCTTATCGTCTAAATAATTCTTGGCCGTACGAGCCTCTATTAAAGTAGGTTGATTGCCCTTGAAAGTAAGAAGTCCCATAAAATCTTTTTCAGCATCCGCACGTTCTACAATGAGTTCTGCCGCTGTATGTCCATGTACGGCATAGTGTATTTTGTTTTGTACTTTTTTGAAAAATTCCTTCGACACAGATGCCCGGGGGTCATAGTCAATGCTGGTTGCATAAATCTCCAAGACTTGCCGATAAAGCACCTTCTCTGTCGCACGTATATCTCGAATGCGTTCCAGCAACTCTTTCCAATAGCCTCCGCCTCCAAGCTGTTTCAAGCGGTCGTCATCCAGAGTAAATCCTTTAATCATATATTCTTTCAACCGCTGGGTTGCCCATTGACGAAAACGGGTTGCTATGATGGAACGGACACGATAACCGAGAGCGATTATCATATCTAAATTATAGAATGTAGTCATATATGATTTACCGTCTGCGGCAGTTGTTCGGAATTTCCGAACAACTGCATCCTCCTGCAATTCGCCCTCTTCAAAAATATGCTTAATATGCTCACTTACATTTGATTTACTGGTTTGATACAGCTCGCACATCTGCGCTTGTGTGAGCCATAAAGTATCCTCCTCGAGCTTTACATCTATTTTAGTAAGCCCTTTACTATCCGTATATATAAGTATTATATTATTATCTTCCATATTTAATAAAATTCATGCCCTCAATATTTTACAAAGATAGTGCAAATTGAGTGAAGAACTTTCATGCTTGCATGAAAAAGTTATTCCGAAATGTAGCCTATCTTATCAAAAGATAATGCAAAAAACCGAGTAAGCGAGAGGAAAGGAAATTTATTTGCTCTCCCGAGCGTGAGGTTTTTATCAAAATTGAGAGAAGAACTTTCATGCTTGCATGATTCTCTCATTCCTATAGGGAGATACCTTCAGTCGTATGATTAGGTTATTTCAGTCCTATGGTTAGATTATTTCAGTATACGAGTGAACCAACCTAAGGATAGGACTGAATCAAGTTCCGTACTGACTTCGGCGAATTATAGATTGTCCGCCACTGCGGCATCGAGCCATGCGCCCTGCAGCAGCGGCAACGTGGATGACGTGCAAGCCTGCAACAGCAGCAGGGCAGCACCCAAAGGCTGTGTCACAGTCAGGCTATCGCAGGCAGCAGCAGCGGCAGGTGGGGCAGCCATGGGTGCTGCTGGCAGCGGGGGAAGCGGACGGCCCAGCAGCCGGGCCAATCGCGCCAGGCTGGCACCCTCGGCCCGAGCAGCCATGGGTGGCCACGCACCCCCGGCCTGCTGCAGCCCACGGCAGTAGGCACAGAGCTGAGGAAACATCTCGGCCACAAAGGCGGTATCGGCTGTATGGAGGAAGTGGAACTCTACGGCACGGCAGGCAGGCAGTACGTGCGTCGTGGGTACCGGGCCGCAGGCTACGGGAGCAGATGGCGTGAGGCGGCATGGCAAGCTGCCATCGGGTTGCTGGTAGTCGAAGAGGACACGCAACTGGCTCTGCGCCAGTTGGGGAGCGAAGAGCGAAAGAGCAGCCGCCTGCACAAAGCCCGCATCGGCCGACAGGGATGGCAGGGAGTCGGCTCCGGTAACAGGAGCCAGAATGGCACCGTGGAGTAGTCCTTCACGGCGACTGCGCCAGCCACTCGCCAGCACGGTGAGTGCCTGCACCTGACTACGGTCGGGGCGGGGCGTACCCACGGCCAGGGCCAAACGCTGCAGATAGCCTTGCCACCGCAGGCGCGACTGCTGCCAGGCGGATGCGGGCCATTGCGTGAGCTGCCATACGCGGGAGAGGACAGCCTCACGGGGCGTATGACCGGTGAGCAGAGAGATGGAGAGGACAATCTGGCGGTCGGTACCCGAGGCTTCGGCAGGAGGCAGCTGGGCGCGGTAGTTGGAACCGTCAGGCACAAGCTGCAGGCTGACATCGGGCGGGAAGGCCAGCACCAGCATCTCGTCCGTGCGATCGGCGCGACGAGCCACCACGCAGTGCCCCTCCTGGGTAAGACGCACCGAGGGATGCCACCCGGTGCCCGTAAGGCAGAGAGGGGCCGCAGTACGCAGCGTGAGGCGCAGCAGGGCGGTGGTAGCATCGGCAAAGAGCAGCTGCTGGCCTACCCATCCGCCATCGGGCAGGGTAGCCTCAATACGGAGCAGACCGGGCTGATGGCAAAGGGTATGGAGGCGGTACGGAACAGCAGGGACATGGATAGCGGTCAGGGTGACGGCAGCCTGCGCCCAAGCTGTAGGAAGGGGAGCATAAAGGCTATAGGGACCACAGAAGCCACAAAGAGACTGCAGACTATCCGGTAGAGCGAAGGAAAACCAGGCTCCGGCATCGGTAAAGCCGGGAGACGGGACAGGAGGCAGGCTATCGGACAGACAGCCAACGGGCAATATATGAGGATAGAGGTCGGACAGGGCCTGCCCGTCGCCCGTGTCCGAGGAACGAACACAGGCAGCGAGCAGGCCGATGAGCAGAAGGAACAGAAGGTGTAACATGGTGCAATGGTTTGGGTATACGCATAAAAGGGAGAGATTGTACCCACCTACGGACGGCAGAGGCGCAGGGTGAAACCGAACGCACGGCTGTGCGGGGTGAGCGTGTACTCGGGATGCACCTGCGCGCCCCACGTGTTGTCACCCCCTACACCCATCTGCTGCTGGTCGATGTTGAGCCACACCAGGGATTGCGGACGAATGCTGCCTCCGTGGCGTCGCTCCTGCTGCGAAGGCCGGTACTCAAGCTGCTCCATGGGGAAGCGCCAAGCACTGAAGCCCAGTGGAGCATCGCCCTCTATACGCAGGCCTGTACCGGCGGCATCGGTCAGGGTGAGCCAGCGCACGTCGCAGTGGTTGCCCGTCTCCTGCGCACGTACATAGGGATGATACTGCTGCCATACGGTGGAGCTGTAGCGACCTATGAGGGCAGAGGTGAGGCGGTCGGCATAGTTCTCGTGCGGGCCGCGGCCCAGATAGGTGAGGTTGTCGTACTGCGGACGGAGCACTAAATGGACACCCATGCGGGGCATCTCGGGCAGAGGCAGGCTGCCGGGACGGAAGCTGACGCTGACGTGGACGCTGCCCTCCGGACGAACGGTGTAGGTCAGGACAAGACGACTCTGCTGATGCTCCATATCGTAGACGGAGGTGACGGTGAAGCTGCCATCAATCGCAGCAGGCGCATCACCGGCCTCCATACGGACCAGACGGGCCTGACTGCCGGCCTGCCGCCACGTGGCACAGCGGGTGAGGTGGCCGTTGGGGATGTCGTTGTCCGTCAGCGGCCGCCAGAAGGAGGGTTGCACGCCCTGCAGCAGCAGGGGATGGCCGTCGCTGACTATCTGCTCTAACTGACCGCTACGGGTGGAGAAGAGGACAGAGAAACCTTCGCCCGAAACGGTAAGCAGCGTGTCGGCCGTGCGATGTACACGCAACGGAGCTGCACCGGAAGGCGAGGCAGCAACAGAGAGAGAGGAATCACCACTGCGAGGCAGCATCCACTGGGCGGTGGCTACCTCGTGACCGGCCGGCACCATGGGAGCCTCGGCACGGGTAACGGCCCGCAGGGTGAGGAAACGTTCGCGCCCGTCGGCAGGCAGCGGAGGCAGAGGCAGGGTGAGGCGTCCCTGGCAGCGGGGAGCTACATCGGGCAGAGCTACCTCGCCGCCGGCCTCGCGGAGGCCATCACACTCCACACTCCAGCGCAGCAGGTAGCCGCGCAGGGTGATGAAGTCATGACGGTTGGTCACGCAGATGTCGCCTGCGGTGAAGGAGAGGGGTTCGAAGTGGATGGGCTGCAGCACCCGCTTCACTTCGTAGAGGTGCGGATGGGGCGTACGGTCGGCAGCCAGCAGGCCGTTGGCGCAGAAGTTGGAATCGTTCACCACGCCTACAAAGCCCATGTCGCCTCCGTAGGCCCAGATGTCGTTGCCCTGCTCGTCATGGGTGGCAAAGGTCTGGTCTACCCAGTCCCAGATGAAGCCGCCCTGCAGCTGGTCGTAGCGGTAGATGAGGTCCCAGTAGTCCTGCAGATTGCCTACGCTGTTGCCCATGGCGTGGGCATACTCGCAGAGGATGAGGGGACGCGCGTCGCGCTGGTTCACATGGCGGCGCAAGGCCCAGATACGGGCATACATGGGGCAGTAAATGTCGCTCTTGGCATCGTAGCCACCCCCTTCGTACTGCACGGGACGGGTGGGGTCGGTGGCATGGGTCAGGTGATAGAGGGTCTCGAAATGACGGCCATAACCGCTCTCGTTGCCCATGCTCCAGGTGACGACGGCGGTGAAGTTGCGGTCGCGTGCTATCATGCGTTCCATGCGCTGGCGGAAGGGCAGCTCCCACTCAGGCTGGTTGGCCAGCGTACGCCAGGGATGGTCTTCCATGCCGTGACTCTCGATGTTGGCTTCGTCCACCAAGTAGAGGCCGTACTCCGTGCAGAGTTCGTACCAGGCGGCATTGTTGGGATAGTGGCAGTTGCGTACGGCATTCAGGTTGTGCTGCTTCATCAGGCGGATATCTGTCAGCATGGAGGCCACATCGATGGTGCGTCCCTTGTGGGGGTCGTGCTCGTGACGGTTCACGCCACGAAACAGCACCGCCTGTCCGTTGATGAGCTGCATACCGTTCTTCATCTCCACCGTACGAAAGCCGAATAGGTGGGTAAAGCTCTCCTGAGGCCGACCCGAGGCATCGTAGTGGCTCACTGCCAAGGTGTAGCAGCGGGGTGTCTCGGCTGTCCAGCCATCCACCGGCCCGAAGTCGTGCTGCAGGCTGAAGGTACACGACGGTTCGTCGCGCTCCATAGTCTGCACGTGACGGTAGAGGGTCTGCTGCCCGTCCATCACCTTCACCTCCACCCGTGCGCCCTGTTGCGGACGCATCATGTCAATCTGCAGCGAGAGAGCTCCGTCGCGATAGCCGTTGACCAACGAAGCATCCATGCGGAAGTCGGCTATGCGGCTGTGCGGACGGGCCTTCAGGTAGACGCTGCGCTCTATACCGCTGTATTTCCAGTAATCCTGTCCCTCTAAATATGAACCGTCGCTGTAGCGCATCACCTTCACCGCCAAGCGGTTGGTGCCACGGTGCAGTAAGCGGGTGATGTCGAAGTGTGAAGGCAGGCGGCTGTCCTCAGCATAGCCGGCCAGCTGACCGTTGACCCACACATAGTAGGCCGACTCTACACCCTCGAAATCCAGAAAGATGTCCATCCCTTGCCAATGGTCGGGCACGGTAAATTCGCGCACATAGGCACCCACGGGGTTATAATCCTGCGGCACGTAGGGCGGATTGGCGGGAAAGGGGTAACGTGTGTCCGTGTAGATGGGGGCATCGAACCCTTGCAGTTCCCAGCTGCCCGGCACCTCGATGGTGCTCCAGCGACGGGTGCTGTACCCCTGACGGTAAAAGTCGGCCGGATGCTCAGCCTCGTTCTTTGCGTAGTGGAATCGCCATGTGCCGTCCAGCGAGATGCGGCGTTCGGCCTTGGGGGCAACCTCGAAGCGGCGCTCCGATGGCAAGGCACGCTGCTGCAAGGCGTGTGCCTCGTCAATATAAGGGATGAAATGGGCATGCATCGGCTCGCGCTGCAGCTCGTTGACCTGCGGGTCTTGCCAAGGCTCACGGTCGGCCCACAGCGGGGCTGCACTCAGCAGAGCCATCAACAGTATGGATAGTCTGTTTCTCATGGTTGATAAAGTATTAAGTGTCATAAATCAGTTACAACGAACAGAACAGCGTCACTAAAAAGGGTACGCTGAAATCGGTCAGAAAACCGTGGAAGATGGATACGACCACCAGATCGCGCCCCGATGCACGGACAATGACCGGTAACGTGGTGTCCATCGTCGTGGCTCCGCCGGCAGCGATGGGAGCCAGCCGCCCGAACAGACGTACCAGCAGGGGAGCGGTCAGCAAGGTGAGTATCTCTCGGCTGATGTTGGCCAGCAGCGCTACCGTACCCAGCTCGGCACCGCGATATTCGGTGATGAAAATGCTGGAGAGAGAGTAGTAGCCCATGCCCGAACCTACGGCCAGACAGTCGGTGAGCGAACGTCCCTGCAGCACCACGCTGAGCAACGCGCATCCAACCAACGTACCCACAATGGTACAGAGGGGCAGCCACAACAGGCGGGGATGCAGCGAGCGGAAGTTGCGCAACGTCTGGGGGTCGCTGCCGATGCTGATGCCCACCGAGGTCATCAAGGCAGCCAAGGCATAGAAGCCGATGTCGGTCTGCGCCACGTCGAAGGGCATGCAATGCAGCCAGGCCAGCAACGCACCCGCCACGAAGAAACTGACGATGACCAGACTGCCCTTCAGGGCGTGCCAGGTGGCGTGGCGCGGAGCATCACCATCGGCTTGCACACCGGAAGGTTCCTCTGAAGGAGCGGAGGATGCCGAAGAGGCCTTGTGCGCTGTGGCCTGCCAAAGGATCTTGGCCGCAACGACGCTGCCCAACGTACCTGCCAAGGTCAGCAGCAACGCCTCCATCCCCAGCGTATGAAGTCCGTTGACAACGCGCTCATTACTGCCCGTCTCCCACCCCAAGATGAAGAGCAGCAGCCAGATGAGCAACGTGATGACGGATTGTATCCACGCCGTGTTCCGCTTTCTGAAGAGATAGCCCACACACATGCCGGTAAGCATCAGTCCGATGATTGTAAACATATCCTTTTCTTTTTAAAATTATTCAAGTTTCGGTTTTTCCTCAACAATTGATTGAACTGTATTCCGGGCGGACACATAGGTCCGCCCCTACATATCATTCCCTGCCCGCCGGAAGCAACCGGAAGGCAAAGGTCTGCCGTTCGGCGGGTATCAGATAGGGTTGGTGGGGGAAAGCCCCCCAACTGGTATCACCTCCTACGCCCATCTGCATCCGGTCGATGTTCCACGTAATGCCCTTGCCGGGACGCACGTCGCACTGGTGGCGCTGGCTCTTGCGAGTACCCGGTTCGTCCATCGATGCCGGATCGTAGGGCCAGGCACTGGTACTCAGCAGCGGTAGGCCCACCGCTTTCAATCCCTGTCCGTGCGCATCGGTCAGGCTCATCCAGCGCACATCGGTCTTGTTGCCGGCCTCCTGCGGACGGTCGTACAGGAAACAATCCTTCGTCACATCCCCGCTATAGAGACCCACGTAAGCCGATGTGTTGCGGTCGCAATAGTTCTCATGCGGTCCGCGTCCCAGCCACGTCATGTTCACAGCCTCGCGTTTCAGCGTCAGGCTCACACCCATACGGGGCATCAGGGGCAAGGTATCGTGAGCCGGCACAAACAGGCACTCTACGTCCAGCCACTTGCCGCCTTTCATACGGTAGGCGATGCGGAAGGTAGAACCTGCTACGCTGTCCAGCGCATAGGTCGATGTCACCTCGTAGCAGCGGTTCACCTCGTCCGCCCGATGCTCCATCTGCAGCAGCCGGGTCTTGGCACCGGCTTCGCGCCAAGCACGCAACGTGCGGTGCATACCGTTGCCCATATCGTTATCGGTCACCGGTCGCCAGAAGTTGGGACGCAGCGGCTCTTCTATCCACTCCTTACCGCCTTCCTGCCACGAGCAGAGGGCACCGGTCGTCTTGTCGAATTCCACCTGCCAGTTGCCGGCACGCAGCGTCAACATCTGTCCGTTCTCCTCTGCACGTACCGCTTCGCCTGGCTCCTGCAATGGGACAGCTTCGCGGTAGAAGGGCAGTTTCTCTTGCGCCGAAGCCAGTTCGATACCCGCCTTCAGCAGCCCTTCATCCCGCTTCTGACGGGCACAGAAGCGCAGGAAGTACTCCACGCCCGGACGGGGTGTGATGGCAGGCAGTGCCGTGCGGAACAGGGCTTTCGCTCCCGGAGCCAGCGACACATTCTCGATGCCGCCTTCTGCTATCTGTTCACCGTTTCCTTCCAGTCTCCATCCGAAGTCAAAGTCGCTCAAGTCCGTAAAGAAGAACTTGTTCTCTATCTCTATCAGTCCCTCGTGGTAGTCGGCCAGCCGGAATGCGATGTTCTGGTACACCTTCTTCACCTCGTGGATGTGCGGTTTCAGAGAGCGGTCGGCAGCCACCAGTCCGTTCATGCAGAAGTTGGCCGAGCTGGGAGTCCCTTCCGGAGCCAGGTCGCCTCCGTAGGCCCAGTAGGGTGTACCGTCCCCGTTCTTGGCACTGAATCCCTGGTCCACCCAGTCCCAGATGTGTCCGCCTTGCAGCGAAGGATATTTCTCTATCACGTCCCAGTAATCCTGCAGATTGCCCACGCTGTTGCCCATGGCATGTGCATACTCGCACAGTATCAACGGTTTCGTCGGCAGATAGAGGGTATGGTTCAGCAGCACGTCAATCTTCTTGTACATCGGGCAGAAAATGTCCGTATAGGGTCCCTTGATGCCGTCCTCCGAGTGGACGGGACGGTTGGAGCGGTCGTGTGCATGCATCCAGCGGTACGTGGCAGCAAAGTTGCACCCTTCGCCCGTCTCGTTACCCAGACTCCAAATGATGACACAGGGATGGTTCTTGTCACGCTGGAACATACGCTCCGTGCGGTCGATGAAGGCCTTCTGCCACTCCGGCTGGTTGGCCAGGCACTGGTCGGGCTTGTAACCCATACCGTGACTCTCTATATTGGCTTCGTCCACCACATAGAGTCCGTAGCGGTCGCACAGCTCATACCAGCGGGGGTCATTGGGATAGTGCGACGTGCGCACACAGTTGATGTTGTTCTCCTTCATCAGGCGGATATCCTGCAGCATCGACTCCTCGTCCACCACATGTCCGCGATAGGGGTCGTGCTCGTGGCGGTTCACACCCTTGATGTAAATAGGCTTTCCGTTCACCAGCAACTGTGCATGACGGATTTCGCACTCACGGAACCCTATCTGCCGGCAGATGTACTGCCGGGACTTTCCGCCTGTGCGCAGCGTCAGCATCAGCTGGTAGAGGTTGGGTTTCTCAGCACTCCACAACAGCGGCTTCTCTACACGATGCGTCAGATGCATCACGCTGTCGGCAGCGTTCCAGGCCTTCCGTTCCCTGTAGACGGTGCGTCCCTCCGCATCCAGCAGCTCGGCTTCCACCTCAGTTCCCTTGATGCGTCCTTTGCCGGCATTGCCCAGCTCGATGTACAGATGCAGGTCGGCATCTGTATAGGTACGGTCCAGATCGGTCACTACCTCGAAGTCGCGCACATGCACCTTGGGACGTGCATAGAGGTACACGTCGCGCTGTATACCCGCCAGCCTCCAGTAGTCCTGATCCTCCAAGTAGTAGCCGTCGCTGAACTTGAACACCTCCACTGCTACCTCGTTCTCACCGCTCTTCACATAGGGCGTGACGTCAAATTCCGAGGGTGTCTTCGAGTCCTGCGAATAGCCCACCTTTTCACCGTTCACCCAGACGTAGAAGGCCGAGGCCACTCCACCGAAGTAGAGCACCACTTGGCTCTCCTTCCATCCGTCGGGCAGGGTGAACGTACGCTTGTATGATCCCACAGGGCTGTTCTCCACCGCTATCAGCGGCGGATTCTTCTTGATACCATATCCTGCCCCTACGTAGAAGGGATATCCATAGCCTTCCATCTCCCAGTTAGAGGGTACGTTTATCTCGTTCCAGCCGGAGAGGTCGTATCCTTTCCGCCAGAAGTCCATGGGGCGTTGGTCGGAACGCGGCGTATAATGGAACTTCCATGTGCCGTTGAGCGACACCACCCACGGTGAGCGGTCACGCTCGTTCCGCTGTGCCAGTTCACGTGTAGGATATCCCATAAAAGTGGCCGCCGAAGGCAGCCGGTTGATATGCAGCACGTCGAAGTTCTCCCAGTCGTTGTCCGAGTGCGGATATTTCCCCCTCCTTTCAGCTTGCTCCGTTTTCTTGGCCTCCTCCTGCGTCTTCTGCATGGGAGTGCCATCATATTGTGCATGCGCTGCCATCCAGGGAGCCATCAGGGCCAGCGCAATCCAGAACTTTCTCATTGTCACTTATCTTCCAATAGCATCTTGATAATGACTGCCGACGACCAACCGAAGTTGGGTGCATTCAATGCTTCACCCGTCAGCGGGTTGTAATTCTCGTGGATGGGTCCGTCGGTCGTCAGCCCCTGGGCATTGTCGATGAATTTACGTACCAGGCTATCGGCCTCCTTGTGGAAACCGTAGCGACGCAATCCACTGATACCGAAGTAGACCTGATCCACCCAGACAGGACCACGCCAATATCCACGTACAGGGCGCAGGCGCGGATGATCTACAGCCAGCGTACCCAGCGGCAACGTCGAATTGAACTTGTTCGGATCCATCATCTTCTCCATCACGCGCTTGGCCTGCTGCTGTGTGGCGATGCCGGCCCACAGCGGCAACCAGCATTCGGCACCCATTACACGTACAGGCTCGCCCGTACCCAAACGGGTATCGTAAAAGAATCCTGTCTCATCATCCCACATACGGGTGCGCACAAACTCGGCCAGCGCATCTGCATCCTTCGTCAGCTTTCCGGCCAGTTCCTTTTGTCCCAGTATATCGGCCATCTCGGCCAGGATGCGCTTTTCCGCATAGAGGAAGGAGTTCAGGCAAATGTTCTCCTGATTCATGGACCAAGCATTCTCGCCGTTCTCCAGCATCACCGCATCGTCAAAGCGCACGCCGTTGTCCATACCACTCTCCCAGCAGGCGGCAATCAGCGTGCCGTCCGTCGAACCATACTCGCACACCCCGTTGTGGTCGTGGTCGCGCTTGTCGTACCACCACTGGTGGAACTTCATCAGTTTGTCGAACATCTCGGCCAGGAACTCCTTGTCACCCGTAGACCGATAGACGTTCATCGTGCCCCAGGCGGCTACAGGCGGCTTCGAGTCGCGCCAGTTGTTATACTTTTTGTTGTAACTGATATAGTCGGGCACCATGCCGTCGGGTGCCTGATAGTCGAAGAGCGTACGCATCTCGTCCTTTGCCATCTCCGGGTTGTAGATGACGTTGGCCGAAGCAATCTTCCACGAGTCCCACGACCAGATGCCGTCCACGAATCCCGTGTACGAAGGATTGCTGCCGGCATGGAAGATGTCTCCGGCCGGCGAGCGCCAGTTGCTGTTCAGGGTCATCATGGCCTTCACCAGCACGCGGCGGTATTTGTTCTCTTTCAGGAATCGGCTCTCTCCGCCCAGCAGTTTCTGCAGCCAGCTATTCCAGCGGAGGGCGTTTTCGTCGAAACAGCGGTCTATGTCGGCCACTGCCGCCATAGCCACTTCAGCTGCCAGGTCTTCCCCTGTCAGCACTACACTCTGTGCATAACGCGAACGATAGGTTTCGCCCGGCTGCAGCTTCAGTTCCTTCTTCTCTACCACCAGCAGGCTGTCCTGTCCCACGCGCTCCAGCGTTTCCGCCGTCAGGTAGTTGGTGGCCACTTGTGCCGAGTCGCGCAGACGCATGGCTGTGGCTACGTTTCCTTCCGTCCGCCATTGGGCTGTGCCGGGGAAGGTTCCTCCCTTCCAGTTCATGGAGAGTGTCACGACCTCTGCACTTCGGTTCTCGATGGTTGTGCGCACCACCGCTGTACGTTGGGTAGCGAAGCAAAGTTCGGTGACCATCCGTATCTGCTCATCGGCATATTCCTGTACCAATCGTCCGGGCAGGTATTTGGCTGTCTGCACGTTGCGTGCCATGTCATAGGGTTTGCCGTTCACCTGCAGGATAGGTTGTGCCAGCGTGGCAGCCATCCATCCATATCCGTTCATCGTCATAGGGCCGATAAAGGCGCCGGCATATTGACTGCTTTGATTTTCAGGCAGTGCATACCCCGACCAGGCACCCAAATCGGCAAACAGGTTTAGGTCAACGTACCGGTTACGGGGTTGAGTGGGTACGTTTTTAATATCTATCAGGTTGTAAAAGTCGTCCTGCAGGGAGAGAAGCGCTTCTTCATCACCAGGCTGTTGTGACGGGGCACATGCCGTGAACAGGCAAAGTGCAGCTGTACCGAAGAGGAAGGGGAATTTCATTTTAATTTATAATTAATGTTCTATAATTTAAAATTTAAAATTAACAATTTAAATTTGACTGTGTGCAATCTGTAGTCAACAATTAGCAATTACCATTTAAAATTAACAAATTACGACTTGTAGGGGCGCAATATTTTGCGCCCAGAACCCAATGGCGTGCGGTTTTGGGCGGACACATAGGTCCGCCCCTACAAATTGTTACCTCTGGGGGGGGCGGAAGATATTCCGCCCCTACAAACTTACTTGCTGTATCCCGGATTTTGAACCCAATCCGGATTCATCAGGAATTCGTCGTGAGGAATAGGCAGCAAGGTGTGCTTGGTGTTCACGAAGTTAGACGCATAAGGCTTCTCATGCTCCTTCAAGGTGTTCTCCACGATGCCCCAGCGGATGAGGTCGTACCAGCGTGAACCCTCCAAGGCCAACTCGCACGGACGCTCCACATCCTGCAGGTGCTTCAATACCTCCTGCTTGCTCAGGGTGGTGGGCAGGGCAGGCACCTTGACGCGGGCCCGCACCTGGTTGATGTAGCCGATGGCGTCGGCTGTGGCACCACGGTCGTTCAGACACTCGGCATAGAGCAACAGCACGTCGGCGTAGCGAATCAGAGGCACGTTGAACCCACTGTTGTCCCACCAGGGGCCTTGTGACGGGTCGTAGTGCACATACTTGTGCCAGAACACTTCACCCTCGCTGTGGTAGTCTTTGAACGACTTGCCCTCTTCGTAGTAGAAGGGACGGCAGGCAGGGTCGTCAAAAATGATAGTGCCAATGCAGCGGTCGCTATGCTTTCCGTCTACGGTGAGGTCGTTCATCAGCACGTTGCAGAGCCAGGGGGTAGGATAGGCCTCTTCGTAGCCACCATAACCATCGTAAACGGCATTGAACGAAGCCAAGTGGATGGCAAACAGGTTGTATTCATACTGGCCGCCGCTCATGTCACCCGTGAACTGCAGTTCCAGCACCGACTCGCTGTTGTTCTCGTGCATACCGTCGAAATTGTCGTAGTAGTTGTCCACCAGACGGAACTTGCCTATCAGTTTGGCAAACTCGGCTTCGGCCTTCGACAGCTCGTGGCGGAACATATAGAACTTGCCCAGCAGGGCTGCTGCGGCATAGCGTGTAGCGCGGCCGGCGTATTCGGCGTCATAGCTTTCGGGCAGGTCGTTCTGCACCTCTTTCAGTTCGCTTTCGATGAGGCTGACCACTTCGCCCGGAGCGGCCTGTGGGGGATAGAACTCCTCTTCGGAACCACTTATCTGATGCAGGAAGATGGGCAGATTCTCACCGTAGTTGATGTAGAGGCGGTAGTAGAAGAAGGCGCGCAGGAAGCGGGCCTCAGCCAATGCTTGGCGCTTCAGTGCAGCCACACCGGTGCCCGTCTCGGGCACGTTGGGGATGTTATCGATGCACTGGTTGGCATAGTTGATGCCCGTATAGAGGTTGGTCCACTCTTGTCTGGTCACGCTGTTGGTCGACTCGTTGGTGTACATGGCCAATGCCATCCACGAGCTGACGTCGGCGCGGAAGTCGCACTCGTCACTGCGGTAGTTGTCAATCACGATGTAGCGCTCGTAGGGGATGGCCCAGCTGGCACTGGGCTGCAGGGCTGCGTAGGCAGCTGTGAGGCCCTTCATAATGTCTGCCTCACTCTTCCAGAAGGTCGAGGGCGACAATACGTTGGGGTTGCTATCCTCGTCGAGGAACGAACCTGTGCACGAGGTCAGCGTGGCACCACTCACCAGGAGGGTGGTCAATGCTATATTTTTGAGTATATTCTTCATGTTTGTCTGTCTTAAAGTAATCCGTTAGAAACCAAATTTGATACCTGCCATGTAGGTGCGGCTCAGCGGTGAAGAAGCGTAGTCTACACCCATCTGACCTACGGTCGAACCGGTGGAGGGGTCATAACCCTTATAGCCGGTGATGGTGAAGAGGCGGGTACCGCCGATGTAGAAGCGCAGGTTGCTGATGCCCCACTGCTGGCAAATCTTGTTGGGCAGGTTGTAGCCCAGCTGCAGGTTGTTCAGGCGCAGGTAGTCACCATTCTCGATGAAGCGGTCGCTGATACGTGAGTTGCCGTTGGGGTCACCTTGTACGGCACGGGGAATGTCCGTCTTGGTGTTCTCCGGTGTCCAGGCGTTGAGGCAGTCGCGGCCGTAGTTGAAGTTCGAGTCCATCTTCTGCAGGTAGTACTTGGTGTAGTTGTAGCGCTTCACACCCAGGTTGCCGTAGAAGTTGGCCACCAGGTCAAAGTTCTTGTAAGCCAGGTTGATGTTGAAGGCCAGAGCCACCTTCGGATTACCGCTGCCCTGCTTGATCTTGTCGTTGCTGTCCAGCAGGCCGTCACCGTTCTGGTCGATGAAGCGGATGTCACCCGGCTTGGCACTGGGCTGCATGGGCTGCCACTTGCCTTTGCTGTCGGTATATCCGTGCTGCTTGTTCCAGTCGTCCACTTCTGCCTGGCTCTGGAAGATACCGGCTGTCTTGTAAGCCCAGAACTCACCGATTTCACCACCTACGTAGGTGCGGGCCACGCCGTACTCGTACAGGTAGTTGGGGTCGGCCATGGACTTCAGCACACTCTTGTAGTGGCTCAGGTTCATGTCGAGGTCATACTTGAATTCGCCGGCATTACCGTGATAGATGGCCTGTACTTCGAAACCGGTGGTGCGCAGCTTACCGTCGTTCACCGTCAGCGAGCCGAAGCCCGTGCAGAGGCTGATGTTCTTGGTGGAAAGCATGTCGCGGGTATCTTTGATGTAAGCCTCGGCGGTCAACTCCAACTTGTTGTTCCAGAGGCCCAGGTCGATACCGATGTTCTTGTAGATGGTGGTCTCCCACTTGATGTTGGCCGAGGGCAGTGAGGTGATGGCATAACCCAGTGAGGGGTTCTGTCCGTCGAACGGATAGTTCAGCTTGTGGGTGTTGTTGGTCAGTGTCGGGATGTACTTGTAGAGGCCGATGCTCTGGTTACCCAGGCCACCATAGCTCAAGCGCAGCTTGAAGGCATTGACCGTCTCCTTCAGGTTTTCCCAGAAGCCTTCGTTGGCGATGTTCCAACCCAAAGAGACTGAGGGGAAGAAACCCCACTTGTTGCCTTCGGCGAAGCGTGAAGAACCGTCGTAACGGAACGAAGCCATCAGCATGTAGCGCATCTTGTAGTTGTAGTTCAGACGACCGAACACCGAACGCAGTCCGCTACGTGTGCGTGAGCCGCCTACGCTGTAGTTGCTCTGTGCCTGGTTCAGCACGCCCATGTCGTTGTTCTCGAAGGTGTCACCATAGGCAGTCAGCACTTTGTACTTGCTCTCTTCCTGCGACATACCCAGCAACACTTGCAGGCTGTGAGCCTCGTTGAAGGTCTTGCTGTAGTTGGCGGTCAGTTCCAGCAGGTCGTTGATGGTCTTCGTGTTCTCCTCGTTCAGGGAAGCTCGGGAGTTGCTCTTCAGCGAACCCAGCTGATAGGTGGGCTTGAAGGTGCGGGTCTCGCCGAAGTAGATGCTGCGGGCAGCCTGTGCCTTGATGACGAGGTCCTTGATGGGCTCGTACTGCAGGTAGCCGGAGGCCGAGATGTAGTCGTTGGCGCCGGTGTAGTCTATCAGGTTGTTAAAGCCCACCATGTTGCAGGCGTCGCTCATGCCCATGCCCGGCAGTGCGCCGCCGTAGCCGCCCTCGTTGTTCTCGTCATAGAGCGGTGCCAGAGGTTCCATGTTGGTCACCTGGTAGATACCGGGGAATCCGGAGTTGGCCTCCAGGTCGGCCTGCCAGCGGCTGTAGCTGATGCTCTCGCCCATCTTGAACTTGCCGCGCTTCACGTCCGAGTTCAAGCGGAAGCCATACTTCTGATCGCCTGTGCCTACCACCACGTTGTCTTCCTTCGAGTAGAAGGCCGACAGGGCCACGTTGCTATACTCTGTACCGGCTGTGTAGCCCACGTTGTACTTCTGTACGAATCCGCGGCGATAGTACTCGTCCTGCCAGTCGGTGTCGGCAAACTGCGAGGGGTTCTGGTCGTAGGCGGCGATGTAGGCAGGCCAGCGGTTGGGCTGGATGCCGGCGTTGGTCAGGGCCATCTTGCGCACCTTGATGAACTCTTCGCTGTTACACATATCCAGTTTCTTGGGCAGGTCGTCCATACCCCAGTAGGCCGAGAAGTTGATTTTGGGTTTCGATTCCGTACCGCGGTTTGTCTCAATCAAGATGACACCCGCAGCAGCACGCGCACCGTAGATGGCAGCCGTGGCTGCATCCTTCAAGACAGACATCGACTTGATGTCTTCGGGGTTCAGGTAAGACATGTCGCCCGGCACACCGTCAATGATGACCAGCGGGGAGTTATCTGTACCCCAGGTGGTGACACCACGCACCTGCAGCGAAGCGCTCGAACCGGCGGCACCGCTACCGAAGTTGACTGCCAAGCCCGGAGCCATACCCTGCAGGGCGGCTTCTGCGTTGGCGGTAGGCATCTTGTTCAGTTTGTCACCTTGTACGGTAGTTACCGAACCCGATACGTCCGACTTCTTCTGCGTACCGTAGCCGATTACTACTACTTCTTCCAGTGCCTGGCTGTCCTCTTTCAGCACGATTTTCAGCGGCTGGTTTCCGGTCACCTTTACGTTTTGCGTCACGTATCCCACAAAACTTACTTGCAGTTCGGCACCCTGTTTCACTGCCAGACTGAACTTTCCGTCGATGTCCGTTATGGCACCGTTGGTAGTACCTTTTTCCAGCACGCTGGCACCGATGATGGTTTCACCGGTAGCGTCCAGCACGGTACCGGTCACTTGGATGGTCTGAGCCCACAGTGTCAGCGGCATCAGCCCCACAAAGAGCATGCATAGCATCATCGCTCTTCGTACAGAGGAATACTTTTTCATTCTTCCCATGTGTGATAGTTTTTTGATAAGGTTAATAATGAGTTGCTTTCACATGGGGGCAAAGAACGATATTTCGGTAGAAATGACCTAATAATGCACCTCATTAAAGTATCTACAAAGTGGAATTTTAGACCATTTTATTATCTACAATCATTTTTGCAACTCACTGATTATAAGAGATAAATTAATATAAAATATATCTACAAAACCTATTTTCCACCTAAAAGCGCGTCAGATACTCCACCAAATCCTCCTCCCCCTCCAAGGCCAGTGCCTTGCGCAGCCGGTAGCGGTTCATGTTGATGGTCTTGGGAGTCGTTCCGGTAATCATGGCAATCTCCTTGGTGGAGAGATTGACACGGAGCAAGGTAGCCAGATGTATCTCTCCTTGCGTCAGGTCGGGATGCTGACCAGTGAGGCGTTGCACGAATGCCTGGTTTTTCTCCTCAATATTTTGCAGCAGCGTATTGTTGGCATTGTCTCCACTCTGATACTGGCTGATGTAGGCATTTACCCTTTTCAAGTGCGGTATCAGGTTGGCTGCATCCATCTTGTAGCCCTCCTTTATCATCTCGCGTATCTTGTCGAGCAGCTCGTTGCGGCTTTGCAGGAAGACGGCAAAGGTTGTAGCCTCCTGCCGGCTGTTCTCCAGGGCAGACTGCACATTCTGCAGTTCCAGCTGCTGCTGATGCAGCTTCAGTTCATCCAGTTCACGTTCCGAGCACTGCAACTGGTAGCGTGCCTCCACCAGTTCCAGGTCCTTCCGCCGTTTGGATAGTTTGTACACATAGAAGCTACAGGCCAACCCCAGCACGAAGAGGATAGCCAATATCCACAGGTTCCGGTTCAACAGCTCTATCTTATAGGCCTGTTTCTGCTGTTCGGCTGCATACTTCTGTTCCTGATACTGCTTGTAGGCGATCTCCTGCTCGATGTTGCGCAGGCGGTTGCTGCTCTGCAGCTCCTTATTCAGGGCATACATCTGTTGCAGGTTCGTGTAAGCCTTGGCATAGTCGCCGATGGAGGCATAGACACGGGCAGAGTATTCGTAGTTGTCACAAATCAGCTCGCGTGCCCCTATTTCCGTTGCATAGTCATACGCCGTTTTCAGTGCATCCAGCGCTTGCTGGTAGCTGCCCCCATAGTAGAGCTGCTTCCCCATGTTGTTGTAGTTTTCACCCAACGACCATTTGGCGTTCAGGTTTTTATTGATGGTGATGGCCTCCTGTATGAAGCGCAGTTTATCCTCTGTATCACCCTTGTACAGACAGAGGTTGTTCAGATTGGCAGCAATACCCTGCAGATTGCGCTGCGAGCGGTTGATATCCAATGCCTGCAGGAAGAAACGTTCAGCCACCTGAAACTCGTTCATGAAGTGGTGCGTCACACCCCGTTCGTTGTAGCATTCGGCCAGCGCAGCCGAGTCTCCTGTAGCCTTGAAGTAGGAGATAGCCTCATCGTTCAGCTCTATCGCCTTGTTGTAATCGCCCAACTTGCCATAGACACGCCCCATCAGCGACAGTCGGTGGGCATTCAGTTTCTTCTCGGAGGGTGCGATGTAGGATTGTACGTTATGCAGGTTCTGGATGCTCAGGTCGAAATGGCCCAGCAACTGCTCGGCCCGGCAGTAGAGCAGGATGGCCTCGGCCCGCGACCGGTCGGGTTTCTTTTCCGGACAGAGGGCGATGGCCCGACTAGCCAATGCCGATGAAAGTTTTGGGTCGGTGTACAAGGCTATCTCAGCCTGTTCCATCAGCGAATGAAATTGTTTCGTATCTTCCGCCCATAGCCTCGCTGTGCTGAGCAAAAGATGACAGGTAATAAACAGAAAGATAAATCGTTTCATGGGGCAATGGTCATGTGTTTGTGCAAAAATAGGTAAAATCTGCGAAACATACATGCACTCGATTCATAAATTACCTCTTTTTGCTTCTTACTTCCCTTCTACATGCATCTTTCTACATTATATTTTGTACTTTTGCCGACGCATACTATTTTCTAACGAAAACAACAACAGATGGTTTTAAATTATATTTGGGTCGCATTCTTCGTCATCGCCTTCGTTGTAGCTTTGGGCAGGTTGCTGCTACTCGGCGACACGGACATCTTTACCGAACTGATCAATGCCACCTTCGACTCTTCCAAGAGTGCTTTTGAGATATCGCTGGGTCTGACGGGGATCCTCTCCCTCTGGTTAGGCATCATGAAGATAGGCGAACGGAGCGGCATGATCGGTGCCCTCTCCCGCTGGCTAAGCCCCCTCTTCTGCCGCCTCTTTCCAGAGATACCCAACGGGCATCCTGCCATGGGCAGCATCTTCATGAACCTCTCTGCCAATATGCTGGGACTGGACAATGCCGCCACCCCCATGGGACTGAAGGCCATGAAGGAGTTGCAGGAACTGAACCCACAGAAAGATACGGCCACCAACCCCATGGTGATGTTTCTAGTGCTCAATACCTCCGGCTTGATACTGATTCCGGTCAGCATCATGATGTACCGCGCACAGATGGGAGCCGCACAACCCACCGACATCTTCGTCCCCACCCTGATTACCACCGCCGTATCTACCATTGTGGGCGTGACGGCGGTCAGCATAGCTCAGCGCATCAACCTGCTGAACAAGCCCATCCTACTGTTGATAGGCTGCATCAGCCTCTTCTTCGCCTCGCTCATCTACCTGTTCAGCCGTGTCGGCCGCGACGAGATGAGCCTCTACTCTACCCTCGTGGCCAACATCCTGCTCTTTTCCATCATCCTGCTCTTCATCCTGTGGGGCGTATGGAAGCGCATCCCGGTGTACGACTCCTTCATCGAGGGAGCCAAAGAGGGATTCACCACCGCTGTCCGCATCATCCCCTATCTGGTAGCCTTTCTGGTAGGCATTGCCGTGTTCCGCACATCGGGTGCCATGGACATTGTGGTAGACGGCATTGCCTGGCTGGCCGGAGCCTGCGGACTGGACACCGGCTTTGCCGGAGCCCTGCCCACCGCCCTGATGAAGAGCCTGAGCGGCAGCGGCGCCAACGGACTGATGATAGACACCATGAAGGAGTATGGAGCCGACTCGTTTGTGGGACGCATGAGCTGTGTGGCACGCGGAGCCTCCGACACCACCTTCTACATACTGGCTGTCTACTTTGGCAGCGTGGGCATCTCGAAGACGCGCAATGCCGTGACCTGCGGACTGATTGCCGACGCAGCAGGCATCCTGGCTGCCATCATCGTGAGCTATGCATTCTTCGGGAACTAACATTCAGACAAACCCCTATAACTACAGACCTATGATAAGCTATCAGACAGATGGTGTGGAGATGCCCGCCATCAGAAAAAGAGAAACGACCGAATGGATTAAAGCCGTAGCTGCCCGCTACGGGAAACGAATCGGTGAGATTGCCTATATCTTCTGCTCGGACGAACGGATACTGGAGGTGAACCGCCAATACCTGCAGCACGACTACTATACGGACATCATCACCTTCGACTATTGTGAAGGCAACCGTCTGAGCGGTGACCTCTTCATCAGCTTAGACACTGTGCGCACCAATGCCGATCAGTTTGCCGACGGCGACTACGCACGCGAACTACACCGCGTCATCATACACGGCATCCTGCACCTTTGCGGCATCAACGACAAAGGACCCGGTGAACGGGAAATCATGGAAGAGGCGGAGAACAGTGCCTTGCAGATGCTGAACGACTTCCGCAGTTCCCCTTTAATTTCTTAGCATCCACAACATCACAGCTGAAAGGAAAAACAGTAATCATTTCGGACAAAAAGAGGCTCTCAAAGGGTCAATCCTATAGGGAGAATCATTCAGTCGTATCATGAAACACATTCAGAATACGACTGAATGTTGGCCATCTTCACAGATTGATAACCAATCACTTACAAATACCGATTTTCTCTTTCAGCAGGGAATCGAACATAGTAAACGTTCTTTACGAATACAACCGAATTTTCGAATTGATTCAGATAAGGTATGGACATAAAAAAAGGGATACCGCTGTATCCCAACCTTTGTTAACCTTAAATCTAATACTATGAAAAACACATTGCAAAGGTACGGACTTTTCTGATACCTGCAAATTATCCAAGCAAAAACGCATGTTTTATAACATGCTTTAGCAGAAAACAGATACCTATTAAGGTTTGGTAACGAAAGAAGCCCTATTTTTCTGCGCCAGATAGTCGAATCGTATCATACGGTCGGAGATGTCGTAGGCGCGTCGGGCGTGTTCGGCTTCCTCGGGAGTGTAGCCTTCGCCCTCCACCTCCCATTGCGGGCCGACGGCCAGACGGGGTTTCTTCGGATTCAGTATGCTTTGTCCCAACCCCTTCCAGACGTAATCGTCCAGTTGCAGCAGATTGAGCAGTGTGGGATACATGTCCACCTGCCCCATGACCGGCTCATAGCGCAGCGATGCCGTCGGTGCATTGAGTACGATAAAGGGCGTATAAGGTTTGTCGCTCACCACTCCTTTGCCGCCGGGTGCCTCGCACAGTTCACGCCGATAGTCAGCCAGTCCCTCGTGGTCGCCGGTGATGACTACCAGCGTCTCCCGATAGCGCGGATGCTGCTGCAGATACGCCACAAACTCACCAATGGCCCGGTCGGTATAGCGGGCAACGGTCATGTAATCGGCCATCTTCTGCGGTACGGCGGACGAGAAGTGTACCTCCTTCAGCTCCTCCGGCAGTTTGAACGGAGCGTGGCCCGAGTAGGTAACCAGCTGCATGAAGGTGTTCTCTCCCTCCTTCCAGATTTCTCCACGCTCTATCTTCTGCGCACATTGCCGCAAGAAGGAGCCGTCGCCCGTGCGTTTGTGCGTACCGAAGGCCTCCGTCAGTTCAAAGTCGTGGTAGGCTATCAGGCTGTCCATGCCAAAGCTGTAGGCGATGGGTCCCTGATTCCACGTAGAGAGTTTGTCGATGGTCAGCAGATAGTTGCGTGTGTGGTAGCGTTCGTGCATCGCCTTGGGCAGCGTCAGGTAGGTATGGTGGGGATACTGGCTGCTATAGGTACCACTGTTGATGGGCAGCAGGCCGGCCAGCAGCAACAGCTGTCCGTCAATGGAGCGTCCTCCCTTCACCTGTGTCAGCACACGAGGTGCATACAGTGTAGTCGAGTCCTTCAGCAACCGGTTCAGACAGGGTGTGATTTCCTGCCCCTCCACCTCCGTCTCCAGCACCCAGCTCTCCAACGATTCCGCCAGGATGACGATGCAGTTGCTCCGCCGTTCCACCGGCCCTTCCAGTGCGTGATGCGATGGGTGCGCTGCCATCCAGGCCTCTATCTCGTCGGCCATCTGGGGCGTAAGCTGCTGCTTGCGGTCCAGGTAGTCGTAGCAGAGGCTGCCGAACACGGTATAGATGGAGGGCATACTGGAGCAAAGGTAGGCTTTCTGCCGGGCCGTATTGTAGGCTTCACGGAAGCCTCCCCGGGCAGCGGTGACGAGGGCAAACAGTAGGATGCTTCCTGCCAGTGCCGCCCCATACCTCCAGCGGAGGAAACAGACCATAGGTTGGCTGAAGCGGCGATACAGCGGTATGCAGGCTGCCGTAGAGAGGGGGAAGAGGAGGTCCGTCCATCGGAGCGAATCGTACACGCTGCCCATGAAGTCGGCCAGATTGCCCGCCTCCCCGTAGCTGTGCAGCGGGATGGCTGTATAGTAGGTACGGAAGTACATCAGGTTGGCTATCAGCAGCCCGTCCAGCAGCAGCATCAGCCCCAGCTGCGTCTTCCACAGACGGAAGAGCTTGAACGGAGCCAGCAAGAGCAGGACGGCTATCAGTTTGGTAAGGTAGAACTCCAGTGTAGAGAAGGGTTTGAAGGTGGTAGGGATGCTCCAGCAGAGGTCGAACAGCAGAAACTTAAACAACAGCACCAAGGCCAGAGTGAAGGCAGCCTTATCAAGGGCGGTGGCCGGATGGCCGGACGGAACAAATCTTCTTTTCATCGAGATACTCTCCTATTATGAATTAAAAGTGTCTTTTCAAATATGCCTGCAAAAGTAATGATATCTTGTGACATATGCAAGTAGGATAGGAAGCCGCTCCGTCCACAAATATCGCCACACATAGCGTGATTTGCAGATTTATTGCTACTTTTGCACCTCTAATAAGCAAACGACTCATGAAAGAATTTCTGCAACTGATGCGGCGCTTCGTGTCGCCCTACAAGAAGTATATCGGCTGGGCCATCGTGCTCAATGTATTGTCCGCGGTGTTCAACGTCTTTTCATTCACGCTGCTCATCCCCATCTTGAACATCCTCTTCAAGACGGGTGCCCACGATGTGGTCTATCACTACATGGAATGGGGCAGTGCGGGTCTCAAAGAGGTGGCCGTCAACAACTTCTACTATTACGTCACCCGCCTCATCGATTGCTACGGTCCCTCCACTACCCTGCTCTTTTTAGGTCTGTTTCTGGCCTTCATGACCATGCTGAAGACCTCGTGCTACTTCGGCTCCTCAGCTGTGATGATACCGTTGCGCACCGGCGTGGTGCGCGACATCCGGGTGCAGGTCTACGCCAAGGTGACCCAGCTGCCGTTAGGCTTCTTTTCCGAGGAGAAGAAGGGCGACATCATCGCCCGCATGAGCGGTGACGTGAGCGAGATAGAGAACTCCATCACCAGTTCGCTCGACATGTTGCTCAAGAATCCCATCCTGATACTCTTCTACTTCACCACCCTGATACTGACCAGCTGGCAGCTGACGCTCTTCACCATCCTCGTATTGCCGGGCATGGGCTGGCTGATGGGCCGGGTGGGCAAGAAACTGAAGCGTAAGTCGTTGCTGGCACAAAGCAAGTGGAGCGACACCATGTCGCAATTAGAGGAGACGTTGGGCGGCCTGCGCATCATCAAGGCCTTCATTGCCGAGGAGAAGATGGTGGCCCGCTTCCGTCGCTGCAGCGACGAGTACCGCGACGCCACCAACCGCGTAGCCATCCGCCAGGCACTGGCCCATCCCATGAGCGAGTTCCTCGGCACGCTGCTCATCGTGCTGGTGCTGTGGTTCGGCGGTCTGCTCATCCTGGGCAACAACTCCTCCATCGAAGCCTCCACCTTCATCTTCTACATGGTCATCCTCTACAGCATCATCAACCCGCTGAAGGACTTCTCCAAGGCCGGCTACAACATACCCAAAGGGCTGGCCAGCATGGAGCGCGTAGACAAGATACTGAAGGCCGAGAACCCCATCCAGGAGCCCCTCCATCCGCAACCCCTGCAGTCGCTGAAGGAGAAGATTGAGTTCCGCGACCTCTCGTTCAGCTACGACGGCAAGCGGGAAGTGCTGAAGCACATCAACCTGACCGTCCCCAAAGGGAAGACCATCGCACTGGTGGGACAATCCGGCTCGGGCAAATCCACCTTGGTAGACCTGCTGCCCCGCTACCACGATGTGCGGGAAGGCTCCATCACGATAGACGGCACCGACATCCGTCAACTGCGCATCCACGACCTGCGGGCGTTGATAGGCAACGTCAACCAGGAGGCCATCCTCTTCAACGACACCTTCTTCAACAACATCGCCTTCGGCGTGGAGAACGCCACGATGGAGCAGGTGGTGGAAGCGGCCAAAATAGCCAATGCCCACGACTTCATCATGGAGACCGAAGAGGGGTACCAGACCAATATCGGCGACCGCGGAGGCAAGCTGAGCGGCGGACAGCGCCAACGCATCAGCATCGCCCGTGCCATCCTGAAGAATCCGCCCATCCTCATTCTGGACGAAGCCACCTCGGCCCTCGACACCGAGAGCGAGCGGCTGGTACAAGAGGCACTGGAGCGGCTGATGAAGACACGCACCACCATCGCCATTGCCCACCGCCTCTCCACCATCCGTAGTGCCGATGAAATCTGTGTCCTCTACGAGGGCGAGATAGTAGAGCGCGGACGTCACGAGGAGCTGCTGGCCAAGAACGGCTACTACAAGCGCCTGCACGACATGCAGTCGTAGCCGTCCCCCTGCCCTGTTCCCATGAAAAGAGTTCACTCCGACACGACGATATGAAACGAACCCTTCTCTACCTGTTGGCAACAGCCATCCTACTGTGTCTCTCGGCAAGTCACATAGCCACATTCTGCCGTCACAACAAGGCAGAGCGGATGCAGTGGCGTCAGACGGTGGCCGAGACCTTCCGTCGCGCCCTGCTTGTGGAGGTGGAGAGGCGGAGCGAGATACCCATCTACTGTTTCGAGAAGAGTTCGTCCGGCTACACCACGCTCAAGGAGGAGATTCCCGATTCCGTCACCATGGTCACCACATCCGGTCATAGGGTCACCCTTCCGTTCCCGAAGGAGCGATATGCCTATAGTCTCATCAAAGGGGGAGCAGAAAACTCCACGCTTACCTACCTGCTGGACAGATACCCCATTTCCATCGATTCGTTGCAGCAGACTTGGGACAGCCTGCTGCAACGGAAACAGATTGATGTATCTACGTCCATCCGATATACATTGACAGACGTGTCGGGACGCACCGACACACTCTATTCACGCCCGTCACAGTTTGTCCAGCCTGTCGACAGCACCCTGATGTGGTATATGGGCTACCGTTGCGAACGGCAGTTTGTTGGTTGCGCAGCGATTCCCGATTTTGTGACACGCCCGCTCCATCTTCTCTCCCTGTTGGCTAAGTTGGGGTTGGAAGCGTTACTTCTTCTCTTCGTATGGCATTACTATGACAGTGCAACGGGGGACACACGTCTCATGCATCAGGCCTGCCGCCTTGCAGCCTTATCATTATTGATAACCTGCGGAACATGCTGCCTGCTTTGGTTGGTGGGCGGGTACAGACTACAGGCCGTCAGGCAGCAAGCTATACAGTTGCTGCGCGAAAGTGTGGTGCCGGTAATCGAGCACGCATCAAGTTCGCAAACTTCCGTCCGAATCTCAGGCCAAACAGACTTTCCCCAAAACAAGAGCCGAAGCTTACAGACAGAGGAAGGCTCCATTACAGCATCGTGCGACTCGACCAAAGAGAGGCAACTGCTGCTGCCCGATGCCGACCTCACTTCCTCCCTATTGTACCTGCACTTTGCGGAGAAGTTCCCCCTGTCGGCTGTTTACGACCGCTGGCATCACTCCCTGAATGCCACGCACCCCTCACTGCGATGTGCGCTATCTCTTACCGCTACCCGACGCGACAGCACCTCAGTAGTCAGGGTTGGTGATGCAGACCTGTTCTGTTCCACCAACCAGATTGGGCAGTATTACCTCGACCGGTTGTATCTGCTGCAACTGACTCCCTTTGTCCATATACCACGTATGTCATGCATCAAATGGTATGACTACGCATGGATTTGTTCTGCTGCGCTTATCCTTCTTGCATGGCTGTCTGTTCGCATCCGGTGTCGGAGGGAGGATGCCTCTCCCAACGACTCCCGTTCCTCATCCGCATGGATTGGGGAAGCGGTTGTGAATAGCTTTGGCAGCTATCACTACGACGTGCAACGTCAGCTCTTGCTGTTCCAATCCGCAGAGCGGCCATGTTCCCTTCAGACATTCCGATTGATGATTGCCTTCATCTCCGCTCCCGAGCACTTCCTAACCAATGACGAGATTGACAAGACCTGCGGATGGGCATCCGATGATATTGGCATCGACAACCGACGTCGGCAAGCCATCAGTCAGTTGCGCAAGTTCTTGGCCACCGACAACGAGGCAGAACTCATCTCCATACGTTCCCGCAAGGGGTATCAGCTGCAATTGCTGAGAGCTAAAGGAACGACTAAAGAGGTCTAAGGGGAAGGAGCACACATTCCTCTTCAGTTTCATAGGCATCTGATATTCAATTACATGAGAAACGTTAGAAAAATCTAACGCTCACAAAATGGCATTTTAAACGATTTCTCTCCCTATCCTATCTGCCGTTTCTCCTATATTTGGTTCCGTCAAACCAAAGAGGCAATCACTATGATTCACGTTCGGCTTTACATCAGTAGATTAGAAGAATGATTAATAAACTCAGTAGTGTAGAAGATGAGGACGGAACAACTGGAAAAGAAAGGAGGAACGATGAAGAACAGAAGGAAGATACACATACACAGGCGCAGCTACGAGCGTGGCGGAACGCGCTATGTGGAGAAGGTGGTGGTGATTGTGGTGGAGAAGGAGCGGCCGGAGTACCGATTCGGACGCTACACGCTGGATGCCGACCTGGGGGTGCTGGTATGCGGCAGCCGGCAGCAGAGCTGCTCCTACTACGAGCGGAGGCTGCTGGTGGCCTTCTTCCGGGCTCCCGACCACTTCCTGACCTTCCGCGAGATAGAGCGGATATTCGGATGGGAGCCTGCGGAACGGGGAACGAGCATGAGGCTGAGGAAGTTGGTGAGCCACGTGCGCAGCCTCTTCCGCGAAGACCCGGAGGTGGATATCAAGGTGTCGAGAAAGCGGAACGGATACCGGCTGATGCAAATCGGATAACAACAAGAAGAGAGATTCTTTCTCTCACCAATAGAAATTCTCATGTTTTTTCCATACATTTGCAAAATAGAGGATGATTCCCTCCCTTAAA
>CALZEQ010000023.1 GCA_945641355.1 uncultured Mediterranea sp. | reverse complement strand
CTGTCGATGATGGAAGATAATGTGCATTTTACAACGCAGTAATCAACTATAGCCTTCATTTATTTGCATGAAAATACATCTGCATGTTCTTTCGATGCAAAGATAGCGCATGACGAAAGACGGGAGAATACCATAAATATGGGATATATGTACTATAAATAGGTGATGTGTAGGATTTTTAGTCACAATTTCGTATCTTTGCCCCACTTTTTAACTCGCATAGATTACGCATGAGTGCATTCAACTTTACTGATATACTGACAAAGGCCGTAGACGAACTGGCAGACAGCCAGTCGTACAAAGGACTGGTACACAAGCAGGCAGACGGACTGCCCATGCCATCGGCTGGGGCCCTGCACGACGTCGTGGAGCTGGTACGTGCCATCATCTTCCCAGGATATTATGGAACCCCCGTGTTCAACAGTCGCACCACGGCCTATCACATAGGCGTGAATGTGGAGCGGCTACATGCCCTGCTGACGGAGCAGATAGCTGCCGGACTCTGCTTTGGCGGAGGCGGTGGAGCGGACAGCCACGTGGTAGCAGCCGAAGAGATACGCCAAACAGCAGCCATGAAAGCGGCCGAACTGATAGCCCGTCTGCCCGGCCTGAGGCAGCTGCTGGCTACAGACGTAGAGGCTGCCTACAACGGTGACCCCGCAGCTACATCGCACGCCGAGGTGATATGTTGCTACCCCGCCATCCGAGCCATCAGCAACTACCGGCTGGCACATGCCCTGCTGGAGATAGGCGTACCGCTGATACCGCGCATCATCACAGAGATGGCCCATAGCGAAACAGGCATCGACATACACCCGGGAGCGCAGATAGGCAGCCACTTCACCATAGACCACGGCACGGGCGTGGTGATAGGCGAGACGTGCATCATAGGCCGCGGCGTAAAGCTCTATCAGGGCGTGACGCTGGGCGCACGCAGCTTCCCGCTTGACGAGCAAGGCAACCCCGTGAAGGGGATAGCTCGCCACCCTATATTGGAGGACGACGTGATAGTGTATAGTAACGCCACCATACTGGGACGCATCACCATAGGACGCGGCGCCACGGTGGGCGGCAACATCTGGGTGACGGAGGACGTGCCCGCCGGAGCACGCATCGTGCAGCGGCGATGAACGGGCGTGACGCAGCAGAAAGAAACGAGACAACGAACGTAGACGAGGATATGAGCGAAACATTTGAAATGGTGGCCAAGACGCTGCCGGGGCTGGAGGAGGTGCTGGCCCAAGAACTGACGGAACTGGGGGCGGACGACGTAGTAATGGGACGACGCATGGTGGCCTTCAGAGGTGACAAGGAGATGATGTACAGGGCCAACCTGTGCCTGCGCACCGCCCTGCGCATACTGAAACCTATCGCACACTTCGAGGCGACTGATGCCGACGAGGTGTACCAGGCGGTGAAGGCCGTGGAATGGGAAAAGTGGCTGGACGTGGAGAAGACGTTTGCCGTGGATGCCACGGTATACAGCCAGGAGTTTAGGCACAGCAAATTCGTGGTCTACCGCGTGAAGGATGCCATTGCCGACCACTTCAGTGAACACCTCGGCAAGCGACCCAGCGTGCGGCTGAACGGAGCTGATGTGCAGCTGAATATACACATCGCAGAGCGGCAGTGTACGCTGTCGGTAGATTCGAGCGGCGAGTCGCTGCATCGTAGGGGTTACCGGCAGGAGACGATGGAGGCTCCGCTGAACGAGGTACTGGCGGCAGGCATGATACTGATGACGGGATGGCGCGGCGAGTGCGACCTGATAGACCCGATGTGCGGCTCGGGTACCATACCGATAGAGGCGGAACTGATAGCGCGCAACATCGCACCGGGCATCTTCCGCAAAGAGTTTGCCTTTGAACGCTGGCCGGACTTTGACGCAGACCTGCTGCAGAGGATATACAACGACGACAGCCGCGAACGCGACTTCAACCACCGCATCTATGCCTACGACAATGCGCCACGTGCCATCGAGACGGCCCGGCGCAACATGAAGGCGGCCGGAGCTCTGCACGACATCGAACTGAAACTGCAACCTTTCCAGCAGTTTGAGAAGCCGGCCGAGCGGGCTATCATAGTGACCAATCCGCCCTACGGAGAGCGCATCTCGACGGACGACCTGCTGGGACTGTATCGCATGATAGGCGAGCGGCTGAAGCATGCCATGGCGGGCGGCGAGGCGTGGATATTGTCGTATCGCGACGAGTGCTTCGACAGCATCGGGCTGAAGGCTACCCGCCGGGTGGCACTGAACAACGGCCCACTGGAGTGCGAATACAGGCAGTACGAACTGTTTGACGGCACGTACCGCGCCTTCCGCGGCAGCGGGGAAGAGCTGAACAAGCCATCCCGCGACGAGGCAGAACGCCGACGCAGTGGCAGCCGACGCGAGGCACGCATCGAGCAGCGTGGCACAGGTCGGCGCGAAGGACGTACTGCAGGTCGTTATGAAGAGCGCAACGAGCCGCGCAGGGAACGACGCAACGGTGACGAGGCAGACAGCCGGAGGTGGAAACCGCGCTCAGGAGAGTCGTATCCGGAACGGAAACGGAGACAGCAACATAAGGAAGAGTGACCGATATGAGAAGATATGCATGCAGAGGAGCGGCGCTGGCAGTGGCCGCCCTCATGGGATGGACAATGACTACAATGGCACAGACGGAGCGGAAACCGACACTGGAGGAACTGATACCAGGAGGCACGGACTACCGTAGGGTAGCGGGCAGCAGTTATGTGTGGGCAGGCGATGACATCTGCCTGGAACGAGAGGCTGGATGCCTGAAGGGGATGCGCCTGAACGGCCACATGAAGGTGGCCGAACAGTTCACGGCTCTGACGCTGGACGAGGCAAACCTACTGCTGAAACAACAGGGGCTAAGCCCCATGAAGAGCCTGCTGAGGGCAGAGGTGACGGCCGACCCTGCGGACGAGGGACGGCTGCTGTTGCTGCTGGACACGGGTCGGGAGCGCGTGCTGGTGGGCGGACCGCAAAAGGGTGAGCCTTGGACGGAAGGTGAGGTGGTGTGGAGCCAGCCCCATCCGCAAGGAGCGGCCCACGAGGAGTGGAACGAACGGAGCCGCCATCTGGCCTATACGCGCGACAACAACCTGTGGGTGCTGACGGCGGAGGGTCGTGAAGTGCAGCTGACGGACGAGCCTGCCGGAGTGGTGTGCGGACAGAGCGTGCACCGCAACGAGTTCGGCATCAGCAAGGGGACCTTCTGGAGTCCCGACGGCGAGCAACTGGCCTACTACCGCATGGACGAACGGATGGTGACCACCTATCCGCTGGTAGACATCACCGCTCGCACAGGCGAACTGGACGAAGTGAGATACCCCATGGCGGGGATGACGAGCCACCAAGTGATGGTGGGTATATACGATGTAAGGAGCGGGCGCAACGTGTGGCTGCAGACGGGCGACCCCACAGACCGCTACTTCACCAACCTGGCATGGGCTCCGGATGGGGAGAGCCTCTACCTGATGGAGCTGAACCGCGACCAGAACCATGCCGTGCTGTGCCGCTACAGTGCGGCGGACGGACGACTGATGCAACGGCTCTACGAGGAGCAGCGACCGACGTATGTGGAACCGCAGCAGCCCATCTGCTTCGTGCCATGGGACAAGGAGCAGTTTATCCTGCAGAGTGAACGCGACGGATGGAACCATCTCTATCTGTACGACACGCAGGGTCGGCTGATACGGCAGCTCACGTCGGGCCCCTGGATGGTGCAGCAGATAGTAGGCTTCGACCAACGGACCCGTTCGGTGATAGTGACCACTACAGAGGTCTCACCGCTGCAAAGCAACATCAGTGCCATACGCCTGAAGGACGGACGGCGCTGGCGGATAGGCAGTGACGAAGGGACGCACCGGGCACGTCTGTCGGGCGGCAAGGGCATCAGGCTGCTGGACGAAGCATCTGCGCCGGAGTTGCCCCGCAGGGTGAGCATCCGCTCTACCGCACCGGGTGAAGGAGGGAAGGAGTGTGTGCTGATGACAGCCTCTGACCCCTACGAAGGGCTGGAGATGCCCGTTATCGAGACGGGCACGCTGAAGGCCGCCGACGGAGTGACCGACCTGCACTACCGTCTGGTGAAACCGGCACGGATGGAGCAGGGGAAGAAGTATCCGGCTATTATATATGTATATGGCGGACCGCACGCGCAGCTGGTGACCAACGGATTCATGCACGGTGTCAGGGGATGGGATCTCTACATGGCATCGAAGGGATACGTGCTTTTCACCCTGGACAACCGAGGCAGCTCCAACCGGGGCAAAGTGTTCGAGGAGTGTACCTTCCGCCACCTGGGCGTGGAGGAGTGCAAGGACCAGGTGAAGGGAGCTGAGTGGCTGAAGAGCCTGCCCTACGTGGACGGCGACCGCATCGGCGTACATGGCTGGAGCTTCGGCGGACACATGACCACGGCACTGATGCTGCGCTATCCCGACCTCTTCAAGGTGGGAGTGGCAGGCGGACCGGTCATCGACTGGCGGTATTACGAGGTGATGTATGGCGAACGCTACATGGACACGCCGCAAACCAATCCCGACGGATACCGCGAATGCGACCTGAAGAATCTGGCGGGACAGCTGAAGGGCCGTCTGCTGCTGATACACGACGACCACGACGACACGTGTGTGCCGCAGCACACGCTGTCGTTCATCAAGGCTTGCGTGGATGCACGTACCTATCCCGATCTCTTCATCTACCCCACGCACAAGCACAACGTGGCGGGACGCGACCGGGTGCATCTGCACGAAAAGATAACGAGCTATTTTGAAGAACATCTGTAAAAACCCAAAAAAACGATAGAGCATGAAAGTACTTTTGTTAGGATCGGGCGGACGCGAACATGCCTTGGCATGGAAGATAGCGCAAAGCCCACGAGTGGAGAAACTGTACATTGCCCCAGGAAACGCCGGTACAGGCGCAGTGGGCGAAAACGTGCCGCTGAAGGCCACAGACTTCGATGCCCTGAAGGCATTTGCCCTTCAGAACGAGGTGCAGATGGTAGTGGTGGGTCCGGAAGACCCGCTGGTGAAGGGCATCTACGATAGCTTCAAGCAGGACGACAGGACACGGCACATCGCCGTCATCGGACCGACGGCAGCCGGTGCCCAGCTGGAGGGAAGCAAGGAGTTTGCCAAGGCATTCATGATGAGACACGGCATCCCTACCGCCCGCTACAAGAGCATCACCGCCGAACGGCTGCAGGAGGGATTCGACTTTCTGGCTACACTGAAAGCACCCTACGTGCTGAAGGCCGACGGACTGTGTGCCGGCAAGGGGGTATTGATACTGCCCGACCTGCAGGAGGCGCAACGCGAACTGAAGGAGATGCTGGGAGGCATGTTCGGACAGGCCAGCGCTACGGTGGTGATAGAGGAGTTCTTGAGCGGCATCGAGTGTTCGGTGTTCGTACTGACGGACGGATGTCACTACAAGGTGCTGCCCGTGGCTAAGGACTACAAGCGCATCGGTGAGGGAGACAAGGGACTGAACACCGGAGGTATGGGTAGCGTGACGCCTGTACCCTTTGCCGACGAGTGCTTCATGGAGAAGGTGCGCACACGCATCATCGAGCCTACCGTCAACGGACTGCAGCAGGAAGGTATCCTGTACAAGGGATTCATCTTCTTGGGACTGATCAACGTGGGAGGCGAACCGATGGTCATCGAGTATAATGTACGCATGGGCGATCCGGAGACGGAGAGCGTGATGCTGCGCATCAAGAGCGATCTGGTGGAGCTGCTGGAAGGTGTAGATGCCGGCAACCTGGACTGCTATCAGCTGGAGGAGGATCCGCGTACGGCAGCCTGCGTCATGCTGGTGAGCGGAGGTTATCCCGAAGCCTACGAGAAGGGGAAGGTGATGAAGGGATTCGACAAGGCTGCCGCTACAGACAGCATCCTGTTCCATGCCGGTACGGTCGAGAAAGAGGGAGAAATCGTAACCAATGGCGGACGTGTCATCGCAGTCTGCTCGTACGGAGAGACAAAAGAGGAGGCACTGGCGAAGAGCTACCGGGTGGCCGAAATGATTGACTTCGACAAGAAGTATTTCCGCCGCGACATCGGTTTTGACCTGTAACGCAAGGTGACATCAGCAGGAGGAGGTACGACTGGATACAGAAGCAAATCAGTAATCAATAATCAGTAATCAAGCTGGAGGAGGTACACGCAAGATGACAGGATACAGAAGCAAACGGCTGCAAGGCAAAGTGACTACCGGACGATGGACATTGCCGCTGGCAGTGCTCATCGCGCTGACAGGGTGGCTGCTGATGGTCCTGCTGCTGCCCGATGCAGCCTTTACCGGTGGCCGGACAAGCTATCCACTTTGGCAGCACTATGTGGGCAGCCGTCTCTCTGCCTCCTGGGGACTGCTGCTCAACCTGTTGTTGTGCGGAGGCATCGGTTGCCTGCTGATAGGGGTGAACAACTCGTTTGCCCTGATACGTATGCGGGCCTCGGTACAGACCGCCCTCTACTATCTGTTGATGGCTGCCTGTCCTACACTGTATGGGCTGGGGATCGGAGGGGTAGTGGCGCTGCTGATGTGGCCGTCGCTCTACTTCCTGTTCCGCAGCTACCAGAGTGCCCGCCCGCCGGTCCACCTGTTTCACTCCTTTCTCTGTCTGGGCATCGGTAGTCTGGCTTTTCCCCAGCTCACGTGGCTGGCACCGCTCTTTTGGATAGGTGCCTCGCTGTTCCGTTCGTTCAGCGGACGCAGTTTCTTTGCCTCGCTGTTGGGATGGAGCATACCCTACTGGTTCCTGCTGGGTCATGCCTTCTGGTACGGCGACATGGCACTGTTCTGCCAGCCTTTTCATGAGTTGGTTGCCTTCACTCCGATACGCTGGATGACGGAGCCTTGGCAATGGGCTACCGTCGGCTATCTGGCGCTGTTCTATCTGATAGGTGCGGGTCACTGCCTGCTGATGAGCCACGACGACAAACTGCGTACACGCAGCTTCCTGCGCTTCCTCACCTGGCTGGGAGGCATCCTGCTGCTTTATGTATGGTTGCAGCCAGACAAGGGAGTGGAGATGCTGCCTTCGCTGACGGCCGTCACGGCGCTGCTGGGCGGACACTATCTGGTATTGACAGGCGGACGCTGGTCGAATATCGTCTTCATCCTGCTGATGGCGGGATGGCTGTTGCTTTACCTATGGAACTTATGGACACTTTTATAGATACTTTGGTACAGCTGATGACGGATTGGGGCTACGTGGGCCTCTTTCTCTCCTCCTTTCTGGCAGGGAGTGTCATCCCCTTCAGTTCGGAACTGGTGCTGGCCGCCACATTGGGGCTGGGACTGAGCCCCTTTATCTGCGTAACCGTGGTGACACTGGGCAATACGGCGGGAGGCATGACCTGTTACTACATGGGACGTTTGGGACGTCTGGACTGGATAGAACGTTACTGCGGTGTGAAGCACGAGAAGATTGAACGGATGCAGCGCATACTCTCCGGAAAGGGAGCCTTGATGGGCTTTTTTGCCTTCCTGCCCTTCATCGGATCGGCCATTGCCATCGCCTTGGGCTATATGCGCAGCAACATCTGGCTGACTACCCTCTCCATGCTGGTAGGCAAACTGGTACGCTACGTCCTGATGGTATTGGCCATTGAGGGAGTGCTGACCATCGTATAGCCTGTAAATAACTAATGAACGAAATGATGAAACAACCCTTATTTATTCTGATTCTATCGCTCGTTGTTCTTGCTGCATGCAAGAGTGGAAACGGGCAGACGGCTGCCGATGAGGCAGAACGCCCCCTCATCACTGTCACCATCGAGCCGTTGCGCTATTTTACCGAAGCCATAGCGGGAGAGCGTTTCCGGGTGGTCAGCATGGTGCCGAAGGGAAGCAGCCCGGAGACGTACGATCCCACTCCGGCTCAACTGGTTGCATTGGCCGAAAGCAAAGCCTACCTGCGCATCGGACACATCGGATTCGAACAGACGTGGGCCGACCGTCTTGCCGACAACGCGCCGCATCTGCCCTTCTTCGATACCTCACGAGGCATTGACTTGATTCACGAAGAGCATACCCACCAGCATACGGAGGAAGCGGATGCCCATGCCGGACATGCCCATCACCATTCCGGAGGCGTGGAACCGCACGTGTGGAACTCGGCTGTAAATGCCCGCATCATTGCCGGCAATGTGTTGCAGGCTCTCTGCTCCATCGATCCTGCCGGGAGGGAAACGTATGTGGCACGCCACGATTCTTTGTGCCGATGCATTGCACGAGTCGATTCGCTGGTGCGTCAGCAACTTTCGTCTCCCGATGCCGACCGTGCCTTCCTCATCTACCATCCGGCCCTTTCCTACTTTGCCCGCGAGTATGGTCTGCGCCAGATTTCCATCGAGAAAGAGGGGAAGGAACCTTCTCCTGCCCGCCTGAAACAGCTGGTGGACGAGTGCAAGGCACAGGGTATACGTATTATCTTTGTTCAGCCCGAGTTTGACCGTCGCAATGCCGAACTGATTGCACGGCAGACGGGTACACGGATTGTCTCCATCCATCCGCTCTCGTATGATTGGGAGGAGGAGATGCTGAACGTGGCGGCACAGTTAGGACAACCTTCTGTCCATTAACCCTAAAACAGCGTGACACACATGGCTACTCCTTTGCTTGAAATCAGAAATCTGTCGGCCGGATACGACGGAAAGAGGGTGTTGCACGACATCAACCTGACCATTTACGAGAATGACTTTTTGGGGATGATAGGGCCCAACGGAGGGGGAAAGACCACGCTGGTACGCTGCATACTGGGCCTGTTGAAGCCCTTTGAAGGCGAAATCAGCGGATGTCCTGCCCGTTCGATGGGTTACTTGCCCCAATATAGTACCATCGATCGCCGTTTCCCCATCACGGTGGAGGAGGTCATCCTCTCCGGACTGGCCGGACAGAAACCTACGGGGCAATGCCGCTTCACAGACGACGACCGTGCATTGGCTCGTGACTTCGTCCGCCGGATGGGTCTGGAAGGGCTGGAGCATCGCTCCATCGGCAGTCTGAGCGGCGGACAGATGCAGCGTGCGTTGCTGGCCCGTGCAGTGATTGCCGATCCGCGCCTGCTTATCCTCGACGAGCCGGGCACCTATCTGGACCGCCGTTCGCAGGTACGTCTCTACGAACTGCTGGCCGACATCAACCGCCGTTGTGCCATCCTGCTGGTAAGCCACGACATCGGCACCGTGCTGCAGCAGGTACGTTCGGTGGCTTGTGTAGACGGTACGTTGCATTACCATCCTGCGCTTGAGGTGACCGCTCCCTGGCTGGAACAACACTTCGGTTGTCCCATCGAACTGCTGGGACACGGAGCCTTGCCGCATCGCATTCTGCATCGGCACGAACCGTAAGGACTGCATCGGGATGCAATCCTGCGTATAGGGCGGATGTATCAAAATTCTGATGCACCCTCCTACACGTATCGTACACTCCCTGCAACAGCTTGATTGAATGCGTGCTGCATAACTTGTAGGGGCGCAATATTTTGCGCCCCTGAATTTCGTTCGCAGTGGTATCTTTCGTGTGATACGATTCATGCGAAACTTGAATCAATACTTGAATGCCTTGTAGGAGTGAGGCAGCAGCATCACCCGGAAGGCGTGTTTGGGGGGAGCAGGGAACCAGCCCCTCTGCGGTTCGGCCGGCAGCGGATCCAGTACTGTCCCGTCATCCAGCACCGTGAGGTGCTCTATCTGTTCACCTGTAGTGACACATACCTCCACGGCATGATCGTTGAAGTTCTCCACTACCAGCGTCCGGTTGTCGTAAGCGAAGAGTGCCACCTTCGAAGGGCCTTCCAGATAGGCATCGAGGTCGCGGCTCAGTACGCGCCGTATCTCGTTCAAGGCTCCTGCCGGATAGTCGTACAGTTGGCCCATATCATCGGGTATGGTGAGCACATAGAGCTGTCCGGCACTGTAGGCTGCCCTCAGCAGGACGGGATAGCCCGATACGCCGCCTGTCAGCGGTCGTCCGGCACTTACCATCTCCCAGGCATCGTTGGTGTAATACTGCACTTGCGGCATCAGGATGTCCCGTTCGGCCTGTCCGTGTCTTCCGAAGTCGGATACCAGTGCCTTCAGGTCGCCGCACCGCAGTTCGGCCACCTCGGCTATCTTCTCGGGGATGGCCTTCAGCAGTCCGCTGGTGATGACCACGTCGCGTCCAGCCTGCAGCTGCTTCTTGATGGAGGCCATCAGCTGCGGATCGCCTGCTGCCTGTGCAGTGAGCAGCACCGTCTGCTTGTCTTCGGGGAAGTGGGGTACGATGTCCATCGGCAATCCTATCATACCCAGGTAGTTCTGTAGGAAGTCATCGCCTGCTGCATGGAACGGCTTGTACGAAGTGATGCCTACTGGACGGCCCAGCTTACCCAGCAGTTGGTCGGTCTGTCCCAGCACCACATCGGCAATGCGTGCCATGGTGGTAGGCTCTATGCTGCTCCCGTCCGCCGTTGGGATAGGAGCCATCACTTGGTCGTAGCAGAAGCTGGTCCCCATTCCCTGCCACGGCGTGCGGTAGCGGGGCGACAGTTTCACATCCAGCAGCTGGTGGTAGGCGAAGAGGATGATTTCGGGTGCTTTGGCCAGCAGGGTGAGGTGCAGCTGTTCGGCGTAGCGGTCCATGCCCATCTGCAGTCCGCCTACATCCACCCATCCGCCGCCATTGTATCCCGGACGCAGGTTGTCGAAGTATCGGATGATACAGTAGCTCAGGTAGTTCTGCAGATGCTGGTTGCTGGCAGGGTCGCGCGTCTCGGTACCTGTCCATACACCGTCAAACAGGTACGGTCCTTCCTCCAGGTTGAATCCTAGTCCTTGGAAGTGGTCATACCAGTTGGGGTATTTGATGATGACCTTCACCTTGGGGTTCACCTTTCTGGCGGGTTGCAGCACCAGGTTGCGTCCTGCCTCTGTCATTACCTTCAGCCGATACTCCGTCCAGCTCATGGTTCCTTTGGCCTTGATTTCGATGTCACTCTTGCAGCTGGTGAAGAAGAAGTCATCCAGGATGAACTCGTCAAAGTGCCGGGCGGTATGCTCGGCAATCTTCCTGACCATCTGCCGGTGTTCGGGGTTGGAGTAGCAGAAGGTTTCGAAGCTGTTGGCTTCGTTGATGGTGTACGTGATGCCTCCGGCGGTTTCGATGCCCCGTTCCTTGAAGAAGCGTTTGGCCTGCTCCAGCGTGGCATCTTCCACAATCAGCAGGTCGCGGTGTGTCTCCAGATAGACTTTGTCCACCTTCAACTGACGGGATATCACTGTCCAGGTGGAGTCCAGCCAGTGCAGGTCTTTCATTTTGTTCACTTCATACGCCCGTACATAGATGGAAGTCTTGAAGTGTTGGTGTACATTGGCTTGCGCATGGCCTGTGCAGACCATGCAGAGCCACATCATGATGATGGCAACGAGTTGTGTTTGTCTCATACGTCTTTATCAGTTTGTTAATTTTAATATATGTATATGTTGTCTCTCTATTTGCAGCTTGTCACCGTCACAAAGCTGACGGGTGGCAAGGTGATGCGGACGGTACCTGCCTCTACGGGCACTACGGTGGGTTCGGCATGTTGCCGGCTGTTGGTGGTGCATACCTTCACCCATCGGATGTCGGCAGGCAGTCCGTGCAGCGTGGCCTGTCGGGCGGCACCGTTGTTCACCATGTGTATGGCATATTCGCTGCGCGTCAGGTTGCCGAAGGCGGCGCAGTTGATGTCCGGCTTGTCGCACTTCACGGGCAGTGCCAGCGCATCGGGTGGGGTAGAGGCCAGCTGTTTCAGGTTCCAGAAGCGTTGGGTAGGACGTAGAGGTCCCTCGGTGCCGAAGATGCCGGCTCCCGTCAGCAGCGAGTAGTCCGATGTGAGCTGCCACTGCAGAATGGAGAGTGGCTGGCAGATGGCGCAGATGCGGGTATAGAGGTTGATTTCGTAGAGGGCAAAGGTAGGCTCGTTGAATATTTCCGGATAGCGGTGCGCGGCGGCATCGGTACTTCCCTCGCCTATCAGCATCGGCACGTTCAGCCGTCGGGCGGCATCGGCCCAGCGGTGCAGGGTGGCATCGTCGCATCCTCGCCATGAGTGGAACGACACGGCTCCTATGTAGGGTCGTGCTTCGGCATCCTCCATTGCCGGACGGATGAAGTCGAAGGTCGTGGCATCCGAGTTGTCGCCCAGCAGCATCTTGGTAGGCAGGTCCAGCCGGGCCAGATAGGCTCCGAAGCCTTTGATGAAGTCGGCGTGTTGTCGGGGGGTATGCAGCACGTCGATGCCCAGGTCGGATTCGTTGAACGAGAAGAGGTCAAACTCCACTCCGTAGCGTTGCTTGGCCAGCAGCAGATAACCGGCTATCGAGCGGTATATCTGCTCCTGCTTCCGCGGATCCAGCCTGTAGGCTATCACCCCTCCCTGCCGTACGTAGCTCTGCGGATTGCCATCGATGGCCCACTTCGGTGGGAACCAACAACTCAGCACCAACGGTATCCCTTTTGCCTTCAGCCGTCGGGCCGTCAGCAGGCTCTTTTCTACGTGTGCATCCAGTGGCCGGTTGTCGTCCCATGGCTGCGTCAGCTCCTCCTCCTGGGGTTGCCAGCTGCGCCAGGGCAGCTCCACCCGTCCATAGGCTATGCGCAGTCGGTTCAGGCAGTAGTCCATCACCAAGGGGTCGTGTCGCGGGTTCTGCAGACGGAAGTTTCCTCCCAGTCCGGCAAACCGCCGACCCGGACGGGTGGTGTCCAGCGTCAGTGTGGCCTCCCCGTTGTCTATGGTTCCCTCGCATTGCAGTTCCAGTGTCAGCGTGGCTGTAGCCCCCCGTTTCAGGGCGGGCAGCAGCCGGAAGCAGATGTCGCGTCCTTCCTCACCCGTGTTGATGATGGTCTGCACGCTTCGGTCTGTCTTCAGGGTCAGCTGCCGTTCAGCCGAACGTACGCTCACCTGCCGCCCGCTGCGGCGGATGTGGGCATCGGCATAGCGCGTGTGGGGCAGCGTGATGCAGAGATAGGCAGCCTGTCCGGTCAACGTAGTGTCGCACGCCGCTTCCAAATCGATGTGCACCCGTCCCTCCGCCACGTCGGTCACCGTCTGCCGGAAGTTCACTCCCCGCAGTGTGGTGGTTGTCATCTGCCTGTTTTCCTCGCGGTGATAGCGCGGATTGGGTTGTTTCTCCTTTCCGCTTGTCTCCATATCGTTGCGTGCGGGGTCTCCTACGCGCAGTGTCGTCTCCAGTTCCATCCGTTCGCCCCGTACCCGTATGCCCGTCAGGTTGCTCCAGGCCATTACCTCTGTGCCGTTGTCCGGACGGGGAGCCAGCCGGCTGTCTGCCTCAAAGGCCATGCGGCTGTTGTGGTAGGGACAGTTCCATAGGCTGGCTTTCGGCTCATTCAGCCGGGGTTCGCCCTCTTCCGTCACCGTGCGGAACCATTCGCCCTGTTCCCGGTCTATCATATACGTCTTGATGAAGTGCCACGTGCGCTGTGCCTGATGCAGGTATTCCCTGTGTCCGGTCAGTTGCCAGGCGTTGATGCATCCCACCACCGTCTCGGCCTGGCACCACCACGATGCGTCGCGCCGTGTGCGTTCGCCCTGCCGTTCATATAGGGTGTGTCCCAGCGGGTGGAGCCCTTCACGCAGCGTAACGTCTACCAATTCGATGGCTACTTGCCGGCAGCGTTGTGTCCGTTGCGGGTCGCCCAGCACCTCGGCTGCTTCGGTCAGCAGCCACGATGTCTCTATGTCGTGTCCGTAGGAGTCGATGCGTCCCAGTGCGTTCCAGTGGTCGTCGCAGTATACCGTCAGGTGGTGTGTGCGGTCATCATACAGGCGTTCGGTTATCATGTCCATCACTTTGCCCAGCCGCTCGCACAGTTCCTTGTCCCGCCACACGCGATACAGGGCCGTATAGGCCTCCAGTACGTGGATGTGGGTGTTCATGCTCTTGGTGGCACGTCCGCCTCCTTCGTACCCCATCCGTTCGGGTTCTCCCCATTGGCGGTTGAACGACTCCCTGTAGCCATCCTCTTGTGGGTCTCTCACCCGCTGTTCCAGGGTGCGATACAGACTGATGGCACGTTGCAGGCTCTCGCGGCAGCGCGTGGCTCGGTAGTGTTCAGCCAACCCGTAGATGGCATACGCGCTGCCGTAGGTCTGCTTGTCAGTGTCCAGCGGTGTGCCGTCGGCCTTCAGCGTCCAGTATACACCTCCGTATTGCGGGTCTATGAAGTGGTCTATGAAGTAGCGTTGCGCACGGTCGGCCAGCTGCCGGTACAGTGTGTCGCCATACATACGGTAGGCTGTGGACATGGTCCATAGGATGCGTGCATTCAGCACACCACCTTTGGGTGCATCGGCTATAGGGGTACCGTCGCGTTTCAGTGCACCGTAGAATCCGCCTCGGGGGTCGGGACTGAATCGGGTCCAGAAGGGCAGTACGTTGTCACGCAGGTCGCCCACCATTTCCTGTCGCAGGCGTTGTACCTCGTCGTGTGTTTGGGCGGTTGCGGCAATAGTGCCGTTACAAAGTAGCACAGCCCAAAGTAGTGCAGATAGTAGAAGTCGTTTCATGGTAGATTATTAAAGGTTTCGCTACCACAAAGTTAGTGAAAAACAGATGGATTCCGGCACGTTTGGATGGATAACCTGCTACCTTTTTCCGGATTTTAAGATTGATTAACTTTCTCTTTGATGCACTTACCTGAGATGATAATTAACGGATAAAAATGGATGAAGTAAATGAAGTCGAAACTTGAGTAACGGATAAGATACCATCCTACATCACCTCGCATACGGATATAGACAGTATGTTTTTGCGTATGTAGGGTGATGTGTGTTGGTATAGTATGTATTTATATATCAGTAGATTAATACCGGTATATGTAGACTTCTATTATCCCCTGTTATCACTTTAAAACAAGGAAGGCTTGAGTTTAAAACTTCTGACCCGAAAGTTTTAAACTCAAGCCTCTTCACTTTTAAAGCTGTTGGCGGTAGGAAGAGGGTATGCCTACCGTTCCAGTGCCTCCCTCAACTGACCGGTGAATTCTTGGATGCTACCCTTCTCGTTGTTGCGGAAAGCCAGGTCGGTGTAGAGGGTGGCGCACAGGGGCTGCTCGCGGTAGAGGGTACGCCACTCTTGCCACAGGGCATCGTATCGCCTCAGCGCATCGGCCAGCAGGTTGCGCTTGGCTGCAGTGATGCCTTCGTCGGGCGCATAGTTCAGCATCATGATCCACATCTGTTCAATCAGTTCATACTTGATGCGTCCGTAGGTGCAGGATACCCGTATGGCATCCAGCAACGTGCGGTCTTTGTTTTCCAGTTGTCGGGAGATGGCCTCTATCTGCTCCCAAAGAGCCACAGCCTCACGCTTCTCCTGCAGCACCTTCTCCTCCAGTCCCTTCTGGTGGATTTCGCGGATGACCTCACGGTTGTCCCTGACAGAGAAGAACTCGTCGCGTGCCCACCACACTTGGTTAGCCGTGTAGCTGTTCAGCTGTCCTTTGCGCACAGCTTCTATGCTAAGCAGGGCAATCTGGCGGAAGAGGTTGGCATTGTATGTGTCGAATCCTTTCAACCGGGCAAAGCGGTAGAAGATTTCCTCTTCCGTCAGCGAAGTGTTCAGGCTCCATTGTGTCAGGACGTAGCAGTTGAGGTCTGTCCAAATTTCGTGTTTGATGTAAGGCCCTTGCCATCCGCCCCCGTGCGACCACGTCATCATGCCGTCTACCAGACCGGTGGCGAGCACGTCCTTCAGGCCGCGGGGCTTTTGGGGGTCGCGCAGCTGCCGCGTCAGCCGATAGTCGGCCCAGTCTATCTCAAACTGCGTCTCGGGCCATCCGTCAATGACTCCCGATGCGGTGTAGTAGGGATGGGCAGCTTTGCCGTAGGCCTCCATACGTGCCTGGCACTCTATTACCTGACGGTGCTGTCCGATGCCAATGGTGGGGTTGAACGGACAGTTGCGGTGAAAGTCTCCCTGCTGGTATTTGATGGAGAAGAGCAGAAGAGGGTGCGGCTCTACACGGTCGGTGACTTGCAGGTAGAATTCCGGATTGCAGTGGAAGCGGTACCCGAAGTCCCACGTGCGGTAGAACACTTTCTTGCCGCGCTTCACGCAGACCTCTTCGCGGAGGATGTTCAGAAACAGCACGTGGTCGTCAATGGCATTGGCGTCGCTGATGGGGCTGCCACCCATGTGGTAGGGGGTATCCTGCAGGTAGGTCTCTCCGAAACGGATGACCAGTCCGTCCAGCTGGGGGAACTCCGTAAATATCTCGTCAATCTGCGTGCGGAGCAGCTTCTGCGTCATCGCGCTTTGGATGTTTACCCGGCGGGTACGGTTGCCCGAATGGCCGTCTCCGGCCACGCTTCCAAGGCCTTGTATGTCGTCGCCATACTTGTCCCACACGGACTTGGGGAAGACCAGGAAGTCGGTGAAGGGATATACCTCCAGTCCCGCCTGCTTGAGTGAGTCAAGCTTTTGGCGGATGGCTTGAGCATGATGCTCAATCCATTCCCTTTCCGAGGATTGACGACGCACGGTGTTTCTTTTGAAGGAGTCGTAGGTAACAGCACAGTTGATATGCCAGTGTGTCACGACGCTGTTGTAGCCTTGCGAAGCCAGGTAGGCACCGTCGTTGTACTTGGTGACGTAGGGTGCTTCGCCGGGGTTGTTGTGTACCATGTCCATGACGTATGTCATTCGCTGCTGGGCTTGCGTCGTCAGGCAGCAGCTGGCTACGAATAGATGTAATAAGGCTATGCGAAACTTTATAGACTTCATATATGGAGATGTGTTTGCAGGAGAGGATGTGTTCATCGCATCCTCTCCTGTTCTGATTAGTAACCTGGGTTCTGTTCAAGCGTAGCTTCTGTATTTCTCTCAATTTCTGCGTACGGTATAGGCCACAGATTGTGCTTTTCTGCAATGTTTCTAACAAGGGGATTGTTGGCGACATCTACTGTACGGCGATAGACTTGATTCAGACGTCCCAATGTCAGACGACGTTTCTCTTCTATACCCAATTCACGCATACGTTCATCTAGAATGTAATCAATGTCAATCATTTCAGCAGTACATGGTTTAGCTTCAGCACGGCTTCTCACTACGTTGATATCGTCTGCGGCTTTTTGTTTGTCTCCCATGCCCAATGCTGCTTCTGCTCTGAGAAGATATGTCTCTGCCAGTCTCATGAAATATTGATCGGTATATGTAAATCCGGCGTTACCACTTAACAATCCGGTTGCTTTGTTTGAAAACAGAGACTCCGGATGATGTCCAGGTGTTGTGCATTTAGTAGAATATGCATACCATTCACGGCAAGGGATGGTAATTCCTGCCGGTGGGTTCTCTGTATCCAACTCTTGTCCGTAGAATTTTGACTGGGGATTGTCTGACTTGTACTTTCTGACGATGTTGTAATTTGAGTTTCGCATGTCATTCCAGTCACTTGTTTCCCAAATTGTATTTGAAAAATATCTGGTAGGAATGCCCCATCCCACACCACGGCCACCGGATTCAAAAGTTGAATAAGGCCACAGGAAAGGAGAAGTTTTCTCTCCATCTATCCGCAAGTCTCTGACTAGTGGGGCCATCACTCTTTCCTGTTTATATCCACTTCCATAGACGCTTGTCACACCGTTGTCGCCACCGATTGTTCCTGTTTCATACTGAATAACCCACAGACCTTCTGTATTACCTGCAGAGCGATTCTGGTTGTTCGGTCTGAAGAGGTCGAAAAACACATCACCATCGTCAGCCTTTTGTGTTCCAAATCGTTCCTTCATCAATGCAACTTTGCTGTTCCCAATCACTTTGCTTGCGGCATTGTATGCATTTTGAAACTCCTCTTTTGCCAAATAGACTTCTGCCAGTAGGTGATAGGCTGCGGGATGTGATATTTGTCCGTCTTTCACTGCATCGATATCAGGCAGATTTTCAGCCGCATAGATTAGGTCTTCTATGCATTGGCTCAGTACTTCGGCTTTTGAGGCTCTGGTATAATCTTTGCGCGGGGTGGAAACTTCGTTGAGTTCGATGGGTACCCCACCATACAGATAGGCGAGGGTACGATATGACAATGCCCGAAAGAATCTGGCTTGTGCTTCAATGACTCTTTTGTCGGAATCACTGATAGAACTCATAGCAAGACGGCTGATGATGGTATTGCTTTCAGCTATCACTTTGTAGAGATTGTTCCAATGCGAATTCAGATATGTATTGTTTGGATTACAGGTATTATCAAAATCATTGAAACGTTGTGCTCCTTGTATTTGTCCGTCATAAACCAGGTCCGTACCGAAAACATAGTCAAAAGTCTGTTGTTCACCACCAGAGAAAAATTCATTTCTGACGAGTCTGTACAAGTTGGTTACAGATAGTTCAAAGTCGCTATTGGTATTGAAAGAGTTCGTGCTGCTTTTGAAGTCGAGTGCTTCTTCCTTTAAGAAATCAGAACAAGACGACGCTGCCAATAGAGTCAGTATAGACACTATATGTATGGCAGAAGAAATAGTTTTATTCATAATGCTGCTATATTAGAAAGTTACGTTCAATCCTAAGGATATAGATTTCATCACGGGATAGGCATTCACCAATCCATCACCGGTTTCTGGATCCCATCCTTTCCAACTGGTGATGGTAAACAGGTTTTTCCCTGTCGCCGACAGAGCCAAGGCTTGCAAGCCTACCTTGCGAAGTGTGGGTGCACCGAAGTTATAGGTCAGGCTGAGATCTTGCAGACGCACAAAACTGCGGTTTTTCCAATAGCTGGGTTGTACGCTGGGCACACGAATGGGAGCTCTATACTCCGCATTTTGGTTGTCGGGTCGCCAGTAGTCGATTTCACTGAACATATTGTGTTTGATGAAGTTGTCACCTGAGTTATTGGCCAAATCAGCCAAGGCATTGTTAGCTCCCAAATAACTTTTGCTACCGCCCACTACCGAGTTAAACAGTGCGGTGAGGGTCCAGTTCTTAAAGGTTACCATGTGAGTCATGCTCATGCGGAAGGAGGGATCTTTAGTTCCCAAAATCTTACGGTCATTGGATGCATCAATCTTGCCGTCTTCGTTCAAGTCTTCTATCTTTTCGCAACCTACGTAAGTGCCGGAGGGAATCAAGCCGTTTTTTTCGTCCTCGATACTCCAAAGCCCTTGGATGTTGTAGTCATAGATGGCATTAATGGATTCGCCAATGAATAAACCACTGGCAGGCAAGTCGTCTTCATGTCCATCACCGTCGAGATCACCCAATAACTTGACAATCTTGTTTTTGTTCTTTGAAAAGTTTAATCCTATGTTCCACTTCAACTCCTTTTGGCGGATTAGGTCACCGTTGATAGAGATTTCCACACCCTTGTTATTGATCTGTCCAATATTAGAAGGGATGCTTCCAAAGCCTGTGATATTGGGTATATTGACATTCCACAACAAGTTCTTCGTGTTCATATTGTAGTAGTCAAAAGCTATGTTCAAACGATTGTTCCACAAAGACAGATCGAAACCGTAGTTCATTCCTTGAGTAGATTCCCATTTTAGGTCAGAAGCCATTGACGATACGTATTGAGCGTACGAGGTACTGCTGCCATCTCCAAACACATAGCTGGAGGTACCCATTCTGGCCAATGTGGAATAGCGATTAGTTAGATTACCATTGGAACCATAGGATACACGCAGTTTCAGATTGTCGATGGCATCTGCTTTGAAAAACTCTTCGTTGGAAATTACCCAACCTAATGCAACCGATGGGAAAAGTCCGTAACGATGGTTTTCTGAGAAACCTGAAAATCCGTCACGACGTAGTGTGGTTGTAATCAGATACTTGTCTGCGTAATTGTAGTTGACACGTGCCATTTGGTACATATATTGTTCTTGCCAAGCATCTGAACCGATTTTCTGAATGACAGCCTGTTCCAGACTATTGTAACTCAAAGATAAATCCGTGTATTGCTCACCATTGGCTGTAGTATATTCATAGGTCTGTTTGCGCAATCCGAATACAGCAGTCAAGTCCAAATGATGCTTCTCTGCCAGTGTTGTCTTGTAAGAGAGAATATGATCAATAGTGTAGTCGTATGTAGAGCTGGTATTTTTATAGGCATTTCCTTTGTGATTGGATCCCCATACGTTTGAATAATAGTGCTGGTTCCATTTATAGTTATTACCCCAGTTGAAACGATAGTTCAATCCTTTGATATATGGTACGTCAATGGAAGCATAAGCCAAGGCTGAAAGGGAGTTGTTGAGATCTCTGTCATCTGCATCAAAACATACAAAAGGGTTGGTCAGGGTGCCATTTGGAATGTAAATCATTTCTCCTGATTCATCGTACGGCGTGTTCATCGGGCTGTAGAGATAGAGATCATGCAGCGAGGGTGACGCTCCGGAATAGTTCATAAACGATCCAAATGAGCGTGTACCGATTGTCAACCAGTCCAGAACCTTAGTCTCCAGATTGATACGTACATTCTTACGGTCAAAAGAGTCGTTGGCAACCCAACCCTCTTGCTTGGTATACCCCCCTGAGATGTAGAAGTTGGTCTTTTCTGTCGAGTTGCTTAGGCTAATCTGATAGTTCATGTAGTAGCTATCTTGCGTACCTTCGTCCAGCCAATTGTAGTCGGTTCCATTGTTATAGCCAGCCACCTGAGAAGCCTCAATCTTACTGGCAACATCAAAATCGGGATTCACGCTGTAATTCCCGTTGGCATCTTGTGTATAACCACCCTGATTCCAATAGTAATCGTAAATGGAGCGGATTTTCTCCTCGCGGTTTTTAGGATGCAGACGTTTGGCAGGAGATTGCGTTGACAACGTCATATTGACGTTTATCATAGGCTTGCTCTGTTTCTTACCCTTTTTAGTAGTAATCAGTATCACACCATTGGCTGCTGAAGCACCGTAGATGGCCTTGCTGCTGGCATCTTTCAGTACGTCTACCGACTCCACGTCGGCAGGATTGATGCTGGCCATGGTACCGTTGTAGATGATGCCGTCCAACACGATGAGTACATTTTGGCTACCGTTCAGTGTAGACTGCCCTCTCACCTGTATGTTGGCCGACCCTCCGGCCGTATTTACCTGTCCGATGTTCAAGCCCGGTATGGCACCTTGCAGGGAGGATGTCAGGCTGGCATTGGGGGCATTCTTCACCGTCTCCAGATTGACACGCTGTACCGAACCGGTCAGGTCTACCTTGCGTTGCGTACCATAACCCACTACCACCACTTCGTCCAGCAGCTCGGTATCGGCTTGCATCTTGACATCCATCCGGTTCTGATTGCCTACAAGCAGCGTCAGTGTCTTGCATCCTACATACGAAAAAATCAGCTCTGTATTATTTGTTACCTCTATTGAAAACTTGCCATCGATGTCGGTGATGGTTCCTATGCCCGGGGTGTTTTTCAGCTTGATGCTGACACCTACCAGTGGTTCACCGGTAGCAGCTTCTGTCACAGTGCCTGCTATCGTGCGTTTCTGCGGCCTCTTGGTTTGGGGCTCCTGTTGTACTTCTTCTTTTTTCAACGTCACCTGACGGTCGTTGATTTCATAACGTATCTGCGTATGCTTGAACAGCTCGTCCAGTATCACTTGGATAGGCTGGTTCTGTACGGAGATTGTGACCTTTCGATTCAGGTCAATTGCATCATTGCGATAAAAGAATATAAACTCACTGTTTTTCTCTATATAAGAGATTACCTCTTTGACGGATTTCCCGTTCATCTGGACCGTCAACGTTTTTTCCTGTGCATACTTGCTCAACAAAAGAGCATGTGCGGACAAAGAAAGAAAACAAAAACTAAAAAGTAATAATACGCGACCCAATTTGGTTGTCGCAAATCGATTTCTACCAGTATTTTTCATACATTAGCAACGAAATTAGAAATTAAATAATGAAGGATTGTTTAATTTTGGGCTGGATGGTACTGCAACTATCATCCGGCCATTTTTTTTCATGGATTCCTGTTTTTCATCTATCTTGTTGTTTTTATGGGGTTTGACATGTGCAGGGAGGTTGTCCCTACTTTTTCTTCACAATAGTTTTCTCGTCAGTTTGTTCATACACGATGGGCACCGCAAATGCAATGGCATGAAGCACATCTTCGATGTTTTCCTTTAAATCCAATTTGCCCGACACTCTCAGGTCGGCTACGTCGGGTGTAAGGATAAATTCCTGATTGTAGTAAAGATTCAGTTTCCTGAACACATACTCCAACGGCTCGTTTTCGTACATCAGCATGTTGTGTATCCAGCTGACGTAAGGCGCCACATCGACGTCGCGGGGCTCTCCCAGCTGCCCCACCTGTATGTCGGCCAGTTGCCCCGGTCGTAAAACCGTTTCGTGCTTGTGCTCGTCTGTTACATGTACGCTGCCTTCGACCAGCACGACGGATGATTGCTTTTCCGTTGGGTAGGCCGATACATTGAAGGACGTACCCAGTACCTGTACCTGGAATTCGTGGGTGCGGACGATAAACGGTGCCTTTTCGTTGCGTACCACATCCAGATACACTTCACCTTCTACATAGATTTCGCGTTTCTTCCTCTCAAAGCGGTCGGGATAGACAATGCGTGTGCCCGAGTTGACCCATACCTTTGTGCCGTCCGACAGGGTGAGTTGCGAGCGTTTCCCTTTCGGAATAATCAGTTGGTTGTATTCAATCTCGTCTCTCTTTTCATGCAGAATGTTTTCAGAATTGACCGTGATTTCCCCTCCAGCTCCATAGTTAATCCGGGCGTTCGTGTTGTGTATCCGTATCTCATCTTCACCAGGCACCAGCAGCAGAATCTCCTTCCGGTCCGTGTCTCTTATTTCGGTTGATTGGGCAAACCGTTCGATGTCGCTTTCCTTGTCTGTCTGGAGCGACAGGCCTATCCAGAACATGCACCCTATCAGGACGGCGGCCACCGACGAACCGGCCATGTAGAGATAGAGTTGCCGTGTGCGTTTCTGGCGTAGCGCAGCTATCCTGTACGCTACTTCTTGCCACGAAGCGTCCAGTTCAGCAGGTTCTACCTTCCGCTCCTGCTCTTTGACGTATGCTATCAGCCGTCTTGCCACTTGCCGTATGTGCTGGTTCTCATTGATCATGATGGTTGCTTTTATACTAAGAACGGTGACATGCGAAAAATCTACTCACTTTTTTCGGGAAAAATGTATTTCAGGTAAAAAAACTTAGTTTATCGGCAGGATAGGGGGCTATAGCTTGCAGTTCAGCAGCACCAGCAACAGCATGAACTCATCTGCAGAGAGCCTTTTGCGCAGGCTGGTCAGTGCTCTCGATACCAGATTCATCGAGGACTGGGGATTGATGTGCATCATGGCTGCTATCTCCTTATAAGAGAGGCTGCGTACATACCGCAGGTATATGGCCATGCGCTGATTGGACGGCAGTTCGTTGTAGGCTGCAATCAGTTTTCGGCTCAGCAGGATGTCTTTGTCGTTGTTCTTGAAAAGTGTAGCTATTTCTTCATCTTCCACTTCCATCTGAAAGTGTCTCTCGTCCAGCTGTTCACTCCGTGGCAGAGCGGCCAGTGTGTCTGCCAGTCGGTTTTTGAGCGATGTCAGCAGATAAGCGCGTACATGTTCGGTGGCAGACAGCCGTTTGCTAGACCCGATTTTCACAAATACGTCTTGAATGCAATCCTTTACCAGCTCTTCATCGGGTACTATCTTCAATCCAAAGTTAAGCAGCAGTTCGTAGTTCCTCTTGTATATGACAGACAGTGCCTGCTTGTCGCCTTTTAGCAACATCATCCATAAGTCTTCATCTCCTATATGTAGGAAAGAGGTGTTTCGCATTAGATAATCGTATAAAGGATATATATTCTACATAAATTGTCGTTTATGCAAAAGTATAAAATATTTTATCATCCAATTCGGATTGCTCCCCTTTTTTTGTTGTTCAGGATTCTTTTAGTAATGATTAACGTGAACTGGATGATGCTATTTCTCTCTATTATAATAAGGATGTCTCTAAATGAAAGAACCGTGGATGTAAACGGCGAAAAAGGTTGTAAGTGTACAACCATATTAAAAACATTTTGTATATTTGCACAATGTGATAGTAACTAAGGTACCGTATGAAATATCTTACTATAAAGAAGGCTTTGGCTGCATGGCAAGAATTACAACCTTTGTCTGAAAAGGATAGGGAAAGGCTGAGCCGCCGCTTTACTGTTGACTTCAACTATAACAACAACCACATAGAGGGTAATACACTGACTTATGGTCAGACAGAAATATTGTTGCTCTTTGGAAAGGTGATTGGAGAGGCTGATGTGCGCGACGTCCAGGAGATGACGGCAAGCAACGTGGGACTACGCATGATGACAGAGGAAGCGAGAGTGAAAGAGAGCCCTTTGACGCAGAACTTTATTCGGACATTGCATCATACATTGTTGCGTGAGGACTATACTGTATATCGTAATCTTCCTGGTGGAATGCAGACAAGCTATGTGATACACGCGGGGCGATATAAGAATAGACCAAATAGTGTGATTACACGCTATGGAGATCGATTTGAATATGCATCACCGGAAGAGATTCCCGGTCTGATGGCAGACTTGGTAGATTGGTACAACAAGGCAGAGCAAGAGGGAAAACTATCTCCCGTGGAGTTGGCCGCGTTGTTCCATTACCGCTATATACGCATTCACCCCTTTGAGGATGGTAACGGTCGCATCGCACGACTGATGGTAAACTTTATTCTGACACGACACAACTACCCAATGGTTGTCGTTCGTAGTCGCAAGAAGAGTGAGTATCTTGAGGCTCTGCATCAAGCAGACCTCGAAGTTGGCCCTGTGCCGAGCGATGGTGCTCACGCAGAGATGAAGGATATTCGCCCGTTCTTGAAATACTTCAATGAGCTGGTAGCAACAGAGGTGTATAATGATGTGCTATTTGTAAGCGAGAAAAATGAAAATGTGTGGTGGTATGATGGCGAACGGATAGCCTTCCGAACGCCAAACTACACAAGGATTCTCAATGCGATGAGAACCTATCCAACATTGACGTTTGCAAATATGAAAGACGAAACAGGCATCAGCATCTCAGCGATACAAAAACTGCTTGACCAACTAATTCAAAAGAAATATGTTGAGCGCAGCGAGAAGGATGGTAGCTGGAGAGTGTTTGTGACGCAGTGATAAGATGAATGAGGTAAGCTCCAATCTTTCAACATTTTGGGCCTGTTTGCAACACTTGCAACAGTTAGATTATATATAGACGCGGAAAAATAAAATTCAGTTACTATATAGGGAATTAATTTTAAAATAGAATATATCTATATAAATAGCGTGTCGCTGCGTCGCTTGCGTCGCCCTATTTATATATAAGACTCCTGAAAAATAAATTCATTCCCTATATAGTAAATGAATTTATGTATATATATACTTCTATAGAAAAGAGCGTCACAATCGACACAGCGACGCACCCAAAGCCGGCTGTCATGCCATGCTGAACCCCCGATTCCTATAGCTATCGCCGTCTACACATCCGCCAGATTAGCTAAATATTATTCCGCCAAATCAAATCTATTGACGATGAGTCGTACAAGACATCCATGAAAGACCAATTGCTCAGTTTCTATTTCTCGATGGTCAAGGCAGGGCTTGACGAGAGGAAAAGGCCGGAGTCATGGATTGAGGCGTTTTTGTCGTGTCGAGTGAGTCAACACTAACCCTGAAGTCTGATGATGAGGGCGAAGGAATGCAGATAGACCTAATAATCATCCGCAATGACAACGTGGTCAATCTCTGCGAGATGAAGTTCACCACCTCGCCATTCGTCATAGATAATAATTACCACGATATACTGCTCCGGCGTATAGAGCGTCTTCGCGAATTGCTTCACGACGACAACAAGAGTATTCACCTCACGTTTATCACCTCAAAGGGATTGAAGCATAACATGTACAGTGGTATTGTGCAGAATGAGGTCATGCTCGATGACTTGTTTTGATTAGCATACTGTATAGTATTGATGACAGAAATGACAGCGGTTTCTTATATAAGACCCTGAAAATAAAATTAATTCCCTATATAGTAAACGAATTTATGTATATAGATACTACATAAAGGATAAGCCGTCATTTCTGTCATTGCGTCACACCCCAAACCCTACGTTTACACCTTCCAAACCCTATGTTTACACATCGTAAACACAGGGTTTGCGGTTCGTAAACATAGGGTTTAGAAGGTCTGGCCACCGTGTTTGCGGTAAATCCGACTAAATCACACTGCGCACAGGGCGCATACCTGCCCCTGCACGGGGCCACTATCTTTGCAGCATAATCGCATCGCACTGATGGATGAGCACCTTGTCCAGCAGGCCGGATGGCCGGCTCCGGTTGTACAGGGTGGGTATGCTACGGTAGTGGTTGTGTGCGGTGTTGTACACCCGGATGGAGAGCAGGTTGTCTCCTTCCTTCAGATAGGCTGTAATATCGAACCTCCAGGGAGCGGCCATGCGGACGCCCACCAGCTGCCCGTTGACCCACACCTCGGCGGAAGAGACCACATCCGTCAGATCCAGCAGATAGTGCTTGTGTGTATCCAATGCAGGGAGGGTGAAATGGTTGGAGTAGCAGATGCCGCCCGAATAGTATGCCAATCCTTCCTGTTCGCCCCAGTCACCTGAACGGCTCCTGCCCTTGCTACACAGCTGCTTGATGGGATAGGGGAACAGTGCGCCGCCTCGCCTGCCACTGCGGATGGCCGATGCCTGGATGGCGATGAGCTGCGGACCGCCATCGGCTGCGGCGTTGAAGTTGGCTCGGTACTGCGAGCAGCCGTCGGCACGTTGGCCTATCCGTGTACATCCTACCCGCCGCCCGTCGGCCCACAGACTGACGCTGTCAGCATAGGCGTGGAAGAGCAGACCCACGGTGCCCGGCGCTACGGTAAAGCGGTAGTAGCAGGTGTCTATCCGGGGCGTGGTGACGTATGGCAGCAGCCGCTGCAGGCCGTTCCACCGCGAAGCCAATGGCCTTTCCGGAATGGACTCCGGCCAGTAGGTATCCTCCCGGTCCGCTTCCGTCACCACAAAGTAGGTGGTGCAGGCCGTGTCGTAGTGTAGCAGCAGGCTGTTGGAACCCCGCTTCAGCGTGACGGTGTGCGCGTGCAGGTTCACCGGCCGACCATTGACGTAGACGGCGCGGGGCAGGGTGCTGCCGGCCTGCCACGTGAAGGTGCCTGCATGGGGTGCCACGACGTGGGTGTATAGGTAGTGGTGGTTGCCCATGGGATGCGGACGGCGCACCAGTCCTGTGGCGTTGGGAACCAGCTGCCCCAGACGGATGAAGTCGTCGTGAACCTCACACTTCAGGCCATGGTATCCCTGATGCCCGTAGTCATCCTCCACGCCCCACCTCCACGAGAAGGCATACTCCGTCCACGAGGCATGGAGCGAGTCGCTGTGCAGCAAGTGGGCAGGCAGCGCACGGGGTAGGGGGCCGCTGTAGAGGAACTGGGAGGAGAAGGCGTTCGTCTCCCACCGCCAGCCGTCATCGGCATAGGAAGGCTCCTGCCATCCGGGCTGCGGCTGGCAGGTGGTGCGCACGCGCCTGATTTCGGGTCCTACCAGTCCGTCAGAGGCCGGCCAGTGGTAGTCGCCCCACTTGTTGTCCATGGTGGGCAGGTAGGTTATCTCCCAGTCGCCGCCTACCTCCATGGTGTCGGTGACGCGGTAGTCGGGCCACGGATCCAGTTGACTGCAGGCGTCGGGGGTGAATAGTAGCAGCTGTATCTCTGTCGCTTCCAGGGGCATCGTCACCAGCGTACCGTCCGCCACCTGCTTGGTGGCGGTCAGCCGCTTGCGTTCGCCGTTCCACGGATTCCACAGTTCTACCGCCCCCTTGGCCCGGAAGAAGCATTCCGACCCTTTCGGTACGTTGTAGACGGCATACAGCTGCTTGTCGCCTATCCGGCGGTGCATCACACAGGCCTTGGAGGTTGCAGGCCGGAAGTCGGGTGTCCGCTCTGTTGCCAGCTTCTGAACGGCCTTTTGTAAGCTCACAGGGCTGCATTGCAGCAACGAATCCTGTAGCGGGCCTTTGCCGATGGTGCCATGGTCGGTCTCTACGGGCAGCTCGTCGATGAAGATGACGGTGCCGCCTGCCGCACGCAGGGCCAGTGCCTTCTCCAGCGATGCTTGGCGGATGGCCTTCATGGAGGGTATGACGAGGACGGGGTATGTTTCGTTGGCTACGGTCAGCTTTCCGTCGCGCACGGTGGCACGGGCTAGCGACTCGTAGTCCATGAAGTCAAAGTCTATTCCGCGGTCGTAAATCTGCCGTCCCAGCTCGAAGGCACACCGGACAGAACGGTCGCCATGCCCGGCCACCACCGACTCTACAGGATAGAGGACGGCCACATCGGCACAGTGATATCCCTGTGACAGCAGGTAGCTGAGCCGCTCGGTACACCGGAGCAGATGGGGCATGTGCTCCCAATAGGGCATACGGAAATGGTTGCACGGGGGTGCCCACTCCCACCATCCGCCGGGAGTGCTGTAATAGAGGCCGTGAAGGCTCAACAGGTTTTGCCCTTGCACGAAGTTGCTGAATATGGCATCCAGCAGCATGGCCGACGAGGTATCCCATCCGCTGCCGTAGAAACCCTCCAGCCAGGTGCGCGGACGGTTGTAGAGGTGCGCGATGGAGGAGGCCACCTTATTCTTGATGATGTCGTGCTGCAGGCTGGGCTGGTCGCATCCGGGTGCCTGGTTCCAGCGTTGGGTGCGGAAGTAGTCGCCAAACTCGGTCACATCAAGCCCCCGGCCACCGTGGTCGCATCCATATATCAGTCCCCGCCGTTCATGCCAGTCGTAGATGGGCTTGAAGAAGTGCTCCTCGCTGAGCGACACCATCACGTCGTTGAAATCCATGCGGTATTTGGAGGTCAGTCTGCCTGCATCCTCAAACAGGGCCACCAGATGGGGCACGATGTCGTACCCTTTGCGCCGACGGAACTCGTTGCGGAAGAAGCCGTTCCAAAGCAGTCCCTTCAGGTTGAAGTTGAGCTCGTCGGAGAAGAAGAAGTTGACGCCTCCCTCAAAATCGTCCTTGAAGCGGTTCTCAAACTGCTGGAAGAAGTGCCGGATGTAGACGCTGCCCGAGAGCGGATGCATGGGGTCGTATGACGGACTGACAGGCTCTGCATAGATGCAGGCCAACATCCACTCTCCGGCATACGGGGCATCCCATTCCAGCCGGTTGTCCGCCACCTGATTCGTCAGGTCTGTCGGCTCGTTGGAGGCCCACTCTCCATCCTTGCCGATGGGGTAGGCCTGCAGGGCGATGGCAGGATGCGGCAACTTGTATGAGACGTGACGTTGGAAGCGGAGCTTCGTGAAGCGCAGTTCCGCGCCCTCTATCTCGGGATGTTCGGCCAACGCCTCGTCCACGAACTTCTCCTGTCCTACGCCCAAGGTGTAGTCGCTGAGGCTGACGGTCATCCCGCGTTTCTTGGCCTCCTTCAGAAACCAGCCGAATAGTTCCCACCATTCTTCGGTAAACAGGTCGGGCTGCGACCGGTAGGTCAGTCCCCATGCCTTCCCGCCCTTGTCACTGTGTGCATAGTTCACTTGCAGGCTGGAGATGCTCTTCCCCTGCAGCATGTCCAGATGGTCGGACAGGTGTTCTCTGGTCAGTGTGTCGCCCAACCACCAGTAGAAGGGTACCTCTCCGTATCCTTTGGGAGGATTCTTGAACAGGGCGTAAATGTCGCTTGTGCCCGTACGGTCCGGATGTCCTATCCGGTGGTCCGTCTGTGACAGGGCAAACTGAAGACTGCCGAGAAGCATTAACAAGAGAAGAATCTTTTTCATAAGGGAAAACAAATGATTAATGTTGAAATGATTAGTTGGAAAGAAAGGTATTACACTATAGGCAGGCGACTCCCGTCGCCCGCTCTACAGTGTAATAGTATATAAAAAATGATTATGTTACCAGCCGGGATTCTGTTCTAACGTCACATCCTTGTTCGTATCAATTACATCTTGCGGGATAGGCCACAAGGAGAAGTTCTTTTCGGCCAATGAGGTGCCGGCACATGACCAGTAAGCGTACTTCTTGATGCGTTCGATGGCAATGTTGTTGCCCATGCGGAGCAGTGTGTTCCATCTGGACTCTTCATAGACCAGTTCTCTGGCCCGTTCGTCCAGGATGAGGTCTACATCCACATCACTCTCTGTAACTAGATAGCCGCATTGGGCTCTCTGGCGCAACTTGTTGATGTCAGCCGATGCAGCTGACTTGTCTCCTAGTCGCCAATAGGCCTCTGCCCGCAGCAGGATGGTCTCGGGCAAGCGGAGCAGATAGTCGTCTCTGAACAGCGCCGTGTAGTTCTGGCCGTCCTCTATACCCGTATATCTGTCGGTACCGATTTTGCAGGAGATGGGATATAGCATGGTGGCTGCCGCATCGCTCTTCACTCCGTTGGCATCTTCCTTGTAAAGCAGGTTCCAGGGTACCACCTTCCCGTAGTATTCTGTTCCGGGTTGATTGCCGATAAAGATTCTGCGGAACACGGCTTCCGAGTTGCGCATGTCATCAGCCCACTTGCCGGCATAGATCAGGTCGCGTGTGTAGAAGGTAGGGCACACTTGCACCATGCCCAGTCCGCCCACATCCTCCATGTTGCCATTGAGGTACGCTCCGCCCTGGTCTCGGAATACAGGACCATAGATGGCTGAATAGTAGAGGCGGAAGTCGTCACCCTCTTCCTTGTACAGGTTGTAGTCGGATTGCGATACCCAGATGGCCTCTTTGTTGCCGTTCTCATAGTCCTGATTCCCCTCCTGAAAGAGGTCCCAGAATACGTTTCCTTCGATGGGATAGCCTGCTGCCGTGTACGAGTGTTCGGGTGTCTGCTGGTTGGCGGCATTGGCATAGTAGTATTCCGGATGCTGATCCTTACGGGTGCCGAAACGCGCTGTCATCAGCTGGAAGTGACCTCCGTCGATGATGTCGGAGGCATACCTCACCGCTTTGTTATAAGCTTCGCTTCCGCTTTGTCCTGCTTCCTCCAGTAGCACACCCTTGTCAATATAGAGCTGGCACAGGTTGTGCTGCACTACGCCTTTGACGATGCGTCCGGCTTCGGCGCTTTCCGGTACGTCGTTGAGGATGGCTTCCAGCTCGTCAATGGCAAACTGGTAGGTCTCCATGCGGCTCGAACGGGCATAGTCGTAGCGGGGAGTGGTAGTCACTTCCGTGACAAGAGGCACGCCACCAAACAGTTCACCCAAGTTGCGGTAGGCAAAGGCGCGGAAGAAGCGGGCCTGTGCCAACGCCCACCGTTTGCTGCTGTCCGAGTCCCACGTGATGTTCTCCCGCTCTGCTGCATCGATGGCCTGATTGGCGGAGGTAATCAGATAGTAGTAGTTTGAGTAGACGGTTTTGTATACTCCACTTTGGCTGGAGAGGATGGAGTAGTCGTTGAACCGATAGCTATATCGTATGGTGGGCACATCAAACATATCCGTACCGTTGCTCATGCGGTATGACCATTGGTCCAGCTCGCCCCAGTTGTTGTAGGGACAGAACATGTGGCGTACGCGCAAGTAGCAGGTAGAGATGACCTGGTCCACCTGATCCTGACTGTTGAAGATATTGTCTACCGTGTAGAATGTCTCCGGCTCCTCTTTCAGGAAACCGGCATCATCACAGCTGTTGAATGCCAAGGCCGCCAATAGCACGGCTGGCATCGTTTTCATTATTTTCGTTATGTTGTTCATCATAATGGGTATATAGAGTTAGAAACTGATAGTTGCACCTACAGACAGCGATTTCATGACGGGGTAGGTACCGTTGACGATGGAGTTCCCGATTTCGGGGTCGCCGCCGTCCCATCCGCTGAAGGTCAGCAGATTCTTTCCTGTTATAAACAGCTTCAGTGTGCTGATGCCGGCCTTCTTCACCCAAGGTTGTCTGAAGGAGTATGAAAGGCTGATGTCTTGCAGACGTACGAAGGCACGGCTTTGCAGACCCATGAAGAAGGAGTCGCCCGTGTAGGTGGCTGCCGGATACTTGTTGCTGGGATGCTCGGGAGTCCAATAGGGTACATAAAGGCTGTTTACACCGAAGAAGTCACCGCCGCCACCGATGACGTAGGCGGCCTTGTTGGACTGCTGATAGTAGCCGTTGCCTCCGAAGGTGCCCGTAATCATGGCATACAGTTCAAAGTCTTTGTAACTTACCGTGTTGTTCAGGTTCAGCTTGAAGTTCGGATTATAGTTGCCGATGATGTATCTGTCATCCGTGGTGATGACACCGTCGCCGGTGATGTCCACATACTTCGGTGTACCTGCAGCCACGCCGTTCTTCTCCATATATTCTACGTCGCTTTCCTGTACGATGCCGTCCTGCTTGTAGCCGTAGATGGAGTGGATAGACTCGCCGATGAAGAGTCGGTTTCCTATATCGTCATCTTCCTTGCCGTCTCCGTCGAGGTCTTCGCCATAGAGTTTGGTCAGCTTGTCACGGTTCAGCCAGAAGGTCAGTCCGCTGCTCCATTTGAAGCGGTCGGTCTGGATGTTGACTGTACGCACGGTGAGTTCCACACCTCTGTTCTGTACCTCGCCCATGGAGGCATAGATGCTACTGAATCCGGTCATTACAGGGATGGTTCGGTTGAACAGCTGGTCGTAGGTCTTGGAGAAATAGAGGTCTAGATCCACAAACAGTCTGTTGCCCAACAGGGCCGATTCAAAACTGAAGTTCCATGCTTCTGTGGTTTCCCATCCCAGGTCTGTATTACCGATGCTGCCCTGATTGATACCATAGGATACTTTGCCGCTGTTTCCGAAAGTCACCTTGATGCCGCCCGATGAGCCGGCAGATACTCTTGACAGCGTAGAGTAAGCTCCGATACCTTGGTTACCGTTTCGACCCCACGAAGCCTTCAGTTTCAGGTCGTCCACCCATGTCAGCTTTTTCATGAACTCTTCGTTCGAGATACGCCAAGCCACGCCGGCAGCTCCGAAGTTTCCCCATTTGCTATTGGTTCCGAATACCGATGCGCCGTCGCGCCGGTAGGATGCTGTCAGATAGTAGGTGTTGTCGAAGTTGTACGAGGCTCTGCCCAGATAACCAATGTTGTTCTGTTTCCAGGCATCGTTGGATATCTTCTGTGTGGAAGCAAACGGCAGACCGTCGATACCCAGCAGGGTGTTACCGTTGGAAACGAAGTCGCTGCCTCGCATCTGCTTATACTTGTAGTGCTTGCTGTCTCGGGTGGCTACGGCAGTCAGGGTGATGTTGTGCTTGCCAAACGAATTGGCATAGGTCAGGATGTTGTCGATTACCCAGCTGCTGGTGCGATAGTCGTTGCTGTATCCGTTTGCACTGGCCAGGTAGTTCTTCTGTGTAGAGGCTGCATATCGGTTCTCGTCGTCGTATGCACCTACGTAGGTAAAGTACGATTCGTGTACGAAGTTACTCTTGTTCTGAATGTCCAGATTGGTAGAGTAATTCAGACGGTATGACAATCCTTTGATAAAGGGTACGTTCACCTCGGCAAACGCATTCAGGCGGAAGTTGTTGCGTAGGTCTACATTGTCCTGCGTACCGTCGTTGACACCCCACAACGGATTGACCGATTCGTTGGTGCCGTTCGGGTACTTCTCCAACAGCCCTTCGCTGCGATAGGGTACTCCAAAGGGAGACATAGTCTGTACGGCCCACAGGCTGGCGCTGTTGCCCGAGTAGTCAGAGCGCGAATAAGAGGCATCTGCTCCTACCTGCAGCCAGTCGTTGATGTGTGTGTCAATTTTACCTTTGATGGTGATGCGGTTGTAGTCATCTCCTTTCACAATGCCTTTGCTGTCGGTATATGCAGCAGAGAAGTAGTAGTTCACCCGTTCGTTGGCACCCGATACCGAGGCTTGATAGTCTTGTGTGTAGCCTGTACGTGTGGCCAGGTCAAACCAATCGGTACTGATTCCGTTCTGGTAGTTGCTCAACTGCTGTCCCGTCAGGAAACTGGGCTCGGTGTATTTGTTGCGTGCCATCGTAGCGTCCAGCCATTGTTCGGCCGTCATCAAGTCGGGTTTGCATGCCCACATCTGCACGCTGTTGTTGGCGTTGAATGAGATGACGGGTTTGCCCTGCTGTCCCTTCTTGGTCGTGATGATGACCACGCCGTTGGCCGAGCGCGAACCGTATACTGCTGCCGATGTGGCATCTTTCAAAACATCCACCGAGGTGATGTCATTGGGATTGATGTCGTTGATGGAGCCCATATAGATGATTCCGTCTACTACGATCAGCGGAGCGTTCGATCCCGAGATAGAGTTCTGTCCGCGTATCTGCAGGCCGGGTTCACTGCCGGCTGAGTTGGCATAGCCGACATCCAGACCTGTGACCGAACCCTTCAACGACTCCAGTGCATTGGTATTGGGTGCCAAGGCGATGGGTGTATTCTCCATTTTGAGGGAAGATACCGAGCCGGCAAAGTCCTTTCGTTTGGCCGTACCGTAGCCTATCACCACCACTTCGTCCAGCAGTTCGGTGTCTTCCTGCAGGATGATGTCCATGTGGTTGCGTCCGTTTATCTTGGCATCGGTGGCCGCATATCCGATGAAGGATACGTGCAGTGTGCCTTCGGCTGGGGCTTCGAGCGCGAAGTTGCCGTCTATATCTGTAATCGTACCTATTGAAGTGCCTTTCACGGTGACGTTGGCGCCGATTATCGGCTCACCGTTGCTGTCTTTGACCTTACCTCTTAAGGTCTGTGCGTTGCCTGTGTGTGTTGTGTTAGCCTGAATGATGGAGAAGGTGTTTCCGTTGCGACGGAAACTGAGGTTGGATGGGGTTAGCACTTCCCGCAGGAACGGCTCCACGTCCATCTGCCGTACGTTGAGGGTCACTTTGGCGGCACCTTGCAGGTCGGCATCGCGGTAGGTGAAGCGATAGACAGTGGCCTTTTCCACCTGCCTCAGTACCTCCTGCAGAGAGGTGTTTTTCACGTCGATGGTGATACGCTGCCGGTTGCCTGCCTGTTGGGCCTGCATACCGAGGGGAATAAATAGAAGTGCCAGATAGCATAGAATCCGATAAAAATCGCTACCTTTGCACGCTTTTGGATAGGAAGAGCGTTGCTCTTCTTCTGATAGAAATTGTTTCATGAAATAAATCAATAAGGTTAATACTGTTCGTACTTCTCTGATGCAATGGTGTTGACCATTTCTGTAGGAGCTGCCGGCCTGCCCGCCTGCGGCTCCTCTTTTGATTTAAGGTGCCTGTGTCATGTGAACGTTTTTTTAAGGGTTAATAATTGATGATAATTTTGCCGTCGCGCTCGGCATATCTGAAATGATAGTGTATCTGCAGTATGTTGAGTATGGCGTGAAGGCTCTCCTTCCTGAAGCTGCCGGTGAAGCGGTCGTGCTCCGGGCTGTGCCCCATTACCTCTATCTCTACGTCGTAGTATCGCTCCAGTGTCTTTATCAGGTCGGCGAAGTCGGTGGAGCGGAATACCAGTTCGCCGCGCAGCCAAGCGGTCTCGAAGTCGCCGTCAGAAGGTTTCACTTTCAGCAATCCGTCGCTGTGGCTGTAGATGGCCTTCTGCATCGGTTGCAGCAGGATGCGCTGCTGCCGTTCGGTGGTCAGCTGCACGCTTCCCTCCATCAGCATTGTCTCGGTATAGTCGTCGTCGCTGTAGGCGCGTACGTTGAAGCAGGTGCCCTTCACCTCGATGTCGGCATGAGGAGTGTGTACCCTGAAGGGTTTGGAGGCATCCTTCGCTACCTCCAGATAGGCTTCTCCTTCCAGGTAGACATCGCGGTGCACACGTCCGAATGCCTTGTCGCAGGTCAGCCGGGTGGATGAATTGAGGCTGACGCGGGTGCCGTCGGGCAGGGTCAGCTCGCTCTTGTCGCCGCTCCTGACGACGACGGCCAGGCTGTTGTCCATCCATTGTTCCAACTGCCGGTTCTGCCGGTAGAGGTAGAGCATGGCCGCACTCAGCAGGGGGATGAGCAGTATGGCAGCGATGCGCATCCACGTGTGCCATTCCAGACGGTGTCCTTGCGGCTTCAGTCCGTGGAGGAAACGGTGCGTCTCGTCGGGCACGGGCAGCGTGTCGTCGTAGCGGCTCCAGGCGTCGGCCAGCTGCTGCTCCATCTCCGGCTCGCTCCATCCGTGGGCGGCCTGTTTCAGTTCGCGCCAGTCGTTGCGGGTGGCTTTGCAGCGGATATATCGGTCTAATAGTTGTTTCGTCTTTTCTTCCATATTTTACGGTTTCTATCAGTTAATACGTAGCGGCGCGGTGCGTCTACTATGGAAAAACCGATTTTTTTTGAATTTTTTCTCCAATCTTCCTTTGGGTTCTTCCGATGCTTCCCCCCGGAAACGGCAGTAGCAGCTGAAACGGCTGCTTCAACTGCTACTGCACAAGAGGCTCCGACGCGGTGGTCATCACTTGGTCCGGCCTGTATAGGCATCCCGCGTTTTGTTGTCTATCTCCTGCGAGAAGAATTTCTCGGCTGCCTTGTCCATGTCCTTGCTCCACGGCTGGCTGCCGCATACCTGTACCACCCACAGGCGCAGCTCCTTCTTGTGCCAGTTCACCATGCAGTTGGTGCCCCATGCACCACCGTGGCCGAACCAGGCATCGTCGCCGTCCTTCACCGGAGCACCCAGCCCCAACGAGTAACCCTCCATGTGGGCCGGACGTGTGGACCGAGCCAGGATGGACTTCACGGTCTCCTCCTTCAGGATGCGTACGCCGTTGTCGCCCACTCCCAGGTTCATCAGCATCTTGTAGAATTTCAGCTGGTCTTCGGCCGTGGTCCACAGGCCTGCGCCTGCCGAGGCAAACACGTGTCGGTCGTTGTAGGGACGCTGCTCCCATTCGGCTTCGTATCTCCACCGGGCCGGTGTGCCCTCTTGCACGTCGTACAGCTCTATCTTGGCCTCTATCTGCTCGTCGGTAGGCCAGAACCAGGTGGACTTCATGCCCAGCGGATCCAGCACTTCGCGCTTCAGGTAGTTCTCCCACTTCATGCCGGTCACGGTCTCTACGATGGCGGCACCGATGTCGATGCCGGTATTCGAGTAGAGCACTTGGGTGCCGGGTTCGAACATGAGGGGCGAAGCGGCCGCAATGGAGGCCACCTGCCGAATGGGTGCTCCGCCCGACCATCCGCCTCCGCGTACGTCCAACCGCTTGGCACTGACTTCGAAGGGAAATCCGCCCGTATGGTTCAGCACCATTCGCACCGTCAGCACATTTTTGGCCTTGCGCAGGGTTTGCGTACTGTCGGTCCGTCCGTCCAGTACCCATAGCTCCTTGAACTCAGGCAGGTAGTTGCTGACGGGGTCGTCCAGCGAGATGCGTCCCTCTTCCACCAGCTTGGCGATAGTCACTCCGCAGAATCCTTTGGTCTGCGAGCATTGCATGAAGGCGTTGTCCAGCCAGATGGGACGTTTGCGTGCTACGTCGGCATAGCCGATGCAGCAGGTCTCCTGCACGCCGTCTTTGTAGAACACACTGATGGCACCAGCCAGCACACCTTGTTCCAGGTAGGGCTGCAGTGCCTCTTTGGCATAGGTGGTCTGCGACTCCTTGATGCCGTTTTGGGCCGATGCTGCAAGGCAGCATACCAAAGCCGCTGAGATAAACATTCTTTTCATGAGTTTTTTAGTTTATGAGTTTATAAGTTTGTGAGTTTATAAGTTTGTGAGTTTATAAGTTTTCCTCTCAGGGAGTGAAGAAGAGCATGAACAGCATACCCAGACCCGGACTGATTTCGCTTCGCAGGATGCGCAGGGCGGTGGAGAGTTGGTTGTAGACCGTCTGCTCGCTGATGCCCAGTCGACCGGCTATCTCGGAAGAGGTGAGTCCCTCTTCCTTGCTCAGCTCGAATATCTCGCGCTGGCGGGGCGTGAGCCGTTGCTTGGCCCGTTCCAGCTCCTGTACAAAGCGGTCGTAGTCCAGCTTGCGTTCTGCTTCGGCAGGTTCGCTCAGTTCGCAGCTCTCGCAATAGTCCAGGTAGTCTTCAAACCTCGGTTCCGCCAGGCGTTTGCGGAATTCGTCAATGATGAGATGCTTGGAAATCTGGAACAGGTAAGACTTGAACGGGAGCGAAGCATCCAGACGGCTGCGGCCTGTCCATACTTTGACGAAAGTGTCCTGCACGATGGAACGGGTCAGCTCGGCAGAGCGGGTCATGCCGAAGACAAACCCGTACAGGTTGCCTACGTACATCGCGTACAGCGTGTTGAAGTCCCGATACGAACCGGCACGCAGTCCCTCTACCAACTTGTTTGTACTGTCCATTCTGTCTGGTTTTTCATACATATTAGCGTCCTTGCTTCCGGCTTCCTCTCCCCGTCCGATAAGAGGGAGGGGCTGGGTTACAGACTCTTGGCGAACTCCAGTGAGATGGAGTTTCCCACGCTACGACATACCTCGGCAGCAAATGCCATGCCGCAGGCTATCACCTTGTCCCACGTCGCTGTGTTCAGTGAGGCAAGGTCGTCGCGACGCACGTCGTACTTCAGCAGGCCGTAGATGATGCCGGCATTGAAGTTGTCGCCTGCACCGACGGTGCTGACGGCCTCCAACGGCGGAATGTCGTACTCCTTTGCCACGGTAGCGGTGCGCAGGGCCACCTGTTCGCCTCCCGCCGTACAGAGGAAGTTGGGGCAGTAGAACTTCACCTTCTCGCGGTAAATCTTGTCGGCATCCTGCAGGCCATACATATAGAAGAAGTCCTCGCGCGAGCCTCGTACAATGTCGGCATATTCCAGATTCTCTATGATGGTAGGAGCCAGTTTGATGGCCTCCTCCCGGTGTGACGAGCGGAAGTTGGGGTCGTAGTAGATGATGGCTCCGGCCGCCCGGGCACGGTCCAGCAGCTCCGTCACCTTGTCGCGCAGCACGGGGTTCAGTGCATAGTACGAGGCGATGACCACAATGTCTTCACCCGTGATGACGGGATAGTCGATGTCGAGCCGTTGACGCGGATAGTCTTTATAAAATAGGTATTCGGCATCGCTGCGGTCATTGAGGAAGGCCAGCGATACGGGCGACTTCCCGTCGGGGAACACATTGACGTGCTGTGTGGAGAGGCCGTTGTCGCGCATGAATCGCAGGATGATGTTGCCCACATGGTCGTTGCCCGTCTCGCTGATGAAGCATACAGGCACACCGGCACGGGCCAGCGACACAATGCCGTTGAATACCGAACCGCCCGGAACAGCCGCCGTGGGCTGTTCGTTGCGGAAGATGATGTCGAGGATGGTCTCCCCGATTCCGATTACTTTTCGCATAGTTTCCTTGATTTTTCACCCAGGTAGCCGCCGTGGTGACGTTTGGAGTAGTCCTCAATGGTGAAGCCGGTCTGCTTCATGGTCTGTACCACCAGAATGTCTCCCATCACGGTCATGGCTGTAGTCGAGGTGGTGGGTGTCATGCCCAGGGCACACACTTCGTCGGGGTGTCCTGTGCTGAGGCATACATCCGATTCCTTGGCCAGGGGGCTGTCGGGGTTGCCGGTAATAACGATAAACTTCAGTTTCGGGTTCAGGTTGTGGGCCAGCTGGGTCAGTTCCACGATTTCGCGTGTCTTGCCCGAGTTGGAGATGAGCAGCAGCAGGTCGTTCTCCTGCAGAATGCCCAGGTCGCCATGCTGTGCCTCGCTGGGATGCAGGAATACGGCCGGTATGCCTGTGGAGCAGAAGGTGGTGGCGATGTTCATGGCTATCTGTCCGGCCTTACCCATGCCGGAGGTCACCAGTTTGCCCTTCTTGCGGTGGACTTGTTCAACAATCAGTCCTACAGCCCGTTCGTACGCATCGGTCACCGGTATGTTCAGCACAGCTTGTGCCTCTTTCTGCAGCAGCTCTTTGATGGATTCAATCATGATATCTTATGTGTTGTTTTAGAGTTCGTTTACCACTGTGCCGACATTCGTTCGTGGATTGCATTGCCGCATCAGCGCATTCCCCCACCGGTACATTGGTAATTGCAAATATCTGCAATTTTCCATAAATGACAATAGCTTTTGTTGTATTTTTGCAGCCGTAATTTGAATTGAACCGTCAGAATGAAGATTTTTGAAGATACATCGGTCGGCTGCAACCTCCATACCTTGGCCAACGGGTTGCGCATCATCCATCAGCCCTCGCGTTCGCAAGTGGCCTATTGCGGCTTTGCCGTCGATGCCGGTACGCGCGACGAACTGCCCGACGAGCCAGGTATGGCACACTTTGTAGAACACCTTATTTTTAAGGGGACAAACAAGCGGAAAGCATGGCACATCCTGAACCGCATGGAGGCGGTAGGGGGCGATCTGAACGCCTACACCAACAAGGAGGAGACGGTTATCTACTCTGCCTTTCTGACCGAGCATTTCGGTCGTGCTTTCGAGTTGCTGGCCGATATTGTCTTCCACTCCACCTTTCCTGCCCACGAGCTGGAGAAGGAGACCGAGGTAATCATTGACGAGATACAGAGCTACGAGGACACGCCGTCCGAACTGATATTCGACGATTTCGAGGACTTGATTTTCAGCGGTCATCCGTTGGGGCGTAACATCTTGGGTTATCCCGAACGGCTGAAGTGCTTCCGCAGTGAGGATGCCAAGTCGTTCACCGCCCGTTTTTATCATCCGGCCAATACCATCTTCTTCGTGTGGGGAAACCTGAACTTCAAGCAGGTGGTGCGATGGGCGGAGAAACTGCTGGCCGACCTGCCGGCCGTTGCGGTAGAGAACAGGCGTGTGCCACCTTTGCCGTATGTCCCCTCCCATCAGGTGATACCCAAAGAGACACATCAGGCTCATGTGATGATAGGTGCGCGCGGATACGATGCCTATGATGACCGCCGCACGGCGCTCTACCTGCTGAACAATCTGTTGGGAGGTCCCGGCATGAACAGCCGCCTGAACATTGCCTTGCGCGAACGGCGCGGACTGGTCTACAATGTGGAGTCGAACCTCACGTCGTACACCGATACGGGCACGTTCTGCATCTACTTCGGGTGCGACCCGCAAGATGCCGAACTCTGCACATCGTTGGTATACAGGGAACTGGCACGTCTGCGTGATGCGCGTCTGACCGCTTCGCAGTTGGCAGCCGCCAAGAAGCAGTTGATAGGGCAGATTGGTGTAGCAGGCGACAACAACGAGAACAATGCGTTGGGAATGGCAAAGACCTTCCTGCATTACAACCGCTACGAGTCGCCCGAATCGGTCTATCGCCGTATAGAAGCCCTCACCTCGGAGGCGTTGCTCGGTGTGGCGGGTGAACTGTTTGCACCCGACAACCTCTCCACCCTTCTCTACAAGCCGGCAGAGTAAGGGCAGAGGTTATTCTGCCCGGTTCCTCATGCTGAACTCGCATCCGCAATACTGCTGGTTGTAGAAGTCGTACTGGCGCAGCAGTTCGTTGCGCCGTTCCTGCAGACCTCCCTTCCGCCAGTTCTGCTCCCAGAAGAGGGTGCCCGGATGCAGTCCGGCAGCTACCCTGCCTGCCTCGTTTATCTGGTCCAGCCGTTTCCATCGGCTGGAAGCCAGCGTTGTGGTAAAGATACGGAAACCATGCTGTGCCGCATAGGCTGCTGTCCTTGTCAGGCGTAGCTTGAAGCACTTCAGGCAGCGTCCGCCCCGTTCGGGCTCTCCTTCCAGTCCTTCCATCTCATGCAGCCACTCCGCGTGGTCGTAGTCGGCATCCACAAAGTCTAGCCCTTGCGCTTGGGCAAAACGGGTAGCCTCTTGTTTGCGCGTCTCATACTCCGGCAGCGGATAGATGTTGGGGTTGCAGTAGAAGAGGGTAGGGCGGATGTCGTTCTGCAGCATACATTCGACGATGGCCGACGAACAGGGAGCGCAGCAGCAATGCAGCAGCACCCTGCGGTCGTCGGTCGTGTCAGGAAGTTGGAGTTTCAGCATTGCTTTCCTCCATTACATGGCAAATGCGTTGAAGCCGCCATCCACTACAGCTACGGTGCCTGTCACAAAGCTGGCGGCATCGCTGATGAGGTATTGGATGGTACCGCACAGTTCTTCGGCGCGTCCCATCCGGCCGAAGGGTGTCTGGCGGATGACGTCCTGTCCGCGTTGCGTCCAGCTGCCGTCAGGGTTGGTCAACAGGGTGCGGTTCTGTTCCGTCAGGAAGAAACCGGGTGCAATGGCGTTCACGCGGATGCCCTCGCCGAACTTCTTGGCTACTTCGGTGGCCATGAATGCGGTAAAGTTGCTGATGCCAGCCTTGGCAGCGGCATAGCCGGCAACGCGCGTCATGGGACGGAAGGCTGCCATGCTGGAGAAGTTTACGATGACTCCCTTCCCCTGCTCTACCATCGGTTTCAGGAAGACCTGTGTGGGCAGTACGGTGCCCGTCAGGTTCAGGTCCAATACCCGTTGGAACTCTTCAATCTTCAGGTCGAAGAAGGTTCCTGTCGGGGCGATGGTTGCTCCCGGCATGTTGCCGCCCGCTGCATTCAGCAGGGCATCTACCCGTCCGTATGCAGTCAGGATGTCTGTCAGGTTCTGTTCCAGCCGCTCGCGGTCCATTACGTCCGTTGTCAGGAACAGAGCCTCTCCGCCGTTGGCTTTGATTTCATCCACCAATGCGTTGCCCACTTCGGCCTTACGGCCCAATATCACCACTTTGGCCCCTTCGTCGGCCAAATGCAGGGCAATGGCTCTGCCCAGTACGCCCGTTCCGCCGGTGATGACTACCACACGGCCTTGGATGTCGAATAAGTTTTTCATGCTTTCTATTTCAGTGTTATAGTTAATGAATCAAGTGTCCGGTATTCACCGCTAACAAGGTTGCAATATTCGCAATATTTCCCGAAATCTGCAAATAAATAGATAGAAAGTTGAGGATAAATAGACTGCCGTGGCAATGGGAGAACACAAAGAGATTTGGCAGTTTGCGGAAAATGCGCTACCTTTGGATGCTGATTTTAAAAGGTAGTAAATAGCGATGAACAAGATACATTCCGTTTGTGTATATAGTGCCTCCAGCACCCAGATAGACCCTCTCTATGTGGATGCGGCCAAAAGGTTGGGCCGGCTGCTGGGCGAGAAACAGATTCGTCTGGTGAACGGGGCCGGTAACATGGGGCTGATGGCAGCTGTAGCCGATGCCACCCTGCAGGCAGGAGGAGAGGCAGTGGGGGTGATTCCGCGCTTCATGGTGGAGCAGGGCTGGCACCATACGGGGCTGACCGAACTGCATGTGGTAAATGATATGCACGAACGGAAGCAGCTGATGGCCCGGTTGAGCGATGGCGTGATAGCCCTGCCCGGAGGATGCGGCACGCTGGAGGAACTGCTCGAAATCATTACCTGGAAGCAGTTGGGCCTCTACCTGAATCCCATCGTGGTGCTCAATGTAAAGGGCTACTTCGACCCCCTGCTGGCTATGCTGGCCAAGGCGGTGGAGGAACGTTTTATGCGGGTGCGTCACGGTGCTATCTGGCAGGTAGCCACTACACCCGATGAGGCGATAGAGCTGTTGTTCACCACCCCTTTATGGGATGCTTCTATCCGTAAATTTGCAGCTATATGACCTTGACTGCCCTCCTTCTGACAGCTGTTGCCGGGTTGCAGGGGCTCCCTCTGCCTTATTCCCCTCATCGCGACGACGGGGTGACGCTCATCTTGCTGGGTTGCTTCTTCCTCTCGTCGTACATCCTGTTCCGTAGCCGTAAGTTCCTTCTTCAGCTGGTGAAGGAATTTCTGCTACATCGCGAGCGGGCCAGCATCTTTGACACCTCTACGGCTTCGGACATGCGCTATCTGTTGCTGCTGATTGTGCAGACCTGTGTGCTTGCCGGTGTCTATATGTTTAATTATTTCAATGAAACCAATCCGTCGTTGGTACTCAGCCTCTCTCCTCATCTGCTTTTGGGAATATACATCGGAAGCATGCTGCTGTACCTCTTCCTGAAGTGGCTTCTCTACTTGTTTATAGGATGGATATTTTTTGACAGCCGATTGACCAGCCAATGGATGGAATCTTATTCTACATTGCTCTACTATCTCGGATTCTCCCTCTTCCCGCTGCTTCTGCTCATTATATACTTTGATTTGAATTTGCAAACAAGTATTACGTTAGGCCTGATTTTGTTCTTTTTTGCAAAATTATTGATGCTATATAAGTGGATAAAGTTTTTTTGTAACAATTTATATGGCTGTTTCTATTTAATTTTGTACTTTTGTGCCCTTGAAATTATACCCTGTATGATGCTTTATCAGGGATTGGTGCAATTGAACAATTTCTTAATAATAAAAATTTAGGACATTGAAAATAAAGAAAATACTTGTGTCGCAGCCAAAACCGACTTCTGAGAAGTCGCCCTACTACGACATTGCAGCAAAGTACGGCGTTCAGATAGATTTCCGTCCGTTCATCAAAGTTGAGAGCCTGACTCCTAAGGAATTCAGACAGCAGAAGGTCTCTATCCTGGACCATTCTGCCATCGTTTTCACTTCCCGTCATGCCATCGACCATTTTTTCAACCTGTGTACCGAACTGCGGGTGACCATCCCTGAAACGATGAAGTATTTCTGCGTTTCAGAGACCATTGCACTCTACATCCAGAAGTATGTGCAGTACAGGAAACGTAAAATCTTTTTTGGCGCAACAGGCAAGTTTGACGACCTGGTTCCCGTCATCGTGAAGCATAAGACGGAAAAATACCTGGTACCGCTGTCGGATGTGCATACCGACGATATCAAGAACCTGCTGGACAAGAACAAGATTCAGCATACCGAGGTGGTGATGTATCGGACGGTGAGCAACGACTTCGGCAAGGACGAAGCGTTCGACTATGATATGCTGGTGTTCTTCAGCCCGGCCGGTGTCTCCTCGCTGCAGAAGAACTTCCCCGACTTTGACCAGCAGGAGATAAAGATTGCCACGTTCGGTGCTACTACGGCACAGGCCGTACGCGATGCCGGACTGCGTCTCGACCTGGAGGCTCCCAGCGTACAGGCTCCGTCCATGACGGCTGCACTGGATATGTTCATCAAGGAAAACAACAAGGGAAAGTAACTCCTGAGGCTGTTTTAAGACACCTCACTTAAACGCGCTTATGGATGTGACGTTGCGAAAGCCGGAAAGGCTGAACAGAAAAAAAATCATAGAGAGAATGTTCGCGGGAGGATCGCGTTCGTTCTCTCTCTTTCCATTGCGTGTAGTCTACCTGCCTGTCCCCAATCTGGAGGCACAGGCCGCTATCTTGGTCAGCGTGTCCAAACGGCGCTTCAAGCGTGCCGTCAAACGCAACCGGGTGAAGCGTCAGATACGTGAAGCCTATCGCCTGAACAAGCACCTGCTGCTGCCTGCCTTGGCCGAAAAGTCGTGCCGGCTGGCCATTGCCTTCATCTACCTCGCTGACGAACTAGTGGAGAGTTCGCTCATCGAAGAGCGGATGAAGACGGCCATGAACCGCATTGCCGAGCGTCTGCCCGACACAGAGGATGCTCAGAAGCCTGTCCCATGAAGTCGTTTTTCACCACCTTGCTGCTGCTCCCCATCTATTTCTACCAAAGGTGCATCTCGCCCCTGCTGGGCCCTTCGTGCCGCTTCACGCCCACTTGCTCGCACTATGCGGTGGAGGCCATCCGTAAACACGGTCCTCTGAAGGGGCTTTATCTGGCGATACGCCGCATCCTGCGCTGTCATCCGTGGGGCGGTTCGGGCTACGATCCTGTACCGTGAATCTTATCCTATATCTATAGCCATGCTTCTCGACCTCCATACCCACCGTCCGCCCTCGCAGCCAGGCCGTGCACTTGTCTGCAGCGATCCTCTCTCGTTTCTCCCTCAGCCCGGCGGATGCTATTCGGTAGGCATTCACCCTTGGCACGTCGCCGAGGCTACCGAGGCCACGTGGCAGGTATTGGAAGAGGCCGCTTCCCGCCCCTGTGTATGGGCGATAGGCGAGGCGGGACTTGACAAATGTACCGATGCCCCCTTGGAGCAGCAGGCTCTCTCTTTCCGTCGTCAGGCTCTGCTGGCCGAATCTTGCCGGAAGCCGCTCATACTCCATCTGGTGAAGGCTGTCGACGAATTGTTGCAGCTGAAGCGGCAGATGCGTCCCGCTGTGCCGTGGGTTGTTCATGGATTCAGAGGCAAGGCTGCTTTGGCAGAGCAGTTGCTGCGCCACGGTTTCAGCCTCTCCTTCGGTGAGCATTATCACGAGGAGGCGTTGCGTTGTACGCCCCTCCATCGTCTCTTCCTTGAAACCGATGAGAGCCTTGTGTCCATCGAGGAGCTTTATCGTCGGGCCGCCTTTGTCCGCGGCATGGAGGCGGACCAGCTGATGGCTGCGATACAGGACAACCTGCGTACCCTCTTCCCGCACGCTCTTTTCGATTGAAACACGTCGTCCGGATGCGTTCGCCAGAAACGGACACACTGTTCGATATCGGACAGTGCGATATTTCTTATCCATCATATAATCAGACGATTGCTTGTCTGGCACACTTCTTGAACTAAACGAATCAGACCGTCCGCCGAAAAAAAAGTTGGTTTTGCGTGCAACTTTTACCGGCCGATTTGCGTCTAACAGACAGAAGCCCGATAGAAAACGGATTCGGACATTGGAACTTGAGTATAACAATAAAAAAGAGAAGAATATGAAAACAATGGTAGGCCTGATGGCATTTGTAATGGCAACGCTCTTAGCATCGTCGTGCTCCCAGCAGCATACGGTAGGTTCCCTTTGGGGAGGAGGCAAACGGGTGAAAGCCAGCAAAGTGTATGTGACGAAAGAAGTGAAAGTGGGTGATTTCGACAGATTTCAAGTGACGAGTGGTGCTGACGTAGAGTATACGCAGACGGCCGGCACTCCGAGGGTAGAGGTATATACCTCGGACAATATCGTAGAACTGCTGGACATCCGCGTGAAGAACGGTACCCTTTGTGTTGGATTCAAGAAGAACGTCAACGTCAGCTATGACAAGCTGCTGGTACGTATCTCGTCGGAAACTTTGGACGGCATCTCGGTAGCCGGTTCGGGTGACGTAAAGCTGATGAACGGATTGAAAACCGAACAACTGAAGGTGTCGGTATCCGGCTCGGGCGATATAGATGCTTCGCGCATAGAGTGTGCTTCGCTGGCTGTCTCGATAGCCGGTTCGGGTGACATCGAATGTGAAGACGTGGTGTGCAACGAACTGGAGGCATCGGTATCGGGCTCGGGAGACATGGAACTGAAGAATGTATCGGGTGGCCGCGTAGAGGTATCGGTGGCCGGTTCGGGCACGGTGGAGCTGAGCGGACGTGCACAGGAGGCCGCCTATAGTGTGGCCGGTTCGGGCGACATATATGCCAAGGGCTTGCAGACGGAACGGGCAACGGTCGGCATCTCTGGCTCGGGCGACGTGGAGTGCTATGCTACGGACTACCTGAAGGTACGCACCAGCGGCAGTGGCACGGTAGCCTACAAAGGCAATCCTGAAGTGGATTACCCGAAGAAGGGTTTGAAAAAGATAGATTGAAACAAGGATAAGGACACAAAACAGAACAGACAACACATAAACAGATGGACAGAAACTAAACTGGATTTACTGAACTATCAATAGCAACAACATAATTTCTTTTCGTAAAACAGTAGTATTTTGAGATTAATGTTTTTATTACGGTGGGATGGGGCTTCTGCGACGGAAGTCCCATTTTTTTATCCCGATGACAGGCATTTCCAAGGCTGGCAAGAAATAGAAAGGGACACTGCATCACGCAGTGTCCCATCTATACTTAGTTAGTTTTTTAAAGATTTTGAGAGAATTGAAACTTCACAGCTTCAGGTTTTAATAAAGCATACTAACTATAATATATATTTTAAAGCAAATGAAAATGTCGTATCTCACATAGCCTAACCGCTTTGCTGCCCGTCGTCATTCGGTCTGTCCGGTAACCTCCTCCTGACTCAGGCTGTCAATCAGTTGCTTTTCCTGGGCCGTGCTACGGTCGGCAGACAGCGCCACCGAAGGGGTGGATATCTGGTTGCCGATGGTGTCGGCAGCGGTCATCCCTCTCTCCTCGGTAAAGAATGAGTGTTGCATCAGGTTGCCCAACGTGAGCAGAACCGCTACGGCAGCCGCTGCTTTGAGCAGAGGCATGAAACGGGCTCTCAGCGTCAGGCGGCGGGCCTTGACAACAGGTGCTTCCACCCGGGCAAGCACACGGGCATCGAAATCGTCGCCCAGACACTCCTCCTGCTGGAGGTGCTGATAGACAAACAGCTCTTTGTAGCGGAGCAGGTGCCGGGGCACGTTGTCTCCGTTGAAGAATGCACGCAGACGCGCTTCCTCTTCGAGCGAGGTTTCGCACTGCCAGTAGCGTTCCAAGAGTTGTTCAATAGGGCTATATTCCATAGTTCGCTATATTCATATATTGTTGTTTCACTTTCTGCCGTGCCCTGAAGAGGTTCACTTTCACCTGTTCCTCAGTCAGTCTCAGCACGGTGGCTATCTCTTTGTAACTTTCCCCCTCTATATCCCTGAGCTGCATGATGAGGCGCTGCTTTTCCGGCAGGTCGTTGATCAGCCGGTGAATCAGGCTCATCCGCTCCCGGCTTACCATCCGTTCGTAGGGGTCGGATGATTCGTCAGAGGGTTGGTCGAGTGCTGTGGTCAGTTCTACGGTCTGGGCATCTTTCTTTTCGCTTCGGTCTATAGCCAGGTTACGGGCTACAGTCAGGCAATAGGCTTCTATCGAATCGAACAGCTTCCATTCGTCGCGCTTGTTCCACACCCGAATCAGCGTTTCCTGCACCACATCTTCGGCTTCGGCTCTGTCGAACGTGATTCGTAGGGCAAGCCGGAAGAGCTTGTCCTTGAGCGGAAGAATGTCTTTGCGAAAGCTGATTTCTTGCATCTCTATAGTATTGACGGACGAGGGTGGAAAAAGTTACACTTCCACCCTCACTTTTTTTCATATTTATCTGATGTGTGTGCCCGATGCACCGTCGATGGCAGAGGCTTGTGTGATGATGACCTCGGCGACGCCTGCATCCAGTGCCTGGAAGGAATTCTCCAGCTTGGGTATCATGCCTCCCTGGATGACCCCTTCGGCCACCAGTTGCCGGAACTCCTCGCGGCGGATGGTGGGGATGACGCTTTCGTCGTCGTTCTCGTCGCGCAGCACGCCTCTCTTCTCGAAGCAGTAGACCAGTGTGACATCAAACAGGCCGGCCAGCGCTTTGGCCGTTTCGCCGGCTATGGTGTCGGCATTGGTGTTCAGCAGATGTCCTTCTCCGTCGTGGGTCAGTGGAGCCATGACGGGTACAATCCCTTTGCGGATGAGGTCGGCCAGCAGGGGAGCGTTCACCTGCTTGACATCGCCTACAAAGCCGTAGTCGACCTCTTGCACGGGCCGTTTCTGCGAACGGATGACATTGACATCGGCACCCGTCAACCCCAGTGCGTTGATACCCCGTGCCTGTAGTCCGGCCACGATATTCTTGTTGACCAGTCCGCCATAGACCATGGTGACTACGTTCAGGGTTTCGGCATCGGTGATGCGGCGGCCGTTGACCATGCGGCTCTCAATGCCCAGGCGGGTGGCCAGTCTGGTAGCCGAGCGTCCGCCGCCATGTACCAGTACCTTGTAGCCGGATAGGGCAGCGAAGTCGTCCAACAGTTGATGCAGGGTGGCTTCTTCTTCCACAATCTTGCCGCCCACTTTGATTATTGTCAGTTTCTCCATTGTTTCAGTACGTTTGCGTAAATCTTGCCGAATTTAGACATTCTTCTCCAATCTGCCAAACATTGGAGGGGAAAAGTCTCCGGTTTAGGCTTTTATTGGTATGATATGTAAAGAATAATGTATGTTTTTGCACGTGGGCGGATGTCGGATTGCACCGATAGGTGTATGGATGGTCGCTTTCTCCTGTTTGATATGGTTAATTTGTTATATACTGATTATCAGTCTATTGATAAAATTTGATGAGGCGAGGAAAACGAAGTAGGGTTCACGTAGGTTCAGGGTTCACCCCTAACCCCTCTGCGGGTGATATGGGGGTCGTGAAGGAATCTGTTTTGTACGAACTTATTACTAATGATGTGTAAGTCTAAAACTTGCGAACGGGTCACTGAGAGTATGTAGCAGACAGGTGAGGCTTGACTTGTTTATAATTTAATCAAGTTTCGTATTTACATAAACAGATGAAAATGAATAAGGTAAGTGAATTTTGATACGTGTAGGGGCGGAAAATCTTCCGCCCAAAGCCACACGACAGCGGTTCAGGGCGCAAAATGTTGCGCCCCTACAGTTATAACGACCATTCTATCAGTCTGTTGATGTAAAACCGAAACTTGAGAAGGGCGTAATAGTTGATTGTTGTTATTTGCAAAAGAGCAAATAGAAGAAATGTGATTAAGTAACCAATGTACTATTCCCACGCTACAAAGTTAATAAATTAGTTTCAATTGACAAACTAATTATATAAGTTTTTTAAGGGTCTGATAACGATGAAATTAAGAAATAGTTTTACATTGAGAAGGCGCGGGTAAAAGTGTAGTGTGGAATGCGTTTGCTACCGAGGAAAGAATGGTTGTAAATGGTGATTTTTATAAGTTGTTGATTTATAGAAATGTAAATGCTTTCGCTCGGCTCCTGTGCCGGAGCGAGGGGTTAGGGGTGAACCCTGAACCTATGTGAACCCTACTTGCTTTGAGAGGCTTGGATGAAATGGGTTGTGAATGGTAAATAAATGTTACATTATTCGCGTTGCTTATACGGGTGAAAAAGGAGTAAGAGTTCTCGCTCGTTTCTTTAAAACTTCCGGCATGAAAGTTTAAAACTTCAT
>CALZEQ010000022.1 GCA_945641355.1 uncultured Mediterranea sp. | reverse complement strand
CAAAGATATCAGGCAGGTTTATCATGACTGCAGCATAGTTGGAGATAAAGGTTATCTCAGTGCAGAGGTACAATTAGACCTCTTTGAGACAGCAAACATTAAACTCGAATGTCCATACCGGCTAAACCAAAAGGACTGGAAACCTACTTTCATTCCTTTTGCGAAGGCCAGGAAGAGAATTGAAACCTTGTTTTCACAACTCAATGATCAGTTTATGGTCATCAGAAACTATGCTAAAGATACACGCGGTCTGTTTGCCAGAATAATTGGCAAAATTAGTGCGCTGACCGTGTTACAATATATCAATTACATTAATGACAAACCCATAGGGCGAATTAAGTACGCACTAACTTAATTCCGCCAACGGGTACTGAAGGTTTCAACGAGAAGGAGTATGAAGAGTGGACTTCCAAGTGAGTTTGGAAATGTACATAAGATTGTGGAATATTTTCTCATTCTCTGCTTCCCGCCAAAGCCGGTACATCTCCGTCCGTTGGTCGTTCTATAGGAACGAAGGAGAGGCGGGTTTGATTGGGAGTTGGTAGGGCGTTGGTAGCTGGTAGGGAATGCGACCGATTCAAGCAACATTATATGGCCACACCGAAATCATTCTTGATTTCCTCCATGACGAAAGTAGATTCCAACGAGCTCAGCATGGGCAACTGCCCAAGTACATTGAGGACAAACTCCTGATAGCACTTCATATCAGGTGCATGGACTTTCAGCAGGTAGTCATACTGTCCGGAGATGTTGTAACACTCGGTCACCTCATTGATTCCTCGAATGGTTTCGCAGAACTCCTGGGCCACTTGCTTGTTAAGGGGGCGAAGTTTCACGCGGCAAAAAACGATGAAACCCTTGTGCAGTTTTTCTGCATCAAGTATCGTCGCATACCTTTTTATATAGCCTTCGCGCTCCATACGTTTGATGCGCTCGAAGACTGGAGTGGCACTCAGCATCACCTTCGATGCAAGTTCCTTGATGGTCAGACGGGCATCCTGTTGCAGACATCTCAAAATTTTGATGTCAGTCTCATCCAGTGTGTCAACAATTGGCTTATTAGGCATAGTGATATAGTGAAATATTCTGATTACAATGCAAAAATAGAATATTTTTCTATAACCACACAAATCATTTGGAAAAAATACTATTGTCCATAGATTTGCGACCAAAAATAGCAAAATAGCAAACAATAAGCTTATCACGAATACAAATGGTACAGAAATTTGATTTTTGGAATAAGGCTGCCAACGATAACCGCCGCATTCATCTCTATCTGCCGGATAACTACAGCGAAACCAATGAACGGTATGCGGTGCTTTACATGTTTGACGGGCATAACCTTTTCTTCGATGCAGATGCCACCTTCGGCAAGTCGCTTGGACTGAAGGAGTTTCTCGACTCTTGGTAGAAGCGTCTCATCGTGGTCGGCATAGAGTGTGCCAAGGACGACTGGACCCGTGTCTGTGAGTATTGCCCGTACGAAGTGGAATCGCGCATCTACGGGCACATCCCCGGACGGGGTCACCAAACCTTTGAATGGGTAGCCGAAGAGTTGAAACCCTACATCGACACCACCTACCGCACCTGTCCGCAACGGGAGGCGACGGCCATTGCCGGCTATTCGATGGGTGGCATGATGGCACTCTATGGCATCGTGAAGTTCAATCAGGTGTTCTCAAAAGCAGCTGTCATCTCTCCCGCCATACAGCCTGCCATGGACTACTTCCGCAGCGACATCACGGGCGGTGTGCTGAACCCCGATACCCGCATCTTCTTCTCTTGGGGGACGAACGAGCTCCACTACAATTCCGGACTGGAGAACCGCATCCGCGAAGTGGAGTGGCTCGCACAACAGAAAGGAGCCAGAACCTATCTGCTACGCAATGAAGGAGGCGACCACAACGAAGCCTCCTGGCAGCATGAAGTGCCCCACTGGATGCACTTTCTCTGGGAATAACCATAAAACTATACAATAAACAAATCAGGAAAGCTATGAACGTCATATTCATTTCCCCACACTTTCCCCTGCACTTCTGGAACTTCTGCAACCGGCTCAAGTCGCTGGGAATCCAAGTGCTCGGCATCGGCGACGCACCCTACGAGGACCTTGCACAGGAGGTCAAAGCATCGCTCACAGAATATTATTACGTCACCTCGCTGGAGGACTACGAGCAGGTGTATCGCGCCACCGGCTACTACATAGGTCACTACGGCAGGATAGACCACATAGAGAGCCAGAACGAATACTGGCTGCTGCTGGAGGCCCGGTTGCGGACGGACTTCAACATCACTTCGGGCTGGAAGAGCGCCGATATGGATGCCGTCAAGCTGAAGTCGCAAATGAAGTCGGGCTACAAACGCGCCAAGGTGAAGACGGCCCGTTTCCACCTCATTGACAGTCTGGACGAAGCAGTGGCCTTTTGTGCCAAAGTGGGTTATCCGGTCATTGTGAAACCCGACAACGGTGTGGGTGCCAGCAATACGTGGAAGTTGAAAATACCTGTGGCCATTCTCCAACCCTCCCTACATCAGGGATGAGAATGACATCCCCGTAGCCCAGTTCCAGGGCAACCTGCAGCAGAAAACACGCTACCGCGAGTATCTGTCAGGCCGTTATGGGCGCTATAAGATGACCTTATCGGGCATCCACTTCAACTACTCCTTCTCGGGCGACCTGCTGCGCCGCAACTATGAGGTCGAAACAGGGAAGCATATAGAGAAGGGAGAGGAGAACGCAGCGTACCGGGAGTATGAGAGCCGGCTCTATCTGGATTTGGCAGAACGGCTTGTGGCATACGGGTGGATATTGGTAGCATTGACAGCCGCTTCACCGCTGATGGACACCTCGTTCTTCGAGACCGGACGTACGGGAGGCGACCAATTCTCAGGGTTTGCTTCAGTCAGGTGCTCGGAGATGGGCTACTGGAACGCTTTCGCTCCGGTGCTCGACTATAGCAGCATAGCCGCCTATGCCGGTTGCATCCAACAGTATGTGGACGATGGATGGATTTCGGCACCCTCAGAGCTCTATTACCCCATACGCTTGAAACCGAGAGGCGAGAATACACTGGACAACTTGCGGAACAATGGTGTGAACCACATTGAACTACGCATGATAGACCTCAACCCCTTGCAGAAGGAGGGCATCGACGTGCGCGACGTACAGTTTGCCCAATTGCTTCTGGTCTGGCTCACAGCTACACCAAGGCAGAAGTTCAGTTCGGCCGACCAGGTGATGGCCAGTGCCAACTACAAGAATGCGGCCCATTACGACCTGGACGGCAGCAATATCGTGATACCGGACGGTAAGGTGTATACAGTGCGTCAGGCTACGCTCCATGTACTGCAGTTTATGGATGACTTCTATCGTTCCAACAACCTTTCCGATGGACTCTTCGATGATGCATTCTCCGTCATCGACTACCAGCGGAAGAAAATCGCCCAGCCTTCAGATTACCGTTATGCAGATATCATACGCCGCCACTTCAGCGGAGGATTTGTAAACAAAGGATTAACATTATGTGCGAAATACTCGGCCTTAGCAGCCGCAAACGAATAAACATCAACAGCTATCTCAGGAAATTCTACTCCCACAGCGACCTGCATTGCCATGGTTGGGGGCTTGCCTTCTTTTATGGTGACGCTGTCACCAGCACATTGAGGTTATTGAAAACGGTCTCCCCAAAGTTGCTGCATCCGTTCCTTGTGTTTCTGTTCGGCGGCATTGGGCTGGGGAGTCCAAATGTGACGGTCAGCCAGTTCATCGGGCAGGAACTGCTGACGGACAAAGTGGCCGGGATAGTCGTGGGCATACTTGTAGTTGTCGCCGTACCCCAGCTGCTTCATCAACTTAGTGGGGGCATTGCGCAAGTGCAACGGTACCGGCAGGTTACCGGTCTGCCGGACCAGTTCCAACGCATCGTTGATAGCCATATAGGCAGAGTTGCTCTTGGGACTGGTAGCCAGATAGATGGTGGTCTCGGCCAAGGGGATACGTCCTTCGGGCCAACCTACTTTCATGACGGTATCAAAACAAGCATTGGCCAGCAGGAGGGCATTGGGATTGGCCAATCCGATATCCTCGGAAGCGGAGATGACCAGCCGACGGGCTATGAAAGCCGGGTCTTCCCCACCCTCTACCATGCGGGCCAGCCAGTAGATAGCTCCATCGGGATCACTGCCGCGGATGGATTTGATAAACGCTGATATGATGTCGTAGTGCATCTCGCCATCCTTGTCGTAGGCCAAGGGATTCTGCTGCAAACGGCTGGTCACCAACTGGTCGGTGATGACTACTTGTGCGGAACTCTCCGACTCCACCACCAGTTCCAGGATATTGAGCAGTTTGCGGGCATCTCCGCCGCTGTAACGAAGCATAGCAGAGGTCTCACACAGTTCTATCTGCTTCTCTTTCAAAACCGTATCGGTAGCAATGGCTCGTTGCAACAATTGCAGCAGGTCCTCTTTCTCCAACGACTTCAGGACATAGAGCTGGCAACGCGACAGCAGGGGGCGGATGACCTCGAACGAAGGGTTCTCGGTAGTGGCACCAATCAGGGTGACGATGCCTTGCTCTACGGCACCCAACAAGGAGTCTTGCTGGGATTTACTGAAACGATGTATCTCATCGATGAAGAGGATGGGACTGGCCTGCGAAAAGAAACGGGAAGACTTGGCACGCTCTATCACGTCGCGTACGTCCTTCACTCCACTGGTGACAGCACTCAACGTGTAGAAGGGAATGTCCAGTTGATTGGCAATAATCTGCGCCAACGTGGTCTTGCCCACTCCGGGAGGGCCCCAAAGGATGAACGAAGAGATGCGTCCTGCATCAATCATCTGACGCAAGACAGCACCGGGACCTACCAGATGCCGCTGACCGATATAGTCGTCCAAAGTTTTGGGACGCAGACGTTCTGCTAAAGGTTGCATACGTTCGAAAGGGATTAGAATATCATTAGAATCATGAAACGGATGCCGCCCTTCTTGGTGCCGGGAATATCGGTATAAGTAAGACGACGCACGTACTCGATATGCAGCAGCTTGAAGATGTTATAGATACCTACACTGGCCTCTACATAAGGGTCGCTGCCCATCACGTAACTGGTAGGAACCCCATTGCGTGTGGGAAAGAGGAACAACTCGTCATTGGCACTCTTGTAAGGATTGTTCTTGTCGGTGAGCGTACCCCACAAGCCACGCACACGGAAGGTCTCGCGCCACTTCAGCTTCTTGATGAGCGGAATGCGGTTGAAGAGCTTGCCGTTCATGTCGTAGGTCAGTGCCAAAGAGGCATAACGGTCGTTGAGGAACTCCATGTTATTGATGAGCGAGAAGGATTCGTTGAGCTGTGTGATGTATGACAAGTTGGCCATCGGCAGATTGAGCAAGGGGAAGGGAACGGTGTTCCATTGTGCACCGGCACGGGCCGTGACATCCAGTTTGCCCCACGAACCAAACCAAAAGCGCTTGCGGATGCTGGCCTCGGTCAAATTGAAGTTGTACTCACCGCCCAGCACTCCCTTCAAGCCCATGGTATGGGAGATGGAGAAGATGGGGGCATCCAACGATACGGGGACACGACGCTGCTTGGTATTGACAAAGGTCTCACCGGGTGCAAAACGCAGGGTGACACCCAGCTCGGTAGTGGTCATATCCTTGACAAACGTATTCTCTTCGCTCCAAACACCCAGCGTGGAACCGTCGTTGCGCCAATACTGCAGGATGCCTGCAGGCTGGTCGTTGCGGTGGCGGGCAAAGGCTTTGACGGAGAAGCCGGTGTTCATCTCCAGTTCGTAGGTCAGCGTAGCATCGCGCAGATAGGACATCTGGTCGACGGTAGTCCACTTCCAGCCTACGAAAAGGTTGTCCTTATCAGTCTCCAGATACTTGTCACTGGGCGACATTACATCATAGGTATAGCGGAAGCCCAAATAATGCTTCGGAAACTCCCACAGCACATAGTCGCGCTTGTTGAAGGAGTAGGCTGCCTCGCCGGAGTAGAACCACTTCTTATCCTTGGTACCGTAGGCTCCATAGCCGCTGAAACTCCAGTGGGGGTCGAGGTTGCCGGTAGTCATACCACTGAGACGAAAACGGGTTCCGTTGACGTAGTTGCTGGTCATGATGGTATTGATAGGACCGATATCGAACTTGCTGGGATGCTCCTTGGTACCTGTCTCCACAAAGTTCTCAATCAATGCCTTGGCACCGAAGATGACATACTTGAAGCCCGGTATCTGCTCGATGCGGTTCATGAAGACATCCATCGTGCTCTCCTTCTTGGTGAGCGGTACTTGGCGAACCTTGGCCCAATACTCGTCGCTCTTGGCCAGCATGTTGGCCTCCTTGATGACACTACCCTTCAGACGGAAAAGGCGGGGCTCTATCTCGTCAAACTGGTAGTCGCTGTATTTGGTTGTACGTTGCACTTCCAATCCCTGAATACCCTTCATGAAGTGAAGTTCCACGGTCATATCGTCATCCGTCAACACCCAGTTGCTGTCCGGCAGTTGGGTGAATTCCTGTACGATATCAAGATTTTCCACAAAGTTGACACCTGTCTTCTTAGGCAGATTCATGGTACATTTGCGGACGGCATAGGTAGAGTCCTTGACCACGTAGAGGTGGCCGGTGAAGCCAAAGTCTTGCGGATTCTGCGGGACGAATGTCAGGTGGACACACTCCTGCTTATCCACCATGAGGGTATCCATCAGATAGTATTTGTAGAACGTGATGGCCCCTTTGCCGATGGGGCTGACAAAACGACGCTGCAGCAGACGGATATCGTCGTCGTAGATATTCACGTCGGAAAAGACATCGTTCAGGATGGTGCCCAACATATCACCCGTACTGAAAAACTCCTCGATACCCGTGGAGTTCATACCTTCGATGATGGTCTTTTCGCTTTTGGGATTCTTGCGATAGATGGTTTTAGAAGCCGTCTCCTTGATGGAGATGGGGAGAATGGGCTTGTTGGTTTTGGGAGAGATTTCCACCTGATCCTTGAAGAAGGAGAACTTCTTGTAGATGCCTTTCTCCATCTTGTCCGGAGTGACATCGTTGATGGACATCTTCATCTTCTCGTACTTCTGGTACTGATAGTAGTCGTTCTCCTCCAGCTTCAACGCCCGCTTGCCGGCAATCACCTTCTTCATGAACTCCACAGCTGGATTGTTCTTGCGTGAGTATTTCTCCTTTTGGGGCTTGACTACCACCTCACTCAGCATGATGTCGTCTGACTTCATCTGGACATTCAGTACCTTGGTACCCGGAGCAAAGCGGATGCGCTTGGTGACGTAACCTACCGCAGAGAAGGTCAGTTCGTTCCAGCCCTTGCGGGTCTCGACTTCGTACTCTCCTTGTGCATTGGATATCGCTCCTACGCCTTTTCCCTCATACTGTACAGTGATGTACATCAACGGTTCATGCGTCAATGAGTCGGTAATGACACCCCTAATCTGAGCAGACACTCCCGTGGAAAGGAAGAGGAGCAGACACAACAGAATAGTATTCAAAATGATGATTCGTCGTTCCATATATAAATAAATCGGGGTGCAAATGTAGTGATTAACCTTCAATCAGCCAAGAAGTTTTTGCTAACTTAACAGAACTTGTACTATACGTTCGGCTGTACGGCCATCCCAGCGGTCGGGCAAGGTGGTATGTTTCCATTCGCCCCGCAACAGCTTGTCCAACGCTTCCGACAGCGCAAACGAGTTCTCTCCCACCAGTTCGTTGGTGCCGATACGCCAGGTTTCGGGATGCTCGGCATACGTATTGAGCGTGATGCAAGGCACATCCAAGAAGGTTGCCTCCTCAGCAATATTACCCGAATCGGTGACAATACCTTTGGCCTGATTGATGAGGAAGCCGAAATGGAGGTAACGCTGCGTGGGAAGGATATGCAGGTTGGGGGCATCCAACTCCAATGACTTCACAGCGGCTTGCGCATAGGGATGGAGCGGAGCAATGACAGGCATACCGTCTGCCTTCTGCAACAACGTCTGCAACAATGCCTGCAACACGGCTTTCTTGGCCAGCAGGTCGTGACGGTTCAGCGTCAGCAGCAGGTAGTTGCCTTTGCGCAGTCCCAGACTTTGGAACCACATGGGTTCACGCAAGCGGTAACGGTTGAACCGGATGGTATCTATCAGGATGTTGCCTACATAGTGGATGTAGTCGGGAATCATGCCTTCCTGATTCAGATTACGGTTGGCCACCATACCGGCTGTAAAGAGATAGTCGGAAATGGCATCGACGATGGTACGGTTGACCTCACGGGGCATATTCATGTCGAACGAACGGGTACCGGCTATCACATGAGCCACCTTCAGTCCGCGCTTTTTGGCAACGATGGAACAGCTCATGGTGGCTGTCATGTCGTCAACCACCAGCACGACCTGTGCGGGATGGGCATCAAGCTCCTTCTCGAAAGCCAGCATGATGGAAGCTGCCACCTGCGAGTGGTCGCGTCCTTCGATGCCCAGATAGGTGTCGGGCTCACGCATGGCAAGGTCTGTAAACAACGAGGCATCCAGACTGGAATCTCCTTCAGGACCTGTATAGACAATGCGGTACGAAATTTCTTTCCCAGCCTCTCGCGCGGCATCAATGGCCCGGCAGAGGGGAGCTATCTTCATGAAATTGGGGCGTGCGCCCGATACAATCGTAATCTTCATTTTCAACGGTTTATGTAACACTGGTTGGGTGGACTTATCGAAATATTCGCTACTTTCCACCTAAATTGCCACAAAAATACGCTTTCTTACAGAAATTATTCGTTACTTTGCCGAGAAAAATTACATAGACATGCCAACATTTGTTCAAATTCTCGATTTTATCGGTACCTTTGCCTTTGCTATTAGTGGCATAAGATTGGCTTCAGCCAAAAGATTCGACTGGTTCGGAGCATACGTGGTAGGATTCGTCACCGCTATCGGTGGCGGTACCATACGTGATTTACTATTGGACGTCACCCCTGGCTGGATGACAGATCCCATCTATCTAATCTGTACGGGTGTGGCGCTGCTCTGGGTTATCCTGTTCGGTAAGTACCTCATCCATCTGCACAACACCTTCTTCATCTTCGACAGCATCGGTCTGGCACTTTTCACCGTGGTCGGTGTGGGGAAGAGTCTTTCATTGGGTTATCCCTTCTGGGTGGCCATCATCATGGGTAGCATTACCGGTGCAGCCGGCGGTGTATTCCGAGATGTTTTCATCAATGAAATTCCACTGATATTCCGAAAGGAAATCTATGCCATGGCCTGCGTGGTGGGCGGTGCTGCCTACTGGCTTTGCCACATATCGGGCATGGAGCCTTACGGATGTCAGGTCATCGGTGGCCTCACGGTCTTCCTTACCCGCATTTTGGCTGTGAAGTATCGTATCTGCCTCCCTATTCTGAGCGGTCAGCACGATGAGTAGGCCTGCATCGGCAGCAGCAGAAGAGAGGGGCTGAACCACCCAAAAACTGACATTTCACCTATCTGTATGGGGGACAAACTGTCATTTGATAGTCTGTCCCCCCTTTTTTATCTGTTTTCCTCCCGTCGGGACGGTGCCGATTGTGTAAACTTGCCTATGAAAAGCCGCTGATGCAGGATGTACACTCCTGTCGTCAAGGCAGACACACCCGAAGGAATCAATGAACCTTTAAAAACAGATAAGTGATGAGAACAACGAATTTTGACCAGCAACTGATTAATGTACAGGATGACCTGCTGCGTTTCGCGTACAAGCTGACAGCCGACCAGGATGATGCCAACGACCTGCTACAGGAGACTTCGCTGAAGGCATTGGACAATGAAGAGAAATTTGAACCGGAGACCAACTTCAAGGGATGGATTTACACCATCATGAGAAACCTCTTTATCAACAACTATCGGAAACAGAATCGTGAACAGACCTTCGTGGACCAGACGGACAATCTGTACTACCTGAACCTGAAACAGGAACCGAGTTACGCGAGCACGGAAAGTGCCTACGACCTGAAGGAACTGCATCGGATTATGAACCGTCTGCCCCAAGAATTCAAGATTCCTTTCTCTATGTTTGTATCGGGCTTCCGGTACCGGGAGATAGCAGAGAAACTCTGCCTCCCCCTGGGTACTGTCAAAAGCCGAATCCACTCTACTCGCAAACGGCTGCAGACGGAGCTGAAGGAGTTTCGCTGAACGTGGTGAGACGGAAGAAATCGACATCAACATATCCACCCTGCTGCCGGGTGGCATAGTTGAAGATGGCAAACTTGCTGCCCATAAACATACGACGATAGTCGAACTGCATGGGACAAGGACGACCGATGGAGTGCCACGTGGTGTCATCATAACTGTATGCAAACGTGGCTTCGTCCTTGCCACGAAGGAAGTCTGCATCAATGCGCAGGTAGAGGAGGTCGCCCTGACAAGCCACCCGCTCGTGCTCGGTACGCTTCACGTCGGTGACACGTTTCGTCTCACCGGTGAGCACAACATCCTCCTCAGCCATGGTAATCCACTTCTTTCCCTGCGAACAGGTGACAGCCAACACACCCGAAAGTCCGTTGAAGGCAGAGAATCCTGCCACATCGCCCTCCTTCATGCCAGAGAGGTCCAAAGCCACCGTACCGCTGCAACGCGGGCCTGGCATACGTTGTGTCAATGTGTTGGGAGCCAGAAAGAGGTTGTCTACCACACGGGCTGTCTTCAGCCGGAGATGCCCTGGACGTTCTGCCAGAGACCAGCAAGAGTCAACCGGATTGTGGTTCCACTGCCAGTAGAGTTTCAGGGAGGCATCATCGAAGTCGTCGCTGCCCACGATGCCGGCCCTGTTTTCGCCCGGATAGACAGCCTTTGTCATCCACAAGGGAACGTGACCGTCGGCATCGCCCAGCATGGGCCAGCCATCTACCCAGCGGCAAGGCATCAAGGTGGGTACCCGCCCCACGCCGCCACGATCCTGAAAGATGAAGCCATACCAGTCGCCCTCTGGCGAATCAACAATACATCCCTGCCCTACACCACCGAATCCATCGAAATCATCCTCCAATATCACCTTCTTCTCATAAGGACCTGTGATGTGGTCGGCCCGATAGCATACCTGACGACGCAGGCGTCCCGGTATGCTCCAGTCCATGGATATCATCAGCAGGTAGTATTTGCCGTCCTTCTTCACCACCTGACTACCCTCCAGCAGGCCTTGCTCGTCGGCATCGCGCTCGAATAGTTTCATATCCACACCGCCGGGCTGCACATCGGACAGGTCGGACTTCAGTTCACGAAGCTGGCCTGTGCCATAGAAGAGGTAGACCCGACCATCGTCGTCGAAGAAGAGGGAGGCATCGTGGTGATGGGGCGGACGTGATACCAAGGTCCAAGGTCCTTCGGCCTTCTCTGCCGTATAGATATAGCCCCGATGGGGTTCGTCATTGGGCGAGAACCAGAGATAGAAACGGCCGTTGTGATAGCGGATGGAAGAGGCCCATTGTCCACGTCCGTAAGCGGTGCCCTCCAGCAAGTCGTATCGGGGCAAATCGGTCAGCCGATCGAATACATAGCTCACGGTCTCCCAATGTACCAGATCCTTGGAACGCATGATGGGTGCGCCCGGCATGAGGTGCATGGTGGTAGATACCATATAATAGGTATCGCCGGCCCTACAGATACTCATATCAGGTACGTCGGCATTCAACACAGGATTGCGGAAGGTCTCCTCTACCCGATCGGTACGCCGGCGATGCACTACGACGGTATCACCCGCCTCGGTAACAACGTCATACTCGTAGCAACGGGACTGCAGAGGCCACTGAAGGTCGGGGCGCAGTTTGCCAGAATGCGCGGCTACCTCTTGGGCGGCAGGCACATTGAGCGGGTTGGGACAAACACCGGTAGCAGGTTTCAGTCCCTTGCCCTCCAACGGCACATAGCTGCGTAAGCGCAACACACCGCCGATGCGCGAAACGATGGAGGCACGGTACAACGAGCCACCATCCCACTCCATGTCTACAACAAAGCCTCCGCGAGCCACCAGACCTTTGACTTCTCCTCTGTTCCACGCTTCAGGCAGGGCTGGAAGCAGATGTACGGCCCCGTCATGACTCTGCAGCAGCATCTCAGCCACTCCTGCCGTATAACCGAAGTTTCCATCTATCTGGAAGGGGGGATGGGCATCGAACAGGTTGGGATAGGTACGTCCATCGGGGAACTCCTTTGCCTTGTCATCGCCCGGCAAGAGGCGCAGCATATTGCAGATGATACGGTAGGCATGATTGCCATCCAGCATACGGGCCCAGAAGTTGATTTTCCAGCCGATGCTCCAGCCGGTAGCCATATCGCCTCGCTGCAACAGGGTGTTGCGGGCAGCTTGGAAGAGCAGCGGTGTGGCCTGTGGAGTAATCTGCGACGCAGGATAAAGCCCGTAAAGATGAGAAATATGACGATGGTCATCCTTGGGATTGTCGGCATCCACCAGCCACTCCTGCAGCTGATTGTAGCGACCTATCTGCATGGGGGGCAGTTGCTGCAGCGTATTCGACAAGGTGTTCTGATAGAGTTCCTCCTTATCTCCGTAGAGCAGGCGGGAAGCCAGCCAAGTGCTGTAGATAGCATCGAAGGCTATCTGGTTGTCCATGGTACAGCCGGCATTGATGGAGGAACCGTCAAACGAATAGCCATGCTCGGGCGACATGGAGGGTGCTGTCACTAACCAGCCGTAGCGGGGATGCTTCACCAAATGGCTCAGATAGAAATCGGCTGTTCCCTTCAACACGGGGTAATAACGTTGCAGGAAATCCTTATCGCCCGTAAAGAGGTAATGCTGCCACAGGTGTTGGGCCAGCCAGGCTCCGCCATTGGGCCACATACCATAATAAGCAGCATCCACAGGGCCGCAAGCCCGCCAAAGGTCGGTATTGTGATGAGCCACCCACCCTTTGGCATCGTAGAGCACACGAGCCGCCTCTTGCCCGGTCTCGGCCAGTTCGGCAATCATGCGAAACAGCGGTTCATGCGTCTCGCTCAGGTTGGTTACCTCGGCAGGCCAGTAGTTCATCTCCGCATTGATGTTGATGGTGTACTTGCTGTCCCAAGGTGCATAGAGGTGGGGATTCCAGACACCTTGCAGATTGGCAGGCTGTCCGCCGGGCTGCGAGGAAGAGATGAGTAGATAGCGACCATACTGAAACATCAGCGCAGCCAGTTGCGGGTCAGTTCCTTCGTTGAAATGGTTCACACGCTGGTCGGTAGGCAACGGGGATGGGAGTCCGCCCAAGGAGAGTGACACCCGGTCGAACTGCCGACGATAGGCCTCCGTATGGTCGGAGAGCAGCTGGTGGTAAGATTTCTGCAAAGCCCTCTTCATACAGTCGGCATTCTTGCGCGACGGATTTCCGCTGACATCCCGATAGTTGACATAGTTGGTGGCCGCAGCGATATAGAGTGTCGCTTCCGAAGCGTTGCGTACCGTCAGTTTGCCATCCACCACAGACTGCTTGCCGTTGCTCTTCACCAGCACCCTGTTCTCCGCATAGAGTGCGGCTGGGATGCCCTCGTGTTCGGCTCCCTCACAACGCGCCGTCAGCTGTCCTGCCGTCACCTTGACCTGATGCTCCAACGGAGAGTCGAAGTCCAACGAGAAGTTCAAGGCCTGCGCCTTGTCGGCCTCCAGACGTACCACAATGACATCATCGGCCAGCGAAGCAAACGCCCTACGGGTATAGGTCACCCCATTCGCCTCAAAGCGGGTCATGGCCACCGCCTTCTCGATGTCCAGTTCTCGATAATAGTTCTCGCTCTGCGCCGCTTCGGGATGCTCTATGAAAAGAGAGCCTAACGGCAGGAAGCGCATACCGTGCTGAGGAGTGAGGAAATTCTCGTCTATCATCTTCTGCGCTTCGGCAAATTTGTTTTGGAACACCAGTTCCCTCACCTCCTGTAATGCGCCTGCTCCTTTGGGATTCAGGTTGTTGTAAGGCCCACCGCTCCAGAAGGTCTCTTCATTCAGCTGTATCTCCTCGCGGGCCGTACCGCCAAAGAGCATCGCTCCCATGCGAGAGTTGCCTACAGGCAATGCTTCGGTCCATTGACGGGCAGGACGGTCGTACCACAGCTTCAGCCGGTTGCTGACCTGTTCATCGCGAATCATCTCATATCCCAACAGCTTCAGCATACGGTCAGCATAGCGTCCGCCCAGCATCCGATAGCCTTCGGCCGTGAAATGCAGAAAGTCACCTGCAGCCGGACAGCCTGCCGAGGGAATGACGTGTGCAGTAGGTATCACCTGAGGCAGTGTGCCGATGATGTCGTTCATCGAGGCACAGACACCCTTCTGCTCGGCATGAACCACTTCGCCGGCCAGCAGAGGTACCTCTTCGGCCTTCAGCTGCAGGTCTTTCAGCAGGTTGTCATACACCCTCTTCACCTTCTGCGGCCAGTCACGGTCGCCCGTATTCGATTCTCCTTGATGCAGCAGGATGCCCTTGATGACACCTTGCTGCTGTGCCTTGCGTGCCAGTTCCACCAAACGTCCGTAAGGGTCGTTGTCGTACTCACGCGCCATGTTCTGCAGCCAGCCGGGCTGGGTGGCGATATGCTCCTTGCAGCCCTCCTGATTGAATATCTCGATACGGCAGCCTCCGATGGCCACATTAATCACTCCTACCCGAATGTGCCGGGGCAAATTGGTCACCAACGCACGGCCAAAGTAGTCAGCCGGTGTCAGCCCCGTATGGCAACGTGCCAAGGGAGGCACGGCAGTATACCACTCGCCCTTCACCCGTCCTAAATCGGGACAATCCACGGCAGCCATCACGCGGAAGCGTAGGTCTACGTGGCAAGTGTCTTGCGGTTCGATGCGCGCATTACCCTCCATGTTGGATTGTCCCAGACATAGATAGATGTGGAAATCTTTGTCCTGTGCGGAAAGGTGGATACCGACCAGCAGCAGGAGCAGCGGAATCAGACTTTTTCTTATCTTCATGGTTTAACCTCCTTATCATTTTGCGTTGAAGAAACGTTGCAACGTCTCGGCCAGGTAATGGCGTGCATTCATCCACGTATGCCCTCCACCCGTTATCAGCTTTTCGTAAGCGATACCTTTCTTGTCAAAGTAGTCGAAATGTCGCAGCACATCCTGATAGAGGAAGTCCTCATTGCCGACACCAAACCACAGGAAGTCCAACCGCCGGTGCAAAGGCATTGCATCGGCCGCAAACAGCGGAGCAAAGTAGGCATCCATCACCTGCGGTGTCAGGTAGGCACTGTATGAGGCAAGGTTGCCGAAGAGGTCAAGATGCCGCAAGGCGGTGAAGAGTGCTTGTCCGCCTCCGCGCGAGAATCCGGCAATGGCACGGTCGTGGCGGTCGTTCTTCACGCGATAGTTCTGCTCTACGTAAGGCATGATGCACTGAGTCAGCTCGTTGGCAAATACAGTGTACATCTTTGCCGCCTCCATGGACGAGGGCATCGGAGTGCCGTTCATCATATTGCCATAGGGCATCACCACCACCATCTCCTTGGTCTTGCCTTCTGCTATCAGGTTATCCAATATGACATTGGCCCGGCCCACCTTGAACCAGGTCTCCTCGGTATCGGTGGTACCGCTGATGAGATAGAAGACGGGATAGCGCTTGTCGCCCTTCTCGTAGCCGGCCGGTGTATAGACCAGCAGCGGGCGATCCATCCCTAATACCGATGACTTATAGGTATGGTATGAAACCTTCCCGTGGGGTACATCGCGCACGGTATAGAGAGCCTCTTTGCAAGGCATCTCCAGCAGACTGGCCTTGAACCGCTCGTTGGGGAACACGGCCACGTTGCTGGGATCGGAAATCTTGGTACCGTCCACGATAAACGAGTAGGGATAGATATCCGGCTGCTCTATCTGCACGGTGGCACTCCATACCCCACCCTCCTGACGGGTCATCGGACGGGTGCCTTTCATAAACTGCCCCTCCAACAATATCTCCTTGGCATGAGGAGCCTCTACCGAGAAGGTCACCTGCCTGCCGTCCTCGGCTATTTGGGGGGAAACCACAGGATTGTTGTAAGGATTTCGCTGTGCCCACAACGATGCACCCACACAAATCGTTGTGACAACAAATAAGATTCTTTTGTTCATGTTCTTATCATGTTAGTCTGGTTATTTCTTGGATTCGTTCAAAAAGAAGTCACACATCCGGCGGAAGGTATCTTCGTTGAAGGTGACAGGGCCGTGCTCGCCGTTAGGCACGGTGATAAAGTCGGCCAGACGTCCTTTGGCCTTCAGCACCTCGCTGAAGAAGACGCTTTGGCAATAAGGGACCACCGAATCGGCATCCCCATGTATCACCAATGCCATGGGGTCGGCATCGTCCACATAGGTCATGGGGTTCATCAAGGCCACGGCATCGGGCCGTTCTGCAGGAGCACCGCCCAACAGGACAGCTTCGGGTGAGTCAGCCCCCTTATAGCCGGTACAGCCCTCCATACGGCTCATATCCAGCGGTCCGAACCAATCGACCAGCGCATCCACCCGACTGCTCTGCGTGAGGTGGTTGCCTACCGTTCCCTCTATATCCATTGTCGTGCCACCTACGGTGTACTGCTTCACACCGTTGGTCATGGCAGCCAGCGAAGAGAGGTGACCGCCGGATGAAAAGCCGGTGATGCCCACAAACGAGGTGTCCAGCCCATAGTCATCGGCCTTGGCGCGAATGAAGCGGATGGCGGCCTTCACATCGTTGATTTGAGCGGGGAACCGTGCCTCCACACTGGCACGATGATTGATGGATACCACTGCGAACCCACTGTCAACCAGCGGCTTTCCCATGGCTCCATAGGCTGCCTGCTTGGCATTGTTGGCAAACCAGGCACTGCCGTATATCAACACAATCACCTTATGTCTCTCTACGCCATCCTGAGGCACATAGATATCCAATTTATGCCCTTCCAGTTGGTCACCGGCATAGTCCACATCCAGCCACTGACGCACGGCGGCAGGTTCTTCGCTCTTCTCAGACTGACCTTGTGCACAGGCGGTCATCATACCCGACAGGGCCAACAGGCCTGCTAAAACGGTTTTCAGTATCATCATTTATTCTATCTTTTTAATTGGTTTCACATATCAGGGTTCAACGAAACAGATGCGGTACAAACTGCTTCAGGCAGCGGCGCCACGTCAGCCACTCGTGTGCGGTGCCGGGCGACTCGTAGAAATCCACCTGAACGCCCATCTGCTTGAGGTCGTCGGTCATTTTTTTCGTCCCGAAGTTCTCCTCCGTACCACATCCCATGAAGAAGTACTTCACCTGCTTATTGAAACGGTCGGCATCGGTAAAGACTCCATCGAAGCAGCTCTTTACGTCGACCGCAAACAGGGCACCGCTAAAGGTTCCCAGGTAGGCGAACGTGTCCAGATGGGGCAACACGACGTTGAACGTCTGGAAGCCTCCCCACGACAACCCAGCCATGGCACGGTTGAGACGGTCGCTCTTGGTGTGGAAGGTGCGGTCTACCATCGGAATCAAGTCCTTCAGCATCACGTCGTAGAAGGTAGCTCCGTAGTTGGCATGCGCCTCAGCCATTGTCTGTCCGGGCAACACCCGGAAGGGAGCCTGCACGTCACCATCCTCCATCACTACCATCATGGGCATACATTCGCCCGAAGCTATCAAGTTATCCATGATGTGTTGCATACCGCCCTGACGGCTCCAGCCTGTACCATCCTCGCCCATACCATGTTGCAGATAGAGTACGGGGTAGCGTTTCTTCGGATGGGTCTCGTACTCGGCAGGTGTATAGATGTGAGCCGTACGGAACGCTTTCTGTGATTCGGCATAATACGTCAGTGTGCGGACCTGTCCGTGAGGTACATCCTGCTGCGGACGATAATAGTCGCCTTCCGCTCCTTCGGGCACCTCTATGCCGCCGGCCTCGCGGTTGCAGCCGAAGAATGCACGGGTAGCGGGATCAATCACCGACACGCCGTCGGCCAACAAGAAATAGTAGTGGAAGCCTACCACCAACGGGTCGGTCACAGCCGTCCAATACCCTTCGGCATCTTTTTCCATCGCATATTTCTTGCCGCAGATGTCTACCTCCATCCGTCCGGCCTGCGGGGCACGGAAGCGGAAATAGGCCCGACGCTCACTGTCCAGGCGCGGATAGTCGCTGCCCGGCACATTGGTCGTGGCAGGCGTTGTAAGGGCCATCACATCGGCGGGGCGGCTATCCGTCAGCATCCACCAATCCAAGTTGAAGAGCTTGCATCCCTTGCGGCCTTTGAAGAGCAGATAGACATCGTGTACGCCTGCCGTTGCCTGACGCACATCGCCCTCTGCTGTCATCCACCGTTCCCATCCGCCGGTACCCGTCACAGCCACCTCGGCAAGCAGTGTTCCGTTCAGGCTATCGGCATGCAGTTCTATTTTACCTCCACGCAAAGCTGAAGCCACAGAAGCACGCAGTTTCAATGGCGTACGGCCATCAAAGTCTACAGCCTGCAGCTTGATGTAGTCGCCGTCATGAATCTCCGAGATATAAACACCGCCTGCCGCATGTGGTTCGCTCTTCACGCCTGCACTGAAAGCCATTGTTTCGGCCTCTACGCGCTGATAGGGCGATAGTGTGCCCAGCGGCTTTACCCCTGCTTGGGTAGCCTGAATCTGCGGGATGCTGCCATCCGGCCGGTAAGTGAACTCCTCTACTGCCACACTCCGGCCGAAGCCTCCCCCTCCGGGCAGCTTGCCGGTGTGGTAGAAGAAGTAGGAGTGCCCCTTGTAGTCGGCCACTCCGCAATGATTGGTGAACGAGCCCGTCTCCTGCAGCGGCATCACCTGACCGGCATACTTCCACGGTCCGAAGGGTGAATCTGCAGTCGAGTAGGAGATGTGTTCGGGTATGCCGCCTGCTGCATAGAGCAGCTGGTATTTGCCGCCCCGCTTGGTCAGCCACGGTCCTTCCACGTAGCTGTCCTTATAGTTTTTACCCTTCGACCGCTGTTTGAGGCCCGGTGCGCCAAAGCTCTCCTCCGTCTGCTCCATCACCTGCACCTCGCCCTGCAGCGACACCATGTCGGCCCCCAGACGGGCGATGTACACATTGGGATTTCCCCAAGCGATATAGGCCTGTCCGTCGTCGTCAATGAATACGGTGGGGTCGATATTCTCCCACGTACCGTTGTCGAACAGCGGCTTGCCCAGCGCATCCTTGAAGGGGCCTATCGGCGTGTCGGCTACAGCCACCCCGATGGCCATACCATTGCTCAACTTCGAGTGGGCACAGATATACCAGTAGAATTTGCCGTTACGCTCCACGCATTGCGAGGCCCAAGCCCGGTCGTCGGCCCAGTCAAAGCTTTCCAAAGCCAGGGGCGAACCATGGTCCGTCCAGTTCACCATGTCGGTAGTCGAATAGACGCGCCACTCCTGCATCCAGAAGAAGTCGGCCCCATCCTCGTCGTGTCCTGTATACACGTACATCGTTCCGTCGTGTACCATCGGAGCGGGGTCGCTCGTATACCAAGTCTGTACAAAGGGGTTCTGTGCAAACAGAGGTCCCGTCAAAGCAGCCATGCAAAGGCCGCCACAAAGTCGTTTCATGTTTCTCATGATTGTTTCGTGTATGTTATTACTTATTCGTTTCGCATGTCTTTTGACATGGCGGCAACCAAGTGGCCTTGTCCGTTTCATGATGTGTCCCATGTCTCCATGTGCGTTCGCACTGCAAAGAAAAGAAAAAAAACGAGTGGAACCGCAACGCCCGTGTAACAAAAACATTTCTATAGAGAACATTTTTCGGAAATGAAGAGGAGAGAGCGGTCCAATCCATAAAAAAGCAGCACCAGAAGCAGTATTTTCCCTCTCTTTCTTGCAGAATCGAAAACTTTCACTACCTTTGCACCCGCAAACGAGAAACGATGGTGTCATAGCTCAGTTGGTAGAGCAAAGGACTGAAAATCCTTGTGTCCCCGGTTCGATTCCTGGTGACACCACCGCACGGAGAGTTACAGCGATGTATCTCTCCGTTTTTTTATGGCTACATAGTAGATAAAGCGGGCATCGTATTTCGCAGATTTTATATACATTTGCACTCAGCTTGAATGCACAACCATTACTAACAGATAAAAATTCATTTATGAAACCAGTAAACCTTTTACTTATGTCAGCAGTCATGACATGCGCCTCGTGCCAAAACGGCAAGGAGAACGCCGATGCACAAGACATCATTCAACGGCAGGAAGTACACATCACCGACGGGCGCATGACGCCCGAAGCCTTGTGGGCGATGGGACGGATAGGCAGTGTGGCCGTCTCGCCCGACCAACAGCAGATTGCCTACAGCGTCACCTACTACAGCGTGCCGCAGGATAAAAGCAACACAGAACTTTTCGTGATGAATGCCGACGGCACCGACAACCGGCAAATCACCCGTTCGACATTCCGCGAGGGTGAACCGGCATGGATCAAGGAGGGGACAAAGCTGGCCTTCCTCTGCAACGAAGGGGGGAGCAGCCAGGTGTGGGAGATGAATCCCGACGGCACGGCACGCCGGCAACTGACCCACTACGAGGGCGACATCGAGGGATTCAGCTTCTCGCCCGACGGCAAGAAGCTGCTCTTCGTTGCGCAGGTAAAGACCGTAAAGAGCACGGCCGACAAGCATCCCGACCTGCCCAAATCTACCGGCATTGTGGTAGACGACCTGATGTACAAGCATTGGGACGAATGGGTCACTACCGCACCCCATCCGTTTGTGGCCGATTTTGACGGCAACAGCATCAGCAATGTACGCGACATTCTGCAAGGAGAGCCTTACGAAAGCCCCATGAAACCCTTCGGTGGCATGGAACAGCTGGCGTGGAGCCCCAACTCTGATAAAGTGGCTTTCACCTGCCGCATGAAGACCGGCCTGGCATACGCCGTATCTACCGACTCGGACATCTACGAATACGACCTGGCAAAGGGCAGTTTCGTGAACCTCTGCAAGCCGCAGGGCGAAGAGAGCCGGCAGATGATGGGCTATGACACCAACCCGCAATACTCGCCTGACGGACAGTACATCGCCTGGCAAAGCATGGAGCGCGACGGCTACGAGGCCGACCAGAACCGCCTCTGCATCATGGACAGAGCGACAGGCGAAAAGCAGTTTGCCAGCAAGGCATTCCAGTCGAACGTCGACCAATTCCTGTGGAACAAGGACTCGAAGAGCCTCTACTTCCTGGGTGTATGGCACGGCAAGGTGGAGATATACTGCCTGCATACCGACCAGCGCGACGAGAACGACCCCACCGCCTGCCGCATCGAACTGATTACCGACGACGTGTGCGACTATGGCTCGCTGGCCCTCTGCGGCGACGACCTGATAGCCAAACGCCACTCCATGAGCATGGGCGACGAAATATACCGCGTGGGGAAAAAGACAAAGCAGCTGACATTTGAGAACAAGCACATCTACGACCAGCTGCAGATGGGTCAGGTAGAAGAACGCTGGGTGACGACCACCGACGGCAAGCAGATGCTGGTGTGGGTCATCTATCCCTCCCACTTCGACCCGACGAAGAAATACCCCGCCCTGCTGTTCTGCGAGGGAGGTCCGCAAAGCCCCGTCAGCCAGTTCTGGAGCTATCGCTGGAACTTCCAGATCATGGCAGCCAACGACTACATCATCGTGGCCCCCAACCGCCGCGGACTGCCGGGCTTTGGACTTGAATGGAACGAATCCATCAGCGGCGACTATGGCGGCCAGTGCATGCGCGACTACTTCACAGCCATCGACGAGGTAGCCAAGGAGCCGTACGTTGACAGCGACCGACTGGGATGCGTAGGTGCCAGCTTCGGCGGCTTCTCCGTCTACTGGCTGGCCGGACACCACGACAAACGCTTCAAGGCCTTCATCGCCCACGACGGCATCTTCAACATGGAAATGCAGTATCTGGAGACGGAGGAGAAGTGGTTTGCCAACTGGGACATGGGCGGTGCCTACTGGGAGAAGGACAACGCCACGGCCCAACGCACCTTTGCCAATTCGCCCCACAAGTTTGTGGACAAGTGGGACACGCCTATCCTTTGCATCCACGGCGAAAAGGACTTCCGCATCCTGGCCAATCAGGCCATGGCAGCCTTCGATGCAGCCATCATGCGCGGCGTACCGGCCCAGTTGCTCATCTATCCCGACGAGAATCACTGGGTGCTGAAACCGCAGAACGGCGTGCTGTGGCAACGCACTTTCTTCGAGTGGCTGGACAAGTGGCTGAAGAAGTGATGCCGGAAGAGGCTCAGTGCTTCACCAAGCAGAAGTACCGCTTCATGAACAGCACATAGACAAGGCTCAACAGCCCTACGACAAGCACCAGATAGAGATAGCCATCGGCAGGCCACCAGAAACGGCCTGCCGATACTATTAGCTGCACAGCCATATAGAGCGACGAAACGGCGACATGCGGCACATGCAGCTCGTTAGCCATAATCTGATAAAGATGCTTGCGGTGAGGCAGACCGATGTTCTCGTGCAGCATCAGGCGGTGGATGATGGTGAGCACACTGTCTACACCATAGACAGCCAGCAGCACTATCCAGCTGAAGTCGCCCGTAGCAATGATAAGCTTGCCTATCAGAAACAGCAGGATGAAGGCAATGCTGACCGAACCCACATCGCCTGCAAAACACTTGGCGCGACGGCGGAAGTTGAACAGACAGAAGACCAGCACCGAATAGAAGATGGGCAGAAAGATGTGCGACTCCACAAAGGGCACCACCGCTTCGTTGGCCCATGCCAACGCCCCCAGCGCAACCAGCGAATAGCCGCCCGTGATGCCGTTGATGCCGTCCATAAAATTATAGGCATTGATGATGCCGGTGCAGACAATCAGAGCCGGCACTATCCACACCCACCCGATGGAGCACAGCCCCCACTGGTAGAACATCAGCAACATGGCTGCGAAGTGAAACAGCAGCCTTGTCCGCTGCCCCACCGAGTGTACGTCGTCCACAAAGCTGATGAACGCCACCAAGGTGAGGGCCAGCATGAACCAAGGATAGGCAAAACCGTGGAGGACAAACCAGAGCAACGCACCGATATAGAAGATGATGCCACCTCCACGCAGCGTAATCCGCGTATGGCTGCTCCGTTCATTGGGTTTGTCTATGATATTCAGTTTGTCCGCTATCCGGAAATAGATCAGTTCGGCCACCAGCAATATGGCCCATACAATTACATAGTACATAGTGTTACGAGTTATTTATTTGCAAAGAGCCGGCAAATATACAACAAAAAGCGATGACTATCTCCAATTCTGTCAGAATAAATTTTAGTTACAAGCTACGAGCTACAAGTTACGAGCTACGAGTGACGTGTAGGGGCGGACTATACCTCAATGTAACAATAAAAGTTGTTTTGAGCGTAGCTAACATTTCCGCCCACCCGCACACAGGCGCATTCACCGCGAACGGCATTTTAAATTAAACTACATGGACAAGCCTCACGCAGCGTCCGCAGGCCTCCTGCCTATGGACGCTGCTCCCCCACCCCGGTGCAAGTTTGTGAGTTTTATAACCGAATGCAAGCAAGATTCAAAAAAAAAGCGTACCTTTGCGGCCTATTTAATAAGGTATTGTAATAGTAAAAAGATGAAAGCATTTGTATTTCCGGGCCAGGGTGCCCAATTCGTAGGTATGGGCAAGGAGTTGTACGAAAACTCTGCACTGGCCAAAGAACTCTTTGAGAAAGCAAACGATATCCTGGGATATCGCATTACGGATATTATGTTTGAGGGTACGGACGAAGACCTCCGTCAGACAAAGGTCACTCAACCGGCCGTATTCCTGCACTCTGTCATCTCTGCCCTCTGCATGGGCGACGACTTCAAGCCCGAGATGACTGCCGGCCACTCGCTGGGCGAATTCTCGGCACTGGTAGCTGCCGGCGCACTGAGCTTCGAAGACGGACTGAAACTGGTGTATGCACGTGCCATGGCCATGCAGAAGGCTTGTGAGGTACGCCCCTCTACCATGGCCGCCATCATCGCTCTGCCCGACGAGAAGGTGGAGGAGATATGCGCACAGGTAGCCGCTGAAGGCGAAGTATGCGTGGCTGCCAACTACAATTGCCCGGGCCAGATTGTCATCTCGGGTTCGATTGAAGGTATCAACAAAGCCTGCGAACTGATGAAGGCCGCCGGTGCCAAACGCGCCCTGCCCCTGAAGGTGGGCGGTGCCTTCCACTCGCCGCTGATGGATCCTGCCAAAGTAGAGCTGGAAGCTGCCATCAACGCCACTGAGTTCCACACACCGAAATGCCCCGTATACCAGAATGTAGACGCACTACCTCACACCGACGCTGCCGAAATCAAGCGGAACCTGGTGGCTCAGCTGACGGCTTCGGTACGCTGGACACAGACGGTCAAGAACATGGTGGCCGACGGTGCTACCGACTTCACCGAATGCGGTCCCGGCTCCGTGCTGCAGGGCCTCATCAAGAAGATTGACAAGGAAGCCAACGCGCACGGCATAGCCTGAGCAATGTGAGATAAGCAGACAGAAGGCACCCCCTACGACGACGTCATCCACATCTTTACTTCTCGATGCAGACGCGATAGGTAGTGCCTTCTACCTGCTCTACAGCCAACACCCGAAAGCCCTGCTCGCGGGCACTGCGAGGCACGTTGTCCAGCGGCTCGCCTTCGCTCAGCAGCACTTCCAGTATATCCCCTCTCTCCAGCTGGGCCAGTTTCAGTTTGGTCCGCACAAAGGTCATCGGGCAATGTTCCTGTGTGATGTCTAATGTATGTTTCATGACGCTTTTCTGTTGTGTTACGTACGTTTTTTTGTCAGACGAAGAGTGTCTGTCCGCCGGCGGATAGGCGCAGGAAGGTGGCCACACCCAGCACATCCTTCACTTCGTGGATGAAATCGCTTTTCTGCAAGCCCAGCACGTGCATGGCCATCTCGCAAGCATACATATTGATGCCCAACGCCTTGACAGCCTCCACCAGTTCATCCAGCGTGGCGACACGGCTCTTCCGCATCAGATGCCGGAATAGCCGGGGGCCGATGCCGGCCAGGTTGAAGCGGCTGCAGGGGGCTACACGAAGGCCTCCCATCAGATAGCCGAACACCCTGGTCAGCCAGTTGCCGCCCACCCAGGCGCGTCCCTGCTGCTGCTTGATGGCATCCAATCCCCAAAAGGTGAAAAACAGGTTGACCTCATATCCCACGGCTGCGGCACCCGTAGCCAAGGTGAATACAGCCGTCAGTTTGTCAAAATCGCCGCTGAAGGCTATGATGGATAGTTTCTTGGTTTCCATACTTCTATCTTATTTCTTTTTCGTTTCACATACGGCCTGTTCATCGTCCACTAGGCGGGTCACGGTGGGATGGGTTCCGCAGACGGGGCATCCGTCGTGCCGGCTGGTGCGTAGGGTACGGAACTTCATGCGCTTGGCATCGAACGTCAGCAAGCGATCCGTCAGCAACTCGCCTGCCCCGGTGAGGTACTTCAATGCCTCGGCAGCCTGAATGGTGCCCAACATGCCGGCAATGGCTCCCAGCACGCCGGCCTGCGAACAGGTAGGCACGGCTCCGGCAGGCGGTGGTGCCTCAAACAGGCAACGGTAGCAGGCCGTGCCGGGCAGGTGGGTGAAGGTCTCTCCCTCGAAACGGAGGATGCCTCCGTGCGAGAAGGGTTTCCCGGCCATGACACAGGCATCGTTAATGAGGAACTTCGTCGGGAAATTGTCCGTACCGTCCACAATGAAATCGTATCGGCTGACGAGCTCAAGCGCATTGTCGACCCGCAGGAACCGGCGGTGTGCCTCGACCCGCACATAGGGATTGAGCAGGCATATCTTCTCGGCCGCACTTTCCACCTTGGGGCGTCCCACATCTGGCGTGAAGTGGATAATCTGCCGCTGAAGGTTGGACAGCTCCACCTTTTGTGAAACCTTGGCCAGCAGAAGTGCCTCTTCTTCGTCCAGACTTCCTCCGTCCAGCACTTTCTTCGTCAACAATTCTATCATAATCTTCTTTTCGTAACGGTCTTTGTCAAAAATTTGCAGGCAAAAGTAGCGGAATCGTCCCTGTCCGGCAACATACCACAAACATGGTATTTCGCGTACAGAATGTTCTTCGTACTTTTGCGTTCGCGTAACCAATAAGAAGAGAAGATATGAAGAGACAAACCCTGGCCATCCATACCCGCTTTCAGAGCAAGGATGCCTATAACGCCATCAGTATGCCGGTGTATCACACAGCTGCTTATGAGTTTGACAATGCCGCCGACATGGCCGATGCCTTTTGCGGACGTACCACAGCCCCCGATTATTCGCGCGTCACCAACCCCACCGTCACCTACTTTGAGAACAAGGTAAAAGCCCTGACCGGAGCAGCGGAGGTGATAGCCGTCAGCTCGGGCATGGCAGCCATCAGCAACACACTGCTGTGCATCGCCTCTATGGGGACGAACATCGTTGCCTCGCGCCACGTCTTCGGCAACACCTTCGCACTGATTTCCGGCACACTGAGCCGGTTTGGCGTGAAAGCCCATCTGTGCGACCTCACCGACTACGAGGCCGTGGCACGTGCCGTCGACGAGGAGAGCTGCTGCATCTATCTGGAGATTATCACCAATCCGCAGATGGAGGTGGCCGACCTGCGTCAGCTGGCACGAATTGCCCACGAACATCACATTCCCCTGATAGCCGATACCACCCTGATTCCCTTTACCGAGTTCGATGCCCATGCGCTGGGCGTAGACATCGAAATAGTATCAAGCACCAAATACCTGTCCGGCGGGGCCACCTCCATCGGAGGGCTCATCATCGACTACGGCACTTGCCCCGTCTTCGGCAAACGGATGCGCACGGAGATGCTGCTCAATCTGGGGGCTTACATGACGCCTCATGTGGCCTACATGCACACGCTGGGACTGGAGACGCTGGATGCCCGCTACCGCATACAGGCAGCCAACGCACTGGAACTGGCCAGAAAGATGCGCTCGCTGCCGGGCATCTGCCGGGTGAACTATGTGGGGTTGGAGGACAATCCTTACCACCGGCTGGCACGTGAACAGTTCGGCCCCACGGCAGGGGCCATGGTCACCATCGATCTGGCCGACCGCGATGCCTGTTTCCGCTTCATCGACCACCTGCAGCTGATTGTACGCGCCACCAACCTGTTCGACAACAAGACGCTGGCCATCCATCCGGCCAGCACCATCTTCGGCCCATTCACCGACAGCCAAAGGGAGAGCATGGATGTGCTGGATACCACCATCCGCCTCTCCATCGGACTGGAAGATGTGGATGATTTACTGGAAGATATCCGTCAGGCATTGGGTTAATCAAAGATTTTCCTTACATTTGCGTCGCAAAAAAAACGATTGTAACATGGTCATGAAAAAGAGCCTTCCTATCCGCCGTACCCTGCGTTTCCGCCGCTGGAGCCGCAAGCGCTATGCCGCCTTTGCCAGCATGGGGCGTTGCGTCACCATCGGCTGCCTGCGCAAGAACGTGGCCGACTGCTCGCTGAGCAAGCAGAAGCAGGGCACCGTCCGCCTCGGCCGGCGGAATGAGGAGGAGGCTCTCTACATGGACATGATGAACCCTGACAACCTATTGACTGAAAGATATGACCATTCAAGAACTGAAAGAGAAAGTGATGGCCGGAGCCGACATCCGCGAAGAAGAGGCGCTGTGGCTGGCCACCCAACCCGATAAAGAGGCGCTCTACGATGCCGCACATGACATCACCCGTGTCCGTGCTTCACGCGAGTTTGACATGTGCTCCATCATCAACGCCAAGTCGGGACGCTGTCCCGAAAACTGCAAGTGGTGCGCCCAGTCGGCCCACTACCAGACGAAGGCCGATGTATATGACCTGGTTGACAAAGAGGAGTGTCTGCGACAGGCACTTTACAACGAGCGGCAGGACGTGGCCCGCTTCTCGTTGGTAACCAGCGGCCGCAAACCCACCTCCAAGCAACTGGAGCAGATCTGCGAAACCACGCGCCACATGCGCCGTCACTCGTCCATCCATCTGTGCGCCTCGTTGGGCCTGTTGGACGAAGCCGGATTGCAGGCACTCCACGAAGCCGGCATCACCCGCTACCACTGCAACCTGGAGACGGCTCCCTCCTACTTCTCCACCCTCTGCACCACCCATACGCAAGCAGAAAAGATAGCCACCCTCGAAGCGGCCCGCCGTGCCGGCATGGAGATATGCAGCGGGGGCATCATCGGCATGGGTGAGACGTTGGAGCAACGCATCGAGTTTGCCTTCACCTTAAATCAGCTGGGCACCCAATCCATCCCCATCAACTTGCTCAGCCCCATACCAGGCACTCCTCTGGAGCATCAGACTCCACTTACCGAAGAAGAGGTCCTTACCACCATCGCACTGTTCCGCTTCATCAACCCCACCGCCTATCTGCGCTTTGCCGGCGGACGGTCGCAACTCAGTCAGGCGGCAGTGAAGCGTGCACTATATATAGGTATCAACTCGGCCATCGTGGGCGATCTGCTGACCACCCTCGGCTCGAAGGTGTCGGACGACAAGGCACTGATTGAGGAAGCGGGGTACGACTTCTGCGGGTCTGCCTTCGACCGCGAGCATCTGTGGCATCCCTATACATCCACCACCCATCCCCTGCCCGTGTACAAAGTGAAACGGGCACAGGGAGCTACCCTCACGCTGGACGACCCACAAGCGCCGCAAGGCGAACGCACGCTGGTAGAGGGCATGTCGTCGTGGTGGTGCGCGGTGCACGGCTACAACCATCCCGTCCTGAACCGGGCAGCCGAAGAACAACTGCACAGCATGTCGCACGTCATGTTCGGTGGATTGACGCACAATCCTGCCATCCGTCTGGGCGAACTGCTGCTGCCGCTGGTACCTCCCTCCATGCAGAAGATATTCTACGCCGACTCGGGCTCGGTAGCGGTAGAGGTGGCCTTGAAGATGGCCGTCCAATACTGGTATGCCAAGAGCCTCTCGGCTCCCGATGCGTCGGCCTTGGCGCACAAGAACAACTTCGTCACCATCCGCAGCGGCTATCATGGCGACACGTGGAATGCCATGTCCGTGTGCGACCCTGTCACCGGCATGCACTCACTCTTCGGCCCTGCCCTGCCCGTACGTCACTTTGTGCCCCAGCCCCGTTCACGCTTCGACGGCGAATGGAACCCCGACGACATCCTGCCGCTGGAGCAAACCATCCGGCAACACTACCACGAGCTGGCAGCACTGATACTGGAGCCCATCGTGCAGGGTGCAGGAGGCATGTGGTTCTACCATCCGCAATACCTGCGCGAGGCAGCCAAGCTCTGCCGTGAATATGGGCTGCTGCTGATTTTTGACGAGATAGCCACCGGATTCGGACGCACAGGCAAGCTCTTTGCCTGGGAGCACGCAGGGGTGGAGCCGGACATCATGTGCATCGGCAAGGCACTGACGGGAGGCTACATGACCCTCTCGGCCGTGCTGGCCAGCAACGAGGTGGCCGACAGCATTTCCAACCACACGCCGGGTTGCTTCATGCACGGGCCTACCTTCATGGGCAATCCGTTGGCATGTGCCGTGGCATGTGCCTCGGTGCGCCTGCTCACCTCACCCGAATACGACTGGCAAGGCAAGGTGAAGCGCATCGAGCGGCAACTGCGTGACGAACTGGCTCCCGCCCGTCACTTCCCGCAAGTGGCCGATGTGCGGGTGCTGGGAGCCATCGGCGTGATAGAGGTCAAGCAGCCGGTGGATATGGCATGGATGCAACGCCGCTTTGTGGAAGAGGGCATCTGGGTACGCCCCTTCGGCCGGTTGGTGTACCTGATGCCGCCCTTTATCATCACGTCCGAACAGCTGACCCGACTCACTACCGGCTTGCTGAAGATTGTGAAAGAGATGTAAAAAACCAATGATGCGCACATGAATATAATTGACCATATACAAGAGGAGCTGCATACCTTAGAGGCAAGCAGCAACCTGCGCCGCCTGCCGCAGATGGTACACGATGGCAGAGAGGTGGTGGTGAACGGACAGCGGATGCTGAACCTTTCGTCCAACGACTATCTGGGATTGTCGGCCGACCTCTCCCTTCGTCGGGAGTTTCTGGCCACACTGACGCCAGAGACGTTTCTGCCCACCTCGTCGTCGTCACGCCTGCTCACCGGCAACTTCACCGTTTACGAAGAGCTGGAAGCAGAGCTGGCCCACCTGTTCGGCACCGAGGCCGCACTGGTATTCAACAGCGGCTACCACGCCAATACGGGCATCCTACCTGCCCTCAGTGATGCTCAGACGCTCATCCTGGCTGACAAGCTGGTGCATGCAAGCCTGATTGACGGAATTCGCCTCTCACCGGCCCGCTGCATCCGCTACCGGCACAACGACCTGTTGCAACTGGAGCGTCTGCTCAGCCAGCACCAGGCATCCTACCGGCAGATTATCATTGTCACCGAAAGCCTCTTCAGCATGGACGGTGACAAGGCCGACCTGACGGCCCTGGTACAGCTGAAACGCCTATACCCCCATGTGCTGCTCTATGTGGACGAAGCCCATGCCTTCGGCGTATGCGGACCGCATGGGCTGGGACTTGCCGAGGAGGAGAAGTGCATTGCAGACATCGATTTGCTGGTAGGCACCTTCGGCAAAGCCGCCGCTTCGGCCGGCGCCTATATCGTCTGCCGCAAAGCCATCCGCGAATACCTGGTCAACAAAATGCGCACCTTCATCTTCACCACCGCCCTGCCTCCTGTCAATGTGGCGTGGACGCTCTTCATCGTCCGCCGCCTGGCTCGGATGCAACCACTCCGCCAACACCTGGCAGCCATCAGCCTGCTGCTTCGGCAGGCACTGCTGGAGCGTGGCTACACCTGCCCCAGCCAGAGCCACATCGTGCCGATGATTGTAGGGGCCAGTGCAGACACCATCCTGCGTGCCGAGCTGCTGCAGCGTCACGGGTTCTATGCACTGCCCGTGCGTCCGCCTACGGTACCCGAAGGGACCTCACGCATCCGCTTCTCGCTGACGGCCGACATCCGTCGGGAGGAGGTAGAACAGCTGGCCGATTTGATACGTAACCTCTAAAGACTCAGAACATGAAACAACTGTACCTCATACACGAACATCATCCCCGCCTGCTGCTCTTCTTTGCCGGATGGGGAGCTGACGAGACACCCTTCCGCCACTATCATCCGGCAGGGAGTGACTACATGATTTGCTATGACTACTGTTCGCTGCAATTTGACCCCTCTCTGCTGGACAACTACCGAGAGATTCACGTCGTAGGATGGTCCATGGGCGTATGGGCAGCGGCACGGGTCGTGCCACCGCTGGCATTGCCCATCGGCCGTACCATCGCCCTGAACGGCACGCCTTATCAGATGGACGACCGCCGCGGCATCCCCGAAGCCATCTTCCGAGGGACGCTGGAAGGACTGAACGGAGCCTCGCTCCACAAGTTCCTGCGCCGCATGTGCAGTGACACGGCTGCCTTCCGACGCTTTTTGGAGGTAAGCCCGCACCGCCCGCTGGAGGAGCTGCGTGAGGAGCTGGCCGCCACCTTGCAGCGGGAGGAGGCACAACAGCCGCTGCCCGACCCCTCCTTCTTCCGCGAGGCCTTCATCGGAGCAAACGACCGCATCATCCCGCCCGCCAACCAACGTTGCGCCTGGGAGGAGGCCGGTGCCGAAATATGCCTGTCGGACGAAGCACACTACACGGAACGCATCTTCAAACACTATCTGGAGGAGATATGGACAAACGACTGATTGCCGAACGGTTTGCCCAGGCACGCAACACCTACAACCGCGAAGCCAAAGTGCAGGGTGAGGTAGCCGCCAAAATGCTGCGCCTGCTGCAGCCCTACTGCCGCGAAGAGCATGGCCGGCAGGTAGTGGAGATAGGATGCGGAACGGGAGTTTACTCGCGCATGTTGCTGCAGCAGCTGCATCCGCACCAGCTGTGGCTGAACGACCTCTGCCCCGAGATGGAGGAGTGCGTCAGCGACCTTCCCGCCTGCTTTCTGGCAGGCGATGCCGAAGGACTTCCCCTGCCATGCGATACCCGGCTGATTACCTCCTGCTCCACCCTCCAATGGTTCGTACATCCGGAAGCCTTCTTCCGGCACTGCTACGAGGCACTGACATCGGAAGGCCTGTTGGCATTCAGCACCTTCGGCCCCGACAACCTGATAGAAATCAAGCAGCTGACAGGCAACGGACTCACCTACCCCTCGCTGAGCGAACTGACAGACATGCTGGCTCCACACTTCCGGCTGCTTCATGCCGAAGAAGAGCGGGCAACCCTCTGTTTCGATCATCCGACAGCTGTCCTGAAACATCTGAAAGAGACAGGTGTAACGGGCACCGAGAAGCGAGTGTGGACACGCGGCCGCTTGCAAGCCTTCTGCAACGAATACCTCCGTCGATACAGCAGGCCCGACGGACGGGTCGCGCTGACTTATCACCCTATATACATCATCGCACAAAAAACATCGGATTCATTATGAAGAATGGAATATACTTCATCAGTGGCATCGACACCGATGCCGGAAAGAGTTACTGTACCGCCTGGCTGGCCCGTCAACTGGCCGAAGGTGGCAAGCGTGTCATTACGCAGAAATTCATACAGACGGGCAATGTAGGCCACAGCGAGGACATCGACCTGCACCGCCGCATCATGGGCAGCGGCTATCTGCCCGAAGACCGTGAAGGCCTCACCATGCCCGAAATATTCAGCTATCCCTGTTCGCCCCACCTGGCCGCACGCATCGACCACCGTCCCATCGACTTTCAGAAGATAGAGCAAGCCACTGACGAACTGGCCCGGCGCTACGACATCGTATTGGTGGAGGGGGCCGGCGGGTTGATGGTTCCGCTCACGGAGGAGTACCTCACCATCGACTATATAGCCGACCATCGCTACCCGCTGCTCTTTGTCACCTCCGGCCGTCTGGGCAGCATCAACCACACCTTGCTTGCGCTGGAAGCCATCCGGCAGCGTTCCATCTCCTTGCATACGGTGCTCTACAACCTCTATCCCACTGTGGAGGACAAGACCATCCAAGAAGATACGATGCATTACATTCGTACCTACCTGCAGAAGCACTTCCCCGACACTCGGATGCTGGAGGTTCCCGAACTCAAATAGAGGTATCAGAGCAAGCAGCAGCCAGCCGTTTCACCCAAAGCGAGAAGCGGCTTCCTTGCTGCGGAGCCGACTGCAGAGTGATGCGTGCCCCCAGCTTCTCGGCTACGGCCTTGCAGATGGAGAGGCCCAAGCCGCTGCCCTGGCGGAACTCGTCGGTCTTATAGAAACGTTGGAACACCATGAGCTGCTGTTCTTCCGTCATACCCACGCCGCTGTCTTCCACATACAGCTCTACCTCATCGCCCTGTTCAGACAATTGCCAGCCCAAGTGGATGAATCCCTGCGGCGTACATTTGGCCGCATTGGTCAGGAAGTTCATCAGCACCTGCTGGATGCGACCGTCGTCGCCCAAAATGGTGAGGCCGGCTTCTCCCCTCAGCAGTTCATACCGAAGGTGAGGGGGAGCCTGTACGTAGAAACTTTGGTAGATGCACTCCATCAGTGCATCCAAAGCACAAGGTTGCGGATGGAGTATGATGTGACCCGATTCGATGCGCGACAGGTCAATCACATCGTTCACCAACTTCAGCAACAGGTCGTTGTTCTTGTTGATGGTGGCCATCATCTCCTCTTTCTCTGCGTCCTCCAACCCCATGCCGGGAGTGGCCAGAATATTGCTGAAGCCCACGATGGCATTGAGCGGTGTACGTATTTCGTGACTCATGTTGGCCAAAAAGGCCTCTTTCAGTTCAGCCTGCTCGGCCAACTTGCGGGCACGAATCAACTCCTCCTCGCGTTGCTTGATGCCTTCGATATTCAGTATGATGCCGTAGCTATAGGTATGTTCCTTATTGGATTTCATCAGATGGTTGGCGCGTATCTGCCACCACTCATACTTTCCTGTCTGACTGAAGTCGCACTGCACCTCTATGAGGCTCGAACGTCCGTTCATCAGAGCATCCACTTCGTCCAGATAGGCGGCACGGGTATCGGGATGGATATATTGGGCAAAGTCTTGCATACAGATGTGATGCGGCTGCTGGCGCAAGAAGAGCCAGAAGTCCTCCTCCAGCGTAATCTCATCGCCCCGTTGCTTCCAGGCAAATGCCTGGCTGTTCTGCAACGCCATCTTCAACATTTTTCGCTCTTCAAGCGACTGACGGATGATACGCCGTTTGTGGCGACGTTCACGCAGATTGACGAAGAGTAGGAAGAGGATGAGCAGCGCGACCAACCCGCCACCAATGGAGTAGAGCCAGACGGCCAGGTGAGGATAATGGTCGCTAAAGGAGTCTCGCACCAGCTCGTACTTGGCAGGGATGGAGTCAATGGGCAAGTCGCTATGCAATCGATAGTTGACCCAGTCGATGTAATGTCCCTTACGGCTGTTATGTAGGGGAATAGTCGAAGGATCTTCACCCCTCAACACGCGGATGGCTATAGCCACGCCATCGGCTGCCTGATACTTCATGGGCGAGAAGTAACCGGCCACGAAGCCGCCCTGATTGGAACCGAAGTAATGGTAAGTGGCCGTAAACTGCTCTTTGTTGGTGAAATTAAGCATGGCGTTGGAGAATCCGTCCGACTTCAGCTGCAGGTAGTAGAGGGGTTGATCATTGCGCATCATGAAAAAGAAGTTCTCGTCGCCCAACTGCGAAGTCACCTCTTCGTTGCTCTCTTTCATGGCAGTATTACTCTGTCCGCTACGGATGGAAAGAGAAGTCAGGGTAAAGATGCTGTCGGGAGTGTTTCGGACAGCGAACATCGTATTTTTCCACTCCAAATTATTAAGTACGTAAGGCACACCGTCCAGCTGCTTGTTACACTCCGCCAACATTTTTTTGTCCAGTACGCGCTGTTCCATCAATGTGAAGAGATGACGCTCGCCGATGACTTCACGTACCACCTTGAGATTTTCCAACACATCAAGTGAATCTGTAACGCCTGTCACGTTGTTGTACCGAGCCAGTATACTCTGATTAGGAAACTCTACTCCAATAAAGACGACAGGTACCCGATGAATGAGGGGATGGTCATGTACCAGCAACGAATAAGTGGCTTGATCGCCCACTGAGATAATCAGGTCGGGCATCTTATCGGGAGCAACACCGTCCAACAATTCACGGATAAAAGTAGTTTCCTCGGGGTGGTTGCGTTTTTCGCTGTCCAGGTAGTGAAAAGTCAGTGCTACAGGTTCTCCCTGCCGGTTGAACTCCGACTCGATAAGACGGTTGAACTCAGGATAATTAGGGAAATTTCTACCGAACGAATGAATCACCATCACACGATAGTTGTACGTGTGCTGGCAAGTCGCCAGGATACCTGCAAGCATTCCAATAGCAAGCAGACATACGATATAAAGCGTATTCGAACGAAATATCTTCATAGGCGCAGACAACGTTTATCCGACGAATCGGTTTCCAATCAATTTATAAGTTACACACAGTAGTTTTTCCCTCGAAACATATGTCGTGTTTTACCAACAAATACATTCATGAACTCTCTCGGACAATGAATCTGGGAAAACAGCGCAAATATATACATTTATCCGCAATTGCACAGCATATCAGAAACCATTTTATACAAGTACGGCTGTTTTTTGTAGCTTGCCTGCACGAATCTGTCCGGCAACACCTGAAAAGAAAATCGCCTGAGATGAAAAATGCAGTTTCTTTCACTGATATACTTTCATTTTCACTTTTTCTACCTATATTTGCAGCGGAATAACATAGAAAAATCTGACATTATGACAACCGATTGTCCTTCTGTACTTCTGATTTACACCGGCGGCACCATCGGGATGATAGAGAATCCCGAAACAGGTGCATTGGAGAACTTCAACTTCGACCACCTGCTGAAACACGTACCCGAACTGAAGAGATTCAACTACCGCATCTCTACGTATCAGTTCGACCCCCCTATCGACTCGTCGGATATGGAACCTTCATGCTGGGCCAAAATTGTAAAGATCATCAATTACAACTATGACAACTTTGACGGTTTCGTCATCCTGCACGGAACGGATACAATGGCCTATACGGCATCGGCCCTCAGCTTCATGCTGGAGAATCTGGGCAAACCGGTGATTCTGACAGGTTCGCAGCTGCCCATCGGCACACTGCGGACAGACGGTAAAGAGAACCTGATTACCGCCATCGAGATAGCCGCTGCCAAACGGGAAGATGGAAGCCCGATGGTGCCGGAGGTCTGCATCTTCTTTGAAAACGAACTGATGCGCGGAAACCGGACAACAAAGATTAATGCAGAGAACTTCAACGCATTCCGTTCGTTTAACTATCCGGCATTGGCCAAAGCGGGCATCCACATCCGATTCAACGAGCATCTGATCAGAAGGCCCGACCCTACCCGACCGATGAAACCGCACTATGTGTTCGACACAAACGTGGTGATGCTGACACTCTTCCCCGGCATACAGGAGAGCATCATACACTCGGTGCTGCATGTACCGGGGCTGAAAGCGGTAGTGCTGAAGACATTCGGATCGGGCAACGCACCGCAGAAGGAGTGGCTGACACGCCAACTCACAGAAGCATCCGAGCGGGGCATCGTGATAGTGAACATCACGCAATGCCAAAGCGGAGCCGTAGAGATGGGACGATACGAAACCAGCCTTCAACTGCTGCAGGCAGGCGTTGTAAGCGGGTACGACAGCACACCCGAATGTGCGGTAACGAAACTGATGTTCCTGCTTGGACACGAGCTAAGCATTCCAGAGATACGCTATCGGATGAGTTCGGACCTGGCGGGAGAGATTACAAAATCATGATGAGCAAGCTGCCAACTTACGCACAACGTGCAATAGTTCGTACAACCATCCATGGGAATAGTAAATTTCAATCATTAAACGAATATGAAATATCTTGAATTCAACTTTCATACAACTCCAGACACGGAGACCATGCACGATGTACTCTCGGCTGTATTGGGAGAGGTAGGTTTTGAGAGCTTTGTAGAACAGCCAGAAGGGCTGTTGGCTTACGTACAACAGGCTCAGTTTGACGAGACAGCCTTGAAAGCGGCTTTGGAGGCATTTCCGATACCCGACACCGCAGTGACGTACAGCTACCAGGAGGCAGAAGATAAGGACTGGAACGAGGAGTGGGAAAAGAACTTCTTCCAACCTATCGTCATCGGAAATCGATGCGTGATTCACAGCACATTCCACCAGGATGTGCCGAAAGCAGAATATGACATCGTCATCAACCCGCAAATGGCTTTCGGTACCGGGCATCATGAAACGACGAGTCTGATTATTGAGGAACTGCTGGAGAGGAACCTTGAGGGAGTGAACCTGCTGGATATGGGATGCGGAACCTCGATACTGGCCATTCTGGGACGAATGCGGGGAGCTGCGCATTGTACGGCCATCGACATTGACGAATGGTGCGTACGCAACTCGCTGGAGAACATCGGGCTGAACGGTACGGACGAGATAGAGGTACACCAAGGGAATGCCACCTCACTGGCAACCAAGGGACCGTTTGACGTGGTGATTGCCAACATCAACCGAAACATCCTGCTGAATGACATGCACTACTACGTAGCACGCATGAGCCCGCACGCCACACTGCTGATGAGCGGATTCTACATAGAAGACCTGCCGGCCATACAAGCAGAAGCGGAAAGGTTGGGGCTGAAGCTGACGCACCATCGGGAGAAGAACCGCTGGACAGCCGCCACCTTTACCCGCTAACGAGGCATGTTACGCATCAGAGAAACAAATCAAGCAGATCGGCAATCTGACGGATGCCGGTGACATCCGCCGGCAGCTCCTTCGAGGCAGGAACGCCTTGTACCACCTGACATCCCAAACTGAGGGCCGGCAGAATATCGTTCTTGGCAGAATCACCCACTACCAACATCTGCGAGGAGGTGAAACCGGCCCGGTCGAATGCAAGTTGCCAAATGGCGGCATCAGGCTTACGGATGCCTACACAAGTGGAATCGGTGACTGAACGGAAGAGCGGACGGATGCCCAAATCGGTGGTGATGGTCTCCAAATTGCCATAATAGTTGGAAACCAACAGCAGCTGATAGGATTCGGCAAGACGCGCCAACACCGGTTGGGCAGCCTGTACATAGCCTGCAGAGTAGTCGGTAACAAGGCGGGCGGCTTGCTGCGGCAACTGGCAACGGTGATAGTCATCGTCTGTCAGGATGCCACGCTCAATCAGGCTTTCACACTGCAGACGGGTCTTGAAGAGCTGGGTGTCGTACAGAGAGTGGTACGGACGCACCAGCTGAAGGGCCTCCATCTGACGCTCAGCGTAGACATAGGAATCCCAGAAGTTCTCTCTGTCGATGGGTAATCCCAACTGACGGGCATACATCTCTATATAAATCTCTGCCCAATGCAGAAAGGGGGAATCGAGCGTTCCCCCGAAATCGAAGGCAATGGCCTTGACGCTACTTTTATCAATCACTTTCTATTTCCTATTTTCATTAATACAAGTCCTATCATTATCCATACCAACTCACGCACACGGGTGATGAGAGCCGTATAGACCCCATAGGCACCCGAGAGGGAGAGACCTCCCACGGCCAACGCGAACCCGCCTTCACGCCCACCCAACTGCATCGGCATGAAAAAGAGCAGATTGGCCAGCAGCGAAGAAAAGGCATATATCAGTATACAGTTCATGAAACTGACATCAGTAGTAAGCACATTCAGAATCAGCCATACTTCTAATGCCCCCACGACACGCGCCAGATACTCAAGCAACAAAGAGGTATAAAATGTGCTGCGACGCTGCTGATGAAGCAGAGCTATCTGCTTGTCGATGTTCTCCAGCTTCTCCTTCTGCTTTTCAGAGAAGCGGATGGCCCACCGCTTGAGAAAAGGGAGCTTGGTGCCAATACGCACACAAGCCACAGCCATACCGTGCCGATAGCCCTTCACAAAAAGGGTGCCTACCACCAGACAAAAGAGGGCGATGAAGCCCAGTACAATACCCATCTCCCATGTCAGGGGATAGAAAAGCAGGTAGAGCACTACCGAACTCAGCCAAAAGAGGAAATGGGAGAAGATGTGCATCATGACGTACAGAATGACGGAAGAGGTGGCACGCTCGACACCGACATAGGGGGTAAGTTCCATGATGCGATATGGTTCGCCTCCCATCAACCCAACGGGCGTGACGTAGTTGAGAGCAAATCCGGTAACCGTATACTTGTAGAGGCGCAGAAAAGGCAGCGGACGGACAGGACCTCCACTGCGCAGGATGATGTACCACGACAAGGTATTGATGAAGTATATCACCAGCCACAACAACAGCACCAGCGGAAGATAACCGCCGGCTCGGCGCAGATTACTCCAAAGTTCCTCATAAGAGACATCAAACGTAAGCAGCATGACTACCACTGCCGCGATGCCGAAAAAGAGAAAGATGTTGCGGAAACGACTGCTCATACAACGGAGATTCAAAGGGTGGATAACATGGTACGGCTCAACGACTCGTGGCGCACAATCATATAAACCAGCAGGGCGTTCAGCACGGTCAGTTCAAACACAAAATAAATCCATGGCTGGTTGATGAACAACGAGACAAAAAGGACAAAGACACGTGTGTTGAACGACAGCGTGTTGGTATACTTCATCAACGGAAGGCTGCCCTGACGGAAGCGGTCGCGCACCGACTGTGGAAAATGCTCGCCATACGTACGGCGCAAGGCTGCAAACAGAGCCTGAAAGCGGGGCGAGAAACCCTCCTGCGAGCGGGTATAGCCGACATAAAACCACAGAAAAAGCTTCTTGACGAAATGATGCCTCCACGTGAGTGAAAGGTATATCTCCTGCTGCTGAACGGAGTTGTCGAGCTCGCTACCGGCCTTTCCCTTCAGAAAGAAGAGATGGATGTTGCGGTAGTAGTCGGCCATGGCCGCCTGCTTGCTATGAGAAAATCCGGCCGCCATAGCCAGCAACCAAATCCAGATTCCCCACGAAGCGTGCAAACGGAAGCAAAGGGCAAAGTAGATGGAGATGAACCAAAAGTCGCCCGATACCCCATCCAAGATACGTCCGATTTCAGACTTCTGCCCCGTCATCCGCGCCAACTGGCCGTCGGTGCTATCGTACATATTGGCCCACACCAGCAGGCACATGCCTACGACATTGAGCCACAAATCATCATAATAGAAAAAAACACCGGCCGCTACCCCCAGGAAGATGGAGAGGACGGTGATGACATTGGGCGTGACTCCCAGCCAACGGAAGAAAAGTGCCCAGCGGTAGCCGATGGGGCGATAGAAGAGCAAATCTATCCACTCCTCGGTATCTGCTGACTTCAGCGTAGCTTGCAGGGCTTCGTTTGTTGTCTGTCTACTCATAACCCTCCCCGCTCTGCTGTATCCAAAATGACCTGACCGATGGCCTTGGCCGCCTCCTGACGACATGGGGCAAAGCTGGGCCAGTCATTGAAATCAATGATGCGGATGGTGCCGTCAGGCGAGACAATGCAGTCACCGCCATAAACCTGCACGCCCAACACACGGGCCGCTTCGTCACAGAGATGACGCAACGCATCTTCGTTGAACAAGATGCCCTTGGGCTCGCCGTTGATAGCTTCCAAACCAAATTTGCTGTGATTGCCCTCCTGTGGATAGAACCAATAGAAGAAATCGCTGCCCGACACACCGTAGAACTTGACCAAATCGCCCTTCAGGTGCTCGTTAATCACTACCCGACTGATGCCACGCAAGGCATACTCCGCCATCACTCCACGCAACTCGTCAACAGTACGTACAAAGGTGACGTCTTCGCGATGGATGGCATGAAAATCGGCCCGCTTCACCCAGCAAGGCTCGAATGTAGCCCTGCAAAAGGCCTCGGGCACACCGTCCAGTGTATCACAAATCAAACTACGAGGATGTGCTATGTGGTTGTCTATGAGCAAGGTGGTCATCTGCTCGCGCGTACAGTTCTCGATGGCACGACCGGAGTTGACCGATATGACTCCCTGCTTCTCCAACTTCTGGAGCTTGCGTACAGAGGCCTTGCTACGCATCATGGTGAATACAAATTTCTCGCCATTCAGCGAATCAGACAAGAATTCCTGTTCCGTATATAAAACCACTTGATGACCATGCTCCTTCAAATAGCGGGCGGCTGCCGAAAAGATAGCGGAGTCGTTTCCAACATGGTTCGGTGAGAAGGAGGAATAACGCTGTATTCCTGCAAATGTAAATGTCTGTTTCATTTATTGTCGATATATTCTTCTAAAAAATGTTCAGCTTTTATAACATCACCGGCATGATCTATGTCGATAATCTTGGTGAAGGGATAGGCGTGAACCTTCAATCCCGATTCCACCAGATATTGCTGGAAACCACGCATACGAGACACGCCGGCCTCTCTGGCTTTCGGCAATAAAGAGAGCGCGCACTGGTTCATACAGTACACGCCACCTGAAATATAACGTGCCCCGGGATAGGATTCGTTGGCATAACCTGTGACACGGAGGTCCGCATCGGTCTTCACGTAGAGCGGACGTTCATCATCAATATAATCTGTCACCGCCATCAGCGCATCGTGCCGGCTGTCGGTATTGAAGGCACGGATGTACTCGGCAAACTCGGCATCGCGGAAGATGGGGTCCACCGTGGTCAGACAGAACTTACCTTGCCCTTGCAAATAGGGCATCAACTCACAAAAACTATGAAAAGAGTCCGGAGTGCTCTTGACCACCACCTGCAAAGGTACGGGCAAGTGAAGCTTCTCAAGGAAGCTCCGCACTTCGGGCATCTCTTCATTGATAATGATGCAGATAGACTCTGCATCATTATCAATAAACAACTGAAATAGCCTGGCCAGCAGAGGCTTTCCTCCTACCTGGACCAAGGGTTTGGGAACCTTGATTCCCTCCGAGACAAGACGAGAGCCTTGTCCTGCTGCAATCAATGCGTATTTCATTCTTTCATTACAAATTAATCCAAATAGCTCGGTGCTGTTTCACCCACCATGCCGCGCAGGGTCTCTTTCACCATGCGCCACTGTTGGAACAGATCGTGTACCGGCTGATGCTCGAAGTCGTGCATCGGACTCTTGCAGAAGAACGACAACCATGTCTGGATGCCACTCATGCCGGCACGCAAGGCGAGGTCACTGAAAAGGACCAGGTCAAGTGCGATAGGCGCTGCCAGAATCGAATCGCGGCACAGGAAATTCACCTTAATCTCCATCGGATAACCCATCCATCCGAAGATGTCAATGTTATCCCAGGCTTCCTTGTTATCTTTACGTGGCGGATAATAGTTGATGCGTACCTTGTGATAGACATTGCCATAGAGGTCGGGATACTTCTCAGGCTCGAAGATGTTCTCGATGACGGAGAGTTTGCTGACCTCCTTCGTCTTGAAATTCTCCGGCTGGTCAAGTACCTCACCATCACGGTTACCCAAGATGTTGGTAGAGAACCAACCGCTCACACCCAACATACGGGTCTTGAACATCGGAGCCAGAACAGTCTTCATCAACGTCTGACCGCTCTTGAAATCCTTACCGGCAATGGGTACCTGCTTGGCCTTGGCGAACTCCCACATAGCGGGGATGTCCACACAAAGATTAGGTGCTCCCATTATGAACGGTGCTCCTTCTGCAATTGCCGCATACGCATAGCACATGCTGGGCGAGATGACTTCGGTCTTGTTCTCCTTCATGGCCTGCTCCAAAGCAGCCAACGAGCGGTGCTCTTCGGCCATAGGGATGAAGATTTCAGTAGAAGCAGCCCAAAGTACCACGATGCGGGCACACCCGTTCGCAGCCTTGAATTGACGGATATCCTCACGCAACTGCTCTACCATATCCCAACGGGTGGCAGCCTGCTTGATGTGTGTTCCGTTCAGACGCTTCGCAAAATTGTGGTCAAATGCAGCTGTCATGGGCCGGATGGCCTGCAACTCGTCCTTGACCAAATTCAAATCTTTCTCTTTCAAAACTTCGGCATACATGGCAGCCTCGTACGCATTGTCAGGGAAAATATCCCATCCGCCAAATACAATGTCGTTCAAGTCTGCTATAGGAACAACCTCTTTAATCAGATGTTCCTTACCGTCCTGCATACGCATGGTGGCCAGTTGAGCAATGGAGCCGATAGGTTTCGCCATCCCTTTTCGAGCTGCCAGTGTTCCTGTGATTAAGGTAGTAGCCACCGCACCACCTACACCGACTACCAATACGCCTAGACGCCCGGTTGCCGGTTGAATGTTCTCTTTCATTGCCATTATTTTTATTTAGAGTTTAAAAAATTGCTCAAATTTATGACATTTCGGCCAAAGAGAACTATTCTTTTTGGCCGATTTAATGTTCTATTAGCAATATTTACGTTAAATAAAGGCCAAGCGAGGGTTTTATCGTGCAGAATTGGCATGAAAATGGTAAAAAACCGAAGCCTTCGCACCACCAATACCTTATGAAAAGAGGATGCGGAAACGGGTCCATCCGTCGTCACCGGTCCGCAAGGAGAAGGAACATCCATGCCGGCTCAACACCTCGCGTATGAACATGAGTCCGATACCCTGTCCGTGGGGCTTGGAGGAGTAGAAAGGGGTAAAAAGGCGGGCTTCTGCCTCCTTGCTGATACCCGATCCGTTGTCGGCCACTTCAATGATGGCAGGAGAAACGGTGCGAATCACAATCTCACCCTGAGAAACGCTCTCCCCTGCTCCATTTGTCGGAACAGCATCCACAGCGGCACCCGATATGCTCTCGACCGCATTCTTGATGATATTGACCATCACCTGTTCCATGAGCGTGATATCCATTTTGACGTTGCCGACCTCCGGGTCACACTCCAGGCGCAGTCGTACTTGATGGTCATTGCACATGCCCTCCATGAAGCGTTTGCTTATCTGAGCCAAGTCATTGAGCCGGACAGGTGCAAGTGAGGGTTGTGGAATCTTCACCACATCGGCAAAACGGGTGATGAAGCGGCTCATGGAAAAGCAACGTTCGGTGCAGACATTCATCACTTCGCACACATCTTCCATGCCTGGCTCGGTTGAGAGGGCCTCGCCCAACGTATCCAATGTAGAGGTAATGCCGGCCGTGGTATTATTCACTTCATGGGCAATCATGCGTATCACCTTCTCATAGGCTCTCTTTTCTGCCAACATCACCTCCTCCGTCATCCGTTCAATCAGATAGAAGGGATGGCCGAAGCCCCGATCGACAAAGGTGGAGTGGGAACATTTGTAGATGTTCGCATCATTCAGACGTATCACTTGGCTCTTGTCTTTCGGGATGGCTGCCAATCCTGCTGCAATGGGTGAATCAATCTGATCCAGCCGCTTGCCCAACACATCATCCATCCGGACACCCATAATCTTCAACGCCATCGGATTCAGTTGGGAGAGTTCGCCGTCGAGCGTCGTAATGACAACCCCCATCGGCGAGGCATTGATGAGCAAGTCGAGGAAGTGATTCTGCTCGCGAAGGCGCAGACGCTCGTACTTCAATTGGTCCATCATGCGGTTGAAGATGCCCACCAGCCGGTCGGATTCGTATTGGCCGACCGTACTGAGACGGCTGCTGAAATCTTGCTCACGCAGCAGGTCCATACCATTGCCAATGATGTCCATCGGCTTCAGAATCCGGCGGTAGAGCACCACCAGATAGAGCAGGATAAAGAGGATGATTCCCTCCAGCAGAAAGACATTCGCCGACAGAGAATCCCAAAAGACATAGAGCAGCACCCCGCCCAAGAAGAACAGCAGGAGCACCAACAGGAAAAACAATGACTTGACTCGCACGGCACTATGAACGGTTATGGGTTACGGCCCCGGTCGGTAACGACTCAAGGCACTGCGACTTGTATGTTATACTTCTCCAACCTGCGATAGAGGGCGGCCCGGCTGATACCCAATGCCACCGCCACTTGGCTGAGGTTGCCCTTGTACTTGTCAAGTGCCTGCAAGATGGTGCGTCGTTCCACCTCGTCAAGCGTCAAGCCGGCCAAAGAGGAGGCATCAACCGCAACATCGTCGTGACGCAGATATTGGGCATCGAAATCCGAAGCATCCAACAACCGTTTGCCGCTGACCAGCATGGTACGCTCCACCAGATTCTTCAACTCACGTATGTTGCCCGGATAGGGCAGACGAGAGAGGAAGTTCAGAGCCTCGGCAGAGAAATCAACGCGCGGCAGGCCGTTGGCATCAGAGAGGCGGTCGGCAAAATGGCGAACCAGCAGGGGGATGTCTTCCCGGCGTTCACGCAAAGCCGGCAGCTTCACCGTAATCAGATTGATGCGGTAATAGAGGTCTTCCCGGAAGGAGCGGTCGGCTACCATCTGACGCAAATCGGCATTGGTGGCTGATACGACCCGGACATCGACCTTACGAGGACGGCTGTCACCCAGCACCTCAAAGGTCTGGTCCTGAAGCACCCGAAGCAGCTTGACCTGACAAGCCAGGTCGAGGTCGCCTATTTCATCCAGAAAGATGGTACCTTTGTTAGCCAATTCGAAACGCCCCACACGGTCGGACGTGGCATCGGTAAAGGCTCCCTTTTTATGACCGAACATCTCACTTTCAAAAAGGCTTTGCGAGATGCCGCCCAGATTCACCTTGACAAAGGATTGACTGCTCCGCTGACTGTTGACATGCAGTGCCTCGGCTATCAGTTCCTTACCGGTACCGCTCTCGCCGGTAATGAGTACCGATGCATTTGTGCGAGCCACACGGGCTACCGTGTTGAGTACCTCCTGCAACCCTTGCGAGCGTCCGATGATGTGACTGCGGCGAAGGGAGGTCGTCAGGTCACCCTCCGATTCAGATTTGGGAGTACGGGTCAGCTCCAGTGCGGTTTCAATCCGCTGCAACAGCGCCGCATTGTTCCATGGCTTGGTGATGAAGTCGAATGCACCGGCCTGCATACCCTGCACAGCCAGCTGTATGCTTCCCCACGCAGTCATCAGGATGACAGGTACATCCGGACGAAAAATTTTCACCTGCTTCAGCAGTGTAAGTCCCTCTTCGCCGGTGGTGGAAAGCGTGAAGTTCATGTCCATCAGCAACAAGGAGGGAGATTCGGAACGAACCACCTCCATGGCTTCACGAGGACCAGGCACCGCCATTACCTCGTAGCCCGCCCGTTTCAGCATGAAACTGAGCGAGGAGCGTACGGCACTGTCATCGTCAATTATCAGAATCATATCTTTCGTGTTTGGAAGTTTATACGTATTTCACGCAGGTGACTCACATCATTCGCCCGTCACCTGAGCGAATCCTGTTTTTGTGTGACAAAAATAAGCAAAAAATTCAGAAACAGTACAAAGACAAGGAACAAACTGCCTATTTTCGGAGCGTGAGTGCCATCAGCTCTTCCAGAGAGCCGTTGAATACATCCAAATCGACCTGCTCCTTGATGCCAGATACCGTACCCACATCGGTATGCTGCCAGAAGTGCCATTTCCCCTGATAACGGACAGAGTCAACGTAATAGTGAGCTATCCAATAGGGATAGTCATTAAACAGGGAATCGCTGAGATAGCGCATCTTGAACTTATACGAGGTATAGAGAATGGGCTTGATGCCATAATGATGCTCTACCCGGTCGAGCCAAGTCTTGACACCCCGTTGCAGTTCTGCATCCGACTGGCGTCCTACGGTCTCCACATCCAACACCGGCGGCAAGTCTCCCTCTTCCAGACGAACATTCTGAATGAAGAAGTCGGCTTGCTTGACAGCATCGGTAGAAGGCACATAGTAATGATAGGCTCCCCGCAAGAATCCATGGTCACGTGCCGCAGCAAAGTTCTCTGCAAAAACGCCGTCAGCCAGGTCACCCCCTTCTGTAGCCTTCATAAAGATGAAGCAAAGAGGGAACCGTCCGGTCTTGTTCCGTGCCAAAGAGGCCCAATCCACCCGTCCCTGGTAGTGCGAGATGTCAATGCCATGCACATCATAGGTACAAGGCAGGCAAACTCCATACCCCTTCATGCCGTAGCAGGGCTTCCAGCGATAGGAATAGGGATGAATGCAGAACCAGTAGAAACCGGCGGAAAAGAGAAGGACAACCAGCACAACCAACACGCGACGCATCCATGCCGGCATCACACGCACCGGCGGTGTCTTCTTGGCACGCCGTGCAGGTGCGGCAGGACGACGGCTGCTTGTCGGCTTGCTACGTCGGGAGACATTTTTTACAGGTACCATGAGAATATGAAAGAAGGTAAGGACACAAGAGCATCCTTACCTTTCTTATTATCAGATATTAATTTTCAAACCAGCAGCATCATTATTTTGCCTGTTCCAACTGCAAGGTCTTGGTCGGCTGGTCACACACTTCTGTAGGACCGAAGTACTGAATGGGACCCGGATAGACATAAGCTGTTTCGATAGCCCACTGATCGCGCTGAGCGGCAAATGCCTTGAAGGGAGCGCCATCCAGTTTCACCAAAGCCTTCTGGATTACGGGCTTCATCTCGCCGTGACGACGTTCCATGTTCATCATCATGGTGATAGGCACACCGCCAGAAATCCACTCGTCAGCAGGAGCTGTCGTGTTGCGGACGGAAGACATATAGCCGGTCTTGCCGTTAGCAATCAGGGCAGATGCTGTATAACCCAGTGAGTAGCAGTAGTCGGCATCGAAGTTAGAGGGAGCAGCGCAGCGGCCTTCGTAACCGAAGAAGTGGTGCTGGGCAGCAAACTTGCCTACAAACTTACCCTCTTCCTTCCAAGCAGCCAGCTTGGTAGCCACCATTTCAGAGAGCAGCTTCTCTGTCTCAATCAAGGAAACCTGAACGTTGCCGTGCGGGTCGCGATCCAGTGTCAGCTGGCGGGCAACGCCTTCGGGCAAGCTGGCATAGATGGCAGAGTTCTCGGGAGAGAGCTTACGGATGATGTAGTCACGCTGTGCCGACTTCTTAATCTGAGCAAACTCTTCGGCATTGGCTGCCAGGAAGTCATTCAGTTCGGCAATCAGACGCTTCATAGCAGGAATGAACTCAATCAAGCCCTCGGGAATCAGCACGGTACCGAAGTTATTGCCTTGAGCGGCACGGTTGGCAACAGCCTGAGCGATGTAAGTCACCACATCGTCCAAAGACATGTTCTTGGCCTCTACCTCTTCAGATACGATGCAGATGTTCGGTTGTACCTGCAGCGCACACTCCAAAGCGATATGGCTGGCCGAACGTCCCATCAGCTTGATGAAGTGCCAGTACTTGCGGGCCGAGTTACAGTCGCGTTGGATGTTACCGATGACCTCAGAATAAGTCTTGCACGCCGTGTCAAATCCGAACGAAGTCTCTATCATCTCGTTCTTCAGGTCGCCGTCAATGGTCTTGGGGCATCCGATAACCTGTACACCGTAATTCTTGGCAGCATAGTATTCAGCCAGCACGCAGGCATTGGTATTGGAGTCGTCACCGCCGATGATGACCAGCGCCTTGATGTTCAGCTCCTTCAGAATTTCATATCCCTTCTCGAACTGCTCTTCCTTCTCCAGCTTCGTACGGCCGGAGCCGATGATGTCAAAACCGCCGGTATTGCGATATTCGTCAATGATATCAGCCGTCAGCTCCATATAATTATGGTCAACCAAGCCACCAGGACCCAGAATGAATCCATACAGGCGGCTTTCGGGATTCAGCTTTTTGATACCGTCAAACAGACCGGAAATCACATTGTGTCCGCCGGGAGCCTGACCTCCTGACAAGATAACGCCCACATTCATGGGAGGGAAGCTGACAGCTTCGTCCGTTGCCTCAAACTTGATAAGAGGCATACCATAGGTGTTGGGGAACAGTTTCTTGATATCTTCCTGATCGGCTACTGACTGCGTAGCGGCACCGGCAACGGCTTTCACGTTGCTTTTCAATGCTTTCGGAAGTTTGGGCTGATAGGCAGCCCGTGCGATTTGCAATGCACTTTTCGTCATTTCTCTTAACTATTTAAAGGTGTTAGTATTCTAAAAGTGTTGCAAATTTCGCTCTTTTTCAGAATATATGCAAATGAGAGGATGAAAATATTTAAAGACTGTCACAAAATCCTCACTTCTGCTTTAGCTATCCCGAACTTCTGCAAACTCCACTTTACATTCTCTGTACATTTACGCAGAAAACCCGTGATACCTTTTCTTATTTTAGGGAATCCATGCATTAATTTCCAAAAAAGTCAAAGCCGAGGGTTGTCAATACGCAGAAAAAAAAGTAACTTTGTCACCGATTTCAGGAAGTGGAAATCCGTTTTATTAATTTATATCATTTAAAAAAGAGCTAATTATGACTTATTCACACGAAGTGGAACACATGTGTGTTGTAAAGAAGGGTCCTAATCATGGACCGGCTCCTATTCCCGAAGAAGGTAAATGGGTAAAAGCGAAAGAAATTGTAGACATCTCTGGTTTGACACACGGTATCGGTTGGTGTGCTCCCCAGCAAGGTGCTTGTAAACTGACCCTCAACGTGAAGGAGGGTGTCATTCAGGAAGCATTGGTCGAGACCATCGGCTGCTCCGGTATGACTCACTCTGCTGCCATGGCTTCTGAAATCCTGCCGGGCAAGACGATTCTTGAGGCTTTGAATACAGACCTTGTATGCGACGCCATCAACACCGCTATGCGTGAACTCTTCCTCCAGATTGTTTACGGCCGTACGCAGTCAGCTTTCTCTGAAGGCGGTCTGATGATTGGTGCCGGCCTCGAAGACCTCGGTAAGGGTCTGCGTAGCCAGGTAGGTACATTGTATGGTACATTGGCCAAGGGCTCTCGTTACCTGGAAATGGCTGAAGGTTACATCAAGACCATCGCCCTTGACAAGAACGACGAAATCTGCGGTTATGAATTCGTCCACCTGGGCAAGTTCATGGATGAGATCAAGAAAGGCACTGATGCCAACGAAGCACTGAAGAAGGTGACCGGTACATACGGCCGCTTCACTGCCGAGCAAGGTGCAGTTAAACACATTGACCCGCGTCAAGAATAAAAGATGGAGGATAGACATTATGATAAGAGAAGTGAAATTTGAAAGCCAAGACCGTCGTATCAAGCAGATTCTCGCTGCCCTGAATGCCAACGGTATCAAAGACATCGAAGAAGCCAACGCCATCTGCGACCAGTATGGTCTTGATCCTTACAAGACGTGTGAAGAAACTCAGCCCATCTGCTTCGAGAACGCGAAGTGGGCGTATGTTGTAGGTTGCGCCATCGCCATCAAGAAGGGCTGCAAGAATGCTGCCGAAGCTGCCGAAGCCATCGGTATCGGCCTGCAATCATTCTGCATCCCCGGCTCTGTTGCCGACGACCGTAAGGTAGGTTTGGGTCACGGTAACCTGGCTGCCATGCTGCTGCGCGAAGAGACGAAGTGCTTTGCTTTCCTGGCCGGTCACGAGTCATTTGCCGCTGCCGAAGGTGCCATCAAGATTGCCGCCAAGGCCGACAAGGTACGTAAAGAGCCTCTGCGTTGCATTCTGAACGGTTTGGGCAAGGATGCCGCACAAATCATCTCACGTATCAACGGTTTCACATACGTACAGACTCAGTTCGACTACTACAGCGGTGAGCTGAAGGTGGTTCGTGAAATCGCTTACAGCGACGGTCCTCGTGCCAAGGTAAAATGCTACGGTGCCGATGACGTACGTGAAGGTGTAGCCATCATGTGGAAAGAGGGCGTTGACGTATCTATCACAGGTAACTCTACCAACCCCACCCGCTTCCAGCATCCTGTTGCAGGTACATACAAGAAGGAACGTGTACTGGCAGGCAAGCCCTACTTCTCTGTAGCCAGCGGTGGTGGTACAGGACGTACACTTCACCCGGACAACATGGCTGCAGGTCCCGCTTCCTACGGTATGACCGACACAATGGGCCGCATGCACTCCGACGCTCAGTTCGCCGGTTCATCTTCAGTGCCTGCTCACGTAGAGATGATGGGCTTCCTGGGTATCGGCAACAACCCGATGGTAGGTTGCACCGTAGCTTGCGCCGTTGACGTAGCTACTGCACTCAACAAGTAATTTCAGTTACTTTTTTATAAGGAGAATATTTCTTCGGGAGTATTCTCCTATTTTTGTGCTTTTAGATCTTATTCTCTATGCTGAAAACCGCCAGATTGAACTCTGTGAGAATAAGTATAGGTGAGAGTTCACGTCATGTGGCGTGAACTGTTCGTACTTATTTACAGACAAGGTGCTTGGCGGTACCCCAGAATAAAATAAGCAACGAATGGTTCCGCTTTTTTTATTCACATGATACACATTGGAAAACTGATAGAAGAAGAGGAAATCCGATGATAAGATTATGCCGAAGCTTTTACGGTTTATAATCCACTATCTATAACTCTTAGGTGCTTTTCCTCGCATCTTACGGAACAAGTGTGAAAATCTTGACGGAGAATTAAAACCAACACTATATGCTATATCCGCCACACTTAAATCTGTATTGTTTGTCAAGAGCATGGCTGCCCGGTTAATGCGCATTTCATTGAGCGCAAAGGTAAACGTCTTGCCTGTAGCCCGCTTAAAGAAATTGCAAAATGATGTCTTACTCATATTCATTCGCTGTGATACATCCTCAATACCAATATTTTCGCACATGTGTTCATTCATGAAGGCATAGGCTTCATGAATGCGCGACTGCTTCTGCAAGTTATCAAAGTTCGTCTGTTCAAGATGAATCTGGCGTATCAAACAGCTGAGACTGCAAATCTTCACAATCTGAAAGAAAGAAATCAACCGGTCTACTCCGTCCTGATGAAGCATCCGTTTCATCAATCCACGTATGCGTACCGCATCCTGACCCGATATTTCACACGGTTCTTTTAAATGGTCAAAGAAGCTAACGCCCTCAGAAAATTCCGGAAAACTTGCCATCCGCTTGGTAACCAGATCCAAATCAAACTGAATATTGTATTCCTGTATACGGTAAGCCGGATTGTTCCGTAGATTTTCATAAATCCATGTATGCGGCACTCCGGAAGGTATAATCAACACTCCCTGACTATCGAACGGCTCCAAAACGCCCCCAATAATCCGATGTCCATAGCCACTTTCTGTAAACTGAAATTCCACTTCTCGATGCTGATGATACTCAAGTGCTTCAATAGTGGCTTCCTGATCATAACGTACAAGCAAGGAACTGTCATCTGGTATAATCACGTGTTCCAATACTGCGAACATATCTTGATGAAATGTATTCATGAAACAATTAATTTACTCCACAAAGATAATGAAGCTTTCAATATTCACAAAACAATACTATATTTTACCCATTGGCGGAATTAATCTTAGTATGAGTACCAGTGTAATCTTAGTAAGA
>CALZEQ010000021.1 GCA_945641355.1 uncultured Mediterranea sp. | reverse complement strand
AGAGTGTATCTTGGTCAACCCGGACCTTCACAGGCGTACCTGTCGGTTCATCTTCGGCCTCGTCGGACAGCGGCGCTATCGTGCGTGTCGTCATCCAACTATACGACTGAAACAACCTGACCATAGGAGTGAATGAAGTTCAGAATTGACTTCGGCGGATAAAGAGGCTATATTACGCAAAAATGGGGACATACGCTGTCCCCATTCCAATTGATTTAAATTTTGATTTTCAATACGTTGAGTTGTTGCCTCGGCTCAATATTCCTCCTCATTGAAGAAAAAGTCCTCTTTGCTGGGATAGTCAGGCCAAATATCTTCGATACTTTCATAGATTTCGCCTTCATCTTCCATCTCCTGCAAATTCTCAATCACTTCAAGCGGAGAGCCCGAACGCATGGCATAATCAATCAGTTCATCCTTGGTTGCCGGCCAAGGGGCATCTTCCAATTTGGATGCCAATTCCAATGTCCAATACATAATGCTATAAGTATTAAAATTGTGAATATAGTGTCTACTTACATTTTTTCGGCAAAAGTATAACAAATTCTGTCATATACCACTATTATCCCAAAATATTTCCTCTTTTTTCTCGTTTTGGTTCACTTTTCGAGAAAAGACGAAGAAGTAATCGGAGAGGCGGTTCATATACGAAAGCAATTCCGGAGCGATTTCCACCGTCTCGGCCAGCGACAGAATGCGACGTTCGGCCCGCCTACAGACGGTGCGGCACACATGACACACCGCCGCCGCCCGGCTGCCACCCGGCAGGACGAAGAGGCGCAGCGGAGGCAGTTCGTCGTCTATGCGGTCTATCTCCTGCTCTACAGCCTCCACCATGGCTGCCGTCACCACGCTGCGGGCACGCAGCGCCTTCTGCTCCTGGTCGGTGGCCAGATACGAACCGACCACAAACAGGGTATTCTGCACCCGCTGGAGGAAGGCGACGTCCCGTTCGTCATTCAGATACGTGAGCAGCAGTCCGACGAAGGAGTTGAGCTCGTCCACCGTACCGTATGCTTCCAGCCGTTCGTGTGTCTTGCTGACACGGGCTCCCCCCACCAGAGAGGTCATGCCGGCATCGCCGGTCTTGGTATATACCATACTCTTTTTCATAAGCTTCATTATATTAAAAATTCACGACATAGTGCTGCTTGTTTTTATCCGTGTCGAAGAGGAGGATACCCAGATCGTAGAGGTCGAAGGTCACCGCCACCCGGTCGTCGCGCTTCATCTCTTCCCACAGCTGCCGCATGGCCTTGGAGTAGCAGATGCCCTCTATCACGAAGAGCGAGCGGGTGTGGGTGCGAGGCACACACAGACGGAACACTTGGGCCATAAAATCGGGCCGCCGATAGTCGTGCAGGTAGAGGAAGTCCATCGGCACATCCGTCTCCAGAAAGAGTTCGTCCAGCGAGGCGGCACTCGTATAGGTGGCATTCACCCGCGCCGCCTGCAGATAGAGGGCCGAAGCCGCCAGCCGCCCCGCATCCAGGATGGAGTGGGGACGCGCCTCGTTCACCAACCGGAAGAGCAGACGCTTCACCTTGCGCGATTCGTAGCGCCACTCCCTGGGACGGTGCGGTGCCTCCCGCCTCTCCTGCTTGGCCAGCTCTTCATACTTATAATAAGGTGTACGCTGATAGATGACCTGCGTGATGAAGTTGAAGGCAAAGGGCGAGTGCACCCCGTATCCCCTTCGGTAAGGGAAGCGGGCGAGCCATACAAGCGGGCGCATCCAGGTGCGCAATATGCGATTTTTGTCCATGTGTACAACGATAAAAATTCGGTTAGGCTGTACAAACATACAGAAAAAGGAAGAAAAAAACGAATTATTCCATCTAAAAGTATTTCTGTATTGATTATCAGCGCTTTGTAAGATTGTCTGTACGAAAAAGCGCGTTTTTTGTACGAAAAAGCATGCCGTTTGTTCGTCAGAAGAGCGCTACCATTGAGGATTACTACAACGAAATGGCCCTGCAGGCCGACGACGATGCCAAGCTGATGACCAACCAGCTCATCTACAAACTGGCACCCGACAGCGAGGGCGACTACTCGTGGGTACGCCCCGGTAAGATTGCCTGGGACTGGTACAATGCCCTCATCCTGACAGGCGTTGACTTCAAGTGCGGTGTCAACAACGAGACATATAAGTATTACATCGACTTCGCTTCGCAATACGGCATCGAATACGTCGTACTGGACGACGGTTGGAGCGAGGCGTGGGACGTAACGAAGACCGTACCCGAAATCGACATGGAAGAGCTGGTAGCCTATGGCCGTCAGAAGAAGGTAGACCTCATCCTGTGGGTATCCTGGGCTCCCTTCCACGAGAAGATTGACGAGGCCATGGCCCAGTTTGAGAAGTGGGGCGTGAAGGGCATTAAGATGGACTTCATGAACCGCGACGACCAGGAGATGGTAGACTTCTACTACGAAACGGCACGCAAGGCAGCTAAGCACAAGCTGCTGGTTGACTTCCACGGAGCCTACAAGCCCACCGGCTGGCTGCACACCTTCCCCCACGTGCTGACATCGGAAGGCGTACACGGACTGGAGAACATGAAGTGGAGCACCGAAGAGGAGGCCGACCAGGTGGTGTACGATGTCATGCTGCCCTTCCTGCGCCAGGCATCGGGTCCGGTAGACTATACGCAGGGAGCCATGCGCAACGGAGCGCACGAGGCCTTCTTCCCCTGTAACGCCGAGCCGATGAGCCAGGGCACACGCTGCATCTGGCACCCGGCGGCGGCTTTGCCATTGTCCTGAGGCCGATGTAGTGGATTACAAGCTACGTGTAGGGGCGGAATATTTTCCGCCCCTATAGCTACGAGTTACAAGTAGGGGCGCAACATCTTGCACCCCTATCTTTTTACATACCTCTCATTCAAAAAACTGCCACTCGTCAAACCGGAAATCTCCCTCACGCCATACAAAGTAGAGGGTGGACGCATCGGCAGGTGCTACGCTACACTCCGCCCGAACCACCTGCCAACTGTCCGTGCTGAAGGGAACGGAGGCCAGCAGAGACCCATCAGCAGCCGAAGAACGCACCTCCAGCGTGCCTGTGCCCCATACCTTGAGGGCTACGCTGCGTGCCGTACGTCCGAATTGCACCCCGCGCACCTCGGTGGCAGCCCCCACCGCACAGGCCGTGGCCACGGTATGGCCGGCCCCGTCGGCCGGCAGGAAGCGGACAGCGTGCGTAGCAGCTGTGGTGGAGGCCTGCTGGAGGGTAAAGGCATCAAGCGGTTTCAGTTGGCTCACACCGGCGGCAGTGGCCTGCCCCATATGGATGAGCAGGTGGGACTCGTCCACCTCAATCTCGTCTACACACACGCTGCGGAATCCGCCCTCCACCTGATGGCTTTCCTGCAAGCCCAAGGTGTGGTAGAAGAGGTAATAGCGTCCGCCGTAGCGGTGCAGGTGGGTGTGATTGTTGCTGTGCGACATGCCGTAGTCACCCGGATTCTTGAAATAGTGGCCCACATAGTGCCAGCTGTCCGACTGCAGCGGAGTGCGCGACGTCATGTAGCTCATGCTGCACGCACTGGGCACCTCCGTGCCTTCGTAGGGCCACTGAGTACGCGGCTTCCAGTTGTTGTTGTACGTATAAATCCACGTGCCGTTCAGGTAGTTCAGTTCGTTGGCCTCGAAGTGGTAGGGAGCCTTGATTTCGACGGGAGGACCGTCGAGTGACATCATGTCGGCACCGAGACGTGCGATGCGTGCATCACCGGGAATCAGGCTGTCGCTGTCGCCCCCGCCGAAGGAGAGCCATCCGCATCCGTCATCGTCAATCACTACGCCGGGGTCGAACGGAGCCTTGCACTGCCCCAGTCCGGGCGTGTTGCCATCGACCAGGGTACGACCCAGCGGATCGCTCCAAGGACCGAGAGGTGAAGTAGCCGTGAGCACACCTACACCGGCACCGCTGTTGGAGTAGTAGAGGTAAAAGTGGGTCAGCCCGTCGGCCTCGCGGCGCGACACGATGGAGGGTGCCCACGATGCCATGCTCCACGGGGCTATCGAGCCTACGTCGATGGTGCCGTGATAGGTCCAGTTCACCATGTCGTCGGTAGAGGCGACCACGAGCGAGCGGATGTGCTGGTAGGTATTGCGTCCGTCGGGTCCTACGGAGTCGTACTGCTGGTGGTCGTTGGTGGCATACAGGTAGAGCCGTCCCTCGTACTCCACCGCCGTGGGGTCGGCTGTGTAGTGGTGGTCGAGGACGGGGTTGGCACACCCGGTGCCGAACTTGGGCGAACGCCCGGTCTCGGGCGAACACTCGGTCTCGGGCGAACGCCCGGCCTCCTGACGGAGGGAAGCCTGGCAGGCCGCCAACAACAGCGGCAACAGCAGGAAAAGAGAGAAAAAATGATGTCTGTTCATAGGATGAGGGTGTTACAAGATGATTATTGGGTGATTTTCAATGCCAATGAAATGGGATTCGGCCTTGTGAAGGATTCGGGCAGGTAGACGTGCAGCCCGTCGGCACACCGCTTAAACCGCACCTTTCCGGCTCCAAGCAGCTCCACCCTGCGGATGGTGCCTCGGTAGAGGCCGCTTCCTGCAGCCAATGACCTGACTACAATCTGCCCGTCATCGGGCCATTGCAGCACATGGACGTACAATGCCTTGCCCTTCTGTACGAAACGGATGTCAGCCGGGGTATAAGGAGCGTTCTTGCCCTCGTTGAATCCGGCTCCGTCCAGCGGGATGGCGGCCTCGGTAGAAGGTCCTTCGCCATAGACACCCCAGGGACGGGTGTCGAAGATAGCTTCGCCGTTCACCTGCATCCAGGCGGCGATGTCGTGCAGAATCTGCTCCTCCTTGTCGTCGATGGTGCCGTCGCCCTTTATCGGCACACTCAGCAGCAGGTTGCCGTTCTTGCTGACAATATCCACTAGCATACGGACGACGGTCTCGGCCGATTTATACCAGTTGTCCTCGTAGGTCGAGCGGTTGTAGTGCCAGGTGCCTAAGCAGCTGCAGGTCTGCCATGCCTTGTCCTGACACTCGGGGGGGACTCCCTTCTCCACATCCCATACGATGGCCTCCTTGTGCTTGGCCTCCAACTTCTTGCCGAAGACCACGGCATTGAGACGACCCTTGTGAAGGCTCATGTCCTGATTGTAGTAGTGCGATACCACCTTCAGCCCCGTATCGTTGATGGGCCAGAAGGGCAGCACACTGTCGTCAAAATAGAGCAGGTCGGGATGATACTTGTTGATCATGTCTACAGTGCGGTCGAAGAAGTTGTCGTAGTAGCTCTGCGGAGGGACAGAAGTCCCTTCGGGCCAGTCCCATGCCACCCAGGCATGTCCGCTCAGGGCATGGTGCTGTACGTATAGCTGCTGCGGGTCGTAACCTTCCCACCACTGTCCCTTTCCATCCTCCTTGGTCAGCACGCGGGCATCGTAGGAGATGCCAGCGTACGGGCCTTTCTTGTCGGCTCCTTGTGCGGTTTCGTACCACGTCCAGGCATGTGAGGAGTGGATGCTGACGCCGAAAGGCAGCTCGTTGCGGCGTGCCGCACGGGCCCATTCACCCAATACGTTGCGCCGGGGACCCATGTTGACGGAGTTCCATGGCTGATACTTGCTGTCCCACAAGTCCATGTTGTCGTGATGGTTGCCCATGGCAAAGAAGTAGCGGGCACCGGTCTGCTTGAAAAGGGCAACCAGTCGCTCCGGATTCCATTTTTCGGCCTTCCATTCGTTGATTACATCCTTGAAACCGAATTCCGAAGGATGTCCGTAATGTTCAAGATGCCACTTGTAGGCTGCGCTGCCCTCCTCGTACATGCCACGGCCATACCAGTCGCCGGCCTCGGGCTGGCATTGCGGCCCCCAGTGTGCCCATATACCGAACTTGGCGTTGCGGAACCATTCGGGCACCTCGTAGCGCGACAGCGACTCCCAGGTAGGCGTGAACCGGCCCTGTGCCGCTTGCTCGTGCTGTGCCCATGCGCTGCCCCCCTGTAGGATGCATGCGGAGAGAAGGATTGTCTGAAGGATGTTTTTTTTCATATCGTCATGATGGTTTTAAGATTAGTCTTTATCCGCAGGCTCCATAATGAAGCCGTAGCGATAGGGGCGGTTGCCGTCGATGGTGTACGGCTCCATGGTCTGTGCGCCCCATCCGTCGTTTCCACCGACTCCGTGTATCGTGTAGTCGATATTCAGGTTGATGAAGCCGCGTTCGGACAGCTGGTGTGCATGGTCGTTGCGCTCCAGCTCTTCCTCCCCATAAGGCCATACACGGAAGCAAACAGGCTGCAGGCCGCTGACCCGTAGCCGCCACCGCTCGCCGTCGCCTAACAGCAGCCAGCGTGTATCACACCGGTTGGCATTGTCCTGCGGCACGATGTAGTCTGTGACAAACTCAGGCAGGCCGCACTCGTAGATGCCCACATAGGCGGCACTCTTACGGTCGGGATAGTTCTCGAACGGACCGCGTCCGTACCAGGCAACACGGTTCAGCGTAGGGGGCATCCTCATGCGCATACCGAACTTGGGCATCAGCGGGATATCCGCCTTTTCAGGCTGATAGGTCGCTTCTACCTGTATGCGGCCTTTGCCATCCACCGTGTAGCGCAGATGGTAACCGGCTCCTATCCGGGGGAGGGTAAGGCTGACATCCACTGTGGCCACACCGTCGTTTACAGTTGCCCGGAAGGCCTGTACGACACGTCCTTGCCCTGCATCTTTCCATGCGCCTAAACGTTCGTCGTAGCCATTGCGGCGCTGGATGTCGTTGGCCGGTTTCCAGAAGTATGGCTCCAAGGCACTGTGTAGCAGTTCTTCGTCACCCACCCGCCAACTTGTCAGCGAGCCGGTATGCTTGTCTATAGTGAACAGGGCATCGGCGGCGCTGATTTCCACCGCATCGGGCCTCTCCTCGAGTGTAACCCTCCCTGCGGCATCACCCAACTGCGGGAAGGCATAGTCGCGATAGGAGAGTTGCTCGCTGGCTACGCTGAAGCCCTTCGCCGCCCACATCGTGGAGTCTCTCAGCGTGGCATATACGTTGAGGTAAAGTTCGCCGCAGGCATCCGGCATCGGGGGGATCTCCAGCAGATTGCCTTCGGACAACCGGAGGTCACCGCTGCCTGTCGACCGACCGTTGCATATCCATTCGTAGCGGTAGTCGAACTCATCCAGAGCGGTAAACGCATACCCGTTGGTCAGCCTGATATGCCGCATCCCCTGCTTCTCAAAGCGGATGTTCTGATAGACCTTCTGCACCTCGTAGTAATGGGGGTGAGGAATACGGTCGGGAGAGACCAGCCCGTTGATGCCGGTGGGCCCGTCGTGGGGAGAGTCGCCGAAATCGCCTCCGTATGCCCAGAATTCACCGGGTTGCAACGGGAGCGACGAGGGAGTGTCGCCGAAAGCCAGCGGTGCACCGTCAATCCGCTTCGGAATACCTTGGTCTACCCAGCACCAGATGGCAGCTCCGGCAAGGCTCTCGTCCTGCCCAATCACATCCCAATACTCCTGAAGGTTGCCGACGGAGTTTCCCATGGCGTAGGCATACTCCCGCATGAAGACGGGACGGTCGGTTACACGCTCGCCCAGTGCCCGCAAGGCATCGGGATGCAGATAGGCTTCGTCATAGATGTCGGACACGGTGCGGTCTGTATCATCATATACCAACCGGGTGGGGTCTAAGGCACGTACGGTGTCTGCCATAGCCCGCAGATTGAGCCCGCTGCCGCCCTCGTTGCCCAACGACCAGAACAGAACGCACGGGTGGTTCTTGTCCCTTTCCACCAGAGCCACCGCCCTGTCCACATGAGCCACCGTCCATTGCGGGTTGTCGCCCAACTCCTTGTTCCCCAGTCCGTAGGCATGGCTTTCGTGGTTCGCTTCATCCATTACGTAGATTCCATACCTGTCACACAGCTCGTACAGCAACGGTAGATGCGGATAGTGGGACGTGCGTATCATGTTGATGTTAGCCTGTTTGATGAGTCGGATGTCTTTCTCCATCGTCAGGCTGTCGACAAAGAATCCCATACGTGGATGGAAGTCGTGACGGTTCACCCCTTTTAGCTTGATAGCTTTCCCGTTGACCTTGAAGATGTCTCCCTCGATTTCTATCTTCCGTATGCCCCAATGGTATCTGAACGACTCCAGAAGCTCATCTTTCCTGCGGAGCTTGATGTGGATATCATACAGATTCGGCTTTTCGGCAGACCACAGCCGGGGTTCGCGGAGCAGTCCGGAGAGTGTGACACTCGTCTCCGAAAAGGGCCGGACAGCACCTACGGAGGCTGTCATGTTTTTTTCGAGCCTGTTTCCTTCGCGGTCTTTCCCCTGCAGGCTTATCTCTACGGTCAGGTCGTCCACTTTGCAACTGCTCCGGTTCCTTATCCGGACTTCGGTTCCGAATGTAGCCGAACGCATGTCGTCCGACAAGACGCTGCTGAACCTATAGTCCCTGATATTCACCCGGGGACGCACCCATAGCTCTACCGGTCGGAATATTCCGCTAAGCCGCCACATGTCCTGGTCCTCCAGATAACTGCCGTCCGACCAACGGTATACTTCCACTGCCAGACGGTTGGTTCCGCACTTCACGAATCCGGTTATGTCAAACTCGGCAGGCGACATCGAATTCTGGCTGTAGCCTACCTGCTCTCCGTTTACCCAGACATACATGGCCGACTTTACTCCTTCAAAATGGAGGTACAGGCACTTGTCCGTCATATCGGGGGTTACCTCAAACGTGGTGACATAAGAGCCTGTCGGATTTCTGTGTCCGTAGCTGTAATATCCGGCGGGAGGCTCGCTTGTCACGCCGGGCGCATCCTTCTGGAAAGGATAGTTCACGTTGGAATAGATAGGTTTGCCATAGCCCTGCAACTGCCATGCTCCCGGCACGGTGATGGTATCCCAAGTGTCGGTATTGAAATCATTCCTGTAGAAGTCGGCCGGGCGCTTTCCCGGGTCGGCCGACCACTGGAAGCGCCACTTGCCATTCAGGGATATGACTTCCTTGCAACCGGCTTTCTGCGAAGGCAATGTCAGCGTGGCATGATACGGCTCTTTGTTGATACCGACTACAGCAGGATTCTCCCAGTCCGGAACCTCCTGGGCACCGGCATAGAGGACACTTAGCAATAGAAAGGCTACTGTCTTTTTTCTCATGTTTTTTTCCCGATTGTGTCAATCCACTTCCATGATGAGTACGCCCCAGGGGGGCAACGTCACGCGGTCTCCTTTTTTTACAGTCTTGCCGGAAACCAGCTCTTCGGATGTCGGATAGTTATAGGTGATTTCCTTGTTCTCGCTGCTGTAGTTGAAGAGGTAGCGGATGACCTTTCCAGCCTCGTTTGTCCCCATACGCTGTATGATGGGGAACACGCTCTCCTCTGCAGCGATGATGCCGGCCCGGATGGCTGCCCTCCGCACGATGGCATCCAGCAGCTGCTGCGAGGGATAGGCCCCGATGTAGGTCAGCCGGCCTTTGCCATAGTTGTTCTCGGTGACCACGGGCCACCGGCCGAAGAAAGGATGCGCTGCGTATGCCAACGGGACAGCCGTCTCGGGTATCAGAAATTCATACCAGTCGCTTATCTGCTTCTCCCCCTCCAGATGGAAGGGATTGTCCTTCAGCGAGAGGTCGCCGATGGTAGAGAATTCCTGGTAATAGAAGCCGCAAGCCTTGCGCAGCGGCCCCGGAGCCAATGTGGCCCGGACAGCGGAGTGCTCGTTGCAATATCCGCTTTTATGCATCATCACTACGTGCCCGCCGGAGTGTACAAATCCGTCGATGGCTGCCAGCAACCGGTCGGTAGCTACGTACAAGGGAGGGATGACCAGCAGGTCGTATCCGCTGAAATCTATTGTCTTATCACAAGGGATGATGTCCGTCTCAATGTTCTGCCGGTAGAGTGCCCTGTGCACCATGTCGATGGGATAGTTGCTCTTGTAGGTGTAGGGCATAAACTGCAGTGCATGATAAGAATCATGACTGTAGAGGATAGCCGCCCGGTTTTTCTTCTTCAGGTTCACGATGCGGCTGCCTATCCGTTCCAACTCTTTGGCGGTAGCGGCAAACTCATTGTATATACGATTGGGCTGGAGGTCATGACCCAGCACACCGCGCCAGTACGTCTCCTGTCCGTAGTGCAGGGTAGCCCAGTGCCAGTACTCCACCATATTGGCTCCGCTGGCATAGTGCGCATACACATTCTGCCGCAGCTGCCGGTCGTAGGGCGGAAACTGGGCGCGGGCATCCCAGCCGATGCCTTGTGCGTTGGTCTCCATCACGATGTAGTTGCCACCGGCCACGGTGCGCACGAAGTCACCGGCGTAGGCGATGCGCTGGCCATCCTGCCTGTCCTGCACGTCGTGGTAGATGTTGATGGCAGGATATTGCATCTGCCTGAAGCTCTCCACCTGGTCTATGTTGTGGAAGTCGGGCATGAAGCAGTGAGTGACGAACTGGTCAGTACGCCTGTATTCATTGACAAGGTCGCACTGCCAGTTCAGGAAGTCGGCTACAGCCTTGCGGTTGTAGCGTTCCCACTCGTTTTTGTACGAGGGGTTTGTCACCCCGTCGCGCGGATAGAACTCCTCCCAGGTATTGATGTTCATTCCCCAGTAGTTCATTCCCCACTCCTTGGCAAGCAGGTTCAGGTCGTTGTTGAATTTCTGTTTGATGTAGTTTCTGAATCCGAAAAAATAGTCTCTGTTGTTCACACCACGCGCTTCGGTTTCGTTGTCCACCTGATAGCCGATGACTGCCGGATGCTGTGCATACCGCTCCAGCATTCGTCGGATAATCCGTTCGCAATAGTATCGGTAGGTGGGGTTTGTAAAGTCCATGTTCTGACGGATGCCATAATAGGCCTTGTCGCCCTTGGCGTGCTCGGCCAGCACTTCCGGGTGCTTGTAGGCCAGCCATGCAGGAATGGAGTAGGTGGGAGTTCCCAAGATGACGTTAATCTCGGCCTCGTGCATCTTGTCCAAAATGCGGTCCATCCATTCAAATTCAAAAGTTCCGTCTTGCGGCTCAAACAGGCCCCAGGCAGATTCTCCCACGCGCACTACGGTCAGTCCCGCCTTTTTCATCAGCCGGATATCTTCGTCCAGCCGTTCTTCGGGCATGTATTCATGATAATAGGCTGCACCGTAGAGTACATGGTCGAATGAATACTGTGCTTTTGTTGGCAAAGTGCACAATACAAGAATCATCAGCATCAGGTAATATCTGTTTTTCATCGTTGTTATTCTTAAATTCAATAGGTAGGATTGCCTACTTTCTATCAAGCGGGCAATCCCCTGTTCACTTATTAATCAAAAAAAATTGCTTTCAATTCTTGTTGTTGTAGATGTCCATCATCTGCTGCAGAAAGACGGGGTCATCGAACTGGAACGTCTGGCGGTTGTACTGTCCGCCCGGAGTGTCCCACAGTATGGGACACATACCTCGGCTATAGATGGCGCGGGTCACCGATGTCAGGAAGAGGCGCACCACCTCCTGCGTACGTCCCTTGCTCGAACAGCCGTATTCGCCCACTATCACCGGTATACCCCGGTCTACGCAGTTCTTCTTCAGTAACTCCATGTTGTCGTTCAGCTCCTTCATGTCCTGTTCCGTACCCCAGCTTTCCTGTCCTACTCCCCAACCTGCATCCTCGCCTGCACCCAGTATGGCAAACGTGGCGGGCGTATAATAGTGTACGGTAAGAGCCAGCCTGTCAGCCGGGTCGTCGGGAATGCGCGTCAGCGGGTCGAAGGCATACTCTAGTCCGGTGTTATATATCTCCACCAGTAGGTGGCGGCGAGCATTGTTGCCTCCGGTGGCACGTACCACATCCACAAAGAGCTGGTTCAGCTTGTTCACATGGTTGAAGGCTACTGCCTTGTCGGCATCGGTGCCCTTCCAAGGAGTCCAGATTTCGTCGAAACCAATCTCGTTCATAGGCTCGAATAGTAGGTGGTCGCCATACTTCTCTAGTCGGTTGCTTATCTGCGTCCAGATGGAGACGAATTTCCGGCGGGCCTGTTCGTCGGTGGCCGCCTGCTTTATCCAGGTGTTCTCATGATGGATGTTAACCACCGCCACCATGCCGGCATCCAATGTCCAGTTGACTATCTTTTCCACCCGGTCAAACAGGTCGGGATGGATGGTGAAATCATCGGCCAGCAGATTGCCCCAGCTGACAGGGATACGCAGCGAGCGGAATCCGGCCCGGGCATATCCCTCTATCAGTGGCTGGGTGACGATGGGGCTTCCCCATGCCTGCTCGTAGTTGAGGATGCTGCCGGGGTTTATCCAATCTCCTACGGCATCGAGCGTATTGCCCAGATTGATGCCCAGTCCCATTTCGTCAACCAGTTGGCGCGTGGTCAGGTTGGGACGGATGGTGTACTTCTCCGGCTCCTCCTTGGGAACGTAAGCATCCTGCGACACACTCAGCGTCTGCAGGGGCCGGTCGGTGCGGACGGTGACGGTGGCCGTGCGCGGAGCGGGGTCGGTGCTGGGCTCTACCGTCAGACGGTAGATGGCTTGAACGGATGTCTGGCTCTCTAAGGCTATCTGGCACCAGGTCTCGGAGCAGTCGAAGGAGACGGCCTCGCCGGGCGTGATGGCAAACTTACGGCTTCCACCTTCTTGTGGAAAATGGAACTCGGTAGGCTCTACCTGTACGGTTGTGCTCGTCTCACTTTCTGAACTGGAACAGGATACAAAGACGCACAGCATATAGACAAGCAAAAAGAATCTATCATAGGTTGTGTTCATGGAATGTAGTCAATCGTTTAAGTGAAATTATAGTGTTGGGGCGGATGAACAGATCCGCCCCAACTCGAAAAGAAAGGCCGATGGCTTATTTCTTTGTCACTACACGGAAGTTATCGAAGTAGAACTCCAGATTGAAGGGACCGTTGCCCGTGGGGTTGGTCATCTGGATGGCCAGCTCGGATCCGTCGCGACGCTGGAAGTCGCCCCAAGTGGCTTCGTCCACCAGACTTGAGAGCGGGATGCTGCACTGCATCCACTGGCCTACCTCCATTTTGCCGGTAAAGTCACTCACAGGCCGGTAGTTCGTCAGGTTGTGTCCCTCGTTGCCCTTCAGGTAGAAGCGGAAGACGGGGCCTTCATCATAGTCCATGGCCACGTAGCATTCAAACTGCAGGAAGAGGTCGGCCGTAGGCGTGTCGGCTGGCAGGAAGGCTGCGTCAATGTCCCACACGGCTGTGTTCTGCAGCTGTCCCCACCACCAGTTCCATGCGGGTATCTCGCCGGCGAGGCGGTAGCAGGCTCCGTCGGAGAAGTAGGGTGCGGCACTGCCGTCAGCCGTGATGGAGGCTGCCTGTCCGCCCCATACAAAGTAACCGATGTTGTCGTAGTTCAGCACGACGTTTTCCGAGGGATAGAATCCGCTCACCTCAGCCGTACCGCCCATGGTGGTGACGGCCAGCGTGCAGGTACCTTGCGGCGCGCGTGGCATGGTGAAGGTGATGCGGTCATTCTCCTCGCTGACTTCCATGGTGCTGAGGTCGGCCTGGCGGTTGCCCATGGTGATGGAGGCGATGTCCATGAAGTTCTGTCCCAGTATGGTGACCGTAGTACCTGTGATGGGCATCATGGAACTGATGCGGTTGATGACGGGCGGCAATGCCGAACGGCGGAACGGCGTGAAGGCATCTGCCGTATAGCAGTCTATCACCAGACTGCCCTTTTCGATGAGTCCTGCCGGAGCGTTGAAGGTAATCTGGTCGAAGTCGTTGTTCACCGTGTACTCCTTCACCTCCACGGCTACGGGAGCATTCTCTATGTCTTCTTCGGCGGTAGTGAAGTAGATGCGCTCTATTTCGTAGAAGTTGCCGCCGAAGACACGTAGCGGGGTACCTGTTTCTACGGGGAAGGTAGTGGCCACGCGGGTGATGTAGGGAGCTGGCGAGAGAACGTGCAGGGCGTAGACGGCCGTGCCATGCGAAGTCTCGATGCGCAGTTCGCCCGTCAGTTCGGGATGGGCGCCTGTCAGCTTGAGGTCAGCCGGGATGGTAAGTATCAGGTTGGTGGAGGTACCATAGTTGGTGTTGAACGAAATCTGCTGGTCGTTGATGAACACTTTCTTCACATCGGTCAGATTTTCACCGATGACTACTATCATCGAGCCCGGGTGGACATCGGTAAAGGTACTGTCCGTCTTGGTCGGATCGGTGAGACGCACACAATGGATGACGGGCTGTCCGCCGGCATCGTCGTCATCGCAAGCGATGAACAGGTTGCAGCCCAGCATGAAGGCCAGCAACAGGATGGGGTAATGTATATATTTCATAATCTTCATTTTTTATATGATAAACAAGACACGTTAAAACTCATAGGCCACGGGAGGTTCGTTCAGCAGCGGGTTCTGTATGACGTCGCTTTCGGGATAGGGCATCAGGATGTTTCCGTGGTTGATGTCGATGTCTTCGCCCGGTTCGCTCCAGTACTCCTCGCCTTCCAGGAAGGTGTTGCCGTCATAGCGACCGAAGTGCAGGTATCCGTCTTCGTCCTTCACGATGTTGTCGCAGGTGTAGCCTCGGTGCTGGTTGCGGAAGTAGTCCAGCATGTACTCGGGCTTCCAATGGTACCACGATACCATGTCGTACCAGTTGCAGTATTCCATGGAGAATTCCACGCGGCGTTCGCGTATGATATCGGCAAAGGTGACACTCGTCTTGCGCGGTATGCGGGCACGGTCGCGCACCTGGTTCAGTGCCTCCAGTCCGGGACCGCCGTCCAGTACGTCCGCGTTGCCCAGGCAGGCTTCGGCATAAGTCAGATAGACATCGGCCAGACGCAGTATGTAGGTGTTGAGCGGCGAGTTCATGGACTGTATGTATCCATCGTTGTCGTCATCGGGTCCGCCAGGCACTCCCTTCTTGATGCACGAGGTGTTGCCGTCGTAGGTATAACCGCCATCGGCAATGCAGATATAGGGGTAGTATGTGCCGGGTGTACAGAAGGTGGCGTTGCGGCGCAGTGTGTCGGCCACTTCGTATTGCTGCAGCATGTCAATGCTGGCCTGGTAGCTGCTCCATACGTTCACTCCGCCTGTCATCTTGCTGTTTCCGGCCAGGTCGGCCAGCAGGGTGTTGCATACGCCCCAGTCGCCCAGCGGTACCCATTGCATGGCGATGAGCGATTCGGGATTGTTGTTGTGTTTGTACTTGAAGAGGTCTTCGTAGTTGTCGTACAGTTTCAGCCCGCTGTGGTTGATGACGTCGGCGGCCAGTTCCTTTGCCTTCTCCAGGTCATTGGTGTCGCGTTGTCCTCCCTTCCAGCCCGACCGGGCCAGATAGACCTTTGCCAGCATGCCTTTGGCTCCCCACGAAGTGACCCTACCTTTGGCGGCCGCCTCTTCGGGCAGGTATTCAACGGCGTAGGTGAGGTCGCGTATGATGAACTCCATAACATCCTCCTCGCGGTGGAGCGGTTGTACGGGGTTGCTCACCACCTTGGCATTGTCCTCGATAAGGATGACGGGGCCCCACAGCCGTATCATGTAGAAGTAGGCGCATGCACGCATCAGGCGTGCTTCGGCGATGGCCGTCTGCTTGGCTGTCTCGCTGACATCGGCACTGCATTTGGTCTGCACGTCGCTGATGACGGAGTTGGCCACCGTGATGACGGAATAGAATCCTTTCCAGGCATTGGCCAGGTCGCCACTCAGTGCCGTGACCTTGAAGTTGGTGAATTCCGGGAATCCCCAGCGGCTGAAGTTGTCGTTGGCTCGGTTGCTGCCCAGCGGCACGATGGCACGTGAGTTCAAGTCGAACCAGGCACGGTTATACAGGGGAGCCGTAGCTTGCTGCAGGGCTTGGTCGGAGGTGTAGTAGGTCACGTCTACATAGTTCCCCTCGGGCGCACGGTCCAGAAAGGAGTCGCTGCAAGCTGTCAGCATCAGCAGCGTCGATATCAGGGTGATAAATCTGTATTTCATATTGATAGAGTTGTGATTCGTTAGAAATTGAAGTTGAGTCCGAAGGTATAGATGCGCTGCGAGGGGTATCGTGCGTCATCCACTCCGCGCAGCAGCACGTTGTAGTTGAGTGCTCCTACTTCGGGGTCGTAGCCCTTGTAGCTGGTCCACGTCCAGAGGTTCTGTATGTTGACGTAGAGGCGCAGATAATCTATCTGTACCTTTTTGAGCCATTTGCGGGGGAAGGTGTAGCCCAGCGAGATGTTCTTTATACGCAAGTACGAGGCATCCTCGATGAAACGGTCCGAGATGCGGTTGTTGTCATTGGCACTGCTGGTGGTGATGCGTTGTACCACGGCCTTGTCCGGGTTGGCTATGTAGACGTTGGAGAGCACGTCATCACCCACCTCCGGGTCGTGCATGGCTATCTGTGCGATGCCGGTGGCCTCCTTCAGCAGGTTGCTGTTGCGCATGGGGTTGGTGAAGGTGCGGCGTATCAGGTTGACTGCTTTGTTTCCTACCGACCCGTTGATGAAGATGTTCAGGTCAAACCCTTTGTAGGCGAAGTAGTTGTTCAGTCCGAAGGTGAAGTCGGGTGCCGGATTGCCCAAAAAGGTGCGGTCTTTTTCGTCAATCACGCCGTCGTCGTTGAGGTCTTCATAGATGAAGTCGCCCACCCAGATGCCCGATTTGCCTATTGCCTGGTCCTTCGGTATGGCCACGCGGATGGGGTTGCCGGCCTCGTCGGTCAGCGTCTGCCCGTTGACCCCCTTCTTGTAGAAGTCGCTTTCTTCCTTGAACATGCCGATGACCTTGTAACCGTAGAACTGTCCCACAGGCTCGCCTACCATGGTATAGGTCAACGTCTCCGTACCGTTGATGCCCGATATGGCGGACGACTCGGAGTAGAGTTTCGTCACCTTGTTGCGGTTGATGGAGAAGGTCAGTCCCGTTGTCCACGTGAAGTCGCGTGTCTGTATGTTGTGCGTGTTCAGCGTCAGTTCCACACCTTTGTTGGTCATGGCACCGGCATTGACCCATGGGGCACTTATCAGTCCGCTAACGTAGGTAGGCAGCGAGGCCTGCATCAACAGGTTGTCCGTCTTTTTGTAATAGGCATCGGCTATCAGCTCGATGCGGTTGTCGAAGAGGGCCAGGTCAAGCCCCACGTTGTAGGATTGGGTTTCCTCCCACTGCAAGTCGCGGTTGGGATAGTTTCCTCCGTAGAATCCCGTCCCCCAGATGGAGGCTGCCGATGCCATGGTCACTCCGTAGGCATACGAGCCAGCCCACTGGTTACCCACCATACCCCATCCGAGGCGCAGTTTCAGCGAACTGATGGCAGTCACGTCTTTGAGGAAGGCTTCGTTGTTCACCTTCCAGGCCAAAGCCACAGAGGGGAACCATCCCCACCGGCTCTCCTTGGCAAACGATGACGAACCGTCGGCACGCAGGGTGGCCGTCAGCAGGTAGCGGTCGGCATAGTTGTAGTTCAGACGGCCGAAGTACGACTCGATGGCCGACGAGCCTCGCGAACTGCCAGCCTTGGCGGTGGTGGCGTCGCCTGCATCCAGCTCGTGTACGGAGTTGAAGAGAAAGTCGCTTCGGCTTCCCGACAGGTTCTCCCACGTGTTCTCCTGTGCCTCGTGTCCGGCCATGGCTTGCAGTCCGTGCTTTCCGAACTGTCCGTTGTAGGTCAGATAGGTCTTCAGTGTCCAGTTGCTACCGTTGCCTGCCGAACGGCTGGCCGATGACTGCTGCTTAAAGAACTCGTATTCGTACGAGGGTCTGAAGTAGTAGCTGTTATTGTAGTTGTAGTTGGCGGCATACTCGGTGCGGAACACCAGCCCCTTCCACAGCTTGATGTCAGCGAAGGCATTGACGTAAATCTGGGTATTGCGACTGTAATTCTCGTTCTGTATCAGGTCAGACAGCGGGTTGGAGAAGTACGTGCCGTACATGTTTTCCGACTGCATACCGAAGCTGCCATCGGGGTTGCGTGCCGGCACTTCGGGCAGCTGGTTCAGTGCGTTGTAGATGGCTCCCGACCCGTCCACGCGGTTGGTCTGTCGGGTACGTGCCACCGATGCCCTCAGGCCGGTGGTGAGCCACTTGTTGATGTCGTTGTCCATATTGACACGCAGCGAGAAGCGTTCGAAGTCCGAACCAAATACAATACCGTCCTGCTCCATGTATCCGCCGGACAGTGAGTACTTCATGCCTTTGGAGCCACCGGAGATGTTGAGCTGGTGGTTGTGCATGGGGGCGGTGCGGAATATCTCGTTCTGCCAGTCGGTGCCTTCACCCAGCAATGTGGGATCCATGAACTCTTCGCGTGCGCCGAATCCTATGGTAGCGGCACGCAGGTTCTGGTACTCGGCATATTCAGGCAACGACAGCGTTTTCAGTTTCTTGGGCAGCTGCTGTAGGGCGAAGTAACCTTCGTAGGACACCTTTGTCCGCCCCACCTCGCCCTGACGGGTGGTAATCAGCACCACGCCGTTTGATGCACGGCTACCGTAGATGGCTGTGGCCGAGGCGTCCTTCAGCACCTCCATGGACACGATGTCGGCAGGGTTGATGGCACTCAGTACGCTGCTGTTGCCGCTGTTGTTGCCCGATATGGCCACTCCGTCAATGACGTAAAGCGGTTCGTTGCCGTTGAGCGAGTTGATACCGCGGATGCTCACCGATATACCACCGCCCGGTGTACCTGAGTTCTGTGTCACCTGCACGCCGGCCGCACGGCCTTGCAGTGCCTGGTCCAGCGAGGTGACCACGGACTTCTTCAGTTCGTCGCCCGTCACGCTGACCACCGAACCCGTCAGGTCGCTGCGCTTCATGGTACCATATCCTACCACTACCACTTCATCCAGCAGGGCATTGTCCTCCTGCAGGGATATATCCATACGGGCAGACCTGTCTACCCGCAGTTCCTTTGTCCGAAATCCGATGTACGATACCACCAGCGTCTGTCCCGTTCGTACTTGTAGGTTGAAGCGCCCGTTCAGGTCGGTGGTGGTTCCGGTGTTTGTTTCTTTCACTTTCACGGTGGCTCCCGTCAGAGGTTCGCCGTCTGTGTCCGATGTCACAGTGCCTGTCAGGGTACGGTTCTGTGCTTGCGCACTGGCTATGGCCAGCAGCCATACCAGACAGATGCCGACCATCCGTACACAGCGTGCTGTGATTCCGTTGTTTTGATGATGTCTTTCCATGGTGTGTAATTTAATTAATGTATACTAAAAAGTTGTGTTGACTAACGTCGATGCAAATGTCGCATAATCTATCCACAATCAGGGTTTGTCATGTTTCAAAAAAGGGTCATCTATGTCTTTTGCTTCTGATTTTATGTTTCGCAAATAGTCTGATGGCGACATGCCGAACTCACTCTTGAAGTTGATGGAGAATCGTTTGGGCGAGCTGAACCCTACTTCGTAAGCAATCTCGGCAATCTGCTTCTGACTCTTCTCCAGCAACTGCCGGCTGCGCTTTAGGCGGATGATGCGGATGAAGTCGGCAGGCCCCTTCCCGGTGATGCTCATCAGTTTCTTGTAGAGGTGGCCTCGGCTTAGTCCCAGCTCAGAACCCAGCATTTCGACGGAAAACTCCGTCTCGCCCATCCTTCGCTCGACGATATCTATCGCTTTGGCGATAAACTGTTCGTCAAGCGGGGTAATGGTGATGTCGCTCGGCTCCACTTCCACTTGTTGGTGGAAGGTACGGTGACTCTTCTCGGTCCATTCCATGAACTTACGGATGCGTAGTTTCAGCAGGTTGAAGTCGAATGGTTTTACAATGTAATCATCTGCGCCCAGCCTCAGTCCCTCGGTGCGACACTCCTCAGCCATACGCGCAGTCAGCAGGATGACGGGTATGTGCGACCATCGGACATTGGTCTTGATTTGCCGGCACAGCTCCGTGCCATCCATCACAGGCATCATGACATCGCTTATTACCAGATTGATGTTGTCCTTTTCCAACACCTCCAGTGCCTCCCGGCCGTTGTTGGCTGTCCGTATGGAGTATTCGTCTGCAAGATATTCGCCCATTACGGCACAGAAGTCTCTGTTGTCATCTACCAGCAACAGGGTGTAGCGCGACTCCGTGGAAGTCACGGAGATGGGTGCCGGGGGGATGTCTACGGCTCTGTCATCGGGTGAGACGGCAGATGGCAACTTGACGGTGAAGATGCTGCCCCGAGGATAGTTGTCGGTCACCGTGATGCTGCCCTGATGCATCTGTACGTATTCATAGGCAATGTGCAGCCCGATGCCGCTTCCTGTTTTTTCCTGCGTCTGGGGCACTTGGTAGAACCGCTCGAAGATGTGTTTCTTGTCTCTGTCGGTGATGCCCGCCCCATTGTCGGCGATGCCGATGCACACATGGTCGTCTTCCTGATAGAGGTGTACATTGATTTCGCCTTTGTCTGGTGTGTACTTGAAGGCATTTGAAAGCAGATTGTTAATCACCTTCCTTATCTTTTCAGGGTCGAACGAGGTATGGATATATTCCTTTTCGCACATGAAGTTAAAAAGGAATCCATGTTCTGATGCATATTCCTGAAAGGTGCCGCACACCTCGCGTACGAAACTGACCATGTCACCCTGCGTGCGGTGCAACGTCTCAGCTCCGACATCCAGCTTGCGGAAGTCCAGCAACGAATTAATCTGCCCCAGCAGCTGTAGCGCATGGACGTGAATCACCTCCAGCTTCCGGTGCACGGAACCCGGTTCCACTTCGTCTAATAATAATTGTAATGGACTAATAATCAGCGTGAGCGGTGTGCGTAGGTCGTGGCTGATGTTGGTGAAGAACTTCAGCTTCATTTCGTTCAGCAACAACCTCTGTTCCTGTTCGGCACGAGTCCGTTGGCGAGCCAATTTGGCTTGGTGCTGCCGTTGGAAGAAATAGAGCAATACGGCCAGTGCCATGCCCGATACGATGACATAAAGGGCGATGGCTATTCCCGACAGATAGGGAGGAGGCAGCACCGTGACGGGTAGGGTAGCTATTGGGTTGGGGGCTGTCTTATCGGCAACGCGCACTTGCAGCCTGTATTTGCCTGCCGGCAGTGCAGTGAATGTGACCCGGTTTTCGCCCGTCGTTTGCCAGCGGCTGTCCAGCCCTACCATGCGGTATGCAAAGCGGGTCTGGCCAGCATTCAGCAGATTGCCGGTAAACCATTCAATGGCTATCTGATAGTCATTGTGGTTCATCGTGATGCCTTTCATCTCCTCCCTTGTCAACGACCGCCTGTCCACACAGGCTGAAGTAAAACGTATCTGGTTTTGGGAAGGAACGTCTTCCTTCAGTTTGTTGGGATTGACCCGTGTATAGCCGCCGGTTCCTCCAAACAGCAAATCTCCATTGGCCAGACGGCACACGGCATATCCGTTGAAACAGTTGTCTCCCAGTCCGTCTCTGGCCGTAAAATGCTGCAGGAAGAAGTCCATCCCTCCTTGCTCCGAACGGTTGGGGTCGCATACCGCCAATCCGTTGCTGCTGGACATCCATACATAGCCATGATTATCCTCTACAAGGCTTTTTACCAAATGGTGTTCGGCTTCGTACTTCCTGTTCAGCCGGTAGAGCGAATCACGTTGCAGGTCCCATACCGTCACCCCTTGCCTGTCGCCTATCCACAGCAGATTCTGTCTGTCCTTCAGAATGTGCGAGACAAACATCGAAGCGAGCTGTTGCGACCCGGCACGGTTGCCGTGATGCATCTCGGTGCGTTGGGTGACGATGTCTGCAATGCAGATGCCATAGGTGGTTCCGATGTAGAGTTTGTCACCGCCGTCATAGCTCATGTCCGTCACCTGGATGTTGTATCCGTCGGGCAGAGCCAGTTTGTGCACACTTCCGCTTTCCGGATCTATGCAGACCAGTCCGTGCAGCACACATCCTATCCAGAGATGTCCGAAGCGGTCGGTCACCAGCTTCCAGATGTGGTCGAAGGGCAACGTGCTGTTGGTTGTGGTCAGATGGGTTACGTGCGAGTCTTCAATGCAAAAGAGTCCATCCTGGTAGCTTCCTGCCCAAATGCGCCCCTTGGCATCCTCGGCCAGCGTGATGATGGCCACATCGGGCACGGGCAATTTCCGCAAACTCATATTTCGTTCCCGTTCCTTTACATAGAGTCCGTTTCCGTCCGTCCCTATCCAGATGTTTCCTGCGCGGTCTTCCAGCAACGCGGCAATGTCGCTACACTCCTGGTAGCGGGTATCTATAAACTCGTAGAAACTCTCGTGGCTATACGAAATGCCCTTCTTGGCATGACCAATCCATATCACTCCCTGAGAGTCAGTATAGACGGTATTGATGCGGTTTGAGGCTATTGAGGTGGACGAAAGAGGGCTGTTTGTCAGGTTTTCCCAGCGGTCGTTGGTCACATCGTACACAAATACACCCTGATGGTCGGTAGCTACCCACACATGCCCGTTGCCGTCATCGGTGATGCTGCGCGTGGCATTGCTGCGTGCCTCCTTCCCAGAGGTCAGTTGCACGAGCCTCCACCCCGACCTGGCATTCTTACGATAGAACAGACAGTCATCGGAATACGAGAACAACCACATTCCTCCTCTATTGTCTATGTAAACTTCTTCATTCTTGCCTGTAGCAGGATGTGACGGAAGCAGTTCGTCACTGATGCACTCACACTGTCCCAATTCCGGATTGCTTTTCCAAAGCACATTGTCCTGCAATATGAAGAGGTGCTTGCCATCATCGCTCAATCCCAAACTCTGTTCCAGGGAAATGGCTTTTGCCATACGGTAACGCTTCGTCTGTTTCGTTCGATGGTCTATACAGATCACTGCGGAATCTTGCACTACCCACAGCCGTTTTTTCTTGTCCACATGCAACTTTAGTTTGCTGTGACTTATGTCTGCACCCATACGCTGCAATACACCTGTTACGTCTGCCTCAAAACTGTCGGTCTTGCGCAGATAGAGGCAATAGGGGTCATTGCCTATCCACAGGTTTCCTCCTCCGTCCTCCTGCAATTGGGACACGTCACCGAAGGGCAAGGCTCCCACGCTATCCCTGTCTGCCCAATATGCCTTAAGGTGGTAACCGTCATAGCGGTTCAGTCCGTTTTCGGTGCCTATCCACAAAAAACCTTCACCGTCCTGCAGAAAAGCCTTCACATTGTTGCTGGATAAACCATGTACGATGTTCAGGTGGCGGAAGGCCCGTTGGGCCTGTGCCGTTACTAACCCCATTCCAGACATGGATAGTATGGCTATCCACAGGATACCTTGTATGCAGATCTTCTTACACATTTCTATTGTCTTTTTATGCAAAGGTAGCGTTTTTAGGATACATTTCATCGGCCATTATGTTTCAGAATGTGTTCGTTTATGTTGCATCAGCTGTATGGATTGGCTCATTTTACGATTTCTTTTCCTATTTTTGTCTTCAAAAATACATTGTGTCATGAGAAAAATTACTGCTGTTATCTGCTGGCTGCTGTGTGTTGTCTGTTGGCCAGTGCAAGGGATGGAGCTTATCCCACTAAATCATGGATGGACCTTCCATCGCGGTTTCCAGGCTTCTACGTCTGACATGTTGCAGGTTTCACTGCCCCATACATGGAACGCAGCCGATGCCATGTTTGGCAATACCGATTACTTCAGGGGACTCTGTACCTACATCCGCCCCCTTCGACTTCCCGAACGTTGCAAGGGTCGGCGTGTGTTCTTGCGGGTAGCTGCCGCACAAACCGTGGCCGATGTGTTCATAGACCACCGTTTCGTCATGCAGCATCGGGGTGGATACACCGCCTTTGTGACTGAAGTGACCGACTTCCTGACTCCCAGCAAGGAGAGCGAACTGGTAATCCGTGTCAACAATGCCCCGACCTTTGACGTCGCGCCTGTTTGTGGCGACTTCAACATCTATGGCGGTCTTTATCAAGGAGTAGAATTAATTGTTACAGAGGATGTATGCATCCGCCCCGACTACTACGCCTCCTCGGGTGTGTTTGTCACGCAGACGCAGGTCACCCGCCAACGGGCAGAACTGGATATTACCGCGCTGCTTTCCAGCCGTCGTCAATCCTTGGAGGGGTGTGAAGTAGAGTTCCGCCTTATCGACAGGGACGGCAAATGCGTCTGCCATGCTTCAAGCCGGAAGATAGATGCCGACGGGCGGGTACGGATACACGCCACCCTGATGGCACCGCACCTGTGGGACGGTGTGGACGACCCTTATCTGTACCGGGCAGCGGTAGTGTTGCGGCAGAATGGAGTGGAAACAGACCGGCGTGACGTGGAAATCGGACTGCGATACTTCCATGCCGATGCTGATAAGGGATTCTTTCTCAACGGCAGACCCTATCGGCTATTGGGTGTCAACCGCCATCAGGACAGAGCCGAACGCGCCTCTGCCTTCCGCCCTGAAGACCATGACGAAGACCTTGACCTGATTCAAGAAATGGGATGCAATGCCGTACGACTCTGCCACTATCCGCAGTCTCCGTATATGCATCAGCAGATGGACCGCCGGGGATTGGTGGCTTGGGTGGAAATCCCTTTTGTCAATGTCTATGTCAACCATCCGGCTTATGACGAGAACCTTCGTCAGCAACTGTGCGAACTGATTCTGCAGAACTACAACCATCCATCCATCCTGTTTTGGGGACTATTCAATGAAATCAACTCCGGCTGGCTGGACCGCCCGTCACAGATGACGAATGCTCTCCATGAACTGGCCCATCAGCTGGATTCGAGCCGGCTGACCATGGGAGCCAGCAATCAGGACGACGACTTCAACGGTATGCCCGACCTCATCGCTTTCAACAAATACTTTGGCTGGTACGGCGACTCAATGGAAGATATGGGACGTTGGGTTGACCGTGAACATGCAGCACATCCCAATCGCAAGATGGGCATCAGTGAATATGGTGCCGGAGCGTGCATCTACCAGCAGAGCGACACGCTGAATCATCCGCAACCTTGGGGACAATGGCATCCTGAAAACTGGCAGACCTACTATCACGTAGAGAACTGGAGGCAGTTACAGGAGCGCCCGTTCCTTTGGTGCAACTTCATCTGGTGTATGTTCGACTTCTCCTCGGCCGGTCGCCGTGAAGGCTCTACCATGGGACGGAATGACAAAGGACTGGTTACATACGACCGAAAGACAAAGAAGGATGCCTTCTATTTCTATAAAGCCAATTGGAACAACAGGGAACAAATTCTTCATCTGGTCGGCAAGCGCGCATGCCAACGTATACAACCTGTGACCCGCATCGAGGCTTTCAGTAGCAGTGGTCCTGCCGAGTTGATAGTAAACGGCCGATCTTATGGATGGCAAACACCCGATAAGGTACACGTGCTGCAGTGGGGTCAAATCCAGCTCAACGAGGGAAGGAATCAAATTGTTGTGCGCAACTCTACCCACCAAGACAGTTGTGTATGGGAACTCCAATCGTCGCATCTGGATGACGACAACTTTTAAAGGAACGGCTGAAAACATACAATGGAACAGTTGTTGTCTCCTAATGAAACAGTTGTTATCTATAGGTGAAACAGTTGTTCCATGACCTATATAACTATTGTTCCATGCCTATTGTACACCCTTGACAACTGCGGTGGTACGACAGTGATAACGGTGATTGTTGCAGCAAAAAAAGTGCTTTTTTGATGAAAAAACAACGATTATCTGCCACAAATCTGCCACAAAGTGCAAAATAACGCCCAAAAACAGGGGAGAAATGAGGCGGTTTAACACAAAAATAGCCCATTTTTGTGTTAATGATTGTGAATATCAAAATATCTGCCACACTATTTTAGTGGTTAATCCATTTATATAGAGGAGACTAACGGAATGTGTGTGGCAGATGGCAGATAAACAAAATTTGTCACGCGCGCGTGCGCGCGAGACAAATACATGCGCATGAAGCAGACACTCCGTTGAAGGATTAACTTTTTCATGCAAGCATGAACGTTCTCCTCTCAATTTTGATAAAAACCTCACGCTCGGAAGAGCAAATAAATTTTCTCTCCTCTCGCTTACTCGGTTTTTTGCACTACCTTTGGCGCGAAACTGGAGCTGCATGAAAAAGTGGTGTGCTCGTAATGATGGATAGATGATGAAGAAAAAGAAAATATTGTTTGTATGCTTGGGGAATATCTGCCGTTCCTCGTGCGCGGAAGGAGTGATGAGGCATCTGGTAGAAGAGGCCGGTAAGGCAGATGCGTACGAGGTTGATTCGGCCGGTATCTTGTCGTATCATCAAGGGGAACTGCCTGACAGCAGGATGCGGGCACATGCGGCCCGAAGGGGCTATCAACTGACGCACCGCTCTCGTCCCGTACGGACAGGTGACTTTTATGAATTTGACCTGATTGTCGGTATGGATGACCGTAACATGGATGACTTGAAGGAACGGGCTCCTTCGCTGGAATGTGAGCGCAAGTTGCATCGCATGACGGAGTATTGTACCCGCTGCCAGGCCGACCATGTGCCCGACCCTTACTATGGCGGTGAGGCAGGTTTTGAGTATGTGCTTGATGTGCTGGAAGATGCTTGTGCCGGCCTTTTGGCCCGCTTGGAGGAAGGCGAGGCGTGACGAGGTATTTGAAATCCAAAGGCACGAATGCACCTATAGATGCGGATGCGCATTCGTGCCTTGAATGGGTAGATGACTACATGGTATGGTATACATCGTTGTAGTGGCGCTTCTCATCGTTCAGACTGCAATTGGCGTCAATGCCAGCCTGACGCAACTGTCTGGCAATCTCGTTGAGGCTTTTCCGTGGGGTGCGACCGATGTAGAAGAGGCGGTAGCGACAGTCTTTGTCCAGCACCTCCATGATATGGGTGAAGGTGGGCTCGCGCGAGAAGTCGAAGTTGACCTTCAGCAGCTGGTTGAACGGGTATCGGACGGTACGTCCTATGCTATGGACAGACAGTCCCTCTGCATCTAAGGAAAGGTAGCAGAAACGGGTCAGCAGCAGATAGAGCATGTTCAGACTTACTGCAAAAGCCGGAATGGATAGGCAGATGCCTGTCCACCCTTCCGGATAGTTCAGAAGCAGGTAGAAGGCCAGCAACAGGAACGTGAGGAACAGAACGAAGTGCCAGAACTGGTAGAGTGAGGGCCGCTTGTATGTAGATGCCGTGACTGAGCCTGCCTGCCCTCCGCTGCGGTGCAGGTTGGTGAGTGGAATGTGGTGGGTCATCAGTGTACGCACCAATGAGGAAGGATGGTTGCGGACATGAAGTATACAGGTCCTCTCTTCGCCCGTGCGCAATTGTAAGGTAAGCAGTCCGGGACCATACAGATTGGAGGAGTCATGTTTGTGGGGAACCACGGTACGCCGTTGCATGAAACAGAAACTCTGGATGTCAGATAGTGCGATGCCTTTGCTTTGCAGGTATCGTTCCGCTCTTTTTTGTTCTTTTGCTGTAGCTTCCATAAGGCTTATTTTTTAAGTTCCGGATAACTGATTCGGGTGTGATAAATCGTCTTCAGTTTCTCCTTGAAAGTGTTTTTCACGGTTGCGATGTCCTTGAAGGTGATGGGACATTCGCGGAAATAACCTTCGTCCACCTGTGAGTCGATAATCCTGTTGACCAGGTTGCTGATGCTCTCCTCGGTATATTCGGGGAGGCTGCGCGATGCGGCTTCCACTGCGTCTGCCATCATGAGGACAGCCTGCTCCTTGGTGAAGGGATTGGGACCTGGATAGGTGAACAAGCTGTCGTCCGGCTCCTCGCCGGGGTGCTCGTTCTTCCAGGATATATAGAAATATTTGGTCTTTCCTTTGCCGTGGTGCGTGGTGATGAAATCCTTGATGACCTTGGGCAGGTCGTTCTTGTCGGCCAGCTTCAATCCGTCTGTCACATGGCTGATGACCACTTGAGCACTCTGTACATAACTCAGATTCTTGTGCGGATTGACACCGCCCGACTGGTTTTCGGTGAAGAATACGGGATTCTCCATCTTGCCGATGTCATGGTAAAGGGCACCGGTACGTACCAGCTGGCTCTTGGCACCGACACGGTTGGCGGCCTCGGCTGCCAGGTTGGCTACCTGCATGGAGTGTTGGAAGGTGCCGGGTACGGTTTCGGACATCCTGCGGAGCAGTGGCGTGTTGATGTTGGATAGCTCTACCAATGTGACGTTGGAAGTGAATCCGAATGTCTTTTCCACCAAGAACAGCAGCGGATAGGTAAACAGCAGCAGGATGCCATTGAGGACAAAGTAGATGTACATCCTTCCGTTTAGTTTGGACAAGTCGTTCTCGGTAATCAGCTCGAAAGCAAAGTAGACCGCTGCGTAGGTGAGTATGACCAGGATGGCGGTGCGGAAGAGTTGGGAACGCTGGGACAGCTCGCGGAGGCTGAAGATGGCTACCATGCCTGCCGCCAGCTGCAGCAGAATGAATTCGTGTGGATATCGCAGGCAGATGGAGCAGATAAGGATGGTGGTGACTTGCGCCATGAAAGCGGTGCGGGAGTCGAGGAAGATGCGCACGATGATGGGAAGCATGGCGTACGGCAGGATATAGACATGCGAAAAACTGTTGGCTACCATGATGGCTGTAAGCACACAGTTGATCATGATGAGGGCAAATAACAGGGCAAGGCTCCCCTTCTGTGCGTAATACTCCCGTCGGAACAGGTCGAGGTAGAGCATGAAGCAGAGCATGAAGAGACTGACGTATAGAATCTGACCGAGCAACATCAGCCGCTTTTGCCCGCTGGACTCGCTGCGCTTGATGGACTCCTTGCGGAAACTCTCCAGAATGTTGTAGGTCTCTTGGCTGACTATTTCGCCCCGGTCGATAATCTTCTGTCCGCTGAGTACAATGCCGTTGGCCCAGGAGTAGTTGTCCAGTATCTCCCGCAAGGCACTCTCTGTGCGTTGTTCGTCATAGGCCAGGTTGGGGAAAATGTAGTCGTTGAGCGAGCAGCGTTGCAGTAGCTCCGGCCGATAGTGAAGCGTGTCGGCCGTCAGCAGATAGTGGTAGGCACCTTTGACCGAATACAATTCCGACAGGGAACGTGAGTTGGCCAGCTTGTCGTCGATGACCATGATGGCCGCAACACTGTCTTCGCGAAGGCGGGTCAAGTCCTCCGTAGAAATGACACCGGCTTGGTAGATTTCATTGAGTTTCTTCTCGATATGGCGCATGTAATCGGCTGAGGGCACGATACCTTTCAATTCGTTCTGATAGGCATTCCTCAGCTTTTTGATGATGCCTTTTTCCTGCTGCCTGTCCCACTGGTAATAGGGCTGGAAGGCGGTCAGAATGCTGTCTTGCTCGCGTTGGACAATCTGCTCGTTTTTATAGATAGGAAAATCGAACGTCGCCATCAGTTGGCCGTACTTCCAAGGCTTGTCAATGTCGAATTGATAATTGAACTTGCTGTCGCGCGGCAAAAAGTAGACAATGGCCGCTACAGAGGCGATGAAAATCAGCGCTCTGTATGACAATTCTCTAATGGGAAACTCCTTTTTCGTCTTGAAATAGCTCATATCGGTTGAATTTTTTGCGAAAAGTACAAAAAAAAACATTAGTGTGAAAAAAAAGACTTAATTTTGCCATCTAAATTAGTTTAAGAAGGTGTTTTTAATCTTTATTTATAGTGAATATTGGAAACATCTTCCTGTTTTTCTGGTTTGACAAGAAGTGGAAGGTATGGCAGGGTGATGTCCGCTACTGTGTAGGGACAATGTGACTCCCCCTGATTCGCTCTTCAACTTCAAAAAATAGAATAATGTAATATGGCAGAAAGAAAAGTCAGAGTTCGTTTTGCGCCCAGTCCTACGGGAGCGTTGCATATCGGTGGTGTACGTACCGCATTGTATAATTATCTGTTTGCCCGCCAGCATGGGGGCGATTTAATTTTCCGTATAGAAGACACGGATAGCAACCGCTTTGTGCCGGGTGCCGAAGAGTATATTCTGGAATCGTTTAAATGGTTGGGAATACCTTTTGATGAGGGGGTGAGCTTTGGTGGTGCACACGGACCGTATCGGCAGTCGGAACGGCGAGACATATATAAGAACTATGTGAAGGTGTTGCTGGATGCAGGCAAGGCATATATTGCCTTTGATACACCGCAGGAACTGGAAGCCAAGCGCGCGGAAGTGGCCAACTTCCAGTATGATGCCTCTACCCGGATGCAGATGCGCAATTCGCTGACTTTGCCGAAAGAGGAGGTGGACCGCCTGATTGCTGACGGGAAACAATATGTGGTACGTTTCAGAATTGAACCGAACGAAGATGTCCACGTGCATGACTTGATTCGCGGAGAAGTAGTCATCAACTCGTCTATTCTGGATGACAAGGTGCTCTATAAGTCGGCCGACGAGTTGCCTACGTATCATTTGGCCAACATCGTGGATGACCATCTGATGGAGGTGTCGCACGTGATTCGCGGTGAAGAGTGGCTTCCCTCTGCTCCGTTGCATGTGCTGCTCTATCGCGCCTTTGGATGGGAAGATACCATGCCGCAGTTTGCCCACCTGCCTCTGCTGTTGAAACCTGAAGGCAACGGAAAGTTGAGCAAACGTGACGGTGACCGTCTGGGATTCCCCGTGTTCCCGCTTGAGTGGCACGACCCCAAAAGTGGTGAGGTCTCTTCGGGTTATCGGGAATCGGGCTATCTGCCGGAGGCTGTCATCAATTTCTTGGCTTTGCTGGGATGGAATCCGGGCAATGATCAGGAACTGATGTCAATGGACGAGTTGGTCAGACTTTTCGACCTCTCTCACTGCAGCAAGGCCGGTGCCAAGTTTGACTATAAAAAGGGTATGTGGTTCAACCATGAATATATCATGCAGAAGCCGGACGGAGAACTTGCCGAACTGTTCAAGCCTGTCTTGGCGGCCAATGGAATAGATGTGACTGCATACAGTGATGCCTATCTGGCCAAAGTCGTCTCCTTGGTGAAGGGACGTGTGAATTTTGTGAAAGAACTGTGGAGCCAGGCCCGTTTCTTCTTCGTGGCTCCTACGGCCTATGCGGAGAAGGACGTGAAGAAACGCTGGTCGGAAGAGACACCGCGTATTATGGGTGAACTGATGGAAGTACTGAAAAGTATCGAGGACTTCTCTTCGAAACCGGCCGAGGAGGTGGTAATCGGTTGGATTACCGAGAAGGGCTATCACATGGGTAATGTGATGAATGCGTTCCGTCTGGCGGTAGTCGGCGAATGTAAGGGTCCCCACATGTTTGATATCACGGAACTGCTGGGAAAAGAGGAAACACTGGTGCGTATCGAACGTGCGGTAGCTGTCTTGAAATAATATCGTTCATCTTATTATCGTATAGAAGTTATGCTCTATAATCTGGTTATAGCCGTCTACGATATCCTGGTACATCTGGCTGCTCCTTTCAGTCGTAAACCGCGCAAGATGATGAAGGGACATTGGGTGGTGTACGAACTCCTGCGGCAACAGTTGGAGGAGGGGGTGAGCTATATCTGGTTTCATGCTGCTTCGTTGGGAGAATTTGAACAGGGCCGTCCGTTGATGGAAAAAATCCGTGCCCAGTATCCTCAGTATGGCATTCTGTTGACTTTCTTCTCCCCCTCGGGGTATGAAGTGCGCAAAAACTATCGTGGTGCCGATGTGGTATGCTATCTTCCCTTTGACAAGCCTCGGAATGTCAAGAAGTTCTTGGATATTGTCAACCCTTGCATGGCTTTCTTTATAAAGTATGAATTCTGGAAGAATTATCTGGACGAGCTGCATCGCCGGAGGATACCGGTATACAGTGTGTCGTCCATATTCCGTAGGGGACAGATTTTCTTTAAATGGTATGGAGGAACATATCGCAATGTGTTGCGTGACTTTGACTACCTGTTCGTACAGAATGAGCGATCGAAACGTTATCTGTCAAAAATTGGTATCAATCGGGTGAGTGTAGTAGGAGATACACGCTTTGACCGCGTGCTGCAGATACGGGATGAGGCAAAAGAGCTTCCTTTGGTGGAGGCATTCAAGGCACAAACCGTGACTTTTGTGGCTGGAAGTTCCTGGCAGCCGGATGAAGATTTGTTTATCGAGTATTTCAACCAGCATCCGGAGGTGAAGCTGATTATCGCTCCGCATGTGATTGATGAAAATCATTTGGTGGAAATCATCCGCAAACTTAAACGTCCTTATGTGCGTTATACTCGTGTCGATGAAAAGAATGTCCGCAAGGCCGACTGCTTGATTATCGATTGTTTTGGCCTGCTCTCTTCCATCTACCGTTATGGCGAGATTGCCTATATCGGTGGCGGTTTCGGAGTGGGCATACATAATACGCTGGAAGCTGCAGTGTATGGTATACCGGTAATATTCGGGCCGAAGTATCAGAAATTCCAAGAGGCTGTCCAGCTGATAGAGGCCGGCGGCGCCTGCTCCATCAAGAGCTACGAGGAATTGAAAGAACTGCTGGACCGCCTGCTGACGGACGAGGTCTACCTGCGGACGATGGGCATGAATGCCGGCAACTATGTTACCGGCAATGCAGGTGCTACGGACAAGGTGCTGGGTATGATAAACTTCTGACGTCTATCTACTCTTTGTACCAGCCGGCATACATCAGGTAGTTGTGTGCAATCTTCTGGTTTAACTCTTTGGCCTGCTCCGGGTCCACTCTCTTGATGAATTTGGCTGGGACACCTCCCCAAATGCTGCCCGGCTCGATGACCGTATGGCTCAAGACCAACGAACCGGCTGCAATGATGGCTCCTTCACCGATGACTGCGTGGTCAAGTAGAGTGGCTCCCATCCCAATGAGCGCATAGTCTCGGATGGCGGCACCGTGGATGGTGACATTGTGCCCTATGGATACGTTGTCGCCTATTTCGATAACGGATTTCTCAAATAAAGTGTGTAAGACACTGCCATCTTGTATGTTGACACCGTTGCCGATGCGGATGGAGTTGACATCTCCCCGAAGTACGGTGCTGAACCAGATGCTGCAGTCGCGTCCCATCTTTACATCTCCAATGATGACGGCATTGTCGGCCAAAAAACAGTTTTCGCCAATTTCAGGTGTGAATCCTCTGACGGATTTGATAATTGCCATAAGTTCTTGTTTTGGGATTAGTGGGTTCGGATATAAAGTGCACCATCAATTCCCGACGGATTTCTGTCGGGAACTGATGATGGCTGATGGTTTCGGTTAAAGTGCAGAGGTGGCTTCTTTCAGCCAGATGCGCTCTTCTTCGTCCAGGTGTGGTGCCAAGCGTTCGTATACCAGTTGCTGATACTCGTTGAACCATTGAACCTCTTCGGCACTTAGCATCTCTTTGATGATTGGTGCTTTGTCGATGGGGCAAAGGGTCAGCGGTTCGAAGCGGTAGAATTTGCCGAACTCTGTCTCTTGTGCCGGTACGATAAGCAGGGTGTTTTCGGTGCGTACTCCATGCTTTCCGGCTTTATAGATGCCCGGCTCGTCTGTCAATGTCATGCCCGGCTTCAGGATGGTGGGCATGTGGTTCATGCGAACTTGATGAGGCCCTTCGTGGACGCAGAGGAAAGAACCGACGCCGTGTCCTGTGCCGTGCAGGTAATTGATGCCTGCTTTCCACATGGCTTGGCGGGCCAATACATCGAGTTGTGTACCGCAGGTACCGTCGGGGAATACCACATTCATCAGTTGCAGGAAGCCTTTCAATACCAAAGTGAAATCGATACGCTCTTCTTCTGTAGTCGGTCCCAATGCAATGGTGCGGGTCAGATCTGTGGTCCCGTCCAAATACTGGCCACCGCTGTCTAACAATAGCAATCCTTCGGGTTTGATGGGTATGTCGGTTTCGGGAGTGGGTTCATAATGTACGATGGCTCCGTGTGCCCCATATCCGGCAATGGTATCAAAGCTGATGCCGCGGAAGTTGGCTTGTTCTGCACGCAGCGAACATAGCTTGCGGTCGATGCTCAACTCTGTCTCGCCACCGGCTTCTACGGCCGGTTTCAGCCACTTCAGGAATTTGACCATGGCAATGCCGTCGCGTGTCATGGCATGGCGGAACCCCTCTTGCTCGGTCGTGTTTTTTATGCTTTTCATCAGACAGATGGGCGAAGCTCCTGCGATAACCTTGCAGTGTGCGCAAGCGGCAGCATAGATGGCAGCGTTCGTCTTGGGCAAATCAAGTAAGATTCGCTTGTCGTGCAGCTGCAACAAGAAGTTTTCGGCCTCCTGATACGGGTGAAGGAGGATGCTTTCGGCTTGCAACAGATTCTTGACATCGGAAGGCACTTTCTTGGGATTGACAAACAGATGTGTCTGCTCCTTGTCTATGTAGAGATAACTGACGAATACCGGATTGCAATGAACGTCGCTGCCTCGCATATTCAAGGTCCAGGCAATGTCATCAAGGGCCGATACGAACAGCGCTTCGGCACCGGCTTGGTATACCTCTTCTCTGATTTCTTGCAACTTCTGAGCTGTGGACTTCCCGGCAAAGGCCAAATCAAGTGGGAATAGGGGTGCTTCTGATATCTCTGGGCGGCCTTCCCACAATGCGGCCATCGGATCACCGGCATTTTTCAAGGATATGCCAGCTCCCTCCAACTCCTTCTCTAAACTCTGCGCTCCCTGAGTGGAGAACACCATTGCGTCGATGCCTACTGACTCTCCGCTTTGGAGCTCTGAACATAAAAACTGGGCGATAGAGGGCGTCTCGGGCAACATCTCTTTGAACAATTCGATGCCGCTCCCTTCCAACTGGGAAGCTGCTTGCAGAAAATAACGCGAATCTGTCCACAGACCTGCTTTCCGGCTGGTAACTACACAGGTGCCTGCAGAACCGCTGAAACCGCTGATCCATTCCCTGGATTGCCAGTGTGGGGCAACATATTCACTTAAATGGGGGTCGGTGCTCGGAATGATAAATGCAGAGATGCCGTTTCTCTTCATCCATTCTCGCAAATCACTGATACGTTGTTTGATGTTTGTTTCCATGTTATATTATAATATAGGTATATGATTGAAGCAAAGTTCGGAATAAACTCTCTATTTCACAAACGTTTTTCAGGAAAAGTGGAACTTGTGAATCGAAAAGAGGAATGCTTTTAAAAAATAGTGCAAAAATCTTTCGAATGTTTTGTAAATAAAGAAAGTATGCGTATTTTTGCAACCCAATTTTGAATAAATCAATTTTTAATCATTAACAATTTAAAAGCAAAAAACAATGATTGTAGTACCTGTAAAAGAAGGCGAAAACATTGAGAAGGCACTGAAGAAATTCAAAAGAAAATTTGAGAAGACTGGTATTATCAAGGAACTGCGCAGCAGACAGCAGTTTGATAAACCTTCTGTAACAAAGAGACTTAGAAAAGAACATGCTGTGTATGTTCAGAAACTTCAGCAAGTAGAAGATTAATAATTCGTAATTTCCTTTGAATTATTGAATTCTTTTTCATATATTCGTTGCATGATTTAGAAATGTAGCGACTATGCTGTTCACAGATTCGTTCTATGATTATCTTCTGTATGAAAGAAACTACGCTGCGAATACGGTGTCACGTTATCGGGCGGATGTGATTGAATTGCAGAATTTCATTGTAAGAGAGACGGGGCGTGATGACATTTCCCCATCGGATGTGGATGCGAACCTGATTCGTGAATGGATGGTTTCATTGATGGATAGAGGGGCTGCTTCGAGTACGATAAATCGGAAATTGAGTTCCGTCCGGGCGCTTTATCGTTTCCTTCTTAGGAAGAAGCTGGTGCTGGTTGATCCGTCGCAGAAAGTGACGGGACCGAAAAAGAAAAAACCGCTTCCGGTCTTCTTGCGTGAAGAGGAGATTAATCGCCTGCTGGATGATGTGCCGTTCGGCGATGATTTTGAGGGTTGTCGTGACCATTTGATTTTGGAAATGTTTTATGCTACGGGCATGAGGCTTTCGGAACTCTTGGGAGTGAAGGACGGTGACATTGATTTTCAGGCTTCTCTTATTAAGGTGACGGGAAAGCGGAATAAGCAACGCCTAATCCCTTTCGCGGAAGAGCTGAAACGGTCAATGAATGAATATGTGATGAGGCGAGATGAGGCAGTGTTGTTGCGGTCGGATTGCTTTTTTGTCCGCAAGGATGGCAGACCTCTCAGCCGGGGTATGGTTGCGCTGATTGTGAAACGAAACTTGTCGAAAGTGACGACGCTTAAGAAACGAAGTCCACATGTGCTGAGACATACTTTTGCGACAGCAATGCTGAATCATGATGCGGAGCTGGGTGCCATAAAGGAACTTTTGGGACATGAAAGTTTGGCAACGACGGAAGTTTATACGCATACCACTTTCGAGGAGCTTAAAAAAGTGTATAATCAAGCCCATCCTCGGGCCTAAAGAAAAGGAGGTAAGTATGGAAGTAAGAATTCAATCGATTCACTTTGATGCGTCAGAGCAATTGCAGGCTTTTATTCAGAAGAAAGCTGCTAAGTTGGAGAAATTTCACGATGATATAAAGAAAGTAGAGGTGTCATTGAAAGTGGTGAAACCAGAGACTGCTGAAAATAAGGAAGCCGGAGTGAAAGTGCTGATTCCCAATGGTGAACTTTATGCTAACAAGGTGTGCGATACGTTTGAAGAAGCAGTAGATTTGGCCTTGGATGCGCTGGAAAAGCAGCTGGTGAAACACAAGGAAAAACAACGGAACAAATAATTTTTTCCCGAAAATTTTGCGGGTTAAAAATAAATGCCTAAATTTGCAGCCGTTTCGCTCACACTACGAACGTAACGGTTGCTTTTTTGAGCCTGCCTCTTTAGCTCAGTTGGCCAGAGCACGTGATTTGTAATCTCGGGGTCGTTGGTTCGAATCCGACAAGAGGCTCAGTAATGATAAGCAGTTTTGCTGCTTGGGTGTGAGAATGGGCAAATACCAGAGTGGCCAAATGGGGCAGACTGTAAATCTGCTGGCTTACGCCTTCGGTGGTTCGAATCCATCTTTGCCCACAGTCCTATAATGCTGTTATAGCTCAGCGGTAGAGCACTTCCTTGGTAAGGAAGAGGTCCCGGGTTCAAGTCCCGGTAACAGCTCCAAAGATGTAAATGCTGATTATTAATCAAATAAATAACAAGTAAAGCTATGGCTAAAGAGAAATTCGAACGTACCAAACCCCACGTGAACATTGGTACAATTGGTCACGTAGACCACGGTAAAACCACTTTGACCGCTGCCATCACAACTGTATTGGCAAAGAAGGGTCTGTCTGAAATGCGCTCTTTCGACTCTATCGACAACGCTCCTGAAGAGAAGGAACGCGGTATCACTATTAATACAGCACACGTTGAGTATGAGACCGCAAATCGTCACTACGCTCACGTTGACTGCCCGGGTCACGCCGACTATGTAAAGAACATGGTTACTGGTGCTGCTCAGATGGATGGTGCTATCATCGTGGTTGCTGCTACTGATGGTCCGATGCCTCAGACTCGTGAGCATATCTTGCTGGCTCGTCAGGTGAACGTTCCTCGTTTGGTTGTGTTCATGAACAAGTGCGATATGGTTGATGATGCCGAAATGCTGGAGCTCGTTGAAATGGAGATGCGTGAACTGTTGTCTGCTTACGAATTTGATGGTGACAACACTCCGTTCATCCAGGGTTCTGCACTCGGTGCATTGAACGGTGTGGAGAAATGGGAAGAGAAGGTTATGGAGCTGATGGAGGCTTGCGATAACTGGATTCCTCTGCCTCCGCGTGATGTCGATAAGCCTTTCTTGATGCCTGTTGAGGACGTGTTCTCTATCACAGGTCGTGGTACAGTTGCAACTGGTCGTATCGAAGCTGGTGTTATCAAGGTAGGCGACGAAGTTGAAATCCTTGGTTTGGGTGAAGATAAGAAGTCTGTTGTAACAGGTGTGGAAATGTTCCGCAAACTGTTGGATGAAGGTGAAGCTGGTGATAACGTAGGTCTGTTGCTGCGCGGTATCGACAAGAACGAAATCAAGCGTGGTATGGTACTCTGCAAGCCTGGTCAGATTAAGCCTCACTCTCAGTTTAAGGCTTCTATCTATGTCCTGAAGAAAGAGGAAGGTGGTCGTCACACTCCGTTCCACAACAAGTATCGTCCTCAGTTCTATCTGCGTACTATGGACTGTACGGGTGAAATCTCTCTGCCTGAAGGAACTGAAATGGTAATGCCGGGTGATAACGTGGAAATCACTGTAACTCTGATTTATCCGGTTGCCTTGAACGTAGGTCTGCGTTTCGCTATCCGTGAAGGTGGTCGTACGGTTGGTTCTGGTCAGATTACTGAAATTCTTGACTAATCATTTTGGATTATATAAATCAGTTCCTGGTATTTATATCGGGAACTGATTATGTACAAACGGGAGTAGCTCAGTTGGTAGAGCACCGGTCTCCAAAACCGGGTGTCGGGAGTTCGAGCCTCTCCTCCCGTGCTAATATTTAAGAAATGAAGAAGATTGTAGCTTATTTAAAAGAAACTTACGACGAACTTGTTCATAAAGTATCGTGGCCTACGTATTCTGAACTTACTAACAGTGCAGTAGTTGTTTTATATGCTTCCCTACTTATTGCAGTGGTAGTATTTGCGATGGACTTCTGTTTTCAACATTTGATGGAATTTGTTTATCCACATTAAAACAGTGAGGAAAGATGTCTGAGATTGAAAAAAAATGGTACGTAATGCGTGCTATTAGCGGAAAAGAAGCCAAGGTGAAGGAGTACCTTGAAGCTGATATCAGAAACAGCAATCTTGGTGATTACGTGTCTCAGGTGTTGATTCCTACCGAAAAGGTGTATCAGGTTCGCAATGGAAAAAAAATTGTGAAGGAAAGGAGTTATCTCCCTGGTTACGTCTTGGTGGAAGCTGCTTTGGTGGGTGAAGTTGCTCATCATTTGAGAAACACTCCTAATGTGATTGGTTTCTTGGGTGGCTTGGATAAACCTGTACCCTTGAGACAAGCAGAAGTGAATCGTATACTTGGAACTGTCGACGAATTACAGGAATCTTCGGAAGATATGAATATTCCTTATGTAGTCGGAGAAACCGTAAAGGTAAATTACGGCCCGTTCAGCGGATTCAGTGGAATCATTGAAGAAGTTAATTCCGAGAAGAAGAAACTGAAGGTCATGGTGAAGATATTCGGACGGAAGACTCCGCTCGAATTAGGCTTTATGCAAGTGGAAAAAGAATGAGGCAGGTGTTACGCTGTGTAGTTCTTTTTATTTAAAATCTTTATATAAAATCATTTAGAAAAATGGCTAAAGAAGTTGCTGGACTGATCAAATTACAGATTAAAGGAGGCGCGGCAAATCCATCACCTCCCGTAGGACCTGCTTTGGGTTCTAAGGGTATCAACATTATGGAATTTTGCAAGCAATTCAACGCCAGAACCCAGGACAAAGCAGGAAAAATTCTTCCTGTAATCATCACTTATTATGCTGACAAGTCTTTTGACTTTGTTATCAAGACTCCTCCTGTAGCTATTCAGCTGCTGGAGATGACTAAGCAGAAGAGTGGTTCTGCTGAGCCTAACCGTAAGAAGGTTGCCGAGATTACTTGGGAACAGGTTCGTACGATTGCTCAGGACAAACTGGTTGACTTGAACTGCTTTACTGTAGAAGCTGCCATGAAAATGGTTGCTGGTACAGCTCGTAGTATGGGTATCGCTGTAAAAGGGGAGTTCCCGGTTAATAACTAATAAACTTCAATTAGAATGGGTAAACTGACAAAAAAACAAAAGTTGGCTGCAGAAAAAATTGAAGCAGGGAAGGCATACTCTCTCAAGGAAGCTGCTCAGCTGGTGAAGGAAATTACCTTCACTAAGTTTGATGCTTCTCTGGATATCGACGTACGTCTGGGTGTTGATCCCCGTAAGGCTAATCAGATGGTGAGAGGTGTCGTTTCACTTCCTCACGGTACTGGTAAGGTTGTTCGGGTATTGGTACTCTGTACACCCGATGCCGAAGCTGCTGCAAAGGAAGCTGGTGCTGACTATGTAGGTCTTGACGAATATATTGAAAAGATCAAAGGTGGATGGACTGATATTGATGTAATCATTACCATGCCGTCTATCATGGGTAAGATTGGTGCCCTCGGTCGTATCCTCGGTCCTCGTGGATTGATGCCGAACCCGAAGAGTGGCACTGTGACTATGGATGTTGCTAAAGCTGTGAAGGAAGTAAAACAAGGCAAGATTGATTTTAAGGTCGATAAGAGCGGTATTGTACATACTTCTATCGGTAAAGTTTCTTTTAGTGCTGATCAAATTCGCGACAATGCGAAAGAATTCATCTCTACATTGATTAAATTGAAACCGTCTGCAGCCAAGGGTACATATATTAAGAGTATTTATCTTTCTAGCACGATGAGTGCGGGTATCAAGATTGACCCGAAGACAGTAGAAGAAATCTAATAAAACGGAGTAATAATGAGAAAGGAAGATAAAAGTACGATTATTGAGCAGATTGCTGCTACCGTGAAGGAATACGGTCACTTCTATTTGGTTGATACCACTGCGATGAATGCGGCTGATACCAGCGCATTAAGAAGAGAATGTTTCAAAGCAGACATCAAATTGATGGTTGTCAAGAATACATTGCTTCACAAAGCTTTGGAAAGCCTGGAAGTAGATTATTCTCCGCTTTATGGCTCTATGAAAGGCACTACGGCCGTGATGTTTGCCAATGTGGCAAACGCCCCAGCCAAGTTGCTTAAGAATAAGACTAAAAACGGTATTCCCGGTCTGAAGGCTGCTTATGCTGAAGAAGGTTTCTATGTAGGTGCAGACCAGTTGGATGCCCTCGTCGCTATCAAGAGCAAGAACGAAGTTATCGCTGATATTGTTGCATTGCTGCAATCTCCGGCCAAGAACGTTATTTCTGCTCTGCAGTCTGGTGGAAACACCCTCCACGGAGTTCTCAAAACTCTTGGTGAACGTCCCGAAGCGTAATTCGGAAAACATTTATATCAATTTATCTAGTATTTAAACAATTAAAATCATACAAAAATGGCAGATTTGAAAGCTTTTGCAGAACAATTAGTTAACTTGACAGTAAAAGAAGTTAATGAACTTGCAACTATCCTGAAAGAAGAATATGGTATTGAACCTGCTGCTGCAGCTGTTGCTGTTGCCGCTGGTCCCGCTGCAGGTGGTGCAGCAGCTGTTGAAGAGAAGACTTCTTTCGACGTAGTATTGAAGAGCGCAGGCTCAGCTAAACTTCAAGTAGTTAAGGCCGTTAAGGAAGCTTGCGGCCTCGGTCTGAAGGAAGCTAAGGACCTCGTTGACGGTGCTCCTAGCGTAGTTAAGGAAGGTTTGGCTAAGGACGAAGCAGAATCACTGAAGAAAACACTGGAAGAAGCTGGAGCTGAAGTTGAACTTAAATAACATTAGCCTGTAAATCAGGTAAAGCGGTTAGGAACCCTTCGTGAAAAGGGTTCTTAACCTTTTTGTGTATATATTTCAAATTGAGTTCTACAAATCCATTAACAGATGTCTTCAAATACTGTAAATCAAAGAGTTAATTTCGCTTCGACAAAGAATCCGCTCGCTTATCCGGATTTTCTGGAAGTACAATTGAAGTCATTCAAAGACTTTCTACAACTGGATACCCCTCCCGAAAAACGTAAGAATGAGGGCTTGTATAAGGTCTTTGCAGAAAACTTCCCTATTGCCGATACAAGAAATAATTTTGTCCTTGAGTTCTTGGACTACTATATTGATCCGCCGCGTTATACAATAGATGAATGTATAGAGCGAGGGCTTACTTATAGTGTCCCCTTAAAGGCCAAATTGAAATTGTATTGCACTGACCCTGATCATGAAGATTTTGATACGGTCATTCAGGATGTCTTCTTGGGCCCTATCCCTTACATGACAGACAAAGCGACATTTGTCATCAATGGTGCAGAACGTGTCGTCGTGTCTCAGCTTCATCGCTCCCCCGGTGTGTTTTTCGGACAGAGCGTACATGCCAATGGTACGAAGCTGTATTCTGCTCGTATCATACCTTTCAAGGGCTCGTGGATTGAATTCGCTACTGACATTAACAACGTCATGTATGCCTACATCGACCGTAAGAAAAAGTTGCCTGTAACGACTTTGTTGCGTGCTATCGGTTTTGAGAATGATAAGGATATTCTCGAAATCTTTGATTTGGCTGAAGACGTGAAGGTGAACAAGACAAATCTTAAGAAAATTGTTGGTCGTAAGTTGGCTGCACGTGTACTGAAGACTTGGATTGAAGACTTTGTAGATGAGGATACCGGTGAAGTCGTTTCCATTGAACGTAACGAAGTTGTCATTGACCGTGAAACGGTTATTGAGCCGGAACACATAGATATTATTTTAGAGTCGGGTGTTCAGAATATTCTGGTACATAAAGAAGAACAGAATCAATCCGACTATTCTATCATATATAATACCCTGCAAAAAGACCCCAGTAACTCTGAAAAAGAGGCTGTGCTCTACATATATCGTCAGTTGCGTAATGCAGATCCTGCCGATGATGCCAGTGCGCGTGAGGTCATTAATAACCTTTTCTTCTCAGAGAAGAGGTATGATTTGGGAGATGTAGGTCGTTATCGTATCAATAAAAAATTGAACTTGACGACTGATATGTCAGTACGTGTCCTTACGAAGGAGGATATCATCGAGATTATCAAGTATCTGATAGAATTGATTAATTCCAAGGCGGATGTCGATGATATTGACCACTTGAGTAACCGTCGTGTACGTACCGTAGGTGAACAGTTGTCCAATCAGTTTGCGATAGGTTTGGCTCGTATGTCTCGTACCATACGTGAGCGTATGAATGTACGCGACAATGAAGTGTTTACTCCCATCGATTTGATTAATGCCAAGACAATCTCTTCGGTTATCAATTCATTCTTTGGTACGAATGCGTTGTCTCAGTTTATGGACCAGACGAATCCGTTGGCAGAGATTACTCATAAACGTCGTATGTCGGCTTTGGGTCCTGGTGGTTTGTCTCGTGAGCGTGCAGGTTTTGAGGTGCGCGACGTACACTATACTCACTATGGCCGTTTGTGTCCGATTGAGACACCTGAAGGCCCGAATATCGGTTTGATTTCGTCTCTTTGTGTGTTTGCCAAGATAAATGACCTTGGGTTTATTGAAACTCCTTACCGCAAGGTGGCCAACGGGAAAGTCGATCTTTCAGATGAGGGCTTGGTTTATTTGACCGCCGAGGAGGAAGAAGCAAAGATTATTGCGCAGGGTAATGCTCCTTTGAACGATGACGGTACATTTATTCGAGACAAAGTGAAATCTCGTCAGGATGCTGACTATCCGGTGGTTCCACCTTCAGAAGTGGAACTGATGGACGTTTCGCCCCAGCAGATTGCTTCGATAGCCGCATCGTTGATTCCCTTCTTGGAACATGATGATGCTAACCGCGCTTTGATGGGTTCGAACATGATGCGCCAGGCTGTACCTTTGCTTAGAAGTGAGGCTCCTATTGTAGGTACTGGCATCGAACGTCAGCTGGCTCGTGATTCACGTACCCAATTGGCAGCAGAAGGTGAGGGTGTAGTTGAATTCGTGGATGCTACTACTATCCGCATTCTGTATGACCGTACGGAAGATGAAGAATTTGTCAGCTTCGAACCTGCACTGAAAGAGTATAGAATTCCGAAATGGCGTCGTACCAATCAGAATATGACAATTGACTTGCGTCCTATCTGCGAGAAGGGACAGCGTGTTACCAAGGGACAGATTTTGACTGAAGGTTACTCCACGGAAGATGGAGAGTTGGCTTTGGGTAAGAATCTACTGGTTGCCTATATGCCGTGGAAGGGATACAACTACGAGGATGCCATTGTATTGAATGAACGTGTGGTTCGTGAGGACTTGCTTACTTCGGTTCATGTGGAAGAGTATTCATTGGAAGTACGTGAGACGAAGCGTGGTATGGAGGAGTTGACATCGGATATACCCAATGTCAGCGAAGAAGCAACCAAGGATTTGGATGACAATGGTATCGTTCGTATCGGTGCACGCATTGAACCGGGTGATATCTTGATTGGTAAGATTACTCCGAAAGGCGAATCAGATCCTTCTCCGGAAGAAAAACTGTTACGCGCCATCTTTGGTGATAAGGCTGGCGATGTAAAGGATGCATCGTTGAAAGCCTCTCCCTCTTTGAAGGGTGTTGTGATTGGTAAGCGTCTCTTCTCTCGCGTTATCAAGACTCGCAGTTCGAAGCTGGCGGACAAGGCCTTGCTTCCTAAAATAGATGATGAGTTTGATGAGAAGGTAGCTGCCTTGAAGAAGATCCTAATCAACAAGTTGCTGAAGCTTACTGAGAATTATACATCAGAAGGTGTGAAGGATTATATGGGTACCGATGTCATAGTAAAGGGTGCCCGATTCTCTGCATCTGATTTCAGCGATTTGGATTTCACTGCCATTCAGTTGAGTGGATGGACGAAAGACGAACATACCAATGGCTTGATTCGTGCTTTGGTGATGAACTTCATCAAAAAATACAAAGAATACGATGCAGAGTTGAAGCGTAAGAAGTTTGCTATAACTATCGGTGATGAATTGCCTGCAGGCATCATCCAGATGGCAAAAGTCTATATTGCCAAGAAACGTAAGATTGGTGTCGGTGATAAGATGGCCGGTCGTCACGGTAACAAGGGTATTGTTTCTCGCGTAGTACGTCAGGAAGATATGCCGTTCTTGGCAGATGGAACGCCTGTAGATATCGTATTGAACCCGTTGGGTGTGCCCTCTCGTATGAACATCGGACAGATATTTGAGGCTGTATTGGGTCGAGCAGGAAAGAAACTCGGTGTGAAGTTTGCTACCCCTATTTTTGACGGTGCTTCGTTAGATGATTTGAATGAATGGACAGACAAGGCCGGCCTGCCGCGCTATGGTAAAACTACACTGTATGATGGCGGTACGGGTGAAGCATTTGAACAGCAGGCAACTGTCGGAGTGACCTATATGTTGAAGTTGGGTCACATGGTCGAAGACAAGATGCATGCTCGTTCTATCGGTCCGTACTCTTTGATTACGCAACAGCCGTTGGGCGGTAAGGCACAGTTTGGTGGTCAGCGATTCGGAGAAATGGAGGTTTGGGCACTTGAGGCATTCGGTGCGGCACACATCCTTCAGGAAATCTTGACTATTAAATCCGATGACGTTGTAGGGCGTTCTAAGGCTTATGAAGCAATTGTGAAGGGCGAACCCATGCCTACTCCGGGCATTCCAGAGTCCTTGAACGTGTTGCTGCATGAGTTGAGAGGATTGGGCTTGAGTATCAACCTTGAATAATGCATGGTGAGGGTGAAACCGCTGGCGTGTCACCCTCCAATTAAAAGTTTTCAAAATTCATTTTTCAATTCATAAAGTATGGCCTTTAGAAAAGAAAACAAGATAAAAAGCAATTTCTCGAAAATCTCTATCGGATTGGCTTCTCCCGAAGAAATCCTGGAGAATTCGAGTGGTGAAGTTTTAAAGCCTGAAACTATCAACTACCGTACGTACAAGCCTGAACGTGACGGACTCTTCTGCGAACGTATCTTTGGACCTATCAAGGATTACGAATGCCATTGCGGAAAGTATAAACGTATTCGTTACAAGGGCATTGTCTGCGACCGATGCGGTGTGGAAGTGACGGAAAAGAAGGTACGCCGTGAGCGCATGGGACATATCCAGTTGGTAGTGCCTGTTGCACATATCTGGTATTTCCGTTCATTGCCTAACAAAATCGGTTATCTGTTGGGTTTGCCCACCAAAAAGTTGGATGCGATTATCTACTACGAACGTTACGTGGTAATTCAGCCGGGTGTGCTGTCAGATGAAGTAGCCCAATACGATCTGTTGGAAGAAGGTGAATATCTCGATTTGCTGGACAAGTTGCCGAAGGACAACCAGTTCTTGGAGGATTCTGATCCGAATAAGTTTATAGCCAAGATGGGTGCAGAGGCAATCTATGATTTGCTTTCTCATATTGACCTCGACAGCTTGTCGTATGAACTGCGTCATCGGGCAGGCAGTGATGCTTCACAACAGCGTAAGAGTGAGGCATTGAAGCGTTTGCAAGTGGTGGAGTCATTCCGTGCATCCCGGAACCGAAACAAACCTGAATGGATGATTGTACGGATTGTTCCTGTTATTCCGCCAGAACTTCGTCCGTTGGTTCCGTTGGATGGTGGTCGTTTCGCTACTTCCGACTTGAACGATTTGTATCGTCGTGTAATTATCCGTAACAATCGCTTGAAGAGATTGATTGAAATCAAGGCTCCTGAGGTGATTTTGCGAAATGAAAAGCGTATGTTGCAGGAAGCTGTCGATTCATTGTTCGACAATTCCCGTAAGTCAAGCGCAGTGAAGACTGATGCCAATCGCCCGCTGAAATCATTGTCTGACAGTTTGAAGGGTAAGCAAGGACGTTTCCGCCAGAATCTGTTGGGTAAGCGTGTCGACTATTCAGCACGTTCTGTAATCGTTGTTGGTCCTGAACTGCGAATGGGCGAATGCGGTATTCCTAAGCTGATGGCTGCCGAACTCTATAAACCATTTATTATCCGTAAGTTGATTGAACGCGGCATCGTGAAGACGGTGAAGAGTGCAAAGAAAATTGTTGACAGAAAGGAACCTGTCATCTGGGATATTCTGGAACATGTGATGAAAGGTCATCCCGTGTTGCTGAACCGTGCACCGACATTGCACCGTCTGGGTATTCAGGCTTTCCAACCTAAGATGATTGAGGGTAAAGCCATCCAGCTTCATCCGTTGGCATGTACGGCATTCAATGCCGACTTCGACGGTGACCAGATGGCCGTACACTTGCCTTTGAGTAACGAAGCTATTTTGGAGGCACAGATGCTGATGCTGCAATCACATAACATCTTGAATCCTGCCAATGGTGCTCCTATTACAGTGCCTGCACAGGATATGGTTTTGGGTCTTTACTATATCACCAAGCTACGTAAGGGGGCTAAGGGTGAAGGCTTGACTTTCTATGGCCCTGAAGAGGCCCTGATTGCATACAATGAAGGGAAGTGCGATATCCATGCACCCGTTAGTGTGCTGGTGAATGATGTGGATGAAAACGGCAATATCGTAAAGAAGATGATGCACGACACCTCTGTAGGACGTGTCATTGTCAATGAGATAGTTCCCGATAAGGCAGGATATATCAACACAATCATCTCCAAGAAATCTCTTCGCGACATCATTAGCCACGTAATCAAGGTTTGTGGTGTGGCTGAGGCTGCTGATTTCCTCGACGGTATCAAGAACTTGGGTTACTACATGGCCTTCAAGGGTGGTTTGTCATTCAACTTGGGTGATATCATTATTCCTGAAGAGAAAGAGGCATTGGTACAGAAGGGATATGAGGAGGTAGAGCAGGTTATCAACAACTATAACATGGGCTTCATCACCAATAACGAACGTTACAATCAGGTGATTGATATCTGGACACACGTTAACTCTGAGTTGTCCAATATCCTGATGAAGACCATCTCCAGTGATGACCAGGGCTTTAACTCTGTATACATGATGTTGGATTCTGGTGCCCGCGGTTCTAAGGAGCAGATTCGTCAGCTCTCTGGTATGCGTGGTCTGATGGCCAAGCCTCAGAAGGCGGGTGCCGAAGGAGGTCAGATTATTGAGAACCCGATTCTTTCGAACTTTAAGGAAGGCCTTTCTGTGTTGGAGTATTTTATCTCTACTCACGGTGCCCGTAAGGGTTTGGCCGATACGGCATTGAAGACTGCCGATGCTGGATACCTGACTCGTCGTCTGGTTGACGTATCGCATGATGTGATTATCAACGAAGAAGATTGTGGAACGCTTCGTGGTCTGGTATGTACGGCATTAAAGAACAATGATGAAGTGATAGCCACACTGTACGAGCGCATCTTGGGTCGTGTATCTGTACATGATATCGTTCATCCTACTACTGGTGAGCTGATTGTTGCCGGTGGTGAGGAGATAACGGAAACCATTGCCCAGAAGATTGAAGAATCTCCGATTGAAAGTGTTGAAATTCGTTCAGTATTGACTTGTGAATCCAAGAAGGGTGTCTGTGCCAAGTGTTATGGCCGCAACTTAGCTACCAGCCGCATGGTTCACAAGGGTGAAGCTGTAGGCGTCATTGCAGCACAGTCTATCGGTGAGCCGGGTACACAGTTGACATTGCGTACTTTCCATGCCGGTGGTACGGCTGCTAACATTGCAGCCAATGCAAGTATCGTGGCTAAAAATGCAGCCCGTCTGGAGTTTGAAGAACTTCGTACGGTAGATGTGATTGACGAAGCCGGCGAACCTGCCAAGGTAGTTGTGGGTCGTCTGGCTGAGGTCCGTTTTGTGGATGTAAATACCGGAATCATTCTCTCTACGCACAATGTTCCTTACGGTTCTACTTTGTATGCTGCTGATGGTGAAGTGGTAGAAAAGGGCAAACTGATTGCCCGTTGGGATCCCTTCAATGCAGTCATCATTACGGAAGCTACCGGTAAGATTGAATTTGAGGGCGTGATTGAGAACGTTACCTATAAGGTTGAGTCCGATGAATCAACAGGCTTGCGCGAAATCATCATCATCGAATCAAAGGATAAGACGAAGGTGCCGAGTGCCCATATCATGACTGAGGATGGTGAGTTGATTCGTACGTACAACCTGCCGGTAGGCGGTCACGTGGTGGTCGAAGACGGTCAGAAAGTCAAGGCTGGTGAAGTCATCGTGAAGATACCGCGTGCTGTAGGTAAGGCTGGTGATATCACGGGTGGTCTTCCTCGTGTCACTGAGTTGTTCGAGGCACGCAATCCGTCCAATCCGGCTGTCGTATCAGAAATCGACGGTGAGGTGACGATGGGTAAGGTGAAACGTGGTAACCGTGAAATCATCGTTACATCGAAGACCGGTGAGGTGAAAAAGTATCTGGTACCTCTGTCCAAACAGATTCTGGTACAGGAAAACGACTACGTACGTGCCGGTACTCCTTTGTCTGACGGTGCTATCACACCGGCTGATATCTTGGCCATCAAGGGTCCCACGGCTGTACAGGAATACATCGTGAACGAGGTTCAAGATGTATATCGTCTGCAAGGTGTGAAGATCAACGACAAGCATTTCGAGATTATTGTACGTCAGATGATGCGCAAAGTCGAGATTGACGAGCCGGGCGATACTCGCTTCCTGGAACAGCAGGTGGTGGATAAGTTGGACTTTATGGAAGAGAACGATCGCATCTGGGGCAAGAAGGTGGTTGTAGATGCCGGTGATTCACAGACATTGCAGCCGGGTCAAATTGTGACTGCCCGTAAGTTGCGTGACGAGAACTCCATGCTGAAGCGCCGCGATATGAAACCTGTTCAGGTACGTGATGCAGTTCCTGCTACATCTACCCAGATCCTGCAAGGTATCACTCGTGCTGCTCTGCAGACATCCAGTTTCATGTCAGCTGCTTCTTTCCAGGAAACAACGAAGGTACTGAACGAAGCTGCTATCAATGGTAAGGTGGACCGTCTGGAAGGTATGAAGGAAAATGTGATTTGTGGTCATCTGATTCCTGCCGGTACCGGTCAGCGTGAATTTGAGAAGATTATTGTTGGTTCGAAAGAGGAGTACGACCGTATGCTGGCCAACAAGAAGACTGTTCTCGACTATGCCGTTGATGAGAAAGTGGAAGAATAAGCGAAAGCTGAAATAATTTAATGATTAACTATACACAAGGGTGGCTCTGTGACCGGGGTCACCCTTTTAACTGACAGGTAAACTTATGGAAAAACAAGAAATGAATAACGGACAGTTGCAGATAGAATTGAAAGAAGAGGTGGCTCAGGGTACGTACGCAAATCTGGCTATCATCACACACTCCAGTTCGGAATTTGTGTTGGATTTCGTACGTGTATTGCCGGGTATGCCGAAAGCCGGTGTACAGTCGCGTATTGTGTTGGCACCGGAACATGCCAAGCGCTTGCTTCAGGCACTGGAAGACAACATTGGCAAATATGAACGTACCTTCGGACCTATCAATACACCGGATCGTACCGTGATAGCTCCTTTCGGTTCTATCAAAGGTGAAGCATAGGTAGGGCGCTTTTATCCGAACAGGATTCGGAAAGCCTCTTCCACCTTTTTAACCGGGACTAACTCTATTCCCGGTTTTTTTATGCTCAGCCCCTGCATATTATGGCGCGGCAGTATGAATTGTTTGAATCCTAATTTCTCTGCTTCAGTGATGCGTTGTTCAATCCGGTTGACCGGACGTATTTCGCCGCTCAGACCTATTTCACCAGCCATGCAGACTTGTGGCTCGATGGCCGCATCCATATTGGAGGAGAGTATGGCACTGATGACAGCCAAGTCGATAGCCGGGTCGTTTACCCTTAGTCCTCCGGCGATGTTCAAGAATACATCTTTTTGAGCCAATTTGAATCCCACCCGCTTCTCTAAAACAGCCAACAGCATGTTCATGCGTCGGATATCAAATCCGGTAGCCGAACGTTGTGGGTTCCCATAGACCGCGCTGCTGACCAATGCCTGTACCTCTATCAGGAAGGGACGGATTCCTTCGATGGCCGATGCAATGGCTACACCGCTCATTCCCTCGTGGTCTTGGTTGAGCAGCAGCTCTGAGGGATTGCTTACCTGTCGCAGTCCGTCTTGCCTCATCTCATAGATACCCAGTTCAGCCGTGCTGCCGAAGCGGTTTTTGATGCTTCGCAAGATGCGATACATATAGTGTTGGTCACCCTCAAACTGAAGTACTGTATCAACGATGTGTTCCAATACTTTGGGGCCTGCAATGCTCCCTTCCTTGTTGATGTGACCAATCAGAATGACCGGTGTATGGCTTTCCTTGGCAAAGCGAAGGATGGCTGCGGAACATTCACGTACCTGTGTGATACTGCCGGGAGATGATTCGGCCATTTCGGTATAGATGGTTTGTATCGAGTCGATGATGACCAGTTCGGGACGTGTGTTCTTAATATGGATGAGTATCTGTTCCAAAGAGGTTTCACACACAATCAGACAATCGCTCGAAGTGTGGCTCAGACGGTCGGCCCTCAGTTTCAATTGGCGGACACTCTCTTCACCGCTGACGTATAAGATACGTCGTCCAGGCATCCTCAGCACGGTCTGTAGAACCAGAGTAGACTTGCCGATGCCCGGTTCTCCTCCTATCAATACCAACGAACCCGGTACCAGTCCTCCTCCCAGCACTCGGTTCAGTTCGGCATCGTGCATATCCATGCGTGACTCATCGCCGGCCTCTATTTCATTCAGTGTTACGGGATGTGTCTTTCCACGTTCCAGTCCCACATTAGCCAGGGTTGCTGCAGCCTTCGTCGTCGGCACTTCTTTTCGTATCACCTGTTCCACGAAGGTGTTCCATTCGCCACAAGCAGGACATTTGCCCTGCCATTTCACGGATTCCTGTCCGCAATGAGTGCATACATAGATGCTCTTTTCCTTTGCCATATTCTTCTTTCAAATCACTATACTTCTGCAAAAGTAGGAAATATTAGGAGAAGTTCGTTCACGAGAGGGATAGAATAGAAGAAATCGTCTGCTCTTTTTGGACTTGTCGCACGGTAGGAATGTTTATAGAAGGAGCCATCCTTTACCGTTCAGCCTGTGTAGAACGGTAAAGGCATATACTAACAATCGACGAATAGACAATAGACATGGATACCTTATATAAACAGGTTCACTTCATCAGATAACATCGCTTTGGTAAAATGTCCTTTTATTCGCAAAGTGTGCAATATTTGCAGTATTTAAAAAAACTTTTGTTTATTTCAGGATTAAAGCGTATATTGCAACCGAATTATATAAACACATATACACGTATGGAGAAAATTACATTAATGAAACAGAAGATTGAGTGGGCAATGTATATTGTCCTGTTGTTAGTTCTGGCGAACATCAGCCTTACGGCTTGTGATGATGATGAATTTATCAAGGAAACCATTACTGTGGAGATTGCTCCGGATGCCGTTGAATACAAAAATGATACCGGTTTAACTTTCCCCGGTATGATGATGAAAGAAGAAGGGGATGATGTATGGTATCCTCATAGTCAAACAGGAATTAAGGGATTCACGTTTGAAGAAGGATATTATTATAAACTTCGTGTGGAGACCAAAACGTACAAACGTATGGATGAAAACACACCGATTGGAATTAGCTTGACATCCTATAAGCTAAAAAAAGTGCTGGAAAAAAGAGCCGTTGAAACGACAGCCGTCAATTAGGTATCTGTTTTTGTAAATTATTCAGTGTCCGTAGGCCTTGTGTGTCCGTCCTGCATATCGTTTGCGGGGGCGGGCACAGGCAGACGCACATAAGCCCCCTTTTCTCTGTTTGTCTGCATATTCCCCTTTCTGTCAGTGACGGATTGACAGAATGAAGTCCTTTTCCTCTCCTTTATGGCTTAAATAGCCGCTCTTACTTCCTTATACGCGGTAGATGTGTAGTCCCTGTTGTCAAAAGGACAATCGGAATGCCCGTTCCTTTCATACTATAGTCCCCATCTTTATCATCGCTTGTATGTGCATATCAGCACATTTCTTTTTATTTTTCTTGATTCTTCGTGTTTTTATCACAAAAAAGTGGGAAAATGTGATAGTTTGAAAATAATTATTGCTACTTTTGTGGC
>CALZEQ010000020.1 GCA_945641355.1 uncultured Mediterranea sp. | reverse complement strand
CTTGTACTTCTTGCTTCGAAGATGCTTCAACTGGTCTTCTGAGAAGGTGAAGCAATAATGAATCTTTTGGTTATCCATAATCTTATGTCTTTTGAAAAATAAAACCTCAACAAAAGGGGAAGGCATATCCCTCCTAATGAGGCTATTAACCCCATTAGTCTCACAAGGGATATCCTTCTTTACGCATTGTTAATCCTTTGCGTTTACTGCAAGTGAACCAGAAGCCAACTGCTCGGCAGAAAAGACAACAGTAGTCAAGCTAGCAAGGTATGACTTGATCTGTACCTTGTCAACCTCTTCAATGTTGTCAAAATCATAGTCGAGAGCATCAACTCCGCTGGCAGAACCACGGAATGTCAGATCGTCATCCGAAACAAATGTTGCAATCTCTGGCTCAAACACGAAGTCTTCGTCGGTCAAAGTGAAACTGAGCAGTCCATTCTCTCTGAGTTCAAGGACAACAGCAACAACTTGTTCTGGGAACATGTTCCAACGTGCTGCGAGTTCGTAGAGATTGAAGAACGCGGTAGGACCATAGATGAGTTCTGGCTCATAAGTCTCCTTGTCATACTTAAAGCTGACATCGAGATCGGACATAATGTCCATGAAGTACTTGGCATAAATGCCGTTCTGGAGGTAACTTGCGCCCTCCTGTGACAACTTAAGTGTCACGCTTTTGATTTTTTCTTTCATTTTTTTGAGTTTAAATTAGAATATCATCTGTGCGGTAAGAGTCGTTTTTGAATACGATTTTCTCTACCATTTCGTTTAGACGGTCGGCAATGCGGTCGCCATAATGTTCGCGAATCTGCTTAGGAGTAAGGTTAGTGGTAATGATGGTGAACAACTGTTCGTCATATCTCTTTGTAAGCAGATCAATGACAGGAGTCATTACATTGCCAAAATCCATCACCTCTCGTGGTTCGGTGCCGAGATCATCAATGCCAAGCATATCCTTCTGCGAAAGTTGAATGAATGCCTTATAATCTGCCTTGCCCAGATAAGCAACGTATTTGGAGTCTGTAATTTGGATTCCATAGTTGCCTTGACCATCAGGATCCGGAATGGCGAGAAAGTTAAGCAGCTGCTGGAATGCTTTGAGCAAGGTACTCTTTCCGTTACCACATTCGCCACAAAGCAGAATGCCGAACTTACTGCTATCACTCGTTATCCAGTTTGCCATGTGGCGCAATTGAGACTTGGCATCTTCTGTTTCGTAGAAGTTGCGGTGACGAAATGCCACCTCTGCCATAACTGCCGCAAGCAAACAGTCGTATGCCTGCTCTGCGGACATGGGCAACCTAAAACGAGGCTTCATAGTCCTCCGCTGTAGCAGTATGGACTTCAACTGACCTACGTCGATTTTTGATGGAAGATGAATCATAGTGAGAATCTGAAGATTGAGTTTTAAATTGTTTTTTGTCTTTCTCTTTATTATTATCCGTCAAGTCATGCGTCAAGTTCAGCGTCAACTCAAGTAATTAGTATTCAGACGGTAGAAAACGAGATTTCCCATTCGAGAAGCTGATAAGCCCATACTCTGCAAGATGCTTTCTGGCAGTCATCAACGTTTGCTTGGACATACGAAGTGACTCACATATATAGAGTGTAGAACATGATATTGGCATCTTCCAGAAGCGAGCGTTACACTCGTTCACAAGGAAGGCATATAATGCCACCTCACTTGCAGGCATCAGATGGATTGATGCAACACGCCAAAACTGGTTCATGTAATCAATGTACGTCATACAGTCTAAGTTTTGGTCTCGTCCTTGATTTTGATGGTTCCTGCCTTCTTTGCTAATTCAAGGGCAAGATTGCCATCAATTACAATCTGGCGGTCAATCTGAGTAATAGCATCATCAATCACACCACTCTTCTTGATACGGTTGGCAGTTGGAACACTGCATCCGAATATCTGAGCAATGCCCTCTATGCCATAGTAGATTCTTCTCTGGCTAAGACAGGCAATCTCGGTAGCCCACGCAGCCATTCGGCTATCTATGAGGAAGCTCAATTCCTCTCCTGTCATCATTGCAACAGGCTTTTGTGTCAATTCTTCTATTGTCATAGTTTTCTTTATTATCAAGTTCATACTCAAAGGTCTGCAGAACCTCTATAAATCTCTTTGAAATCGATTTCGAGTGCAAAGGTAATAACAAAGCTTCAGAGCATTGGTCGGTTTATTTTTACCTTAATATAACCGAGAATTTTATGAGTGGGGTTCAATATTTCTTAACAGTATATCAACAAAATAAGCGGGCAACCAGCAATTACGCCGATTGTCCGCCTAACACAGATTCGAACAGCAAGAAACGCCTTATGCGACTTCTTCAAAAATCTCTGTCCATTTCACGATAATAGTCTTTGCCTTAGCCCAGCGACCTTTGTGGGACTCTTGTAGTCTAAAGGTTTTCAGTTCGCCAAAACGCTTCTGAGGGCTGTCAATTCCAATCTTACGTTCAGCAAGATGTTCAATAGCACGATGGAATGTTGTGTAATTCACATTCCTCTTGATTGCTCCTGCTCGTATCAGTGATTTCAGCAGATAAGCAAGGCTGATAGGACCAGGATTCTCTTCAAGGAAACGAGATATCTGTTGCTTTATGGCACCTTTGTTACCCTTCAGAAGATTATCAATGCTGACAATCTCTGCTTTTCTTCCACGATTGCCTCCTGATTTGCTAAGTTCATAGGTGACATCTTTCCAAATCTCGGGATCGCATTTTGCTGCAGCGTCAGCCCATGACTCCTTGGTCTCAACACCGAGATCAATGCTGCCTGGAACCAAAGAGCTGATGCAAGAATGAATCATTGCCATGTCCTCTTGGTCTAAAATGTCATCGGTCATAATGTCATTAAGTGTTCCCATCATCTTTGTTGAACCGCCATCATACATCATGTAGTAATACATGCAACGGATAAGGTCATTGCCCTCATCGATGGTTTTGTTATGCAGATTACACAGGAGCAGAGGAACAGCAGACATACATGTGTCCATGTATTTTGTAGTTTCTTCAACGAGTGACAGACAATTCTCCTTCGTAACTGCTTTCCCATCTTCCTTGCAGGCATCTGCAATGCAAGACTTTGCATATTGTGGTAGGCTGTCCCAAATGTCATCGGGTGAACCATAGCCTGGTAAAGAAGGGTTGTCGTCCTCTACCAATTCGTCTGGTAAGCAATTGCAGACAAGATCAAACATTGATTCCAATGCTGACGTGTCGCCAACGCTAATGTTATCCATCTTCTTCTTGAACTCAGCATACACATCTTCATGCTCTGCTTTCCATGCACAGATATTGAGTGCTGTTTCTTCACGCAACTTTGGTATGTTACCTACATTGCAAATTTCATCAAATGTACACATTATACATTATTATAGAGATTATACTGCTTTATTTAGAAGTTGCAAGAGCTCTTGGTTCGACAACTTGGAAAGTTTCGACATGAGTTCATCACGCTGTGTGGATTCATCATCAAGAGCAAGCAGTTTTGAATTGTATTCCATCTGCATTTCAAGTGGATAGGTGTCGAGATAAACATTAGTCATGTCATTGGAGTTGGTAGAATGGCCCATACTTTCATCAATGTAGGTCTTCTCAACACCTGCATTACGAAGATTGGTAGCGAATGAGTGACGGCACCAAGTTCCTGATGGACGGATAGCCTTATCCCAGCCAAGAACATCATGACATATCTTAGTGACACGATCCTGAATGTTCGAGTTCTCTTGTGCTGTACGCTTTCTGTGTTCCTTCTCGCTCGTTACCCCATTGAATATTTCGGGGAATACATAGCCATCACGGGAAGGAGTAGCTGCTATCTCATCAAGGATTACCTGCAAAGGTTCGATGATTGGTATTACGACCTCGGAATCATTGGAACTTCTATCGGCAGTCTTCTTGCGATTGAAGAGGAAGGCTCGTTTGCCAGTTTGGAAATAGTAGTCATTATACTGCAAGCGTGCTGCATCTGCAAGGTTGAAACCGTTGCATAGATACTGAGCCAAGAACAGACCAAGGGAGTAGTGGGCACGTTCTGCATATCCTTTCTTCCATGTGTCAGGATAGTTCTTGTTGACAAACACGTTGTATAGTTCGGTGAACTGCTCTCTCTTAAGATAGACTTTCTTCTTCACCTTGCTCCTTGGGATAGTAACCAAATGCTTCTCCTTTTTATTAGAGAAGGGATAAGTCACATCCAAGAGATAACCTTGGCTTCGGCATACATTCCAGATGGTTCGGCACGAGCGAAGGTAAATACCAATAGTAGATTCGGAGATTTGTCCTTCGATGTTTCCATCTTTGCCCTTTACACCATTAGTCATGCAATCTTTCCATTTCTGGATTTCAACAACGCTTATGTTGAAAGCCTTTATAGCGTCTTCGCCAAGAAACTTCTGCAATGACTTCAATGCACTGATATAACTCTCGCTTGTAGAATACCGTTTTCCATTATCGTCATGCTGAAGATGATAGATGTATTCCTGCCAAATGCCTATGAAAGACTTGTCTTCCTTGGCAATCTCCGTGTTGGTGTTTCCTGTAGTGATGGTCACACGTACCATTTCATAGGTCAAAGGATTGCCCTTGTTGAGATTGACCAACATGTCTTTGTACTTTGGAACAATCTCTTCACGCCACATCTTCTGTTCTTTATAATTATCAGAAGAACTTTTGGTTGCATTGCAAATATCAGAAAAGCGTTTCTCGGAATAAGAACCTCCCACAGGATGGTAGAAGAATTTGCGATCCACAGTGAAACGGATAGCAAGAGGGTACTCACTCACATTCTTACGATTGGTGCGAGTGTCAAGAACTAAGGATGCGCTACAATTGCGTTCCTTAATAACAGGCAATGATTTTGTAAGTTTAAGCATACGTATTCATTTGTTTATGTTCAACATAACCTCTGAATACAGACGCTTTAAGGCGAGAGGCAAGCGCACAAAAAACGTTGCACACAACTATTACAATCTAATCCCTTATCATCAGGAAATGATAGGGAAAGAAATAGCTATATGCAGCGGTGCAATCTTGTCTACTCCTGTCGCTGTATGGTAACCGGGCTTCTGCTAATCGGTCTCAACCCCTGAAGTGACTCCCACATGAGAAATAATCTTGGATGTTTTCCGACTCACATCCTCCTCATGCATTGATCCATCGGATTGGGATAACCCTCCCACGAAGGTTCGGCAGACTTCACTTTCTCTTTTTGGAGAAAAGCACCCAATTCGGTCATGGTCTGCCACACATGCCAAATCGAGTGCAAAGTTACATACTTTCTTCGATTAGACAAAATGTAGCTAACATGAAATGATACTATTTGAGTTTATTTAACTCTCATACTTGGTTTGAGTATGAAAATATTATAACCTAACAAATCCATAATTTTTGGATTCAAAAATGGTTATATATCTGTTTGATAAAGGGGAAAAACACAAAAAACGCTAAATATTTGAGATTCTTGCCTTCAAAGTTATCATATTTGATAATTTCTTTGTATCTTTGCAGCAAATTATAGATTTCACCGCATGCTAGTTATAGAATATGAGGATGAAGCTATTGAGACTTTAATCAAAACAGGAAAAAGCAATGACAAGAGATACAAGAAACTATCCAGCAATGCATCTTTCAAAAGAGATCTTGCAAAAGTCATTCTTATCTTACGTTCTGTTTCCAATGCAAAAGATTTAGGAAGATATGGACAACTTCATTACGAAGCCCTAAAATATGACTTTGCTGGTAAACACAGCGTCCGAATTGGTTACAACTCAAAATATAGGTTAATCTTCGAAGAATTTGATAACGGAATCAGAATAAATCTGATAGAAATTAATGAGCACTATGGCGACAAGTAAAGAACTTAAGAACACTCCATTTGCAGTGGCTCATCCTACAGCAATTATCAAGGATGAGCTTAAAGCAAGAGGTATGTCACAAAAGGAACTTGCTTCTAGAATGGACATGCAGACTTCGAATCTGAGTCGCTTCTTGAAAGGAGAAAACATCACTCCTTCAATTGCTGCTAAATTAGAAGTTGCATTAGACATCCCTGCAGAGTTTTGGTTAAATCTGCAAGCTCAGTATGAGGTTGACATTAAGAACATTGCGATAAGGGATGAAAAGGAACGTGAAGCATTCAATATTGAGAGGATGCTTACTAACATCATCAATCTGCCAGAATTGTACAGACGTTTGTGTATTAACTCTTCTTTATTTATTCAAGACAAATTGGATAAACTGGAAGAGTTAATGGGGTTCCATGTTTTGAATCTAAGCACCCAACCATTTATTCTTCAAAGATGTTTCAAGAAGAACGAGAAACATGAAACTGACGAACGTAACGAAACAACATGGCTCACACTTGCTTATATCAAATCTAGAAATATTAAGCCAGAAAAGCAGTATATAAACGGAAATGCTCAAAAAGCGGCAGAAGAAATTTCAAAATCAGCTCATTTAGGTGGTATAACGGAAAATGATATTCAATTAGTCCTAAATAAATATGGCATAGCATATAGTGTTATACCAAAACTAGAAAAGACCCCTATAGATGCCGCATCTCTTCAAATGTCAGGATATCCGTCAATCATTACAACGCACAGATATAATGACATGAGCAGACTGATTTTTAATATACTTCATGAATTAGGTCATATACAGAAACACATGTCTTTCGAAAATGGCAATCAGTGCAATGTATTTGTTTCATCTGAAAATGACTATTCAAGAGACAACAAAGAGGAAAGAGAAGCAAATGAATTCGCCGAAGATATGCTAATTCCAAAAGAGACATGGAAGAAAATGATGTCAACTGGTGCTAAAAACTTGTCAAACCAATATATACTCAAGAAACTCAAACAATTATCATCAGAATACTCGTTGGATTTCAACATCGTAGCATGGAGATATAAATATGAGTCGAGCAGGTATAATTTATATGGTATAAAATCACAGCCTATATCATAGAAGTATAATAAGCCCGTTCATAGTCAAATAGTATGAGCGGGTTTATGTTTTTAGTAGCACCCCACCTGTCAACAACGGCTCGAGAAGCGTAGATATGAAAATTATTCAATCATAAGCGTCTTATTAGAACTTATGGATAACGGATAAACAAAATCTTATGGACAGACTCAAATTCCAAGAATTATTAGAAACAATTAAGATTCCTAATGGAATGACGCAAGAAGAGATGATAAAGGTCTTGAGACCTATCAACATCGCCCTTTTGCAGTTGATTCCAGAGAGACTATACAAATATAGGAATTGTAAAGACAATCACATTTCAGCTCTTGAAAAGGATGAGTTATGGTTGTCAACTTCGGATTTATTTAATGATCCATTTGACACACTAATTCAATATGATGAAGGTAAGATTCGTTCTGCGTTTGATTGTATTTTGCAGCCAGATGTTATTGATGCAATGCTTAACCATTTAGCAACTGGCGAGAAAATGGCAGAACCTCTAAATCATCTTCTGGATTCCGCAGAGATTGAAAATCTGAGGATAAAAGCTACAGACGTTTTATCTCTAGGTAAAAAGTTCGTGCCAAACGAGGAACAAATGATACGTTTACTAATTCAGAGGGAAGCGTATTTGAACTTATTGCCCAAGATTGCTCAGCGTTTTGCGTCCGTAATATGCTTCTCGGAGAACATCGACTCGATATTAATGTGGAGTCACTATTCATACAATCATACCGGCTTTGCGCTTGGATACGATTTAAGGCCTTTACTTTTACCAAATGATAAGAATTTGGGATTGTATCCTGTAGTATATAGTGATAAGAGATACAATGCAGAGGAGTTCCTACTTTATCTTTTAGGCTCATTAATGCAACTTCCAGTGAAAGAGACTGACAAAATGAGTTCTATCAAATTACTTCTCTATAAATCTTTAGAGTGGCAATATGAACAGGAATGGAGACTAATAAAAAGCGATACTTCCAATTTATTTGAAGGCCATTCCGAACCGATCACTTTGAAACCTAATTCCATTTATTATGGATGTCGCATATCCCAAGAGAATTACCAAAAGCTTCATGAAATAGCTCAACGAAAGAATCTTGAAGAACACTTTATGAAATTAGACAATGCCTCAGATGAGTATAGAATGAGAATTGAATGAAATTTGACTAATTTTTGTTATCAATGACAATTGAGTTGACTGGGTATAAATCAATCTTAATAGTACCTTAAAACATTCAATTTACAAGCCACACTTTCAATAGTCTGGTGGTATTCTGCGTAAACAATGCGTAAACAAACTATTTCAGTTAGGGGTATTTTTTGAGATTCAAAGAAGATGATAATTTTGTAAAGCGCTGATAATCAGCTATGCTTACAAACAACAAAATCTCATGGAATATCACTTTGCGAGACTCATAATCTGGAGGTCCCAGGTTCAAGCCCTGGCTGGTCCACTGATAAACTCTTGTAAGTAAAATACTTATGGGAGTTTTCTTTTTTATACTCAGTTTGTGAATTTTGACAGAAATACTTACATCGGAGAAGGAACGGAAGAGAGACGGAAGAGGGAGGGAAGAATTTGAGGACTTGCAAGTATGAGAATAAGTGTATATCTTTGTGTGTAACAAAGGTAAGAGAAGGCAGTCTTGATTACGGTAAAAGCGATACGGCCATCCACGGTGTTGCAGCCATACGTGCATCACTACTGGATTATGAGGACATGCGAGGCGGCAGTGTCCCAAATGATTATGCCCGTAGGCTGCCTGAAATGGATATTTCATAGGAAGCGTCCGTTTGACGTGAACGGCATGTCCGGCCTTCATGCCGAGGCTCTGGTGGTCGGACCATACGACAAGGCAATTCACATTGACAGCACCGAAGACCTGGAGATGATTACCGTCTTCTTCCAGCCCTACGCCGCCAAGATGATGATGAACATCCCTGGTAAAGAGTTCTACAATGGGACTTGCGATTTTGACAGTCTGGAAAACGTCCGCTTCCGCGACCTGAAGGCAAGGATTCTCGATGCCGCATCGGCCGAAGCCTGCATCGACATGATAGAGCAGTTCATCATGGAGCAGCTGGTCCGGACACAAGGGGTGCCCTACACGAAGCCCTTGGCCCACGTGTTAGGCGAGTTGATGCGCAATCCCGCAGTACGTATGGAGGAGTTGACATCTGCCGCCTGCCTCTGCGAGCGCCAGTTCAGAAGGGTATTCGCCGACCATACTGGCATGAACCCCAAGCAGTTCCAGCGCATCCTACGTTTCCATCTGGCCACCAATGCCATGATCTGCTCCCGCGAGGAGTCTCTCGATGACTTACTCTACCAGTATGGCTTCACCGACCACAGCCATTTCAACCGGGAGTTTCATGACATTGCAGGCATCTCTCCCACCCAATACCTGCACTATCTGGACAGTGTTAGGCAGCAAGGCATCCTGCCCGCCTATCGCTCCTATCATACAGAGAGGGAGTAAATGTCCGTTTTATACAACTGCGATGTTTGGAGTAGGCCTACCTTTGCGGCCGTATTTATAAAGCAAAGGATTTATGAAACATGAAACTAAACATCTGCGTCGTGCGCAGATTATCAGAAATGCTATTCTGAAAAGTCAGGCTGTAGCCTGTGCACTCTTCCTCTTCTCTCTGATTGCGTTCACATCCTGCCAGGATGATGACGACTTTCAGGACTATACCGATTACATCACAGGCTCATGGAGCACGGATGAGATTGACGTGATTACCCACCAGCCCACCGGCAACCCCGGCAGCTACACCTGGACCTTCAAGGCAGATGGCACGGGCTTGTGGGTAAACAGCCAAGGGAGCAGTCCTACCTATACACCCTACATCATGAGTGAGTTCCGCTATACGGTAAAGGAGTATGGCGGCGAGACCGGCCTGTGGTATGACTTCTGTATCGACTTCACCTTTCTTAAGGAGAACGGCGATACGGATTGGGATGAGCGTCTCTATCTCAAGAAGAGGAGCAAGAACTGCTGTGAGATGTACAACGACGGTCACGCTCTGTTCAGCATCCTCCATAGGAAATAGAAATGCGCGCCCGTGGCCATGTCGGGCGCCTTGTTCATTCTGTGTGGACTCTATTGAGTTGGTAGGGGGAAGAAATAGTTATACACCCGTTATATCCATATCCTTCATGCAGACTTCCATAAACTATGCTGACCACACTCTATCTACGGAAATATCGTAGTTTTTAATATTATTTAGTCTCTTATATTTGTGATGTTTACGATATATTCGTAGTTTTGCGGTAGTAAAACTAAAGTCGTGTGAGTATGGAGAAACTGACCAAACAAGAGGAAGAGGTGATGCGATGCATCTGGGAACTGAAGAACTGCTGCGTGAAGGAGATTTTGGGTTGTATGGACAATCCAAAACCGCCTTATACCACATTGGCTTCGGTCGTGAAAAATCTGGAGCGGAAAGGGTTTGTCAAAGCCTTGCAAAAAGGCAATACCTATTATTACTATCCACGTGTAGAGAGGAGTGACTACAAGCGCAACTTCATGTCACGATTCGTCAACGACTATTTTGCCAACTCCTACAAAGAGATGGTGACCTTTTTTGCCCGCGAACAGAAAATCAGTGCCGAGGAGCTGAAGGAGATTCTCCGCAGCATGGAGCAAGATGACAAGGACTGAATGCCATGGATACGATGACGACCTACCTGCTGAAAGTCAATCTGGTATGTACGTTGCTCTTTGGACTCTACATGCTGTTGCTGCGCTGTGATACCTTCTTCCGTTGGAAGCGTTTCATCCTTATGGGTATCTATGCTGCGGGTTGGCTTCTTCCGTTGGCACAACCGAACCTGTGGCACGAGGGGAATGAGGTCGTAGCGTCCTTCTACATCAATATGGGGCTCATCGATTTGTCGGTTGCTCCCCCTGCTGCTACGGAAAAGGGAGTGTGGTTCTCTATGGCCTGGAGCGAACTGCTGCTTTGGGGAGGCTATCTTGCCGGAATGATGTTTCTGCTAATACGACTCTTCGTGCAGCTTGCAGCCATCTGCCGTCTACGGGTCCGCAGTACTGCACGCTATATGAAAGGGATAAAGCTCTATGTACCCCAGAGGCCACAGACGCCTTTCTCCTTCTTCGGCTGGATTTTCATGCATCCCTCGCTGCATACCCCCGAGGAGCAAGAGGAGATACTGGATCACGAACTGGCCCATGTGCGTCAGCGTCACTCTGTTGATGTATTGCTCAGCGAACTACACTGCATCGTCTGTTGGTTCAACCCCATCGTTTGGTTGATGAAGCGCGAAGTACGCAGCAATCTGGAATATCTGGCCGATGCGCATGTGTTAGCTCGGGGGTACAACCGCAAGCTGTACCAGGTTCATCTGTTGGCACTTTCCTGTCCCATGGCTCTTTCCAACCTCTATAATCACTTCAATGTTTCACCCCTAAAAAAACGAATTAATATGATGAACAAGAAAAGAAGCTGCAGGGCAGGCTATCTGAAGTGTTTGTTCTTCTTGCCCCTGTGCGTCCTGATGTCGCTGGTAATCAATGCCGATGTATGGGCTGTAAAAGCTGCTCAACAGGAGAAAAAACGGGTGACTTCCTCAGCACAACGCACCGATAAGGTGGTGGTGATGAAGGAGCCGATACCCACTGCCGATAAACGGATGAAGAAAGGCACCGACGGTGTATATGACGTGGTGGAGGAGATGCCGCAATTCCCCGGAGGGTATGATGCCTTGCTGAAATTCCTGATGACGAACACGAACTATCCTGCTGAGGCCATGGCCAAAGGGATGCAGGGTCGTGTGCTGGTGCAGTTTGTCGTCAACAAAGAGGGGTGTCTTCAAGACGTACAACTGCTGCGTAGGGTGGATCCGCTGCTCGATGAGGAGGCTCTCCGTGTAGTGAATTCCATGCCCCGATGGAGACCCGGCAAGCAGAAAGGGCAACCGGTGAATGTGCAGTACACGCTCCCTGTGGTGTTCAGCCTGCAAGGCAAAGTCCAAGAGAAGATATAAGACATATGCTAAATTATCCTCCAGTCCAATTCCAATCACATTGTTGTATGAACCGTATTGTTTTTCTTTTCATAATCCTGTTTGTCACGCTGCCGGCTTATCCCTGTGTACAGCAGGCTGTAGACACGACTCTGACCTGGCAGCAGCACTACGAGGAGGCGCAGCGTTGCGAACGTCGCTCCTCGGTGGGGCGTGCGCTTGCTCACTACGAAACGGCCCTACAGCTTCATCCGACGGATACCATTCGTCGTGACATCTCTCGCTGTCTTTTCCAGCGAGGTTACTTCAGACAGAGTATCTGCCTGAGCCAACAGCTGCTCTATCCTGATTCGCTGGACGAAGACCTGCAACAGATAGCTCGCGGCTACGAAAAGATAGAGAAGCTGGACTCTGCCAATGTATATCGCAAAATCGTGGCCGAACGCGATGTGGAGAACTACAGCAACACCTTCACGTTGGCACAGAACTACCTCAAGCTGAACGAACCTGTCTATGCCATCTACTATCTGGAAAACTATGCACAGAACGATTCCACCAACCTTATCATCAACGCGCTGCGAGCCTATACCTACTACGAGATGCAGGTTTATGAGTCGGCCATCGCCCTCTACGAGGAGGTGATAGCGGCAGGCAATGACGATGCAAGCAATAACTATTACCTTGGCATGAGCTACCTCCGCTCACAAGAGGACGGTGCCCTCTGGAAAGCGCACGAACGGCTGAAGCACGCCTGCGAACTGAGTCAGGGAAGCAACGCCATCATACTGGGGCAACTGGGTATGTTGCGCTGCCAGATGGGGGATAAAGAGCAGGGGATAGCCGACATCAAGGAGGCGATTGCCAAACTGCAACCCGACCCGCAACTTCTTACCACCCTGTGGGGGACGCTGGGAGATACCCATACTATGTATCGTGATTTCAAGGCGGCCCTGCCCTGCTACGAGAAGGTGCTGGAACTGAATCCCACCAAGTGGAAATACCTCTATCAGATTGCCTATACCTACTACATGATGCACGACGAGGCCAACGAAGAACGCTACACACGCCGGTTTGTGGAAGCCGTCAGGAAGAGTGGAGAGGAACAAAAGTACGCCAAGCTCCTCACCGAGGCGGAGGAGCGGCTGAAAGCGTTGAAGGTAGAACGTTTCTTCCGCGGCGAATAATTCCGAGCCTGCACCGTCCTCCTATACGTCATCAGGCTTCGAGTTTTGAAGGATTCCAACTTTTCCCCACTCTTTTCCCTGTGCCTTCCACAGATTTCCCCATTTCCTGTCATTTCCCGGCGTCCTTTGCAGGGAAAATTTGGAGAAAGGTAAGAGGCAGAAGCATCTTTGTATCGCCAAAAGCATTGTGAGGTAATGAAGAGAATTTGCAGATAAAGGCTGCACCCTGCACCAATGGCGCACAAGTTGCTGTATAATTAGAAGTTATAAGCATTCTTCTACAAGAAAGCCTACACCACTCTACATCACCCCACACCTGCAGGAGACAATATGTTTAACCAAAAGAATTGTTAGCTTATGAATCAAAAGGAGTGCGTGAACGAGTTGTCAGCTATGACACAAAATCAGAAGGCCGTCTACGAAGTAGAGAGCTATCTGGAAGAGAAGTATGAATTTCGTAAAAACATACTTAGCGGCAAAACGGAGGTGAAAGAGAATCCGTGCGAAGTATGGTACAGCATGACGGAAGAACGGTTGAACTCCATCGTCCGTAGGGCTAAAAAAGAGGGAATCGGAGGAAATAAATCTCCGCGCAAAGAGATTGAGGAGTACATCCTGTCAGATGCTGTAGAGGTATTCAATCCCATAGAAAACTATTTGAAGGGATTACCCCAATGGGACGGGAAGAATCATGTAGCCCATCTTTTCAGCCGTCTGCCCGGAATCACCTCCGAACATCTGGGATGGTGTGCCACGTGGCTACGGTCGGCCGTAGCACATTGGCTGCATCTGGATACACAGCATGGCAACGAGTGTGTACCTATCCTCATCGGAGCTCAAGGGTGCGGCAAGAGTACGTTTGTCTATCGGTTGTTACCTCCGGAATTACGTGTCTACTATCTGGACCACATCAATTTCAGCAACAAATTCGATAGTGACATGGCTTTGACACACAATCTGTTGGTAAACATTGACGAATTTGCCAACATGAAAGAGTCGCAACAAGGAAAGCTGAAGCAGACCCTTTCGCGCGTCAAGGTGAACGGACGCCCCATCTTCGGCAGATGTCAGGAAGAGAGGTTGCGCTTTGCTTCATTTATTGCCACCACCAACAATCCACGCCCTCTCTGTGACCCGACCGGCAGCCGTCGATTCCTCTGCCTGCGCATTGCCGATGGAGGGTTGATAGACAATCAGGCATCAATCGATTATCCGCAACTCTACGCGCAGGTCATGTATGAACTGTGTACGCAGCAAACACCCTATTGGTTCAGCAACGAGGAGACGGCACGCATACAAAAGGCGAATGCCCCTTATCAGCAAACGGAAAATCTGGAAGTGATGCTCAACGCTTGTCTGCGCATACCGGCAGAAAACGAGCAGGGCGACTGGATGAAAATGGGTGACATCTGCGAACGACTGCTGATGCAATATCCCTATCTGCCGGTCGGGAATGGAACCAAAGTAAGAATCGGGCAATCGCTGAAGAGCTTAGGATGCCAAACCAAACGCACCAAAGCCGGGCAAACCTATCAGTTGATTGCCCTACAAGGATGATATGAGGTGTAGGGTGATGTAGGAGCCGAATAGGTCTGTACGAACTCATCTCGTTTGTAATCAGTTACTTGAACGGCTTTGGTGTAGGATGTAGGGTAAAACGCACCATCCAGGCACTTCCATCAACCCGACAACCGACTCCGAATCCACTGTCAGTAGGCTGACAGTGGTACTGCAGTACGCTGACAGTGAGGCTGCAAGCGGATGAAAACAGACTGTCAACGGCGTGACAGCTACCCGAATACCTATATGATGCAATTGTTTAACTAAAACCAAAAGAAGATGAAAGAGCATATTGTTTGTCCGATAAAAAGTTGTAAGATGAGCGGCCAGTGTGTCCGTTACAAACGATTTCAAGAAGCAGAAGAGGATGCCGAAAGTTACGAGACCTTGAATCCGAAAAAGCTGAAACCCGACGAACAGGGATGTGAACATCGGCTGGTAAGTCAGCAATGGCGAATGGCATACGGCTTCTGTAACCTGTATCAGACGTTGCCGGTAAGTGCAGCCAGCCGTTTCTACACAGAGCTGCCGTTCAGCAGTGAGACGAAGTACTACCGATACAAACGGGGAGCGTATCCCATCGAACCGCTTCTTCAGGAACAGCTGTTGGAAATATTCCGTAAGAAAGGCGGCAATCCGTCGGTCGGGTTCGATTGCTATCAGTATCAGGAGGTTCTTGTCAGACCTTCCGATAATCCTCTTCCATGTCAATAATGATACGCAGCATGTGGTCGCACAGGTGGGGCGACCACTTCTTTTTGTTGTTCATGCTCCGGTAATACTGGTAGCTCTGTTGGGTCCAGGCCTTATAATCCCGCTGTGTGAAATAGCCGTTATACTCGCGCAAGGTATCACCCGAGAACCTGATATGTTCGTCGACACAGGCAAACCAGTCGGGATGCATCATCTGACGGGCAAAGCCTTCGAACGAAGGGTCTGCAATGAGATTGTGATGCTTCAGCACACACCACAAGGCGAACCAATGGTTCTTGCGTTTGATGTGTCGGATCATCTGCCCGATACACTCCTTTAGCCGGTGCATATCAATGGTTTCCCCATTAAGGGCCGTCCGAAACACCTCGTTGTAAAGAGGCGGTTCAATAGCCTGGGGATGTTCGATACGATAGATTTCCTGCCCGACGAGCTGCCACTTGGCAACAGCCATCAAGAAGGAATCGAGTTCCTCCTCACTGATGGTCACCCCGGCCTGCAGCAACCCTACGTACTCCTTGGCCATGGCAAGCGGATTGTCGGCATGACGGATAAAGCAGAGTTGCATGTTTTTGGGCACTTCAGCACGTAGCACCCGACGTGCCAGTTGAAGTTTCTCAACCGTCAACGGACTTCCTGCACAGTCGAACTGCAACCCCTCCCAATAGAGCTCCAACTCGTACCGACCCTTTTCTGATTCGGCACATCGCTGGATACATCCCAAGAAAAGGCGCTCCAACTCTTCGTCCTCCAGGCTGCTGCCACACAAGATTTCAGCACGTTGGAAGTGGAACAGCAGATAGGCGGTACGCACAAACAGATTCATCAGATGCCACATCCGTTCAGCCGACTGCATTTCCGGTAGGACGGTAGGTTTCTCCTGCTGCTGCAGTGCCTTCTCTATCAATCTGACAGAATCGGTCAAGTCACTGAATGTATGTCCGTCCGTATCTCCATCAGCACCATCAAGCAGGGGCAGCATCTGGATGATATCGGTGGTCACAGCCGGCCATTTCACCCCTTCCAAACGACCGGTTGTCTGAATCCGCTGAATGGCATCCTTCATTTTAGGAACGAGCTGTTGCTCTATCAGCAGCTCCATCGTCATCCGATAATGCAGGTTCATCAGCTTTCTGCTTCTTGTGATGTCACTGTTCTGCAGCGAGAAATCTTCATCAGACATCAGGCAGAGACGGGCAGCCTTGGCGGAGAGCGAAAGGATGTCGAATGTCAGTTCCTGCGTGCCATAGTCTTCCCATCCCTCAACAAGCACCTGTATCATGTGCAGAAAGGTATTCATCTGACGGTCGAACCGCACGTAGTCAAAGGGGGTTATCTGATTGGTGTCCATCGGTCATTCATTTTCTTTGGTATTCAAACCTTGAAAGAGGTATTGTCTGGCAAAAATAGACAAATCCGGCGAAAAGGGAAAATTTTCATCAGGCTAATAAGAGCCTGTATGAATTTTGTTCAGCCTTCTTTTGAGGAAAATTAAAACAGGCTCTACATACTTCCATCAGATTGCCTATACCTACTACATGATGCACGATGAAGCCGACGAATAATTCCGAGCCTGCGACGATGGATTTCGAGATAATTTCGTACTTTTGCGCTACAAAGTTATACTATTATACCTGTTTGTCGTATGGATCAATCGTTGTATCACTACTCGCTCTGCATTGCCCTGCCGCTGATGCTCTTTTTCGGGTTTCACATGCTGTGGGCACCCGTTCCCGACCGGAAGCGTTTTGCCAACTTCCTGTTGTCGCGACGCTTGATGGGCGCGTCGTTGCTCATCCTTGCAGCCAACTATGCCGTACACTTCTTCTTTTCCATACGTCTGAAGGATCAGGGGGCCACCATTCTGATGAATCTGGTTACCTACTGCCTCTGCTATTGGCTTTTCAGTTCGGCTATGATGACGCTGCTGGACAACCGCTACATCACCCGCTGGCGATGGGGCTGTCATCTGGGCGTATGGATGGCATTCGCACTGCTGGCCTGTGTAGTGCATGGCTTCACCGATGCGGACATTCAGTTTTGGGGGACGGTTGTGCTGGCCGTCTGCTTGGTAGCTTATGGTTTGTTTCTCTCTGTCCGCCTGCTGCGGACTTATACCAGAGCTATCAAAATGTTTGAGAATACCCATTCCGATGATATCGGATCCTATATTCGTTGGCTTTCCGTTTTCACCTATTGGGCTATCGGGTTCGGTGTGAGCTGCGGATTGCTGACGTTCCTGCCCGATGAACATATCTTCATCTGGGTATTGTCATCGGTGCCCTTCTACATCTATCTCTATTGCTGCTATCAGAACTACATGCTGTTTTACGAGAAGGTGGAGGATGCTTTTCAGGAGGATAACGAACCGATTGAAACGGTGGCCGACCTGCCGCAGCCCACTACAGGTGGCGAAGAGACTCCCGCCTATCATGCGGACATCGCACGCCATGTAGGGGAGTGGATAGAGAGCGAAGGCTATCGCAAGCCGGGACTGACGCTGAACGAGTTGTCGCTGCAGCTTTGCACCAACCGCACCTACCTGTCGGAGTATATCAATAACATCTATCAAGTGAGTTTCCGCGACTGGATTGCCGACCTGCGCATCGGGTATGCCAAGCGGCTGATGAAGCAGCAGCCACAGTGCAAGATACAGGAGATTGCAGAGAGCGCGGGCTTCCTGTCATTGAGCCATTTCACCCGTACCTTCAGCGAGCGGGAGGGCTGCTCGCCGGCACGTTGGCGCAGAAGCCAGACGGAGTAATCCACCCCTTACAGATAGGCCTGAACAGCAATTTGACGAATAGACAAATCGCTGCTTTTTGCATATTCAACAAAAAAATGTCTGCTCTTCAAAATATGAATGGAGGGCAACGGGGATGCTGTGCATCATGACCGATGTTTGCTATATTTGCATAGAAATACTATATTAAAATCTATGTTTATGGCAACAATGAATTACGCAAAATCCCTGCTGATGCTGTTGGCAGGCAGTATGTTGATTACGTTGTCGTGGACTGCTTGCAGCGACGACGACTCTCCGGTTCCCGCACCGACTCCTACAGACAATGATGCCGCTTATATCACCGACGAGGACAAGCTGGCCATGATTTATTCCCTCCGAGATCTGGAGGGCGACAAGGGGCGTCTCTACGAAATGACTTACACCACGGATTACAAACTGGACGAGGCACTGGATGCCGGAATCAACAGTACCCGTACCCTGTTGGCATTCGTACAGAACCACCTCTTCGACACCAAGACTCCGAAGAATGCAAGTACGAAGGGTGCCGACCTCCGGCTCACGTTCGATGCGGGCTGTAGTGCCTTTGCCTGCCCGGACAAGAGCACGGGCCACTACCTGATGGGCCGCAACTTTGACTTCGGCCACTTCAGACCCGGTACGGACGAGCGCATCATGATTCCGGCCATAGCTGTACACACAGCCCCCAAGGGAGGCAAGAAGTCGGTATCGTTTGTCGACGGTCAGTTTGTAGGTTACGAAACCGGTTTCTACACCACCAAAAACGTAGACCTCTCTATGCTGATTGCACTGCCCTATCTGCTGCTGGACGGCATCAATGAAGACGGCTTCGCCATCAGCGTGCTGAAGCTGGACGGCAACCACACCTGGCAGAAGGAGTCGGGCAGGAAGGACATCTTCACTACCGTGGCTATGCGCATGCTGCTGGACAGGGCAAGTACAGTGGAGGAGGCATGGCATATGCTGGAAGACTATAATATGGTGATGGACGAATTTCAGGCCAGCTACCACTTCTTCATGGCCGACGCTACGGGCGACTATGCCATTGTGGAATACACCAACCCCATCAATACCGGTGATTCCTATCCCAATAAGATGGAGGTGCTGAGGGGGCATGACACCCTGCGCTACGTAACCAACTTCTACGTGTCGCCCACCATGGCCAATACCGATGATGGTTACAACAAATCCCATCATGGCATGGACCGCTACAAGATACTTAAAAAAACACTTTATGACCTGGGCTACCAGACCACCTTCGAACAGGGGATGAACGTGATGACCCAAGTGGCCCAAGGCCCTGGCGACACCCTCTCCACGGGCTTCACCCAATGGTCGGAGATTTTCGACCTCAGCAAGAAAAACGTCACTATGTCCATCCTCCGCGAATGGGACAAACGTTTTGAATTCAATATAAAATAAGAACGATATGAACAGATGGATATCCACCCTCTTCATTGCACTGGCGGCCTGGGCAATGGCGAGTTGTTCCGACGATGAGTCAGACTCCAATTCACGCCCTGATGTGGGGGCGGACCGTTATGAAGGCGAATACAAGCTGCTGACGCTGGGCGAGCCGATGAAGGGATTCAGATATGCCGACTTCGTGTGCGAACTGAGTGCCGAGAATGGCGACCTGGTGCGGCGTGAGGGAAGTCACCTGCGCATCGGCGGGCAGTCGGAGCTGCACCTTGACGTAGGCCTGTGCCCCGGCACCTACCGGCTGCTGCGTCTGCTGGCTGCTGAGATAGACCCTGCCACGGCCGATACCACTTGGGTGGAGTATGGCTTAGGCTGCCGCATCCAGTTAGGAGCCAATACAGACGCCCCGATGGTGCTGGATGCGTACAATCAGGAGATGAGCCTCTTCGGCAGCGGAACGAAGGAGGATCCCTACATCATATCGTGTAGCGACAACCTGAAGGCACTGCGCGACTTCACCAACGATGACGAGACGAACGTGCAGCTGACCGAAGGGACCTACTTCCGCCAGACGGCCGATATCGATATGAAGGCTGCATCCATCAGAGCCGACCGGACGATGGGGTGGATACCGATAGGCAACCTCTCGAACTGCCCCTTCCGAGGCATCTACGACGGCAATGGCAAAACCATCTCCAACCTGTGGATAAATCGCCCCACCTTCAGCAAAAACGCCTGTGTGGGACTGTTCGGCTTTGCTGAAAGCGCAGTCTTCCGCAACATCACCATCCAGTCGGCCGACGTGACGGGCAACATGGGCGTGGGTACGCTGCTGGGTTGCGCAGTGACGGTGGGCAACAGGCGCACCAGAGTGGCGCTCGTCAACTGCGCCGTCAAGAACAGCTACGTGGCCACTTCGGCGGACGGACTGGCTGTAGGAGGACTGGTGGGCATGGTGGACTACAGCACCGACATCATGATGAACGACTGCACCAACGACGGCACCACCGTGAGTGGTGACTATTGTGTAGGCGGCCTGTTAGGAGGCGGCGGCAAGGCATCGCGCTCTGTACTGAAGGGATGTACCAATAACGCTCCCATCACGGCCCAATATACTGGTGCCGGAGGCATTGCGGGCTCGGTAGACTCGCTGTTGGTGATGGGCTGCTCCAACCAGGGTAAAGTGAGGGGAGCCGCCCACTACGGTGAAATCAGGCATCCCGGCGACCCGGGTTGTCTCGGTACCGGAGGTATCGCGGGAGGATCGGGCTCGGCCATCGTCGTGGCCTGCAGCAACGAGGCCTGGGTAGAGGGTCATACGGGCGTGGGCGGCATCATAGGTAGCACACGCATCTGTCAGGATGCCAAGAACGGACTGATATTTAACGATGTCTCTGCCCAGTGCTGCTACAACACGGGCTATGTACGTGGGCTGACTGCCGTAGGAGGCATTGTGGGCGAGGCGCAGTTCGGCTGCCATTCTGTTTATAATACCGGTGTTGTTTCGGCCTACTATGCCGAGGGACATCTGGGCGGCATTGCGGGTAACACCTCCATTGCCGTGCTCTACAATGCCATGAACAAGGGCAATGTAGGCGGCAATGTGGGTACAGCAGGCGGTATCGTGGGCAAGACCAATTGGGGCAACTTCTATGCCTGCCAAAATCTGGAAGAGGTGGATATCAACGGACACACCGTAGGCGGCATTGTGGGGAAGGCCGGCAACTACACCGTAGTGGACTATTGCTGCAATCTCGGGAAGGTAAGCTGTTCCGACTGTACTACGGCAGGAGGTGTGATAGGTGAAATCGGTGCACCCCGCAAGTGGTCGGACGATGACATCGCCCTCTGCGTGATAGGTGCAGCGGAGATGGTGATGGGATTTGTGTCGCCGCTCATCAGCTACAGCGGGTCGGCACTGGCTGCAGGGTCGGCCCTCTCCAAGTTTGTACACGTCATGCACATCGGCGAAACGTTGCTCGATGCCGGTACCCTGGCCTACGACCTCTTCTACGGACTGGGATGGGGCACCTATAAGATGTTGACCGAGGAGGAGCTGCGGATAGACGAAGCCTCCTTGGAGATGGTGGAAAATAAAAGCATGGAGGTGAAGGAAACGATGAAGAGGTTCCGCGACGAAGTGAAATTCGCGAACGTGCTGACCGCTCCGCTGGATGCCGGGGCACTGGACGGATATTGGAGTAACTTCAAGAAGGTATGCGACTCGTTCGACCAGGATGAGAACGCGCGCAACGTGAATTACAACATGAACGAGGCACGCGAGAAGCGTCTCGGCAAACTGGAACACTCAAAGCGGGTAGAGGAAATCGCACACAAGGTTATCGCAGGCGTATGCGTGCTTGTTACCGGTGCCGCTATCATCGTCAGCATGGTTCCCACAGGGGGAACCACGGCTCCGTTGCTTGCCCTGTTAGGAGGGTCGGTATCGAGCATCATCGGAGGAGCCAATGCCATTACCGAGGGCTGCCAGAACTACACGCAGAACGTGGTGGTGGTGAGCCAGTGTGCCAACATCGGTACTTTGCACTACAATAAAATAGCCCATGGAGGAGGAGTGATAGGCTATGCCCACCAGAACTGCTACGTAAGCGACTGCTTGAGTGCCGGCAAGGGCGATTTGTATGACTCCAAGGCCGGAGCCGTGCTGGGATATGCCAGCGCGGGATGCGAAATTGCCCGCTGCATGAGTGTGGGCAACGGCTGGAACGACCCCGTCGCGCTATCGGCGAACCTCTCGGCCGACTTCATCGGCAATCACTTCTACTTCGGGTGGTACGAGGATCAAAGAGAGGAATTGGGACGGACGTATAGTGAATTCGCGGCCAAGGGATTGGAGTTCGGGCAGCTCTGTGCTGCGGGCAACTATTCGGGCTGGGATATGAATAACGATGGCTCGCTCTGGACAGTGACCGCTACGCCGGGCTACTTCCCTGTACCCATGAACTCGGCCATGCAAAAAACGATAAACAAATAAGATGATGAAAACCTATAAACTATTTCTGTCCTGTCTGCTGCTGGCACTGCTGGCTGCAGTGAGTGGCTGCAGCGACGATTTGTGGCGTGTCAATACGCTGGGATCGCAGCTTACCGAGAGCGGCGGTTACCGCCTGAGTACGTTCGAACTGGATGAAGGCACCTGGAACATTCCGGACTCGGTTCGCACCATCGACATCAGGCTCACCTCGCATACCGACGACAGCGAACTCTGTTTTGAGGCCGACTGCGAGCACGCGGACGGCATGCATAGAATCACCCTCAAGATTCCGGCTGAACAAAGCATACCCGACAGCGACTACGAGATGAGGGGATTTCTGAAGGACGGCAAGGGGCTGAACAAGTGCATCACGGTGACTTTCCGCGACGAGATGCTGCACGCCCATCTGGCCGTGGCCAATTCGTACTGCCTGACCAACGGAACAGGCACCAAGGACGACCCCTATCTGATAGAAGGGCAGGACGACTTCTTGTTCTTTCTGGAAGGTCTGAAGGATGGCGACACTACACATGGAAAGGATCTCTACTTCAAGCAGACAGCCGACTTTAGTGCACCGTTTGTAAATGAGGCAACGAACGGACGCGGTTATCGGGGAGAGGCGTTTGCCGGACACTATGATGGTGGCGGGCACTACATTAAGTTTACGTTTAAGGGGTCAGAAAAACAGCCAGACCAATTCGATGACAACGTGGGTCTGTTTACGAAGCTGCTCGACGGTGCTGATATAAAAAACCTGACCATCAAACCTACCATCAGTTGGGTACGCAACAAGGGAGGAGCCTTGGCCGGTTCTACATCGGGCAAGGTAACGGTGTCAAACGTGACAGTGGATGGGTTCATTCACGACTGCAAGACCGAGATAGGCGGACTGGTGGGAGTTGCAAGCGGAGAACTGCGGGTTGCCAATTATGGATTTTTGTGTGAAGTGAAAGGCACGGAAAAGGTGGGAGGCCTTGTGGGCAGTGCCACCAACGCCACCATCGTGGTCAATAAGATGACAACTATGGATGGCACGAGTGCGGGAAACTTCGCTGTAAATGCCTCTGTGGGGAAAGGCGGTGGCGTGGTGGGCTATGCCGAGAAAAGCACTATCGACCTCCAGTATGTCACACTGCAATGGTCGCTCGATGTAGGTCAGGCTATAGATGTGATTTATGGCGGGAGCTGTATGGGAGGCCTTGTTGGTGAGGCCTCCATACAGGGCAAAAGCACGATATCGTATTGTACCGTCTCCGCTCCGGTAAGCGGCAGTGGGGACTATGTGGGCGGACTGGTGGGAAAGGCTCAGCTCAATTCCGACCTCATCGTATGCTACAACAAGGAGCACTCTACCGTCAGCGGTCGTACACATGTAGGCGGATTCTTCGGCCATCTCACCTGCTCCAGTCCTCTGCAGTTCTCCTCGTTGTCGGAGAATGAGATTTCGAACCGTATCGCACAATCCAGCAGCGCAGATATATTTGTTATCGGTGACGAGAATGTAGGAGGACTGTTCGGCTACCTTCAAGGCACGACCAATGTCAGTGGAATACACAGAATCAATGTCAACGTAACGGCCCGAACGCAACAGGCAGGCGGCATCGTGGGCAGTCTGAAGAGCAACACCCTTGACGTTGCCCACTTTGACCTTTCTGAAAATATGAGGGTGATAGGCCACCAATCCATCGGCGGCCTTGTGGGCTACGCAGAGGATTGCACCATACAGGGTGGCAACACCGTAGCCTTCGACGATGGCATCCCCAACAGTACAACCTTCAAGAGCAACTATGCAGGTAGCGTGGAATGCGATGCTACCAAGACAGGCACCAACATGGGGGGCATTGTGGGCTATGCAAAACACTCCTCTATCAAGAATGTCTGTATCACCGGTCAGGTGGGTGGTACCGGGCGCGTGGGTGGCATCGTCGGTTACTTGCAGGATGGTGAAGGCACAACGTTGAGTCACTGTGCCAGCTGTATAGCTATAGAGAAGGACCTGAATCTGTCAGGCGACGAAATAGGAGGTATAGCCGGCCGGGTGGAAAATGTCAGCGGTACCTTCGAGAACCTCATCAATTATACCAATGTGAACGCAGACAACTATACAGGCGGTGTGATAGGGCATCTCGTCACACAGCTCAATGCGTCGAACAGTGATAGCTTCACCCTGAAGTATGCCGTGAATGTGGGCAAGGTAAGCGGCACCAAGAATGTGGGCGGTGTCGTCGGTTACTCCAGCGGTCAGGACGGCAGAGAGACGTTGTTGGACTACTGTGCCAACTATGGCAACGTATCCAACAGCGAGGAGGGCAATGTAGGCGGCATCATGGGACATGGCAACCGGACGAAGACCGGAATCTTCCACAGCGCCAACCACGGAAGGGTGACGGGTGGCCAGAGACCCTCCAAAGTGGGTGGTATTGTGGGACGAATAGGAAAAGATGCCTCCTTTGTGAAGGTGCACTCCAACATGGAGATGGCCGAGTGCTGCAACCGCGGTGTCATCTCGGCCGGGCACAATGATTCGCATGTAGGTGGCCTCGCGGGCTATCAGGAAGAGGGGCACGACGGTGATCCTACCCACTGGATGACGCACGACTGCTACAATGCCGACAGTGTGACAACCAAACATACCCATAACACAGGCGGAGTCGTAGGACGCATCGACCACTATGGTGAGATTGTGCGCTGCATCAACATAGGCCATGTCATCCATGGCAATGGCGTGGTGGGTACCCGCCCCAGCAGCGGCATCCTATACACGCACGACCTTTACTATCTGGAAGGTACTGGCAAGCATTGGAAAAATAGAGATAAGTCTTTTAAGGCAAGTCAGAAAAAGGATAAGGCAACATTCAATAATTTTGACTTCAATAAGGTATGGGCCATCGACTCGGATGGGACGATGAACAACGGATTTCCGTACCTGCAGGATTGCCCGTTCCAGTCGGTCTATCTCGACGATTAGAAGGATTGCCTTCCGGTAGTGACATAGAAAGGGGCAGACACGCATCTGCCCCTTTCTGTACTTATTTATACAGTCTGGCCAGTGTCATAGCCATGTAGGTGAACCAGGTGTTGTGCCCGTCGATGCAGAACTCGCCCTGCTGCCAGATGAACGGATACTCCAGCAGTTCCGGGAGGTCCGGACGAATCAGGTTGGTACCCGGTGTGACGCTGCCGGGAATGTAGGAGAAGTCGGCCCGATTGCCGCCATAGGCGGCACGGACAGTCTCTGAACCTACACCCGCTACGAAGGATGAACGCCTCTGGCCCGGATGCATCCCCAGGAAGAACTGCACGCAGCGGCTGATGTACGCCGTATCGAACAGGTCGGGATAGGACTCATGCAGCATACAGTAGACGAAACCGTCGCGTTGAGGCTCCCAAGAACCGGATGAGCGGTTCCCCCGATCGGGGGCAACACCGTAGGGTGTGGACGTGAGGAAACGGTCGTACATCTCCTTTACCTCAGACAATGCGGCTCTTACGGCCTTCGAGAACTTCCGGTCTCCCGCCTTCTGGTCGAAGCGGCCGATGTACCAGCCCGTCTGCTGGATGTGGCTGCAGATGTAACGGGTCTGCGAGAGGACAAACGCGCTGTACTCCTCCTTCGCGGTGGCGAGGAACAGTTCCACAGCAGCATGAAGCTTGACGGAAGTCATCCGTTCGCCTTCCGCTGGTGTGGTACTGTACAGGGTCTCGGCTATCTCCAGACACTCCTTGGACAGAGGGTCGTTGTACCCTTTGAGCACCCGGCTGATAGCTGCCAGATAGGCTGTCACCTGCATCTCGCGGCTCGGATTCTCCTCCGTGAATACCCAACGGTCGTCCCCGGTCCCAGTTTGATGGTCGGTATGGGCAGCCGCATCCCCCAGATGCACATACTGGCGCACGGTGGGGCAGACAATGCCCCTATAGAGCCTGCCGAGTGCTTTCCAGCCGGCCACGATGGTGAGCGCACCGTTCTCCACCTGCTGCAAGAAGTCGTTCTTTCCGTCCGGCTGGTGGATTTCTACCACCCGTCGGTCGAAGTCGATGGTTGTCTCATCCCAGTATGCCTGCAGGTTCTCCACCTCCAGTGCCAGCAGATAGGCCTGGACGGATTGTGACTCGATGCGCAGGTCGTAGTCGCCCGCATCGTGCCATCCTCCGATGTTCAGTCCGGGTACGAGGTCGCCCGGCTGATACTTACACAGGGTGGACGGACCTTGTATGTAGCCGTCCAGGTGGTTGAAGTCCAGCGGAGCCATACGTGCATCGTCCTCGTGGCACAAGTCGTGCCATACACGGTACTTCTCGTTCACCCTGACGTGACACATCTGGACGGGGAGGAAGTACTCTATTTCTGCCTGCCAGACACCCTTCTGCCATACGTCGGCAGCGATGCGGAACGGTACGGAGCTGCTACCTGCATATTCAACTTGATAAAGACCCTCTGTCTGAATTTCGGTGAAGTCGAACACCAGGTAGTTGTATCGCCGGAAACGTCCCCACTGCTGTCCGGCATCCTCCTTCACCAACTCCTTGCCCTGGCCGGTGATGCGATACAGGCGGACAGCCTCCGTCACCTCGTCCCTCGAATCCAACTCAATGACAGCCTGCTTCGGCTGCTGTGGATGGTAGCCTACCTGCGAGGTCTGCACCACGGGACGGTATCGCCATGCCGGATTGGCAGCAGGGCGAATAATCCACTTGGCCACCGTGCCCCGGTCGCCGGCCTTGAACTCGCTGCGGAGTACAAACCAACCGTTGTTGTGATTCATCCGTCCGTCGTACAACTTCAGCGTACCCAGCTGGCTCTCAATGACTACTTTGCCCGTCTCGTCGTGCGGATTGAGCACAAACGTCCGTCCCTCGGCCATTGGCTGGGAGATGATGTCATCGGCCACCATGGGGTTATATACATGTTTGTCATGAATCAGGTAGTCCAGCCGGGCTTTTGTCTGCTTGAATGTCCGGCCGGGGAAGCGGGGATGCCTCCACTCCGGCACGAAGTAGTCGCCCAGATGCTCCGTATTGGAGGGCTGGCTCAAGGTAGGCCCCATGGCTTGATGGGGAAACATGCCGGGCACCTCGTCCATCAGCCACGGTTGCCCGAAGAGCGTAGAGGGCACTAACTCCAGGTTGAAGCCCAGCTTGCCCGCAAAGGTCTCGGGTACCGGCCTGTCAATGTCGACCGTCACCACCACGCCATCCGGTTCGCCCTTCACCTGGATGCGGTAACCGAAGGCAAAGTCGGCATACAGCATCGGGTTGAATCCCGTCTGGTGCTTGATGGAGTCCGGATAGGCCAGTTCCACTGTGATGGTATTGCTCTCCTCATCCACCCTCCGGCTCTTTACCTTCGGAAGTCCCTGCCACTGGCCGGGTGTCGCTTCGAAGCGTATGTCGCCACAGGCTGCCCGCCGCTGGCCGGCAGTGACTACGGTGATGCCTCCCTGGTGTCCCTCGGGATAGACATCGTCGAACACCATGACGCCAGCTCCCTGCTTCTCGAACCAGCCTGCTGCGTTGATGTGGAAATCCTGCCCCAAGGCCTGCCCTGTTGTCAGGAGCAGGCCGCAGAGAGCTATTGTAAACGTACGTACGGACATAGGCTACTTTCTGTTTACCTTGAAACGGATGCCGTTCAGTTGGGCAGGCTTCTGTACTTCTCCCGAAGTTGTGACGGTGATGTCATGCAGCGTACCTTCTGAAGGCAGACAGATCTGACCCTTGGCCGCTGTCTTGGCCGGACTGAAGACGCGCAGTTCCATCTGGCTCCAGTCAATCTCTCCGGTAGATTGGGCCAGCTTGACGTGCGGCAGCACCGTGCCTTGGCGAACCAGCATGATGATGGGTAGCGGTCCGTCGGCCTGAATGGTCTGGTATCCGCCCCGGTAGGTCTTGCCGGTCTGGTAGTCGGTCCAGATGCCTTCCGGCAGGTAGACAGTGCGGGCAGTCGTACCCTCCTCCATCAATGGAGCCACCAGGATGCTGCTGCCGAACATATACTCCGTCTCCATCTGCCAGGCGGCAGGGTCTTCGGGGAACTCTACGAACAGTGCCCTCAGCATGGGCAGACCGCGTTCTGTACACTCCTTAGCCTGTGCATAGACGTAGGGCATCAGCTGGTACTTCATCTCGGCACTCTTCCTGAACACCTCCTGTACCCGCTTGCTCTCATACAACCAAGGCTCTGTGGGAGGTTCGCCGTGTGCACGGGTGTGCGAGGTGAGGAATCCGAAAGGTATCCAGCGGCAGTACAGCTCCTCCGGGGTGGACTTCACGAAACCGCCCATGTCGTGGCTCCAGAAAGCGAAGCCGGAGAGACCGAACGACAGTCCGGCCCGGATGGTGCCTAGCAGACCGGTGTCAGAGGTAGCGGCGTCACCGCCCCAATGCAGCGGATAGCGTTGCGAGCCGGCCCAGGCGGAACGGGCCCACATGATGTGGTCGCCGTGCAGACGGGCCGTAATCTCGTTGACGGCCTTGTTGTAGCGCACGGGATAGAGGTTGTGTTCATACCAGCCGCTCTTGCCCGAGGCATAGAGTCCGTTGAGGGGTGCGCCCTCGCCGAAGTCGGCCTTGATGGCACCTACCCCCAGATTGAGCAGTCCGGAGAGCTTGCCCTGATACCATTCCACCGTCTGCGGATTGGAGAAGTCCAGACAGGCATCCTCGTAAGGCAGGGTACCATTACCGTTTTTCACAATCAGCTCCTTGTCAATCAGTTCCTTGAAATAGGCGTTCTTGGGGGTGAAGTAGGGCAGCTGCCACAGGCAGACGTGGAAGCCCTGTTTCTTCATGTCGGCCAGCATCTGCTTGGGGTCGGCAAACCGTTTCTCCGAGAACTTATAGTCGCACTGCCAGTCTACATCGAACCAGCCGGTGTCGAAATGGATGACGTCGCACGGATACTTTCCCTTCCTGATTTCAGAGGCCACGTTCAGTCCCTCCTCCTGTGAGAAGTAGGTGATGCGGCTCATCCAGGTGCCGAACGACCATAGCGGCGGCATGGCCGGTTTTCCTACCAATGCGGTGTATTCGTCCAAAATCTCCTTCGGTTCGCCAAAGAAGAGGAACAGGTCCAGGTTCTCGTCGCCCATGAACAGCTTGTTCAGTCCGATGTACGACTCGCCGAAATCGCACGTCACGGGGGCCGACGTGTGCATGAACATGCCGTAGCCCCTACTGCTCATGAAGAAGGGTACCGGCTTGTACATCAGTCCCGTCTCGGGTCCCTGCGGGTCGGTGACGAACAGGTGTACCTTCTGTCCCACCTTGTTCAGTGCGGTAGGCGATTCACCGCAGCCCACTATCTTCTCGTCCGCCGCCAGGGTGAATACCGGGTTGAATCGCCGCGCGTTGTCGCTGCCCTTCTTTACGAAGCCAAAAGGCAACGGTTTCACCTGCGACAGCATGTTGTCGCGGATGCCGGCTGTCTGGGTCAATACCCTGCCAGCCTTGTCCTTCAATACGATGCGCCACGGCTTGCGGATGATTTCCAGTGTGGCACATGCACTGCTGTAGGTAATCTTCTCCTCCGTCTCCTGCACCGTCCAGCTGCGGTCTACGGGCGGCTCTCCTGCCAACATTACTTCGTCCCGGTTTTCCTTGGGCTCTACCGGAGTAGAGAGCATACGGATGCGCACCGCGCGGGGCGATACGAAGTCTACCTTAATCTTTAGGTCGGGGTCGTTTACGTAGGCCGGTGTGGGGAAGTCCAGCATCCGCAGGGGGCGCGGATTCTTCAGATTGGTGTTGAAGGCCTGGCGCGGCTGCAGTTCAAACCGCTTCCAGTTGACCAGTCCTTCCCCCCGGGCTGCGTCAAAGGATGTCAGCTCGTTGGCCAGGAAATAGGTGTTGGCCAGATCGGCGAAGTCTGCGCTCAGGTCCAGCCCCTCGTTCATCAGGTACGACGTACCGTTCGTCACCTGCGTCTGTGCACTCAGGGCCTGTGTCGTCAGCAGGGCACCCAGTGCGATGATTGTTCTCAGTTTTACCATAATGTATTGTGTTTAAAAAGATTGGTTTCTGTTGTCGGGTCTTTATCTTGTCGGTTCGGCGGGGTCGCCATACAGTACGCCCCGTCCGTGCGTCCCCACATAGACGCGGCCATACTTCTTGGGGTCTCCTGTGATGTGCAGCACCAGGCCGTACTGATGCCGATCGTCGTTGATGCGTACCCAGCTTCGTGCCCGGTCGTCCGAACGGAAGAATCCCCTCACTCCGTTCACCACGCCTACCAGGTAGAGTGCCGGATAGTCTGTTCCAGGAGCTGGCGCACCCATCCCGAAGGCATGGATTTCGCGCACCTTGTCTAACGGAACGAAGGTACGTGCATCGGTGGCATGATACAGGCCGTCAAAGGCCGCAATCCAAAGGTCGCCCTCCCTGCCGCTGGTGGCATACACCCTGTCCTGTCCTCCGCGGTTGTCGCCCCGTGCCGAGCCGCGTGTGGGGTTCTCGGCTTTCAGATGCAGCGGATGTGCGGCGAATGTGCGGGCGCCGTCGGTGCTCTCGTACAGCAGTCCGGCATAGATGTCCAGTGCATAGAATCGGGCCGCGTTCACCTTGTCGGCAATCACCCGGATGCCCTTCCCGATGCCTTCGCACTTCTGCCAGCTCTTTCCTCGGTCGTGGGTGCGGTACACGTCCATTCGGTTTGGTGTCCACACCCAAGTGCTGCCGTCTGCCGATACGGCCACGTGTCCGTTCCGTCCCTCGGGCAGTGTGTCGGGCGTGAGCCAGGTGTCGCCTCCATCCAGCGAGTAGGAGAGGTTCTTTCCCTTGTAGCCGCCATGCACTGTTCCGCTGCGTACCACCACATCCGGGTTCCCTTCCGCCCCTGCTACCGCATTCGTGTTGCCGAAGCGCGGGTCGTGGTGCGAGTCTGCGGCAGGCTTGTCCAAATCCCTGTGCGTGAAGCCTCCGTAGTCGCCGATACCGCTGATGAGCCATGCTCCCCGCTTCGGACTGTAGAGTTCCAGCGGCACTGTCTCCTCAATGCCCGTAGCCATCGGTGTCCACAGGGTAGGCTCCTTCCGGTCCATGGCACTCAGGTTGAAGGTCTCCCATCCCCCGTAGCCGCAGGTGAACAGGGCATGGTCTGCATTGTATGGGTCTATCTCCACGTCAAACAACCAGTGGATGCCTGTATGTATGATGTAGGGAGCTTTAGCCTCGTCAAAGGTTCCGCCGCTTGCAAACACCGCTTTCCACGTCCGTCCCCCGTCGGTCGAGCGGAACACCTCCTCGCTGCTGTCGGGCCCCGACATGGGGCGACCGAAGCTGGTCACCAGCAGATGTTTCGGATTGTTCCTGTCCACGCTCACTCCCACATAGCCGAAGGGTCGCTCAGCCGATGGCTTGTCGGGTGTCAGCTCTTCCCATCGGTTGCGGTCGATGTCGTAGCACCATACACCGCCGTCGGTCATCCGGTTGGGTCCCGGATTGGTACCGTAGGTCACATACATGCGTCTGTCTGTGGCTATCACGCCGTGTGTGGGACGATACTGCTGTGGAGCACTTTCCATGGCCTCCCAGCTCGCTCCGCCGTCACGGCTCACAAACAGATTCGCTCTGTTCATTAGCGATACACCGATGAAGATGGTCTGTGAAGCCCCGCTGCTACCGGCCGACGCTTCGTCAAACAGCACAAAGACAATGCCGTCACCTATCCGTCGGGGGAATCGTTTCATGCGCTCTATCTGTTCCTGCGTCATGCCGGGCCGGGGAGTGAAAGGCTCCGGTTCCTCTGTCAGGTCGGGCAGGGTCATCACCTTCTCCCACGTCTCGCCCCGGTCGCAGCTTCGCCAGAGACCATCGTTGCGGGTACCCAGATAGATGATGTCCGTGTTGTTCGGGTCTACCATCATCCGTTCACCGTTGCCTCGTCCGTTTTCGTTTCCTCCCATCTTGAAGGGTACATCCACCCGGCTGAAGTTCTTCCCTCCGTCGTGTGAGATGAAGATGGCTCCGTTTCCTGCTCTTGCATGGGTGTAGGTGCCGCAAGCCAGATAGACCGTATTCCGGTCTTGTGGATCCACAGCCATGCTTTCTACCCCCATCAAGTTGTTGTCCTCATAGCTGATGAAGTCCAGCATCGGTGCCCAACGGCCGGCATCGGCATCCCATCGGTAGGCACCTCCCATATCCGTTCGAGCATATCGCACATCTTTGGCCTGTGGATGAAAGACGATTCCGTCTACAAAGCCTCCTCCTACAATCTGTACATTCTTCCACTGATAGGGCTGTGCATTCTGCTTGTTTTGCAGATGCTGGGCGGTCAGCGGACAAGCCAGCAATCCCAAGCATACAAAAGATAAAATTCTGTGTTTCATGGTACGTGTGTTTTTATCCTCAACCTGCAAATGTATAAAAAAAACGCGAGATTCTCTATCGGTGGAAGAAAGAATCTCGCTTTTCTGAGGGTTGAAGGTGACTTTATGTATCTATTGTTATCCGATTTGCATCAGCCGGTAGCCGTTCCGCTTTCTCGACACCTTGATGTCCACCTCTGGGGCTTCGCGGAAGAAGCTGCGCACGTCGCTCCCTCTCCACTACAATCACCACCACCTTCTCCACGTAGCGCGTCCCGCCACGCTCGTAGCTGCGCCTGTATCTTCCTTCTGCCCTTCATCGTTCCTGTCTTTTTTATAAAGACATTATTCAGTTCAGGCGGGAGAATCGTCCTGTTGCCCATTCTACAGACTGAGGCTCTTGCATTGCCTATCTAATTCGTCGAACAGACAATGTCAGAGCCTACGCCGGTATGAATAACCATCACCGTAAGGGAAACATTCTAACATCCTAATCAGTTGGGAACAGCCGATTCCCCTTGCTATGCTGTACATTTCCCTTCGCATTCCTTGGAGAAACTAAGAGGATGCTAAGGGGATGGTAAGGGAAAAGGTGCAGTGTCTTCTGTCCGTCCGCGTACATGCCACGCGCGTGGGCAGACTGTTAAAAAACGGTGCGGCTGTTTGATAAAAGTCAGAAATCTGCTACTTTTGCGGATATGGATACATCGGACAAGAAAATGGGGAATCTGAAAGAACTGACGACAGCCGTTTGCGAGATAGCGCGCTCGGCAGGGGCCTTCTTGGCTGAAGAGCGGAAACGCTTCCGGCGAGAGGCGGTGGTAGAGAAACATGCGCATGACTATGTGTCGTACGTCGACAAGGAGTCGGAACGGCGCATTGTGGCTGCCTTGCAGGCCTTGCTGCCTCAGGCAGGATTTATCACCGAAGAGGGACTGGGTACCTATCAGGACGAGCCCTACTGCTGGGTGGTAGACCCACTGGACGGAACCACCAATTTCATACATGACAATACGCCCTATTGTGTCAGCATTGCGCTGCGCAGTCGCGACGAACTGCTGCTGGGCGTGGTATACGAACCGACCCGCGACGAATGTTTCTACGGCTGGCAGGGCGGAGGTGCCTATCTGAACGGCGAACCGATGCATGTGTCGGTGGTACAGCAGCCGGAACAGGCCTTTGTGGTGGCCGAACTGCCTTACAACGCCGACCGCTATGCGGCCACGGCTGTCCATCTGATACAGAGCCTCTACGGCAAGGTGGCCGGCATCCGCATGAACGGGTCGGCGGCTCTGGCACTCTGCTACGTGGCAGCGGGGCGTTTCGATGCCTGGGTGGAGGCCTTCATCGGCAAGTGGGACTACTCGGCTGCGGCGCTGCTGATACAGGAGGCCGGCGGCTGCGTGACCGACTTCGAGGGCCGTGCACACTATTTGGAGGGACACCATATCGTAGCCACCAACGGCCCCTTGCATCCGTGGTTGCTGCAGCTGGTACGTGAGGTGTCGCCCCGGTTGGACGAATAGGAGGAGACGGTTGTGATGGGTACCTTGAGAACATACCTCGCTTCGCTGCTGCACAGCTTCTATCCCCGGCGGTGTGTGGTATGCGGCACCCCTTTGGTAGAGGGGGAGCAAGGACTGTGTACCCAGTGCGTGCTGCGTATGCCCCGTACCGGCTATCATACGCAGGAGGGGAACCCGGTAGAGGTCTCTTTCTGGGGAAGGGCGCAGCTGGAGCGGGCTACTTCGTACTTCTTCTACGAGAAGGGGAGTGACTTCCGTCATCTCCTCCATCGGCTGAAGTATGGTGGGCGGAAGGACCTGGGATACTTGATGGGGCGTGTGGTGGCTACCGAACTGAGGGAATCGGATTTCTTGAAGGATATCGACCTGCTGGTGCCTGTCCCCCTGCACCCGAGGAAGCAGCGCGAACGGGGCTACAACCAGAGTGCCTGCCTGGCCAAAGGCCTCTCGCAGGTGACGGGCATCCCTGTCAATACCATTTCACTGATACGCCGGCGGCATCACGAAAGCCAGACCCACAAGCGGAGGTATGATCGCTGGCTCAATGTGGACGGCATCTTTGCCCTGCGCCACCCCGAGCGGTTGGCGGGCAAACACCTGTTGCTGATTGACGATGTGCTGACTACAGGTGCTACCATCACCGCCTGCTGCGATGCCTTGAAGGAGGTGGAAGGGGTGCGCATCAGCGTGTTTACGCTGGCAGTGGCACAATAGGTTGGTATGAGCAATGAGAAAAAAAGAGAGAGGGAACCTCCGCTGTGACGGATAGTCCCCTCTCTTCTTTTTGGGTTCGCTGTAAGTGTGATTACTTACGCAAGCCGAGCTCCTTGACGATGGCACGATAGCGGTTGATGTCGCGATCCTTCAGGTAAGTGAGCAACGCACGGCGTTTACCTACCAACATAGTCAAAGCTCTTTCTGTGCTATAATCCTTTCTGTTGAGCTTCAGGTGCTCAGTCAGATGGGCAATACGGTAGGAAAACAATGCAATCTGCGATTCAGCTGATCCAGTATCAGTGTTAGACTTTCCGTACTTGCCGAAGATTTCTTGCTTTTTAGCAGCGTCTAAATACATAAATGAAAAATTATTGGTTATAAAACTTTTGTTAAGCGGGTGCAAAGGTAGGCATAATCTTTGATACGGCAATGACTTTCAGCAATTTTATTCTCCCTTTCTCCTTCATTCTTGCCGATTTATTCGTTTATTCCAGCGATTTGATGTATCTTTGCGCCGCAAAATAGGTATTTAGAGTATGCAAAACATCAGAAACATTGCCATCATTGCCCACGTGGACCATGGCAAAACCACACTTGTAGACAAGATGCTGCTGGCCGGAAATCTGTTCCGTAGCAACCAGAGCACAGGTGAATTAATGCTGGATAACAACGACCTGGAACGCGAACGAGGCATCACCATCTTGTCCAAGAATGTGTCTATCAACTACAAGGATACGAAAATCAATATTATAGATACGCCGGGACACAGCGACTTCGGCGGCGAGGTGGAGCGCGTGCTCAACATGGCCGACGGATGCATCCTGTTGGTGGATGCCTTTGAGGGACCCATGCCGCAGACGCGCTTTGTGCTGCAGAAGGCCCTCCAGATAGGACTGAAGCCCATCGTGGTGGTGAACAAGGTGGACAAACCCAACTGCCGCCCTGAAGAGGTGTATGAGATGGTGTTCGACCTGATGTTCAGCCTGAACGCTACGGAGGATCAGCTGGACTTCCCCGTCATCTACGGCTCGGCCAAGAACGGATGGATGAGCGATGACTGGCAAAAGCCGACGGACAACATCTGTCCGCTGCTGGATTGCATCTTGGATCATATTCCGGCTCCCGAGCAACTGGAGGGTACGCCGCAGATGCTAGTCACTTCGCTGGACTACTCCAACTATACGGGCCGTATCGCCGTAGGCCGCGTGCATCGTGGAACCCTGTGCGAGGGCATGAATGTGTCGCTGGCCAAGCGTGACGGCACCATACTGAAATCGAAAATCAAGGAGCTGCATACCTTTGAAGGGATGGGACGCAAAAGGGTGGAAAAGGTCTCGTCGGGTGACATCTGTGCACTGGTGGGCATCGACGGATTTGAAATCGGCGATACCATCTGCGATTTTGAGAACCCCGAACCGCTGCCGCCCATCGCCATTGACGAACCGACCATGAGTATGCTGTTCACCATCAACGATTCTCCCTTCTTCGGCAAGGAGGGTAAGTATGTCACCTCGCGTCACATTCACGACCGCCTGATGCGCGAACTGGATAAGAACCTGGCGCTGCGCGTCGGCAAGAGTGAGGAGGATGGCAAGTGGGTGGTATCGGGCCGCGGTGTGCTGCACCTCTCAGTGCTGATAGAGACCATGCGTCGCGAGGGGTACGAGCTGCAGGTGGGTCAGCCGCAGGTTATCTTCAAGGAGATAGACGGCGTGCGTTGCGAACCGATTGAGGAGCTGACCATCAACGTGCCCGAGGAGTATGCCAGCAAGATGATTGATATGGTAACCCGTAGGAAGGGCGACCTGGTGAAGATGGAAAATGCCGGCGACCGGGTGAACCTGGAGTTTGACATGCCTTCGCGAGGCATCATCGGTCTGCGTACCAATGTGCTGACTGCCAGTGCGGGCGAGGCCATCATGGCGCATCGCTTCAAAGAGTACCAGCCCTACAAGGGAGAGATAGAGCGTCGTACCAACGGCTCGATGATAGCCATGGAGAGCGGTACGGCCTTTGCCTATGCCATTGACAAGCTGCAGGATCGCGGCAAGTTCTTCATCTTCCCGCAAGAGGAGGTGTATGCCGGACAGGTGGTAGGCGAACATGCGCACGAGAAGGACCTGGTAATCAACGTTACCAAGTCGAAGAAGCTGACCAATATGCGTGCCAGCGGATCGGACGAGAAGGCCCGCTTGATTCCGCCCGTCCAGTTCTCGCTGGAGGAGGCGTTGGAGTATATTAAGGAGGACGAATATGTGGAGGTGACTCCGAAGTCTATGCGTATGCGCAAGGTTATTCTGGATGAGCTGGAGCGCAAGCGTGCCAAGCGGGATAGCGAGTGAGGCTTTTTTAGCTACGAGCTACAAGTTACGAGCTACAGTTGCAAGCTATGAATTACGAGCTACGAGTGATAAGTTATATGACAAAGGGGCGGAAGATTCCGTCCCTTTGTCATAGTAGTACGTTTGAGGTTTTCTCAATACGCATCGCGCAGTGAGCAGACTTTCAGCTGTTTCTCGAATTGCGGCTGCGGCAGGTCGGTGAAAACGTTGATGGTGAGGGTTTCGCCGGGCAGGATGTCCACATAGTTGTCGCTGTAGGTGGCATGGAAATCGTTCGCAGTGACGTGTACCGCACGGGCAAAGCTGTCGGAGCTGACAGCTACCTGATACCCTCCTTCTATTGGGGTGACGACAGTGCTGAGATGTGCCGATGGATACTCCATCTCCTTTTGTTTCACCAGAAAGTAGTTGTTGGTATAGCGCAGTTGGTCTCCGTCCGTCGTCAGCGTGGCGTGGATGAAGGCCTTGCCGGGCTGTACACCCTTCAGTGCCTCGGCAACGGGGATGGAGAAGAGTGAACGGCTGCTGCCTGCCGCCACCTTTACGCGCTGCCGGTAGCAGCCTATCTCGTTGCCGGTCAGCTCTCTGATGCTTACCTCCAGCATACCGCTGCAGTTGGTCAGACGGTCAGACACCACATAGACTTGCAGCAGGCCTGCTTCGTCGGCAATGGGTGACACCAGCAGGTCGTCGAATGCCTTGCGGGCAAAGTAGTGTTGTGCCTTCCAATGGCCGTAGTAGTCGCGGCTGGCCCACGATGCTACCGGCCAGCAGTCGTTGTGCTGCCAGAAGAGGGTTCCCATGCAGTAGGGACGGTCGCGGCGATGGGCTTCGATGGCCGTCTTGATGGCATCGCCCTGCAACACTTGGTTTATGTAGAGGAACCGTTCGAAGTCCAGCGGCTGCCTGTATTCGTTCAGCAGGTACGTCTCTATCAGCTGGTTGGCAAATGAGCCGCCCCGCTGGTGTGCCATCATCACTTCGGAATGGATGTCCCAGTCTTCCGGTCGGGGTGCATAGTGACGCACCGATGTCATGTCGGGGAACGACTGGAAGCCATATTCGCTGAAGAAGCGGCTGCGCTCACGGTTGTAGTTGCTGATGGGTTTCTGACCGTGCCATACGTCCCAATAGTGGCGGTCTCCGTTGTGGTCATCACTTACTTTCCCTCGTTCGCCGAAGGGGGATGAGGGATGGTAGTAGCTGTCTGGTGCCTCCTGACGGACCACTTCGGCCAATACGTTGAAGTAAAGTTCGTCCTGTTGTTTCCAGATTCGTTCGGCATAGGCAGGGTTCTGTTTCTGATAGCGATCGGCCCACCCCCAGCCATACCAGGCATCGTTGCACTCGTTGTTGCCGCACCACAAGGCAATGCAGGCATGGTTGCGTAGCCTGCGCACATTGTCGATGGCCTCCTGACGGACATTCTCCAGAAAGGATCCTTCGGCGGGATAGACGCTACATGCAAACATGAAGTCCTGCCATATCAGGATGCCATAGCGGTCGCATAGGTCATAGAAGAGGTCGTTCTCGTAGATGCCTCCGCCCCAGATGCGGAGCATGTTCATGTGGACATCCACGGCATCGCGCAGCGTCTTCTCATACTGCGCAGGGGTGACGCGGGGCAGGAAGTTGTCTTGCGGAATGTAGTTGGCGCCTTTGGCAAAGACGGGTACACCATTCAGCTCAAAGTAGAAGGTGTGCCCGTCGGCATCGGGCTTGCGGATGAGCTTGAGCGAGCGGATGCCCGTCAGCGTGTGACAGGTGTCCACCTTCTTTCCCTCCCGTATCAGTGTTACTTGGAAGTCGTATAGATGTGGCTCTCCCAATCCGTTGCTCCACCAAAGACGGGGCCGGCGGATGACAAACGGCAGGGAAAAATGATTGCTTCCCTGTTGCAGGGTGATATCGGAGGTTGCCAGCGTTTGCCCCGTAGAGGCCTCGGTGATGAGCAGACGGGCTTTACCGAAGCAGTCGGCTTCTACCTCAACTTCTCCGCAGAGGGAAGCTTGTCGGGCGGTTACCTCAGGTTGCCGTATGTAAATGTCGCTGATGCGTGCCTCGTCCCAAGCTTCCAGGTATACAGGTCGCCAGATGCCGGAGGTGACCAGTCGGGGACCCCAGTCCCAACCATAATGATAACCTGCCTTGCGGGCAAAGACACTGATTTTCTTGTCGAACAATCCACCGTTTTCCGATTGGTCGTTGATTGCCTCATAGTGGTATGGCAGTGCATCCCATTTGGGCACATCCATCTTTACCGGCGAATGGAAATAGATTCTCAGTACATTCTCTCCTGCTTTCAGCTCTTTTTTGACGGGTATGCGCCAAGTGCGGAACATGTTGTCGGCCGACAGGATGCGCTTCTCGTTCAGGTAGACATCCGCATAGGTGTCCAATCCTTCGAAGACCAAATGGATGTTGGACCGGTTGGCCAGATCGGGTGTCAGAGTGAAAGTGGTTTCGTACACCCAGTCTTCCTTGTCCACCCATTGTACGCCCCGCTCGTTCAGGCGGAAGAAGGGGTCCTCGATGATGTGATTGTCTATCAAATCCGTATGTACCACACCGGGTACAGTGGCGGGATGCCAGATGTCGGTCCTTGCTTGACGGAATCTCCATCCTTCGTTCAGTTCCTTCTTGAGAGGTGCCGCCGTTGTCAGCGCGACTGACGCGGCGCAAAGTGAGAGGGCTGTCGCCATCTTCTTCCAAATGGGATTTTGTCTTTTCATAACTGTATAATAGTTGGTATTTATCTATAATAAAAGCCGGTAGAGCAATCTTCTCACAAAGGTAGTGAGAATTTACCTTACCGGCCTAATACTATTTTGATTACGTATGATACTCTATACCAGAAATCGCTGTTTTCGCCTGCTTACATGGCCAACCATTCGTAGAGGAAGTAGGCCCAGTGTGCCATGATGGCAGCCACCAGTCCGCCTACGGTATGAGCCAGAATGGCCTTCGGGGTGAGGTCGCGGAAGCCCAATGAGTCGAGCATGGCAGTGTGTGTGCTTAAGAAACCGCTCCAGCACATACCGATGGCAGTGAATACGGCAATGGCATTGCCATCCACCCAGCCGTGGGAGATGAAGTTGGGCACTACACCCAATGCAGCACCTACGGCACCCAATGCGGTGATGGGGAAGGCTACCAAATGGGGGTCTTGGAATCCGAAGAGCCACTCGAACAGGAAGCCAATCTTGTTGGCTAGCCAAGGCAGCAGCTCCACGCCTTGGTAGGCACCGCCGTCGTACCCCTCGGCACCCGGCCCGAAGGTAAATATCATCACGAAGGTAGAGATAATCAGCACGCCCGGAATGATGGCCAAACCTACATCCACACCTCCGCGTCCGCCATCAAGCAAGGCATCGAGCAGACGGATGAATACAGTACGATGGCGGCTCTTGTCCTCCTCTTCGGCTATCTTGCCCATCTCTTCGCTCACGGCATCTTCGTTGGCGTAGGCAGGATAAGCCTTCACGACAAAACGTTGCATCAGACGGGTGGAGCAGATACAGCCGCAGCAGGCTCCGAACAGACCGATGATGGGCGAGACATAGAAGCCCTGACCCACCATGAAGACCATGACCAAAAGACCCATGCCGAAAGCCGTGCCGAAGTTGGTCAGCGAGATGAACTGGTACTTCTTGAAGTAGCTGGCAAAGCGCTTGTCGTGTGCCAGTGAGATGATGGCGGGGTTGTCGGAGAGGAAAGTCATCACGGCACCCAGAGAGGCCACGCCGGGCAGGTTGAACAGCGGACGCATGAGCGGCCGAAGCAGCTTTTCCAACATATTGACCACGCCGAATTCCACAAACAGCTTACCGATGGCTCCGGTCAGCACGCAGATGCTCATCAGGTAGAATACGGTGTTCAGTAACAGGTCGTGCGCTGTCTTCATCAGTGTGTTCAGCATGTTGGGAAGTCCCATGATAGAGGCCAGATAACCGAAGATCAAGATAACGGAGAGCAAACAGATAACGCCACTGGTGGCGGTGCGATTCTTCTTCTTCAGATTCAGAATGCTTTTGAGATGCAGGTGCATAAGGCTAACGTTTTTTTGTTTGGATAGATGTTAAAGTACTGTTTTTATAAATGGTGAGATGGGTAATCTGAAGGTTACTTGCCGAACGAGAGCTTGGGCAGTCTCCACGTCAGGCCTACAAAGACCTTCAGCAGGTCGTCCACCATCACGCCGTTCGGATTGCTGTTGGTGCCTGTGGTGTACGATACGCACGCATTGAGGCGGATGTCTCTCTTCCCCTTCAGCGGATAGAGGTCGAAGCCTCCACCAAAGGTGGTCAGCTCAGTACCTGGCAGTACGCATTGATCACCTGGGCTGTCGGTGTGGTTTACGTCGTAAGTGAACTTGGTATACACGTTGAGCCAGGGACGGCAGAAGCACGCCAGCTCGGCCACAACCGAATAGTCTTTGAAGAGGTAGGTCTGATGGTTGGTGGCGCGGTTCATGAAGTCCAGCTCCAACGTTGCTTTACCGAAGCTCAGGCGGTTGCCTAACGAGAGGTACGAGATGAACTTATGGGGAGCATACTCAAACAGGTTAGCTGAGTAGAGCGTCTGCCACGGACCGTGATGGCCTGCCCAGAACAGGTTGTAGGCAAACAGGTTGTGTGCTTCGGCGTATCGGAAGGGACTCTCGCAGAACTGGAAGGTCAGCTTGTCACGCCCCGAGCCGGTGGTGTATGTGCCCGATCCTCCAAACTGGTAGCAGGCAATGTGGTTCCAATATTCGGAAGCGTAGAAAATGTCGATGGGCGCACGGTCGTATTCATATCCTCCAATCAACACCACCTGTTTGCCGGCAGCCACACTCCAGTTGCGGTTGGCCTGATAGGTCAGGTACATCCAGTCTGTTGCGTCGAAGAAGTCCGATTCAGATATCTTTTTGTTCATCCGTTGTCGCCAGGCAAAGGAGATGGAGTGGTTAAGGGTACCGTTCACTGCAATGTTCAGATAGTCTCCCTTGAAGCCGGTTCGGTCGCTCAGCGTCTCTCCGTCCAGCGCATCGTAATAGTATCCTACACGTGCCTCGGCACTGATATTCACCGTAGGTGTGTCTTGGGCATGGGCTGCCATGGTGCAGCAGCAGGCCAGACACAGGGCAAAGAGCATGTTTTTCATACTTTTCTTAAGTTGGTTTTTAATGTTAGGCTGTATAGATATTCAAATTTTATGCGAATATAGGTAGAATATTTGATATATGTTACTTTTTGGCCAAAAAAAATGAGTTTTTCATCGAAAAACTCATTTTTGCCAATCTTTTGGGTTGTTTCTGCTGCTCAATCCACAAACTTTACCTTAGCCGCATCGCGTGGTTTGGCTTCGGGTGCCTCGTCGGGGTAACCCACGGCAATGGCATAGAGCAGCTGATAGTCGGCAGATAACTGAAGCCGTTCCACGTAGGGAGCGGCTTCAGGATTGTTTTTCATGAAGCCGATGGGGCCGCCCAGACAGCAGGTCCCCAGTCCCATGGATTGGGCTGCCAACAGGATGTTCTCGCCCAGCAGCCCGCAGTCCAGCTGGCCGCTGCCGTCGGCAGGGCTGGCAATGAAGATGACGGCCGGAGCGTTGCGGAACATGTTCTTGAAGTTGGGGTCTTCCGCCTGCTTGGGGTTGGCTGCCTTGAAGAGTTCGGTGATGCCGTTGATGTACTCCGCGTTGTCCACTACGCGCACCTCCCACGGCTGCTTGTTCATGCCGCTGGGTGCATTGATGCCACACGTCATCAGCTGTTCCAGCTTTTCGCGTTCCACGGGCTGGTCCTTGTACTTGCGCACGCTACGTCGTGCCATAATGGTTTCAATCACTTGGTTCGTTTGCTCCTGCTGTTCGGCAGGTTGCTGGGGAGTGGTGGTACAGGCCATCAGTACGCTGCCGGCAAGCACAACAGCTCCGGCCAGCATGGTTGCGAATCTTTCTCTTTTCATGGTGATGTATTTATATGGGTTGGTTCTTGTCTTCAAAAATAGGAGATTATTTTGAACTATGCAAGCACCTATAATAAGTAGGTGCTAATTTTGTTCCGTACATAACAAAAAAAAGAGAAAATGTTTGGTTTGTATCCATAATGTTCGTAATTTTGCGAACAAAAGATAACTATGGCATCCAAGGATTATAGCGTACGACAGGAACAATTGGCAAGATTTGCCAAGGCAATGGGGCATCCCGCACGAATAGCCATCCTACAGTTTCTTGCCAAGCAGGATACTTGCTATTTTGGCGATATACACGAGGAGCTTCCAATTGCGAAAGCTACCGTTTCCCAACATCTGAAGGAACTGAAAGAAGCAGGGCTGATACAGGGAGAGGTAGAAGCACCGAAGGTGAAGTATTGTATCAACCGAGACAACTGGCAGCTTGCCAAAGAGTTGTTTGGCGGTTTCTTTGGGCAATGTCTGTGCAAAAAAGAAGGTTGTTGCTAACCTTTTTTTATGATATATATTCGTTGTTCTACGAATTACAAACTCTAATTTGTGTGTTTATGAAGAGATACTTATTGTTTGTGGTGCTGGGTCTGTTTGCCGTGGCGGCATTGGCTCAGACCAAAGTGAAGGATGGTGTGGAAGTGATGTATTTCCATGGAAAACAGCGATGCACTACGTGTATGGCCATCGAGAAACATGCCCGTGAGGTGGTGGAGAAGGACTTTGTCAATGAGAAGAAGGATGGCAAGGTGCGTTTCAGGGTTGTGGACATCTCAACTGCCGAAGGAGCCAAGATAGCCAGGGAGTATCGTGTCACCTGGTCGTCGCTCTACGTCAACGGATGGAAGGACGGCAAGGAGAAGCGTAACGACATGACGCAGTTTGCCTTCAAGAATGCCCGAAACCATACCGATAAGTTCAAGAAAGGCGTGAATGGAAAGATTAAGGAACTGATGAAATAGGGGGAAACGATGGAAATACTGCAATCATGGCTCGAAGGAAGTGACGTACCTGTGTTGACGGCTTTCATCTTAGGACTGCTTACGGCAGTAAGTCCCTGTCCGCTTGCCACCAACATCACTGCCATCGGCTTTATCAGCAGGGACATAGAGAGCCAAAATCGAACTTTTCTTTTCGGACTTCTCTATACACTTGGACGCATTGTGGCATACATGCTGCTTGGGGCATTGCTCATCTATATGCTGCGGAGGGGTATCGACACCTTTGACCTGCAATCGGAGGTGAGCCGTTGGGGCGAACTGTTGCTGAGTCCTGTACTGATTGTTATGGGATTGCTGATGTTGTTTGGCGACCGGTTGCCATTGTCGCGCTTCGGCTTCAACGCCTCGCAGCGTAGCGAGCGGCTTCGGGGGGCATGGGGCAGTCTGCTGCTCGGCATCCTGTTTGCCATGGCGTTTTGTCCCACAAGCGGATTGTTCTACTTCGGTATGCTCATTCCCATGTCAGCATCAGCTGCAGGAGGTTATGCCTTGCCTGCTGTCTATGCGTTGGCAACAGGACTACCCGTGGTGATAATCGCATGGATAATTGCCTATAGCATAGGGAATATCGCAGGATTTTATCAAAAGATACAGCTGTTTCAGAAGTGCTTCAACCGCTTAGTGGCGGCACTATTCATCATCGTAGGAATCTATTACGCATATACATTTTATAGTTAAGCAATATGGAAAAGAAAGAAATCAAAGTGCTTGGTCCTGGCTGCTCCAAGTGTAAGAAAACATTCGCAGTCGTAGAGAAAGTGGTAGAGTCAAATGGCGTGGATGCCAACCTCACAAAGGTTGAAGACATTGAGGAGATTATGCGCTACAACATCATGTCTACCCCAGCCATCGTGGTGGATGGCAAGGTAGTGATGAAAGGTAAGGTGCCTTCGGAATCGGAAGTCAGACAGTTATTGGGCATTTAGATATGATACAGCGATTTGCCGATTGGCTTGTATATTCGGTTATAGGATTGGACAGCACCACTGCGTTGGGCGGTGCTGTCAACTTCTTCGTTTATGACAGTATCAAGATTCTGCTTTTGCTTTTCCTCATCAGCAGCATTATGGGTATTGTCAACGCCTATTTCCCCATTGAGCGGTTGAGGAACTATCTCGTCAGCCATCGCCTCTACGGACTGCAATATCTGTTGGCATCTGTTTTCGGTGCCATCACTCCCTTCTGTTCCTGTTCCTCCATTCCGTTGTTCATTGGCTTCGTGAAGGGCGGCATACCGCTTGGTGTGACGTTGGCATTCCTCATCACATCACCTCTTGTCAACGAAGTGGCCGTAGCCATGTTCCTCGGTTCGTTTGGTGTGCAGGCAACGGTGATTTATGTCGTCAGCGGCACCCTCTTGGGGTGTTTGGGTGGCATCGTGTTGGGGCGTATGCATTTGGAACCTTATCTGAGCGATTGGGTCAAGCAGGTGCAGGCACAATCTGAACAGCAGTCTGCGCAATGGGAAAAGGAGGATACCTGCTTCTCGGAGAGACTTCCTACCATCGTCAGTGATGCATGGCAGATTGTCCGCAGCGTGCTGCTTTATGTGCTGATAGGCATCGGCATAGGAGCCTTCATGCACGGATTTGTCCCTGAAGGTTTCTTTGAGCAGTATATGTCGCGCGACAACTGGTATGCTGTACCGTTGAGCGTCCTTCTTGCTGTGCCGATGTATGCCAATGCAGCGGGCATAGTGCCGGTCGTCGAGGTATTCGTGGCAAAGGGCATTCCCCTTGGTACGGCCATCGCCTTCATGATGGCGGTAGTGGGTCTCTCGCTCCCCGAAGCTACGCTGCTCAAGAAGGTTATGACCTGGCGGCTCATCTCGATATTCTTCGCCACCGTCACCCTCTTCATCATCCTTTCAGGATATATGTTCAACCTCCTATTATGACGATGTCCGTTTTTTACACGCCTCTTCCCCAGAATAGTCCTACATTTGCAGCCGTAAAGATTAGTATGGGTTTGTATGAAAGAAGTATTGTACGTATTGCTTCCGCAGTTTGCGGAACACGAGTTTCCGTATCTCACCCAGCCGCTGCGTTCGGATGCTATGGCAATGAAGGAGAATCCTCGGTACGAGAATAAGATTGTGGCAGCTTCGATGGCCCCTGTTGAGGCTATCAGCGGTTTTCGCCTGCTGCCCGACTATACGTTTGAAACCATTCCTGGTGACTATGCCGCCCTGGTACTTATTGGCGGTTATGGTTGGCAGAGCGAGGCTGCAGAGCGTGTGGTGCCCCTCGTTGCCGATGCCATCAGCAAGGGACGCATTGTTGGAGCCATCTGCAATGCTGCTTCATGGATGGCGAGCAAGGGCTTCCTCAACGATGTCCGTCATACGGGCAATGGCCTGGAGCAATTGCTGCTATGGGGTGGCGAGCGTTACACCAATGCCGCTAACTATGTCAATGCCCAAGCTGTGAGCGATAGGAATATCGTTACGGCCAACGGCAGCGGACACTTGGAGTTTGCCTGCGAGATTCTTGCTCTTCTGAAAAACGATGACCCGAAGGAGATAGAGATGTACAAGACATTCTACAAAATGGGGCTTGTGGATTTTGCAAAGATGGTGTCGAAGGCGAAGCCACGGTTCTATTTCAATACTATCGGGCTGTTCACTACCGACAACGCCAAAATGGTGGCATTCTATCGTGACATCTTTGGATTCCATACGGAATGGAACGGCAGCGACCCTAATGTTGAGATGACTCTTGGCGACTCCCGCATCATCCTATTTCCTCGCAACGCTTTCGAGCATATGACCTTCCAACCGTATGCCTATCCCAAAGGTACCAATGGGACAATGGAAATCTCCTTCGACGTTCCATGCTTCGCAGATGTTGACAAGGAGTATGAGCGTGCCGTAAGCATGGGTGCAAAGTCTATCTTTGCCCCGACTACAGAACCTTGGGGACAGCGTACTTGCTATGTGGTTGACCCAGAGGACAATCTCATCGAGATTTCGTCGTTTGTTGAGTGATGTGAATTCGATGAAGAAAGAGTACATACATATTGTTGTCTTGCTGCTGACGTTGCACCTATTTCTCTCTATGTGGAAAGCATGGGCACCGCTGAACTTATCCTTGTCACAACCGTTCGAAATGAAGATGGCTACAATAGGTTTTCTCCTCACAATAAGACCTTTATTCTTTTCACATCCGTTCGAAACGAAGATGGTTACAATGATGGGAATGTGCATTTTGGCAGCAATCGTGTGTCTCATCTCGCGAGAAGAGAAGACCGATTTGTCTGTATGGCCGAAGAAGCTGGATGGAGCAGCCACTGCCATCATTCTGCTATCCGTACTGATGATTGCATTCACTGCAGTTTGTTTCACCAATGGAGCGCATGGGGTATGGCTGTTGTTATATGGTAGTTTGGTCACCCCTCTTTTTGAAGAACTGCTGTTCCGAGGGCATATATACGCTATTCAGGAACGCATTCATCACAATCCGTATCATGTGGTGGCCATCAATGCCATGTTGTTTGCGGTATGGCATTTGGGGTACATCGTTTACCCTCTGTTGTGCGGAGAATGGATGGCGTTGAACAAACTGGTAGTCGGACTGCTTTATGGCTTGGTCCTGGCCTCTATAAGATGCTGGACAAAAAGCACGCTTTGCTGTGTGCTGACACATGGAGCACTGAATTCGTTTCTTGGATAAATAGACAGAAATATAACATGAACTATCAAGAAGTTATTGACGGTATCAACGAGGTCATGAACCGCGAGATACCCATGTTGCTCTCCCTTACGGAGGAGCAAGTAAGCGTGAAGAGAAACAGTCAGAACCGAACGGTGAAAATGCTTGTGGGGCATCTCATTGACTCTGCATCCAACAACCATCAGCGTATGGTACGCCTGCAGTATGCCCCTCGTTGTGGACACTCGATGCCGAATACGGAGATGGGGATGCTCGTCTTCCCTGATTACACGCAGGACAACGACCTGTGGATAGGACTTCAGGACTATCAGCATGAGGAGTGGCAACTGCTTGTGGTGTTGCTGAAGCTGTACAATCAGCACATCTGCCACGTCATCCGTTCGGTTGACCAGACCAAACTCAACAACTATTGGATTGATTACGAAGGCTGCCGTGTGACGCTTGATACCATGATACGCGGCTACATCAACCATCTGAACCTGCACTTCGGACAGATACACGAACTGTTATAAAAAATGATGACAAAGAAAATTCTTATACTTAATGCAAGCCCAAGGAAGAAAGGTAACATTGCGCAGATGGTGGCTGAGATGGCTGATGAGGCAAAGGCGCAAGGAGCGGAGGTAGATGTGATAGAGGTGCAGAAACTAAATGTCCAGCCCTGCTTGGCCTGCATGCAATGTAGGGCAAAAGGCTTCTGTGTGCTGCCTGACGATGACTCGCAGCGTGTATTGCAGCTGATTAAGGATTGTGAGGCGATGGTGATTGCCGCACCCTGCTATTGGGGTAATATCCCTGGCACGTTGAAGCTGCTGTTCGACCGTATTGTTTATGGTATGATGGACGAAAGTCCTCGAGGCATCCCTATACCCCTGCATAAGGGCAAGCGTTGCGTGCTTGTGAGTACTTCTACGACGCCGTGGCCTCTTAACATCCTTATACACCAAAGCCGTGGAGCAATTAGGGCATTGAAGGAAGTCTGTAGGTATAGTGGTTTCAAAATTGTGGCTACGATAGAAAAGGGTGGCACCCGACGAAACACTACACTTTCTGTGGGAGAAGCCATGAAGTGCCGCAAGGCTGTGAGAAGACTCTTATAATATAGAAGGAAATAATAAAGTTTACCTTATGGAAAAGAAATATCCATGCGCTCAATGTAGGATGAGGCGCAAATACGACGAAAATCCCCAATCGATTATTGCTCGCTTTTGGCATTGGCACACAAGGTTTTGCCCTGGATGGAAGGAATATCTCAGAAGCCTGGGTGAAGAGGAGCGAAACAGAATGTATGAAAACTACAATCTTATAAAGAAATAGTCGCCATGACATCAGAAACAAATACGGACAGTATAGTCATTCACGGCAACCGTCCTAAAGAAGTCAATCCACAAGAAACAAGCAGAAGCAGTGCCTTCACGTTATGGATGTCATCCCCCATGCCATTGGTCACATTGGTGAAAACCATGAATGTGAGCAGGCTGTTGAAGCACAGCAAAAAATACAAACTGAGTTTCAACATGCTGCTTTGCTGGTGCATCGGCAAGGCAGCAAGCGAAATCAGCGAGTTCTACCTGTTGCCTGTGCAAGGCAAGCTGTATCAATACGACAGGCTTGCTGTCAATGTGATTGTAAAGAACAAACAAGGGGCTATCAATTCGTGCGACATTCCGTTTTGTAATGACTTGCGTCAGTTTGCAGATGATTATCAACGCTTGACAAGGCAAGTCGCCATCAGATGTGAAAGCTCTTTTTTGGACGATTGTATGGTTATCGGTACTTCTGCAATGATAGAGACAGAGCTGGACTGCATCATCAACCAATATACCGACAAGTTTTGCAATCCAATGGCGATGTGGGGAAAATACCGAAAAGGATGGATAAAGACCAAGCTACCCATCTCGTTCCAATTCCATCATGTACAGATGGATGGAGGACATGCGGCAACATTCTTGAATTCATTGCAAAATACGATTAATGGCATATAATAGGGGAGTCTTTTCTTGGATAAACAAGGCGTACTCAGATGCCTGTCCTTTCGTCAAGTGACAAAGACTGCGGAATTTCGTTTTTTTATAAATCAAAAAGGCTTTAATTCATTTATTTTGGGTAACTTTAATGATGAAGAATAACAGATGAAGAAATTTATTGTATTATTGTTGGCCGTATGTTCATTCTCGGCTATTGACGCAAAGGCACAAGAAGCTGACGAGCGTGGAAACTGGATGGCTGCTGGGCTACAGGTGATTGACTATCTCGTGGAAAAGCATGTCAATTATGATAAGATTTACGACGCGAGGGATTTCGGGCTGCCCGCTCCCGACTCACTAAGGTTGAAGACTGCCGACGGCTTCGGCATCTTTGTCTATGAGATTTGTCCGGAGCAGCCAAAGGGCGTGGTGATATGCCTTTCTGGTATAGAGAATCCTTCGGTGACGGCATTCTATGGTCATGCGTGAGGCTTTGCTTCCGATGATTCCTGCCGAACAACTCAATGGTGTCACGGGTGAAATCGTCCGTGCAAAATATCATGTTGACTCTTCCGTCAGCAGTCCTTTTTATGCCCTTCGTGGTCTCAACAACCGCCCTGTTCTCATGATGCACAGTAGGAAGGACACTCAGGTGCCGTATTCATGTTTTGAGAAACTGGCAGCTGAGGCTTCAAAATATACTGATGATATAGACACGATGACTGTTGATGGCGACGAGCATTTCATCTGCAAGGACTTCACACGTCCTACTGCCGACAAGGAGTATATGCGTCGGCTGATGCGATTCATCCGCAAGCTGACGGCAAAGCATCCTTATGTCAAGACAGAAGAGGGAGTGGAACTGATGGAGCTTGTCGCGCGCTTTGCTGATAATTCAGTATTCAACGATTCGCTCGCCCCTCGCTATCAGAAGGATTGCGACGAGTGGTTTGCCGCATGGAAAAACCATCCTGCCGTAAAATGGATTCACAACCAGTTGCCGGTTTATAGCATAGGCTATGACGCAGTTCCTTGGTTGGGTGCTCACCTGACATGGAACGGCGATGCCTTCGAAGATGGATCCTGTTGAGGCTATCAGTGGATTTCGCTTGTTGCCCGACTATACGTTCGAGCCCATCCCCGACGATTAGTTTGTGGAATAAGACGGCAACAGAGCCGTTATTATTTTGAAAAGGAACAAGGTTAATAACCTTAACGATGTAGGATTATTAATCTTAATGGTGAAAGGTTATTATCCTTACTTAATTCTAAGATATATTGTTTTTTGTATAATAATATATATGATTATGAAATTTGAAATTATGAAAACAGAACAAAGATTTTGTCAGAGCTGCGGAATGCCGCTCAATGACTTGAATGACTACGGCACGAATGCCGATGGAAGCAAGAACGAGGAATACTGCAAATACTGCTATGAGAATGGGCAGTTCACACAGCAGTGCACTATGGAAGAGATGATAGAACACTGTGCACAGTTTGTCGAGGAATTCAACAAGGACTCCGAGCACAAGGTGACTCGTGAGGAAGCCATAGGACAGATGAAGATGTTCTTTCCCCATCTGAAGAGATGGAGAAAGGAGACAACCATCACGTCACATGATTTTCAGGATGTGATGTATGCAGGACTCGCTCCAGTGAAACAACTCATCATGGATATGGCAGACAATCTGCCCACAACTTATATATCATCAGTAGATGAGGAAGGCTATCCTTGCACCAAGGCCATGCTTTCGCCACGCAAGCGTGAAGGCATAAAAGAGTTCTACTTCACCACCAACGCTTTCTCCGTGCGTGTGGCTCATTATAGGGCAAATCCCAAGGCTTCGATATATCTCTGCGATGAGAAGAATTTCCGTGCCGTGATGCTCAAGGGAACGATGGAGGTGCTGACCGACCAGGACAGCAAGAATATGATATGGCGTGAGGGCGACACCAATTATTATCCTGGCGGAGTAACTGATCCCAACTATTGCGTTCTGAAGTTTACTGCCTCCGAAGGCCGTTTCTACAGTGACTTCTATCCACGCAGCTTTGTGATTGAATAATTATGGAAACAGACAGAATACTACTTCGCCATTGGCAGGAATCAGATGCCGATGCACTATATGAATATGCCAGCGAACCGGAAGTGGGTGAGCGCGCAGGATGGCCGCCACACCAATCCAAGGAACAGAGTAGGGAAATTATCCGCACTGTATTCAATAACCCTACTACATGGGCTATAGTGCTAAAGGAAACGGGAAAGGTGGTAGGTGCCATGGGTTATGGCCCTTCGTGCGAATGTTCATTGCCTTCTCGCAAGGGCGAGCCGACAGTGGGATATTGGGTCGGAAAGCCATATTGGGGAATGGGCATCTGCACAGAAGCCCTTCGCCTGATGATTGAACATATCCGCCGGACAACTGCGATACCCTCGCTTATAAGCGGTCATTTCACCGACAATCCCGCTTCGGGAAG
>CALZEQ010000019.1 GCA_945641355.1 uncultured Mediterranea sp. | reverse complement strand
ATATGCACAACTTTTTATACATAAATCTTTTATCAATTTAATTCCGCCAACGGGTAGTAAATAATTTGTGTTGAATCTTTCAGATGGAAAATAGAGTTATCCCAGGCAGTCTCTGCAGAGACTCCGCTACCTCGGCAGGAGTGCCGCCGGCCAGTATCATCATGGCCAGCCAGATGGTTTTGAAAACAAAGCGTGGAAGGGTAAGTTCCACGCTTTGTTTTTGCAGCGTCGTCATTCTGCCATCCTTAACAGTGGTTGTATCCAATCAAGAAAGGAGATTACAAAGTGTTTCTACATTCCGGTCAAAATTATCCTTGTCTATTGCCCGGTTTTTCATTGCCGAACGGTAATTGTATATCGTCTGTGGTGTATAGAACAACAGCGTGGATATCTTCTGTATATCTTTGACCCCTAAACGGATGAGTGCCATCAACCTGAGTTCGTTCGTCAGAAGCTCTCCTTTCTTTGGCTCTATCTGTTTGTCTGGAGACAACAGTTTGTTGAATTCGTCAATGAAAGTAGGATAAAGGGTAAGAAACGCTTTGTCGAAGTACAAAAAGAATTCTTTGGTATCAGCGTCTTTCATTCTGTTTTGATGCAAAACAGACAATATATCGTCCGTCTGGCGAGCCTTGACTTTTCTTTCAACATTGACGATAAACTTGTTGTATTTGTCAATGTATGCAGCACACAGTTCGATAAACAACGACACATACTGCTCCCTGATATGGTTGGTTCGTTTCAGCTGCAGGTTGGCAGATTGCAACTCTTCATTCAGCCTTTTCAAATCATCGTTCAGTTTGATTCGTATCTTTCTCTGCGCCTTGAGAATTCTGTTTTGGTGCAGGATATACCACGCGAAAACTAACAGGAGAACGGCAAGCAGACACACAATAGTAATAATCAACGTCTGAATCTGCTGTACATTATCCTCATGCGTCTGATATTTCACGACAACGCCAGGAAATTTTCTGGCAATTTGTGTCAGCCTCAGTCTGTTGTTGTAGAAGATGGCATCTTCCAGTGAACAGAGCAGATACCTGTTAGCCCGGACTATGTCATTTTTCTGCGCAAGATATTCTGCCAGTTCCTGCATGGCGAGGTTCTCTTTCAGCGGGATTTTCTGGTCGGCGATGGCCGCAAGAATCATATATTTCTCAAACTCTTCCATTTTGTGCTGTTCATGGCAGACGTAGGCCATGGAGCAGGTAATGCTGGCATATCTGCGCGAGAGAGGGGACATTTTGTTTATACCGATTCGATATTGTTCTTCGGCCTTTGCATATTCCTTGGTGTTCCAATAGTGCTCTCCGAGCCAATAGTGATACTCTACGTCAGTCTGTGGCACAACGGTCAGCATCGAATCATTATATGCCATAACCTTGTCTTGATATTCCGCAAGGTTTTCCTTGACGCGCAAGTAAGCATTCCATGTAATATACAGCCAACGGTAGCTTTCGTAATAGTTCCTGTAATTGCCGTTGGTAAACGTACGCTTGTCCAACCCTTTCAGGATGGCTTCAGCTTTGTCGAAGACACCCGATGTAGAGAGTAAAGCTGACCGGTTGATTTCCGTATCATTGATATACTCCCTGTTGCCGATGCGTCTTGCGATATCCGATGTAATGCTTAGGTATTTTTGTGCAGAGTCGGCCTTATAAGCCAGATATTCTTCGAATATTCTATTGCAAATATGATAGTTTGCCTCTAAACTGATATTGGGTGTAATCTGACGTTGCAGGTTAGCGATATTGGCCTCCTTCTTTTGCATATACATATTTCTTTCTTCTACAGCTTTGTCGAGTTCTTCAAAGCAGCTTTCCCTCGAATTGGAACACGATGCTGCTATGAACAACGAGATACAAACGATGCATTTTGCGGTCAGTCTACAAAAAAGTTTTCTTGGTTTCATAACGAGTTGTTTATAGTATCTGTTAAGGTTTCATACATATGGAAGCGCAACCTTACCACCTATATGAATATTCATGCGTAAAATTAGTATTTATCATTCAAACGGCCAAGTTCTTTCCCGTTATTTTTAAACTTTTCCCATCATATTGTTATCATTGAAAGCTACTTTACCGCTCATTGGATAAGACTACAACTAACTATATAACAGCCGATTGTGGATTAATACACTTAATTAATATCTACTTGACGTCTAATTTGATGGCCAAGTATTTTCCGAGCGGCCTAACTTTGCGACATCATTCGATGACAAGCTTGGTTATACGATAGATAGATTGTTTAGAGGATCCGGTCAGTTAACTTTAGGTTTTAGTTTTTGGGAGAGGTAGAAAGATTGTTCAGGATTACATGAAGGAAAGTTTATCATTAACATTAATCTAATTAAAAGTAAAGATGAAAATCAAAACATGGTTAAGCACACTGTTGTTCCTTATGGGAACAGCAACAATGGCACAGACCCAACAGATTACAGGTACTGTGTATTCAAAAAGTGACGGAGAAACCGTAATTGGAGCAACCGTTCGTGAGGTAGGCAATGAGAATAATGGTACCATCACCAATATGGACGGCAAGTTCAGCCTTTCAGTGCCTAATGGCAGTGAATTGAAGTTCTCCTATGTCGGTATGAAAGAAGAAATTGTAAAAGCTGTTGATGGAATGAAGGTCTATCTTTCTGAGGAAGGACAAGTCATTGATGAAGTGGTGATTGTCGGTACGGTCATGAGAAAAAGCGACCTGACCGGATCGGTCGCAATGATTGACTCGAAGGCTCTTTCCGAGCGCCCGGTCACCAATGTCAACGAGGCTCTGCAAGGTCGTATGGCCGGAGTCAGCATCAATACGAATGCAAATCCTGCCGACGACTCCAGCATCAAAGTGCGAGGAATCAACACCATCAACTCGGGTAGTGAACCTATCTACGTAGTGGACGGTCAGGTCATGACAAACGACTTTGGAGGATTCAGTTCCATAAACCCCAATGACGTGGAAAACATTCAGGTGCTGAAGGATGCATCCGCTACAGCCCTCTATGGTAGCCGAGGAGCCAACGGTGTAGTGCTGATAACAACGAAGAAAGCCAAGAAAGGGGAAGGCTATGTAACGTATGACGGTTGGGTGAGCCTGACCAGTGTGTGCAGCCGTCCGTCGACCATGAATGCACAGCAACTTGGAGATCTCCGCATAGATGCTTTTGCCAATGGGTACATGATGAGCAACCCCGATGCCAATCGCCAAGCTTATATCGACAATACCCTGTTGGGAACCAATCTGGCCTTCAGCGAGGAAGAATTGAATACGTACCGGTCAGGGAAATCATACAACTGGCTTGACCAGAATCTCCGAACCGGCGTTCAGCACAACCACACTGTCAGCTTCGCGAAAGGAGCAGACAAAAACAACGTCTATCTCTCCTTGAATTACAGCGGTGTGAACGGTATTCTTGGAAACTCGTCGCAAAACAAGTATAACGGCCGCATCAACGCAGATACAGAGATAAATAGCTGGCTGAAAGTGGGTACAAGCACCTACGTTTCATACCAAACCGATGACATGCACGACAATGCAGTTTTCACCAAGTCGCTCGCTGCCAATCCTATGCTCGACTATGCTCCTTATCAGAATCCGGCAACCGCCTACGATGCCAACCATCAGTACTGGTACTATCAGGCCATGAGCTCGAACTACAACAACGAGTTCAACCCCTTCACCATGAAGGATGTGCAATACCAGCGTATGCGTAGCCACATTACCAGCACCAACTACTTGAACATCAAGTTCATGGAAGGACTGAACTTCCGCTCTACCTTGGCGGTTGACCTGAGCAACCAGAAATGGTTTGAATATCTGCCCAGCAACTCTCCCACATCCGTGCGCAACGAGCCACAGACACCCACAAGGGGGGACGCCCGCGCCAAGCAAGAGCGTTGGAACAGAAACAACTGGCAGTGGGACAACACCATTACCTTCGACCACACCTGGAATCAGGTGCACCATCTCAATGCCCTGATAGGTACATCGGCCACAAAGACCATCGGCGACTACACCAAGGCACAGGGTATGCGTTTTGCCAGCGACGAACTCGGATACAAGGATTTGGGAGGAGCCAGCAAATACGAGAGCACAGAAATAGACTCTGACTTCTACACGCAGACACTGCTCTCTTACCTTGTGCGTGGCAACTACGTTTATGCCAACAAGTACTACGTCACTGCCACCGCACGCTACGACGGGTCAAGCAAGTTTGCAAAGGGCAACCAATGGGGACTTCTGCCATCCTTCTCCTTGGCATGGGATATCCGTCAGGAGAAATTCATGAGCGGGGCTGATTGGCTGGACAAACTGAAACTGCGCGTGGGATTCGGCATCGTCGGCAATCAGGACATCGAAAACTATGCCTACAACACATGGTATTATCAGACAGCCAACCGCACCACAGTGGCAGGTTCGACAGTAGGTGTAGCCGGCATCAGTGGAAGCACCAACCGGGGCACGAAAAACCTGACTTGGGAAAAGCAGAAGCAATGGAACGCAGGAGTGGATTTTTCCATCCTGAACAACAGACTCAGTGTTAGCGTGGATTATTTCCACATCGTCAATGACGACCTGCTCATGCAGCACTCACTGCCCAGCACCAGCGGATATACTACTACATGGGAAAACATCGGACAGGTGACCAACAACGGTATCGAAGCAAGCATTCAGGCGTCGCTCGTGACTGCCAAAGACTTCTCTTGGAACATAGGGCTAAACATCTCACACGACAAGAACAAAGTGACCAAACTGTATGGCGACGTGAAAGAAATTCTGAACGGCACCAGCCGTGAAGGCAACATCTTCCTCGACGAAAGTCTACACACCATTTATACACTCCGATGTGGAGGCATCGCTACCGAAGCCAGCCGCAACCAATGGGAAGGAATCAACCAGAATGGCCATACAGTAGGCATTGGCGACCTGTTCATGATCGATCAGAACGGCGACAAAAAAATCAACGAACAAGACAGAGTGGTCGTAGGAAAGACCGACCCGAAAGTTTATGGTGGCTTCAACACAGACTTCTCGTTCAAAGGTTTCAGACTGAATGCAGTATTTACCTATTCACTCGGATCAAAGAAGATTTCTCCTTATTATGAGGACCTGGTCAGCAGTGTAGGACTTTCGCAGGCAAGCACCGACTTACTGGATGCCTACTCTTCCACCAACACGAATGGCACATTCCCCCGCCGTGTGACGAATACGTCAAGTTATAATGGATGGAGTGTCTATGACTGTGACTTTGCCGTGCAAAAGGCCGATTATCTCCGCTTGTCAACACTTTCCCTGTCGTACAACTTCTCCGGTAAGTTCTTGAGTCCTCTGCACCTCAGTTCGCTACGGCTATATGCCACGGCCAACAACCTCTTCTGCATCACCAAGTACAAGGGATTCGACCCGGAGACAGGAGACTACGGTTACCCTCCATGCCGCTCTTTCACCTTAGGCATGAATGTAAGTTTCTAATAATAACCCTCTAATATTACATCATTATGACTATGAACAATTCATATATAGTAAAAAACTTCACATCATTTATAATAGGATTGACAGTAAGCCTGAGCAGCTGTTCAGACTTCCTTGACCAGACAAACGAGACAGCACTGACACAAGAGCAAGTAATAGCCGATGTAGAGCTGGTCGAGACCAGTGTGAAGACCATCTACTCCAGCTGGAAAGAGAACTATCGTGACGAGAACTGCTGGCTTACGCTTATAGGTACCGACGAGATACAGACCGGTGCGCTCAACGCACTGAAGGAAGGCACAGCCTCTTCGGCCGCATGGGACTGGAACTGCGGTTATCTCAATGCCGAGAACGATAAAGTCAAGTCCATGTGGGAGAACCGCATGAGAGTCGTTGCAGAAACGGCCAAGTTTATCAAACCTCTCATGGAACAGAACCCGCAACCGGGCAGTATCGAAGAGCAGCTGCTGGCCGAACTGTCATTCATCCGAGGAATCCTCAGCTACCAGTGTGCCATGTTCTGGGGAAGAATCCCCGTACTTGATGGGGACGGAGATTATTCAAGAAAAAGTGAGACAGAAGTATGGCAGTTCATCCTGGACGACTTCACCCGTGCCACAAAAGCTCCTGAGAACAATGAGGCTGGCAGAGCAAACAAATGGGCTGGGTACGCCATGTTAGGTAAGGCATATATGAGTGCTCCGGAGAACACCGGCCTTAGGAACTTCCAGAAAGCAGCCGAAGCCTACAGACAGATCATTGATGGAGGACACTATCTCCTGATGGATAACTTCGCCGACCTTTATGACTACACAAAGAGCACGACTGACGAAGTCATCTTGGCCCATACCTTCGCACCGGCCCGCGGATACGCCAACCAGGTACAGTTTCAGATAGGCAGCCGTGCGGCACAGAACTGGTTCTCGGACGCGTGCAGTTTTGCCGGCTATGACAAGGCTGTTCCTACGGAGTATGCCTATTCCGCCCGGTCAGAAGGCGGACTGTGGGAAGAGGGCGACGTACGCTACGATGCCTCGCTGCGCACTGACTTCTCCTACAACGGTGTGACTCCCGACCTCTCCACGCTCGTATGGGAAGGACTGGGTGATGACTACGACGAACTGCTTCCCCACATCAAGAAGTACGAGGACCCCCGTACGGATGCCAACGCAGGCCTCAACATCAACAATATGTGGCTCTCCGGCAAGGACATCCCGGTCATCCGCTATGCCGACGTCCTCCTCTCCTACGCCGAATGTCTGAACGAGACCGACAATCAGACCTCCGCCCTGCAATATGCCAATCTGGTACGCCAAAGAGCCCATGTAGCGGACTGGACACCCATGTCGAAGGAAGAGTTCCGTAGCGAGATGCTTGACGAACGGATGAGAGAGCTATTTGCCGAAAACTGGCGTCGATTTGACTTGATACGTACCGGTACGTGGAAAGAACTGGTAGGCAAGCGAAACAAATGGGCGGCCCGCTCTGTAGCAGCAGGGACATTTGTAGAGAGCAACATGCTGTTCCCTATTCCTCAAACAGAGTTAAACCAAAATAGCGATATGAGAACAGAAACTGGTGCCATGGATCAGAATCCGAATTACTAACCGTTTAGTTCGACTGAATATGAAAAGAAAGTATATCTTATCGTTCCTCCTGTCGATGGCTTGTATCTGTCTCTCTTCAGCTGCATCACGGCAGCAGACCATACGTATCTCTACTGACAAATTGGACCTGATTCTGGAAGTAGCCGACGACAACAGACTGTATCAAATCTATTTCGGCGAACACCTCGACGACACCACAGACATGGCCTGGATAGCCCGGCCTATCTGCAAGTCGGACAACGGAACATTGGAAAAACGTCAGCGTGAGGTGTATTCCTGCTCAGGCAACGAAGACTATTTTGAGCCAGCACTAAACATGATTCATGCCGACGGGAGCCGCTCCACTTACCTCTATTTCCAAGGCGTTGACAAGTATCCCGTGGATGGTGGCGAAGAGACCATCATCCGTCTCGCCGACGACCAATATCCCGTGAAGGTAGATTTGCACTATGTAGCCTACAGCAAGGAAAACATCATCAAGACATGGTCGGTCATCTCGCATAACGAGAAGGAGCCGGTCCGTCTGACTGCCTTCAACTCCACCATGCTCTATCTGGATGCTCCCAAGTACTATCTCACAGAGTTTCATGGCGACTGGGCAGAAGAGATGCGGGAAAAGACCCTCGAATTGGGATTCGGCAAGAAGGTGGTGGACACCAAACTCGGCTCCCGCTCCAACCTCTTCTGCCAGCCACTCTTCGAAATCGGTATCAACCAGTCCGTTCACGAGCAACAGGGCACCGTACTGATGGGAACCATCGCCTGGACCGGCAACTGGAGATACACCCTGGAGGTGGACAACAACCACCTGCTCTGTGTCCTTCCGGGCATCAATCCTGCAGCTTCCGACTACCTGCTGGCTGCGAATACGGAATTTGTCACGCCGGAATTCATCTTTACCCTCTCGCTTTCGGGCAGGAGCCAGGCCTCGCGCGACTTCCATGACTGGGCCCGCCGCTACCAGATCAAGGACGGCATGGGCCGCCGTGTCACCTTGCTGAACAACTGGGAGAATACCTATTTCGACTTCGATGAGGCGAAGCTGGCAGAATGTATGCGGGAGGCAAAAGGACTGGGTGTTGACTTGTTCCTGCTCGACGACGGTTGGTTTGGCAATGACGAAAATGCCCGCAACAGCGATAAGGCAGGACTGGGAGATTGGGGCGTGAACCGCTCAAAATTGCCAAACGGCATCCCCGGACTGGTGAAAGCTGCAGAACAGGCGGGCGTCAAGTTCGGCATATGGATTGAGCCGGAAATGATCAATCCGAAATCCGAGCTGTTCAAGAAACATCCCGACTGGGTCATTACCCTGCCTAACCGGGAGACCTATTACTATCGCAACCAGCTTGTACTGGATCTGGCCAACCCCCGAGTGCAGGATTATGTATTCAAGGTGGTAGAGGACATCATGACTGAAAATCCCGAAATGGCATTTTTCAAATGGGACTGCAACTCGCCCATCACCAACATCTATTCTCCTTACGAAAAGACACAGCAGGGGAATCTCTACATTGACCATGCCCGAGGAGTGATGAACGTCATGAAACGCGTTGCAGAGAAATATCCCGACACCCCGATGATGCTCTGCTCCGGCGGCGGCGGACGTTGTGACTACGAAGCGCTGAAGCACTTCACCGAATTCTGGTGTTCCGACAATACCGACCCCGTGGAGCGTATCTTCATCCAATGGGGATTCTCCCAGTTCTTCCCCGCCAAGGCCATGTGCGCCCATGTCACTTCTTGGAACAAGGATTCGTCCGTCAAGTTCCGCACCGATGTGGCATCCATGTGCAAGCTGGGTTTCGACATCGGCCTCAAGGAGATGTCAGACGATGAGCTGGAGTATTGCAGAGAGGCCATCGGCAACTGGAGGCGGCTCAATCCCGCCATCATGGACGGCGACCAGTACCGGCTGGTATCGCCTTACGAAACCAACCACATGGCCGTGAACTATGTGTCAAAGGACCTCTCCTCTGCAGTCTTGTTCGCTTACGACATACACCCCCGCTTCTCGGAGACGATGCATCGTGTATGCCTGCAGGGACTGGATGCAAAGGCAAGATACAAAATCACGGAAATCAACCTGATGCCCGGCTCGAAGTCGGAGTTGGAGCTGGACGGCAAGGTGGTCAGTGGTGAGTATCTGATGAAAGTCGGATTAGATGTATTTACAGGAAACCAGATGAACTCTCGGGTCGTAGAGTTTACGAAACAATAATTCAATGAGGGTTGGCTGACACCAAGTTCAACCAACCCTCAGGTCTATTGGTTGTACGATTATACGTTATCTCCGTACGCCAAATCGCCGGCATCACCCAAGTCGGCGATTTGGCGTATAGGGATAAGGCGTAGTGGAAGAAACGGATTTCCAGTCAAACTTAATCGTAGTCCCTCCCTATAGGACGACAAACATGAAACTATGATTGGAATCGGATAGGGAGGGAACAGGTAACGCTCATTCCGCTTGCAGGAATCGTACCATCTCGCAAGCAGCCAACAGAAAGGCGCCTACACCAAAGTCGGCGGTGGAGTTGGCATCTATCACCTGACCGGGAATGGCCTGTTCGCCGATGGGCTGCACGTAGCCCACCCGTCCGTCGGGTTGCAGAGCTACGGTGGACAGGTAGTTCCACGCCTTGCGTACCACCGGTTCGTAGGTTGCCTTGTCCAGCAGACCGTTGTTCATACCCCACAACAGACCGTAGGTGAAGAAGGCCGTGCCGCTTGTCTCGGGGCCGGGTGCCTGTTCGGGATCCAGCAGGCTGCGTGTCCAGTAACCGTCGGACTGCTGACAGGCAGCTATGGCGGCTGCCTGCTTCCGGTAATAGGTCAGGTATTCGGTGCGATGGGTATCATCGGTCGGAAGGTCTTGCAGTACTTTGGCAAAAGCAGCCATCACCCATCCGTCGCCTCGTGCCCAGAAGTCCTTCTTCCCGTTCACGCTCTGATGTTTGGGATAGACGTACTTGGCATCGCGGTAGTAGAGACCGCTCTCCTCGTCGTACATGATGCTGTTGGTGTACGACCAATATTCGTACAGCTTCTCTAGATAGAGCGGATTTTGTGTCAGTTTATAGTATTTGGTCATGACCGGCATCACCATATAGAGTCCGTCGGCCCACCACCAGTAGTCGTTGGCATCGGTACTTATTTCATATTCCATCACTTCGCGGGCACGGGCAACCTTCTGCGGGTCGGGTGCCAGCATATAGAGGTCGTAATAGGTCTGGAAGCAGGTCTGGTTGTCTCCGAAAAGCACGCACTCTTCACTGTCACCGTGACTGTATATCCACTCCTCTTTGTCGTCGCTTTTGGCTCCTTTCCACTCGTTGTGTTCTGCCCAGGCCAATGAGTAGTTGTAGTAGGCACTGTCGCCCGTCAGGAAGAAGGCCTCCATGTTGCCGGTGTGGTAGACGGCATAATTCCATTGGTAACTATCCGGTTGCGGATGTGCTTTTTGCCAATAATCATTCACCCGATGGATAATCTCCACTGTTTGGTCAATGTCTTGTTGCTGAGTGGGTTGCTGCTTTGAACAGCAGGCCAGCAGACAGGCTCCCGCTAAGGGGAAAAGTAATGTTTTCAATTTCATAAGTGTTTTGATTTAATAGTAAACAATTTGTGTTGAATCTTTCGGATGGAAAATACAAAGTGTATTCGCATGGTATTGTTTTTGAAAAAGGTTTATCTATGTTTTGCCGGTTTGACGCGGAACAGTAAAAAACAAAGCGTGGAAGGGTAAGTTCCACGCTTTGAGATATAGAGGGGGTGATGTAACACGTGGTGGTTTACTTCACTTCCCACGTGTCGTTGGTCATCAGCAGCTCTTCGAAGTTATGGTATTTCTTCTTGGCGGCCACGTCTGCAATCTGTGCGTGTACTGCCTCGTCGTAGGTAGGAGCCTCTACATCGCGGATGACACCCAGTGCGATGGGGAAGTCCGGTCCTTCCATCAGAGCAAGTTTCAGTTGCAAGGTGTCGTCCTGGCAGTGTGCGTCGTGTACCAGTATGTCTTTCTCGGTGATGCCGTTCTCTCCCAGTTTCACAACCTTCAGGCCGAAGCCCTCCTGCATCAGTCCGTACTCATTGTTCTCGCCAAAGAGCATGGGCTGGCCGTGTTTCAGGAAGATGGCGTTCTTTGCACGTCCCTCTTTGTTGTAGACCGAGTCGTGTGTGCCGTTGTTGAAGATGACGCAGTTCTGCAGAATCTCGCAGACGCTGGCTCCCTGATGGTTGTAGGCAGCTTTCAGTATCTCTACCGTGCCGGCGGCATCCGTTGCCACGGCGCGGGCAAAGAAGTGACCGCGTGCGCCGAAGCAGAGTTCTGCAGGACGGAAGGGATCTTCCACCGTTCCGTAGGGTGATGACTTGCTGACAAAGCCCCGGGGGGATGTCGGCGAGTACTGGCCTTTGGTCAGGCCGTAGATGCGGTTGTTCAGCAGAATCATGTTCAGATTGATGTTGCGTCGGTTGGCATGGATGAAGTGATTGCCACCGATAGCCAGACCATCGCCGTCGCCCGATACCTGCCATACAGTAAGGTTCGGATTGGCCACCTTGCAACCGGTAGCGATGGCAGCGGCACGTCCGTGAATGGTATTCATGCCGTATGTATTCATATAGTGAGGCAGACGGCTGGAGCAACCGATACCCGAAATGACGGCGATATCCCACGGTGCAACGCCGATTTCAGCCATTGCTTTGTGCAGTGAAGCCAAGAAGAAGTGGTCACCACAACCCGGACACCAGCGGGGCTGTCCTTTCTTATAGTCTTTTGCAGTAAACATATCTTTTATAGTATTTCAGTTGGCAAGTAAACGAGTTGACAAGTGTACAAGTTGACAAGCCAATTTTTGATTTTCAATTTTAAATTTATAAGTTGCTGAAGGCTTCTACCAGTTCGCTGACTACGAAGGGCTGGCCTTTCACCTGATTGAACTGGGCAGGTACAAATCCGTCCACCTTCATGCGCAGGTAGGAGGCAAACTGACCCATGTTCTGCTCGGCTACTACCACCTTCTTGTAACGCTTCAGCACCTCTGCCGTGTTCTTGGGCAGCGGGTTGATGAACTTGAAGTGTGCCAGAGCCACCTTCTTGCCGGCGGCACGCATCTCGTCCATGGCAGCATGCAGGTGTCCGTAAGTGCCTCCAAAGCCTACAATCAGCAGGTCGGCATCTTCTTTGTCGCCTTCTACTTCCACATCGGGTACTTCAATCTTGGCAATCTTCTCGGCACGCAGATGCGTCATCAGGTCATGGTTCTCGGGATCCGTAGAGATGGCTCCTGTCAGGTTGTCCTTCTCCAGACCGCCCAGCACGTGTGTGAATCCTTCGGTACCGGGTACAGCCCAGTAGCGTACACCGGTCTCCTCGTTGCGTTGGTAGGGTGTCCACGTCTCCTTCATCTCGGGAGTGACATAGGGCGGACAGATGGCGGGATAGTCGGCCAGCTTCGGCAACTTCCAGGCAGCGGAACCGTTGGCTACGAAAGCGTCGGTCAGCAGTACCACCGGTGTCATGTGCTCCAAGGCAATCTTGGAGGCTGCGTAAGCAGCTTCGAAGCAGTCGGTGGGCGATGTGGCAGCAATCACCGGCAGCGGGCTTTCACCGTTGCGACCGAAGAGAACCTGCAACAGGTCGGTCTGTTCGCTCTTGGTGGGCAGACCTGTAGCGGGACCACCGCGTTGTACGTCGAGCACCACTAACGGCAACTCCATGATGACAGCCAGGTTCATGGCTTCCGACTTCAGGCAGATACCGGGACCGGAAGTCGAGGTGACTGCCAATGCGCCTGCAAATGAAGCACCTACAGCCGATGCACATCCGGCAATTTCGTCTTCGCACTGTACGGTCATTACGCCCAGTGACTTGTGCTTGGAGAGTTCGTGCAGCACATCGGTGGCAGGAGTAATGGGGTAGGAGCCCAGGTAGAGTTTCAGGCCGGCCTTCTCGGCAGCGGCGATGAATCCGTAAGCCGTAGCCTTGTTGCCTGTGATGTCCATGTAGCGTCCCGGTGTCGTAGACTTGCTCTCGATACGGTAGGTATGGGCTACACTGCTGTGCGTATTGTGCCCGTAGTCATATCCGGCACGTATCACTTTGATGTTGGCCTCTGCAATCTCCGGCTTCTTGGCGAATTTCTCGCGGATGAAGTCTTCGGCAATTTTTAGGTCGCGGTTAAAGAGCCAGCATACCAGTCCCACAGCAAACATGTTGCGGCACTTCAGCATGGATTTGTTGTCCATGCCCGAGTCTGCCAGGCAGTCTTTTACCATCTGTGAGATAGGAGCTGCAATGACGTCCTGCTTGATGCCCATCTCTTCAATGGGGTTGTCCGTCTTGAAAGCAGCCTTCTCCAAGTCTGACTTCTCGAAGGCATTCGTGTCGATGATGATGCAGGCCGTAGATTTCGCAAACTTGTATTGCGTCTTCAGGGCTGCTGCATTCATAGCTACCAGCACATCGCACTTGTCACCGGGTGTATAGACTTTGTCGGCACCGATGTGTACCTGAAAGCCAGACACGCCGGTCAGCGAGCCTTGCGGGGCGCGGATGTCTGCCGGATAATCGGGAAACGTACTGATATCGTTTCCCACCGTAGCCGAAACTGTAGAGAAGATGTTGCCGGCGAGCTGCATACCATCGCCGGAGTCACCGGAGAAGCGGACCACCACTTGCTCCAGTTCTTTGACCATCATGTCGTTTGCCATAATGTAACTACTTTTGTAATCTTATTAATATTGTTTAGGAAGGTTTCTCATTCCGTTACTTGCGGGCAAATTTCGGAAAGTTCGTTGGATTAACAAAACTTTTTTTCGGAAAATCGAAGGAATACATTATCTTTGCAGCGCATTTACAAGAATAAGTGCATTTGGGGCCTTGTAGTTCAACGGATAGAATAGAAGTTTCCTAAACTTTAGATAGGGGTTCGATTCCCCTCGGGGCTACACGTAAATTACTTCCTGTTCGGGTTTGTCAGTCAAACGTAGCGTTTGCGTGGAGCTGACAAATCCGAACATTTTTCATTGTATCATTCGTGAAGATTTTTCTCATTCCCTTCTTCTTGCCAAAGCCATTGCGGCTTCGTCTGTAGGTCTTCTGAAGGGAGTTGGGAAGAGGTAGGTTTGGTAGGGAGTTGGTAGGGAGCAGGTAGGGAGCAGGTGGCAAGCAAAAAAAATCCGTTTCGCACGCAGGCGAAACGGATGGATGAACCAACAGAATGTTGAGATTTATTCGTTGAGTCCGCTGACCGAGTAGTTCAGACTGTCGCGCTGGTAGATGTCTACCAGCCGGGTGAGGCGGTTGCGGAAGTCGTCGTACGATTTCTTTTCGGGTGCGCTCCATTGTACCTCACACAGGGCTGCCATGCGAGGCAGTACCATATACTCTACGTGCTCGGGTGTTGCGATGTATTCTGTCCACAGGTTGGCCTGTGCACCTACAATGTGACGTGCCTGCTCTGCGGTCAGTTGGGCGGTGGGTTCTAGGCTATATACCTTCTCCAAGGGCACATAGCCGCCGATAGCCAACGGTTCGTTCTCGCGTTCCTTGGTCTGGTAATAGTCGAAGTAGCAGTAGTCGTTGGAAGTCATGATGACATCGTGCCCCATCTGAGCGGCCTGAATGCCACCTGCCGAGCCTCTCCACGACATGACGGTGGCGTTGGGAGCCACATCCCCTTCCAGTATTTCGTCCCAGCCGATAATCTGCCTTCCCCTTTCGTTGAGGAAGCGTTCGATGCGCGTCATGCAGTAGCTTTGCAGGCGGTCTTCGGCGGAGTGTTTTGCATCGGCTTTCAGCTTTTCCGTGCGGATGCGTGCCTGGCATTTGGGGCATTGCTGCCAGCGGGTGCGCGGTGCTTCGTCGCCTCCGATGTGGATGTAGCGCGAGGGGAAGATGTCGATGACTTCGGCCAGTACGTCTTCCAGAAACTGCATGGCCTGATCGTTGCCAATGCAGAAAACATCGTCGAACACACCCCACAAGGGACATACTTCGTACGGACCTCCGGTACAGCCGAATTCAGGGTAGGCGGCCAGTGCGGCCAGTGCATGGCCGGGCATCTCTACTTCGGGGATGACGGTGATGTGGCGTTCCTGGGCATAGCGCACAATCTCACGCGCCTCTTCTTGCGTATAGAACCCGCCATAAGGAGTCTCGTCGTACTCGCCACTGTTGCGTCCTATCACGGTGCGGCTGCGTTGCGACCCTACCTCCGTCAGACGGGGATACTTCTTTATCTCCAATCGCCAGCCCTGGTCATCGGTCAGGTGCCAGTGCAGCGTGTTCATGTTGTGCAGTGCCAGCAGGTCGATGTACTTTTTGACGAACGATAGCGGGAAGAAGTGACGGCACACGTCCAGGTGCATACCCCGGTAGGCGAAGCGGGGCCGGTCTTCCACCTGCCCGGATGGCAGCAGGATGGTGGCTCCTTGGGCAGAAGCCGGCATCGACTTGCGCAGGGTCTGTATGCCATAGAAGATGCCGCGCGGTGTGCGGGCGCAGAGGCGAACCCCTTGCGCATCGGCGGTCAGCCGGTAGCCTTCGTCATTCGGTATGGAGGCATCCAGGGTGAGTATGATGGCATGAGAACCGCCTTGTTCCGTCCCTTCCAGTTGCTTCAGGGTGAGGGTATGGCCGGTGGATTGGTTGATGTATTCGGCCAGAAATTCGGCGTTGCGCGACATCAGCCCTTCTGCGTCGTTCTGATAGGCGATGACACAGTGCCGATCCAGTTTGAAGGGGGCGGCTTCCGTCAATGTGATGACTTGAGGTAGGGGGACTACCTCGTAACGAGCCGGTACCTCTACCTGTGAGCAGGCGGTCAAGGCGATGGCGGCTAAAGAGAAAAGAATGTTTTTCATTGAGAAATGGGTTAGAGTGAGATTATATAGGGACAAATGTACATGATTTTTCTGATTCTTATCGAATAGCTGGCGTTTTTTTTCTCTGTTTTTCGCCCTCATGCCATCGGACAAGGTAAAGGCTTGTTGTCCTTCTATCAAAATCTACTCCATGTCTTTCTCGGCGAGGTGGCAGCTACTTCATACGATACTGTTTTGGAGAGATGCCTGTATGCTTCTTGAAATAGCGGCCGAAGAACGATTGGTCGGGGAAATGGTAGTGGTCGGCAATCTCCTTCAGCGAGAGGTTGGTCGAACGCAGTGCCACTTTCAGCTCCAGCATCAGGAAACTGTCAATTATCTCTTTGGCAGACTGTTGGCTCACCTCTTTGGTAATGGCTGCCAGATAGCGGGTAGAGATGCAGAGCTGTTCGGCATAGAAGGCGACATCGCGCTGCGTGGTGCAGTGGGCATGAACCAGTGAGATGAATTTCTTGAACAGCTGGTCCTTGCGGTTGTTGCCGCTGATCTGCTCCTTGGTAAAGAACCGTTGCACCTTATCATAAGTGTTGAGGAAAAACACCTGCAACAGATTGCGTGCGATGTGCTCGCGGAACCGGTTCTTACTATCATAACTGATGCTGGAACTGGCCTCTATCATCCCGTTGATGAATCGGAGTATCTCCGGATCGGAATGCGTATAGCAAGGGTTCTCCTTCAGGAAATGGATGAAGGTGGGTTCGAGCCTGAAACAGGAGATCTTGAACATCTCGTCAGAAAAAGCGAAAAAGTGCAGACGGAGGTTTTTGCCGGCAGCACGGAGCGAGAGGATGGAGTCGGCTAGTAAAATAATGTTCGTATTAGGAACAATATGGTACTGCTTAAGGTCAACGGTAATGTCGGCCTCTCCGTCGGTACAATAAAGCAAGACCCCATTGGGCATCTTGACTAAGCGTTTGTAGAAGTAAGTCAGGTCGGTGTCTCCAGTCCTGAAAGATTCTTCTTTAGATAAAATTAAAGGATTCATATAGCGCTTCGTAAAAATAATGATTCTACATAAGGGCTGCAAAGGTATGACCTCTTCCTGAATATACCGCCAACTTATGCTTAAATTGAACAAAAACGTACACACATTGAACGAACTCTTTGTTCAAATTCGGAGTAATTTTGCAGCCGAATTCTGTTAAGAATATTGCTAACGATATATTCATGCTGCAAATATAACTCTAATATTTTAATAACAAAGATTATGGTAAAAAGAAAATGTATTCAATCGCTGGCGGTGATGGCCGTCGGCATGACATTGGGAACTTCCTGCAGTCAGGCTCCGGCTACGCAACCACAGGCCGAATATGCGGTACTGCAGGTGCAGCCCTGCGACCGTGACCTGCAGACGGCCTACTCGGCCGCTATACGCGGACGACAGGATATTGACATCTATCCGCAGGTGTCGGGTACGCTGACCAAGCTCTGTGTGGTAGAGGGGCAGACGGTACGTCGCGGACAGGTGATGTTCATTATTGATCAGGTGCCCTATCAGGCAGCCTTGCGCACTGCCGAGACCAATGTAGAGGCTGCAAAGGCTGGTGTAGCCACTGCACAGCTTACCTATGACAGCCGGAAAGAACTGTTTGCGCAGAAAGTGGTTTCGGAGTTCGACCTGAGTACTTCATACAATGCCTTGTTGACGGCCAAGGCCCAGTTGGCACAAGCCGAGGCACAGCGGGTGAATGCTGCCAACAATCTGTCGTACACCACGGTGATGAGTCCTGCCGACGGCGTGGTGGGTACGTTGCCTTTCCGTGTAGGGGCACTTGTCAGTCCGGCTATGCCCAAGGCACTGACCACCGTCTCCGACAATTCAACCATGTATGTCTATTTCTCCATGACCGAGAATCAGATGCTTGCCCTCACCCGCCAGTATGGCTCCAAAAAGAAGGCACTGGAAGAGATGCCCGAAGTCTCCTTGCAGTTGAACGACGGCTCTCTCTATCCGCAAAAGGGCAAGATAGAGACCATCAGCGGAGTGATAGACCCGGCAACGGGTGCCGTGAGCCTGCGAGCCGTCTTCCCCAATGCGGACGGACTGCTGACCAGTGGAGGTTCGGGCAGCGTCATTGTACCCGAGTACTACAGGGGCTGCATCGTCATCCCGCAGTCGGTGACCTACGAAGTTCAGGACCGTGTATTCGTCTACAAGGTGGTGGACGGAAAGGCCTCTTCATCGCCTGTCAAGGTGACCCGTGTGGATGGCGGACAGGAGTATATCGTGAACGAAGGGTTGCAGACAGGTGATGTCATTGTAGCCGAAGGGGTAGGTATGCTGCGTGAAGGGACTCCTATCCAGCCGAAGAAGTAAAACTTAACTAGAATTGATTCTTATATGAACTTACGAACATTTATCGAACGTCCCGTCTTGTCGGCGGTCATCTCTGTGACCATCGTTATCCTGGGCATCATCGGGCTGTTTACGCTGCCCGTCGAACAATATCCTGACATTGCGCCGCCTACGGTGATGGTGATGACCAACTACTACGGTGCTAGTGCCGAAACCTTGCAGAAAAGTGTGATTGCTCCGCTGGAAGAGGCCATCAACGGTGTGGAGAACATGACCTACATGACCTCTACCGCCAGCAACTCGGGTACCGTCACCATTACGGTGTATTTCAAGCAGGGCACCGACCCCGACATGGCGGCGGTGAACGTACAGAACAAGGTCTCTACGGCCACGGCCAAGCTGCCGGCCGAGGTGAAGCAGGTGGGTGTGACCACCGTAAAGCGTCAGACCTCCATGCTGCAGGTGTTCAGCCTGCATAGCCCCGACGACTCGTATGATGAGGGTTTTCTGGCCAACTACCTCAACATCAACCTGAAACCTGAAATCCTCCGTTTTCAGGGTGTAGGTGAACTGGTGGTGCTGGGTGCCGACTACTCCATGCGCCTCTGGCTGAAGCCCGACGTGATGGCACAGTACGGACTGATACCGTCGGACATCACCGGCGTGCTGGCCGAACAGAACATTGAGGCCGCTACCGGTTCGTTTGGCGAGAATTCTCCCGAGACCTACCAATATACCATGAAGTTTCGCGGACGTCGTTATACACCCGAGGAGTTTGGCGAGATGGTGGTGGCCTCGACCGCTGACGGCGAAGTGCTGAAGCTGAAGGAGGTGGCCGACATCGACCTGGGACGTGAAAACTACTCCTACGTAGGTATGCTGAACGGCCATCCGGGTGTGAGCTGCCTGGTGTTCCAGACGGCCGGTTCCAATGCCACAGCGGTAAACAAGCAGATTAACGCCTTCCTCGAAGAGGCCCGCAAGGAGCTGCCCAAAGGAGTGGAGCTGACACAGGTGATGTCGTCCGACGACTTCCTCTACGCTTCTATCCATGAAGTGGTAAAGACCCTATTTGAGGCCATACTGCTCGTCATCCTGGTGGTGTACGTCTTCTTGCAGGATATCCGCTCCACCTTTATTCCATTGGTGGGTATCATTGTCTCGCTGATTGGTACCTTTGCCTTCATGGCGGTGGCCGGCTTCTCTATCAACTTGATTACCCTGTTTGCCTTGGTACTGGTCATCGGTACGGTGGTGGATGATGCCATTGTGGTGGTAGAGGCGGTGCAGGCCCGCTTCGATGTGGGCTACCGCTCGTCCTATATGGCTTCCATCGATGCCATGAAGGGCATCTCCAACGCCGTCATCACCTCGTCGCTCGTCTTTATGGCCGTCTTCATTCCCGTCTCTTTCATGAGCGGCACCAGCGGTACGTTCTATACCCAGTTCGGTCTGACCATGGCTGTGGCGGTAGGTATTTCGGCCATCAATGCCTTGACGTTGAGTCCGGCCCTTTGTGCCTTGCTGTTGCGTCCCTATACCAACGAAGACGGCTCGGCGAAGGACAATTTTGCCGCCCGTTTCCGTAAGGCCTTCAATGCCGCCTTCTCTGTGGTGGTAGAGCGGTATAAGGACGGTGTGCTCTTCTTCATCAAGCGTCGTTGGCTGGCATGGTCGTTGCTGGTAGCCGGTATTGTGCTGCTGGTAGCATTGATGAACACCACCAAGACCGGTCTGGTACCCGATGAAGACCAGGGTGTCGTGCTGGTAAATGTCACCACTCCGTCGGGCTATTCGCTCAGCAGTACCAACAAGGTGATGAAGCGGCTGAACCAATGTCTGGAGGGAATCCCCCAACTGCGCGACATCTCGCGTACGGCCGGTTATGGTTTGATAAGCGGACAGGGTAGTTCGGCCGGTATGTTCATCCTCCGTCTGAAGCCGTGGGAAGAGCGTACCAAGCGCGAAGACCAGGTACAGGCTGTCATCCGTCAGGTATATGCACGTACGGCTGCGGTCAAGGATGCGCAGGTGTTCGCCATGGCACCCGGTATGATTCCCGGCTATGGTATGGGTAACTCGCTCTACACCCATGCAAAGGACAAGACCGGCGGCGCCCTGAACCAGCGTCCCGAGATAGCCCGTGCCTACTCGTCGTTTGCTATCAACTATCCGCAGTGGATGGTGGATGTCGATGCGGCCAAGTGCAAGCGGGCAGGCATCACGCCCAATGCCGTGTTGGCCACCCTTTCGGGTTATTATGGCGGTCAGTATGTATCCGACTTCAACCGCTTCTCCAAAATCTATAAAGTCATGCTGCAGGCCGATCCTCAGTATCGTCTGGATGAGGCTTCATTGGACAACACCTTTGTGCGGTTGAACAACGGGCAGATGGCTCCGCTGAGTCAGTTTGTTACGTTGACACGTGTCTATGGTGCCGAGACCTTGAGCCGTTTCAACATGTACAATTCCATTGCCGTCAGTGTGGCTCCGGCCGCTGGCTACAGTACGGGTGATACCATCAACGCCGTACGCGAGGTCGCCTCTACCAACCTGCCTCGTGGCTATGGTTACGACTTTGGCGGTATCACACGCGAGGAGAGCCAGCAGAGCGGTACCACAGGTATCATCTTCGGTATCTGTCTGCTGATGATTTACCTCATTTTGAGTGCATTGTACGAAAGCTTCATCATTCCCTTCGCCGTCCTGCTGGCCGTGCCTTGCGGACTGATGGGTTCCTTCCTCGTTGCCAAAGTGATGGGCTTGGAGAACAACATCTACCTGCAGACAGGACTTATCATGCTGATAGGTCTGCTGGCAAAGACGGCCATCCTGCTCACCGAGTATGCTGCCGAACGTCGTAAGGCCGGTATGGGACTGATAGCTGCTGCGGTCAGTGCCTCCAAGGCACGTCTGCGTCCCATCCTGATGACAGCCCTCACCATGATATTCGGTCTGTTCCCGTTGCTGGTGGCCAATGGGGTAGGTGCCAACGGTAACCGTTCGTTGGGTACAGGTGCCGTAGGCGGTATGTTTATCGGTACCTTGGCGCTGCTCTTCTTGGTATTTGTCCTCTTTGTGGCCTTCCAGTGGCTGCAGGAGCGGGTACGCCCCGTTCAGGCCGAACCTACCCACGACTGGCAGATAGCCGAAGAGGAAAAGGTCAGCCATCAGGAGATAGAGGCTACTAAAAAAAGCGGAAAATAGTCCGCTCCTACTTGTAACTTGTAGCTGAAGGGCGGAAAATATTCCGCCCCTACTGGTAACTGGTAACTCGTAACTTGTAACTAAAAAAATATGAATACCCATTTGTTTACAGATTGGAAGGCCGGGAGAGTCACTCTCCTGGCACTTGCCTCTTCGCTGTTCTTCAGCGGATGTGGCATCTATACGAAATACCAGCGTCCCGATGACTTGCCGACAGACAGTCTGTTCGACAAGTCGCTCGCGCTGGCAGCCCCTGCCGGGACAGTCGACGAGGCAGCAGATGAACCAGCATCGCTGGCACTCCTCTCCTGGCGTGAACTCTATCGCGACACTCAGTTGCAGTCGCTCATCGAAGAGGCTTTGCAGCAAAACACCGACTTGCTGGCTGCTCGTCAGCGCATCAAGGAGGCAGAGGCGACGTTGCTGTCCGCTCGTCTGGCCTATCTGCCTTCGTTCATGCTCACCCCGCAGGGAGGTGTCAGCAGTTTCGACAAGTCGAAGGGCTCCTGGACCTATACGGCTGTGGCTTCGGCCAGCTGGGAAGTCGATATCTTCGGTCGGCTGACTAACGCCAAGCGTCGTGCCAAAGCACTTTATCTGCAGAGCCGCGACTATGAACAGGCCATCACTTCGTCGTTAGTGGCCAATGTGGCCAATCTCTACTATACGCTGCTGATGCTCGACGACCAGCTGCGCATCTCGGAGGAGACTGCCGCCAACTGGCACGAGAGTGTGAAGACCATGAAGGCAATGATGGCCGCCGGCATGACCAATGAGGCCGCCGTGTCGCAGAGCGAAGCCACTTGCCGTCAGGTGGAAGCCTCGGTACTCGACCTGCGTCAGCAGATTGACGAGGTGGAAAACTCACTATCCATCATTCTGGGGCATGTGCCTGGCGATATCGCACGTGGCACGCTGGCCGGCCAGGAGTTCCCGCAAGAGCTTGCAGTGGGCATTCCCTTGCAACTTTTGTCGCATCGTCCCGATGTGAAAAGTGCCGAGCAATCATTGGCAATGGCTTTCTATGGTACCAATGCTGCCCGTTCAGCCTTCTATCCCTCCATTACGCTGAGCGGTACGGCCGGTTGGACCAATTCGGCGGGTAGCATGGTTATCAATCCCGGCAAAGTGTTGGCCTCGGCTGTAGGCAGTTTGGTGCTGCCCATCTTTAATAAAGGTGTGAATATAGCCAACCTGAAGATTGCCAAGGCGCAACAGGAGGAGGCAAAGCTGGCCTTCAGACAGGCATTGCTCAATGCCGGCAGTGAGGTGAACGATGCCTTGGTACAGGTGCAGACGGCCCGCGACAAGGCACAACTGCGTAGCGGCCAGGTGGCTTCGTTGGAGACGGCAGTGCGTAGCACGGAGCTGCTGATGAAGCATGGCACTACCACCTACCTGGAAGTACTGACGGCCCGTCAGGGATTGCTCTCAGCCCGTCTGTCGCAAGTGGCCGACCGCTTTAGCGAGATTCAGGGCATCATCAACCTCTATCAGGCACTGGGTGGCGGTTGCGAATGATTTTGCTGTCAGGGCGCATCTGTTGCGCCCTGACAGTTGTCATTTTTTCATGTAGTATGGACGTTTTCCCCCTTAAATTATACTATCTTTGCCACATCACAAAATCACGGTAAAATCATAGCCGGCATGAAGGCCATTTGCGAGCAGGTGCTGAGTGTACTGAAGGCCCGTTGAAATGAATTCCGCCCGACCGAGCAGGATTCACTTTCTTACAAAGCTGTCGGGGTAGGTAGTGGTTTGTTCCGTCTCGCCTGTGCGTTGGCGTATCCAGGTGGTGAACCTGCGCTCTCCTTCGTGCAGCACGATGACCCTGGCCCCGTTGGGCAGGTGATTGTATTCGGTGTTGCCTCCTGTGAATCGGCCGTAGGCCAGCAGGATGTCCTTCCACATCACGGCATAGTCATTGTCGTGGTCGTGCCCCACAAAGCATCCCATGATGTCGCCCTGCTCTTTGATGGCTGTAAAAAGTCCGCTGTTCAGCTCGGGTGAGCAGACCGGCTCCATGCGAGTGCCCCGCAGGATGGCTTGCGGATGGGTGGCCGCTTCGGCGTACTCAGGCAGGGGAATGTGGAAAAAGGCCAATGCCGGTAGCGGCTTTCCTCCGTTCTCGCGGGTATATTGGTCGCTGCAGTCGCGATACCAGGCTATCTGACGGGCCTTTATCCAATCATATCCTTTCACATCGGGCAGAGGCGAATAGGCATGGCTGTCTATCAGATAGAGCAAAGCCTCGGTACGTTGGCCGTCGGCTGAGGCGATGCGTAGGGCGAAGTTTTCGGAGTCAGCAGCTTGTACGTTGCCCGGCAGGGAGCGGACAATCTCGTAGAGTAGGGGACGCGAAAGTCCTTGCTCATCGTCATGGTTGCCCAGCGTGACGGCAAACGGTATCTTACGGCAGCAGACCCGTTGCAATACGGTGCGCAGGGCTGTATCTGCAGGAGCACTGTAGATGATGTCGCCTGTAAAGATGACCAAGTCGGGACTTTCTGCTTCCAGCACGCGGTCGATACACTCCAAGGCAACGTCCGAAGCCGGATTGCCGTATTTGAAGTGCAGATCGGTGAACTGCACGATTTTAAATTCTCCCGATTCATTGAACCGGAGTCCGTTGTCTTGTTGTGCGTGTCCATGAAGACAAACCGCAGCCAAAATCAATAGAATAATACGTTTCATCTGTCTTTATTGTTATCAATTATCGGTGTATAAAGGTTGAAAGCGGCTATAGATAGCCCTCCCCATCCTCTATTTTGCAAATGTACAAATAATCTGTGAGAATTTGTCTTTTTAAATAAGGTTGACGATTTGAGTAACCTTATTTAAAAAAGACAATTGCCCGAATGCCGATGCAATGCAGGTTATTCGCTATCAGCATCCAGCAAGTTTGCAGGTGAACGTTTGGAAGTATGCGGGAGAATACATATCTTTGCTATCATGATTGCAAACCAAAGAAGCAGCCTTATGAAAAGAGTGCCATACGGGATATCGGACTTCCCCAACCTGATACGTGAGGGGTATTATTATGTGGACAAGACGCGCTACATCGAGCTGATTGAACGCCAACCTAACTTCCTGTTCCTCATCCGGCCGAGACGCTTCGGCAAATCGCTCTTCCTCTCCATGCTGGAGAGTTACTACGACATTGACTATGCCGACTGCTTCCAGAGTCTGTTCGGCGGGCTTTACATCGGACAGCATCCTACGGGGAGGCAGAACAGATACCTGATTCTACGATTCAACTTTTCGTCTGTAGCTCCTCGACAGACGAACCTGGCGGAAGCGTTCAATGAATATTGCGTCATGATGATGACGAAGTTCATCCGTCGGTATGAGCAGATATTGGGCAGTGACATTTGGCTGGATATACACCCCGACATGGATGCCGGCCAGATGCTGACTTCCATCACCCAACATATCGCCATCAAACGTGATTGCCCCCGCATCTACCTGATGATTGACGAGTACGACAACTTCACGAATACCATCCTAAGTACATACGGTACGGACAGCTATCATGAGGTGACGCATGGGGAAGGGCTTATCCGTCATTTCTTTGCGGTAATCAAGGATGCTACGGCCAGCGCCAGCTCCGTAGAACGCCTGTTCATCACCGGTGTCAGCCCCATTACGATGGACGACGTGACCAGCGGTTTCAACATCGGCACCAATATCAGTATGCAGCCCGCCTTCAACGGCATCATCGGGTTCAGCCTCAACGAGATGCGGGCGATGCTCGCCTATTACATCAAGGAGGGTGCCCTTTCCACAGAGGTCTCAGTGGAGGGAGTGCTGGAGCAGATGAAACCCTGGTACGATAACTACTGTTTCTCCGAAGAAGCACTGGATGAGCGGATGTTTAATTCCGACATGGCGCTTTACTTCCTGAACAGCTATCTGCAACGTGGCAAATCGCCCAAGTCCATGATTGACACCAACATCCGCACCGACTACAACAAGCTGCGCCACCTGGTAAAGCTGGACCACCGCTTCGGTGCCAATGCCTCGGTTATCCGCAGTATTGTAGAGGATGGAAGCATCACAGCAGAGATAAACACCTCGTTTCCGGCTACCGACATGACCAGGGTGGAGAATTTCAAGAGCCTGCTTTTCTACTTCGGGATGCTTTCCATTCAAGGAGTTTTTCGGGGAGAAACCGTTCTTGGCATTCCCAACTTGACGGTTCGCGAGCAGCTGTACACTTATCTGACCGAGGCCTACCAGCGTTCCTGCCACTTTCAAATAGACCTTGACCAGTTGTCCTACCTGGTTACAGACATGGCTTACGATGGCGCCTGGCAACCCGTCTTCGATTTCTTTGCCCGGGAACTGGAACGCCAGAGTGCCATCCGCGAGTTCATCGAGGGTGAGGCACACGTCAAAGGGTTCCTGCTGGCCTATCTGGGCCTGACCCGCGGCTATATCATCCTGCCCGAGTATGAGGCATCCAAAGGCTACGCCGACTTCTACATGATGCCCGACCTCATCCATCAACCGGAGATTGCCTACAGCTACATCGTGGAGGTGAAGTATGCCCCTCGCACTGCTTCAGACCGTGAAATAGAGGCCCTCATGGAGGAGGCCGAAGGACAGTTGCACCGCTATGCGGCCGATGCGAAGGTACAATCATCGAAAGGAGACACGCAGCTGAAGCTACTGACCATCGTATTCAAGGGATGGGAACTGGTGAAGGCGGTAGAGATCAAGCTTAAATGAAAGTGTGAATACGTCTCTCTCAGTATTTACTCGGTACATCTCGTTTTCTGTAGCATTATTCTTATGTTGTTCGTCGCATCGATTTAATTATAGAATGATATTTTATCCTCAAACCTTTCATATTTGATTGCGATTAGGAGAAAACTGTCTAGAATGTTGTGAGAAAAAGAAGAAATTTGTATTTTCGCCCACTTTGTTGTCCCTTATAGGAAGAGATAAAGAAAAACAGTTAATTTTTGTACTACTTCTATGGAGCATCTGCTTATTAGTCAGTTGAAAGCCGGTAATGAAAATGCTTTTCGTTACCTTTATGACCATTATTATATTTCTTTATGTCATTTGGCTAATGAGTATGTTCACGATCATTATGTTGCCGAGACTCTTGTCGGTGATTTAATTTTTCATCTATGGGAGATTCGTGAAACGTTGGAAATTGATTCAACAATACGTAGTTATTTGATAAAGGCTTTGCGTAACCGCTGTTTGAATTATCTGAATCGCGAACAGACGAAACATGAAATTACCTTTTCCCAACTAATTCCCAATGAACATTCAGTAAAAGATTTGGATGCTATGTTGCAATATGCCGATGAAGAGCCTTTGGCGGCTTTGATAGAGAAGGAAATGGGACACGAAATACAAAAGGCAATCAATCGTTTGTCGCCTGAGTGCAAGGTTGTGTTTGAGAAAAGCCGATTCGAGCACAAAAAATATGAAGAAATTGCAGTCGATTTAGGGATTTCTGTAAACACAGTTAAATATCACATTAAGAGTGCCTTATCGTCTCTTCGTAAAGAACTTGAAAAATATATTTTATTGTTTTTTCTCTTTTTGAGATAAATAAATGCTTTTTTGACTACCCGAACCAATTAAATTACTGTCTTACTAATAGAACTAGAGAAAATGGACGAACGATATTCACATATTGATGATATGATAGCCGACTATCTGACCGGTAATTTGTCTTCGGAAGATGGAATGTGCTTAAAGCAATGGGTAGAACAGTCTGATGAGAACAGGCGTTACTTCTTTAATCAAGTGAGTGTGTGGACGTCTATGCCAGCTTTAGATGATGCGCTCTATGACAAGAAAAGAGCCTTCCGCCTTTTCCAGAATCGAGTGAAGGGAACTACAGCCCGGGGCAGGCATATATGGATGAATATTACCAAATATGCGGCAATGTTGCTGTTGCTGGCCGGAGTTTCCTACTATTGCTATACGAAAGGTGAATCTGATGTAAAGACAAATTTCTCAGAAATCGTGGTAGAAGCTCCTAGAGGTTCGAATACACATTTGTATTTGCCGGATGGTACTCAAGTCTGGCTGAATGCAGGTTCAAGGATTGCCTATTCACAAGGTTTCGGCGTGGATGACCGTGAGGTACACCTTTGGGGAGAAGGCTATTTTGAAGTAACACCCAATAAGAATTTACCGTTGCATGTGCGGACAAAGAACCTTCATGTACAAGTGTTGGGTACCAAATTCAATTTTAGGGATTATGAATCGGATTTGGAAGCGGTGGTTACTTTGTTACAGGGGAAAGTGCTACTGAACAACTTGCTGCGGAAGGAGAAAGATGTGGTACTGACACCGGACAATAGAGCCGTGTTAAACAAAAAAAATGGTTTGATGAAGGTGGAAAACAGTGTGGCTGTCAATGCACGTGACTGGACCAACGGTTACTTGTTCTTTAATGAAGAAACGTTGTCTGATATTCTTGGAAGGCTGGAAAGAAGCTACGACGTAGAGTTCGTGGTATCTCATGATAGTTTGTTGAATATCCGTTTCTACGGTAGTTTCATGAAACAAGAGTACAATATTCATGATGTCATTGATGCACTATCTTCTACAGGTAAGTTCCACTATAAGATTGATGGGAAAAAGATAATGTTATATAAATAAGATACTTTGAAACACTAATTTGTAAAATCTAGAATATTATGAAAAAGGATGATATAATTCATTTCATATAACAACGTTTGCCTGCAAACAGCTTGGGAACTGAGTCGACAAGTTCTGGACTGATATGCATAAAGACGTACTAATAATTTTCCTAATGGCATGGACTTTTGCAACGAAACTATGCTTTAGGGAATAATATTCATAATCAAAACTAAATTACCATGAATTTGAAAAAAATGGCCATTATTGTGGTCGGGGGACTCTTTTGTCTCAATTCAACGGCATTCGCTCAGAGTATATCTTTGAAAATGAGCAATGTATCAGTTGGAGAAATGATTGAGAAGCTAAAGAAAGAGACAGGTTACTCTTTCGTGTACGCTGCTGGCGATTTGGATATTCGTAAATCGGTCATTGTGGATGCCACAACTTTGAAAGAAGCAGTTGAACAGATTCTAAAAGATCAGGATGTATCTTATGAAATCAAAGGGAAAAGTATCATTGTGCATCCAAAACAACAGAATTCTTTGGGAACTAATCAGACTCGTAAAGTGACAGGTGTTGTAAAAGATGCATTAGGAGACCCTGTGATAGGTGCTAGTGTATTGGTGAAAGGTACTACAAACGGTACCATAACAGATATGGACGGCAAATTCCAGTTGAATGCGTCTGACAATGTTGTCCTGCAGATTTCTTATATAGGTTATGATTCTCAAGAAGTTTCTGTCAAAGGGAAAAGCACATTCAATATTATATTGAAAGAGGATACGAAATTGATTGACGAAGTAGTTGTCATCGGTTACGGAAGTGTGAAGAAGTCTAACCTGACAAGTTCTGTCTCTAAAATCACGGATGAGGCTTTGAAGGATCGTCCGGTAACTTCTGTTGGAGAAGCTTTTCAGGGGCAGCTGGCTGGAGTGCAAGCACAAGCTGCTAACGGTGGTATTCCTGGAGAGGAACTTACCATTCGCATTCGTGGTGTGAACACCGTCAATGGAGATTCCAGCCCGTTGTATGTCATCGACGGTGTACCTCGTGATAATATGAGCGGTATCAACCCTTCAGATATCGCTACCATCCAAATATTGAAAGATGCCTCGGCTACAGCTATCTATGGTTCAAGGGGTGCCAATGGTGTGGTTTTGATTGAAACCAAAACCGGTGCAGGTAAGCCTACGGTGACCTTCGATGCATACTACGGTCTGCAGACTGCCGAGAAGAGCCTGGATACCATGACGGGCCCTGAATATGTCACTTATAACTGGATGATGCGCAACTACTGTCATATTTTTGAAGAAGGTGGAAGCCTAAGTGATCCAATGTCATCGCGCAAGATAGCGAATCAGGTACCCACTTGGTGGAAAGATTATACAGACTTTACCGATTGGCAGAAAGAAGTACTGCGGACAGCTGCCATTCAAAATTATGTAGCTTCGGCCTCTGGACAGAACGAAACTGGAAGTATTTACCTCTCTGTAGGTTATCAGAATCAAGAAGGTATTGTGATAAATACGGATTACAGTCGATACAATGTCCGTCTGAACGGAAGTCTGAATTTGGCCAACAATGTGAAGGTTGGAGCCAATATTTCAGTGGCATCTTCTGTACAGCACACGGCAGGAGCTAATCTGGGGGATCGTAAAGGTAAGGATTCTGCCGTTCATCATGCGTTGATGCAGTCTCCTCTAATCAAGCCGGGACAAGCCATACGATCGGCAGATAATCCCAATGGCGTATTGTCGGAGAATGAATATGGTGCCTGCTGGATTGACCCCGTTGCTCAGTTGAATCAAACCGTGGATGATACCAATACCACCCGCATACAGACATCGGTATGGGGTGAATGGAATCCATTGAAAGGGTTGACATATAAGATACAATATAGCAACAATTATGACGGTACCACATACGAGTATTATCAGCCGGCATCGATCAACCGCAGCAAGTATGCCTCGGCGGGAAACAGCTACTCTGAGCGCTACAATGACTGGGTGATTCAGAACACATTGACGTATGATACGATGTTCGGTGAGAAACATCATTTGAATGTCTTATTGGGACAAAGTGCAGAGAAACAGAAATATTATATCGGCAACATGGCAGCTGACGGTTGGCCGTATGAGAATGTACCTACCCTGAATGTGGCTAGTACGCCGACTACTGCATCGACTGAGCACGTGAACTATACCAACGCCTCCTTCTTTGGACGTCTCAGTTACGACTTGATGGATCGCTATCTGTTCAGCGCAAGCATACGTCGTGACGGGTCATCGCGTTTCGGTGTGAATAGCAAGTGGGGAACTTTCCCATCGGTTTCGTTGGGGTGGAAAATCAACGAGGAGAACTTCATGAAGCGGGCTGACTGGGTGAATCTGTTGAAACTGCGTGTGTCGATGGGTACATCAGGTAATGACCGCATCGGTAACTATGCCTTTTTGTCACAACTGGGCAGCTACAATGCAGCCTATGGAAACGCACTGCAATCAGGTGTTGCGGGTAGCAACATTGCCAATCCTGACTTGAAATGGGAGCAAACCCGTTCGTGGGATTTCGGTCTGGACTTCTCGGCTTTCCGCAATCGCCTGCAATTTAATTTCGATTATTATGTAAATACAACCAGCAACCTGTTGTTTGATGTACCGGTGCCCTATGCTACAGGATATGATTCGCAGCTGACCAACATCGGTAAAATACGTAATCAAGGATGGGAATTGGACATTACTTCACACAACATTGACAAGGGTGACTTCACCTGGAACAGCAGCCTGAATCTGTCGCACAACAGCAACAAGGTACTGGACATGGGCGACATCGAATCGTTTACAGTGACGGTAAACGGGCAGTCATTTATCACCAAAGTTGGAGGACCCGTATCTCAATTCTATGTATATCGCACAGACGGCATCCTGACAGCCGATGACTTTGACGCCAATGGCAATGCATTGGTACCCATCCAAAGCGGACAGATGGAAGGAACCTGCCAGTTGGTGGACACGAACAAAGATGGGAAAATCACGACCGATGATATGGTGGCGTATGGCAACAACCTGCCCGATTTGACATGGGGTCTGACCAATCGCTTCAGTTACAAGAACTGGGAACTGAGTCTCCTGCTGCAAGGTCAGTTCGGAGGCGATATCCTGAATCTGGGAGCCCGTCACAATGATGATGGTGGTGTGTTCAATCGTACGTTGATGAGCCGCTGGTTGCGCTGCTACAAGACAGCTGACATGCTGGAGGCATTGAGCGACCCCGATCTGCAGGCCTATATCAACAAATATGGCATTGATACTTCCTGGGATGGCAAGACACCTATCGGACGTCCATGGAACGAAGGTAATTCCGATTGGCGAATCTATGATGCTACCTATGTACGTATAAAAAACATCACGTTGAGTTATACTTTCCCGCAGGTATTGTTAAAGAAAATCAAGTTGTCAAATCTTAAGATTTATGGATCGGTGGACAATGTGTATACATTCTCTGACTATCCTGGATATACACCCGAAACCAGTAGCTATGGCGACGGAAATACCATGATGGGTGTTGACTATAGCACCTATCCTTTGAGTCGCAAATTCACACTGGGTCTGACTGTCAACTTCTAATCACATATTAATTAAATGATGAACAACATGAAAACAATCCATACTACTCTCAGTCGCATTGTACTGGTCTTGTGTGTCGCAGCATCTTTGACTGGCTGTGAAGATTTCCTGACCGAGAATCCGGAATCTACCTATACTACTGAAACATTCTATACGTCGCAGACGGACTTCGAATATGCCATAGCTGCCGTTTATGCCGAGCAGCAAGATTTGTATGACGGTCAGTATGGCCTCTTACGCATGAACAATACTCGTTCTGATGATACCGATTGTGATGACTTCAATACGTACAGCGACGGCTATGCAACCTTTACGGACAATGCGGCAGTGCAGGCTACCCGTGAAATTTATGCCTCTCTGTATGTGATGATTAACCGTAGTAACTCCATTCTGATGCGTATTGATGGGGTGGAATTCACCAATCCTACACTCAAAAACTACATCAAGGGCGAAGCACTGGCCCTGCGTGGATGGGCATATCATACACTGGGTGTGCTGTTTGGCGGTGTACCTCTGATAGTGGATGTGGAGCTGACTGCAGCAGAGACACGTCAGGTAGGCCGTTCGTCACAGGAGGAGACATTTGCCCAGGCCGTCAACGACTACCAACAGGCATACGAGTTGCTGCCGGCTGCTTGGGAAACAGACAAGGCAGGACGTGTAACGAAGTATGCAGCCAAAGCCATGGAAGGCCGCCTCTGTATGTTCCGGAAGGAGTATACCGCAGCAAAAGAAGCACTGTCGAAGGTAATACAGTCCGGCCTCTATGCCATGGCTGATACGTACGATAAATGTTTCCACTCTGCCTACGAGAACCAACCGTTGAACGACCGCGTATGGGAGATACAGTACATTGGCGGACAGTTGGGGGAAGGACAAGAATTCTCCGAAATCAGTCTGCAGGAAGATACTTCAAGTCCGTGGAATTTTGTCCGCGGCTCCAGTGCTGCTCTGAATGCCTCTTCCGACCTGATAGCTGACATAGAAGAGGGTGACTTGCGGCAAGAGTTCGCGATGGTCAATAACTTAAGCATTAAAGGCTCAATAGATGATCGCTATTTCTTCATCAAATTCAACCATACCGACTATACACCGCAAAGCACGACCGACTGGGATGTCAATCTTCCCATTATCCGCTATACGGATGTCGTAATGATGTATGCAGAGGCTGTCAATGAACTGGAAGGCCCTACTACGGAAGCCGTTGCCATCATCAATCAAGTGCGTGGCAGGGCAGGACTGGCCCATCTGACGGCAGCGCAAACCGCTTCAAAGGATGCGCTGCGTACGGCTATCAAACATGAGCGTCGTATAGAGTTTGCCTACGAGGGACTGCGTTGGAACGATTTGATTCGCTGGAACGATGGCGTGACGGTGATGAACAAGTTCTTCCAAGCGTCGGACGAAGGTAACGGTCAATACAAGGTTGAAGGCGAGTGGCGCTATATCTATGCCATTCCGCAAGAGGAAATCACCCGGTATGGCGATACTACCAAGATGTGGCAGAATCCTGAATATTAATCAATGGGTATAAACAGATAGATTTGAAAGGAGGATTGCGGTTGACAGATGTCTGACAATCGTAATTCTCCTTATGACTTTATGAGAAATGGAATATGAAAAAATCGATTATGGGCGGATTGCTTCTGAGTCTGCTGACGGCTTGCAGCCTCACACATCCGCTTTCTGACAAGACCGTTTACGTGGAACCTCGTATAGGAACCACAAACAGCGTTACACCTACAGGTAGTTTGTTTGGCAAAGGAGACGCGGAACAGGGGCAGGTAATACCAGCCGTACTGTCACCTCATGGAATGAATTTCTGGACCCCACAAACAGAAGCAACCGAGCAGAAGAGTGTATCTCCCTATTATTATCACACATTGACCATTCAAGGCTTCCGAAATTCACACTGGATTAACGGTGGCTGTACGCAGGACTACGGGTCGGTCACCATCATGCCACTGTCGGGCATTCTGAAGTGTCAGCCAGCAGACAGAGCCAGCCGATATACCCACGAACAGGAGACAGCTACACCCTATTACTATGCCGTCAGGCTGGATGACTATGGTATCTTGGCCGAAATGACAGGGACTTCGCGTGCCGGCATCTTCCGCTTCAGTTATGACAAGGAGGGTACAGGTTATCTGGTGGTGCAACCCAATAGCGATGAAGGAGAAGGATATGTGGAGTATGATGAAGCGAAAAACGAGATAAGAGGATACAACCCTGTGCATCGCATCTACCAGGGCTGGGGAGAACGGGCTGGATTCAGCGGATATTTCACTATAAAGCTCGATTGCCCGATAGAGGCTTATGGTACATTCAAGGGTGATACCATCTATCATGGCCAGCGGTCTATCGGCCAGCAAGCTGGCATCGGGCTGTATGTGGCCTATCATGTAACTGCTCAAAAACAGATTCAAGTACGTTTGGGCAGTTCGTTTACAGGATATCAGGGGGCAGAAAAGAATCTGGAGAACGAAATCCCGCATTTCGCATTTGATGTGATAAAGGCGCAATTGCACAAAGAATGGAAAGAGTATCTGAACCAAATTGATATACGTGATGAAAATGACACGAATAAACGCAAGTTCTACAGTGCCATGTACCGGGCGGCCTTCCTGCCGCATGTTACCAGCGACTGTGACGGGCGCTATCCGGCCTTTGCAAAAGGTACACCCATCATGCAGGCAGAACGGGGAGAATATTATGATGACTATAGTATGTGGGATACCTATCGCGCCCTCCATCCGCTGCTGAACATCCTGTCACCCGACCGCTCAGCTGCCATGATCCGTTCCTTGTTAGATAAATACGAACAAGGGGGGTGGTTGCCGATATTCCCTTGCTGGAACAGCTATACTTCTGAAATGATAGGCGACCATTGCCTGTCACTGATTGCAGATGCCTATTTCAAGGGTATACGCGATTTCGATGTTCAGAAAGCCTATCGAGCTATGCGCCGGAATGCCTTCGAGCAGCCGGAGACGTACGAAGCGTACAAGGACGGATTGGGAAGACGGGCACTCGATTCGTACCTCCAGTACGGCTATATACCGTTGGAAGACTCTGTGCGTGAAGCGTTTCATGTAGCAGAACAGGTATCTCGCACGTTGGAATATGCATACGATGACTATGTGCTGCACCTGATGGCCAAAGAACTTGGTTATGAGGAAGATGCAGCATTGTTGTACAACCGTGCCCAAAATTACAAGAATGTACTTAATCCGGCTACGGGATATGTGCAGGGAAGATACAGGAACGGTGAGTTTGTAAAGGAGTGGAATGCTGTGGACTTCTGTCCGTTTATAACAGAAGGAACGCCTTGCCATTATACGTGGTATGTGCCTCACGACGTGAAGGGGCTTATGCAGACCATGGGAAGAAAGGAGGCTTTTTCGGCCCGTCTGGATTCTATGTTCTCTGAGCATCGCTATTGGCATGGCAACGAACCCTGCCACCAAGTGGCTTACCTGTTCAACTACATAGGTGAACCCTGGAAGACACAGCAGGCTGTCCGTCAGATTCTTGAACAAGAATATCTGGATGCACCGGGAGGATTGTCGGGCAATGACGATGCCGGTCAAATGTCGGCGTGGTTTGTCTTCTCCTCATTAGGTTTCTATCCTGTATGTCCGGGGACTCCCTATTATGTAATAGGTACTCCGCTGTTTGAAGAAGCCAGATTGCGGTTGCCTAACGGTAAACTCTTCATCCTAAAGGCTCCCAATGTCTCTTCGGACAATTACTATATCCGTCGGGTTCGCTGGAACGGAACAGAATATCCAAAGAGCTATATCACGCATGAGATGATTCTTTCCGGTGGAGTATTGGAACTGGAAATGGCGGATTCCCCTTGCAAAGAGTGGGGTGTCAATGATGCCGACTGTCCTCCGTCGATGACAGAATAATGTATTTTTAACTATATTTGCATATTGTATTATGAATCATCGTTTACTTCTCTTTCTCTGGACATGCCTACCACTGATGGCTGCGGCACAGGCAGTATATGACATTCCCCTCAACGAAGGATGGAAATTTGTAACAGCCGATTCGACTGCCCATTATGCCGACGGGCTTCCCGCCGATGCACAGTCCGTCTCCATCCCTCATACTTGGAATATAGAGTCCGGACTGGAAGAGTATGCTGGCATAGCCTGGTATCAGCGGGATTTGCAGGAAATCAATTCTTCGCATCGAGGGCAGACCATCCGATTGCACTTCAGAGGTGTCTATCACAGCGCTACCGTGTGGGTAAATGGACAACAGGTAGGTGAACATTTGTATGCCGGATACACACCTTTCAGCTTCGATATCACCCCCTACCTTGCGTTCCAGCCCGGAGCCGACAATCGCCTGACTGTACGTGTAGACAACAGCTACTCCGAAAACAACCTGCCCTATCGCCGCAGTTTCGACTGGGCTAACGACGGAGGCATATACCGCCCCGTATCACTGCACGTCAGTCAGAGTCGGACGATACGCTACGTACACGTCACGCCAGACATCAATCTGACCGACAGCACTGCGGTGGCGCATTTCGACATACGCCTGCATGAGCCTGACATACGCCGTACTACCTGCCGCATTATTATCCGTGACCATGCAACCCAAAGGCTGATACACCAGTCACTGCAGGAACTACGCCGCCAGACGGATGGCACGTTCCGTTGCCAAGTAGACTGCCACAAGGTGCATCTATGGCATTTCGACCAGCCACACCTTTATACTTTCACTGTAGAGGTGCTGCACCATCAGCAAATCTGTGACAGCCGTACCGAGCGATTCGGATTCCGCAGATTCACGGTAGAGGGCGACCGGTTTTCATTGAATGGTGAGCCGGTACGCCTGCAAGGTATCGAAGATATGCCGGGCAGCCATCCGGACTATGGCATGGCCGAACCACCCGCACACATGCTCCAGACCATACGCACCATGAAACGCCTGAACTGTGCCATCACGCGCTACCATTGGCCTCAAGATGACTATAGGCTGCAACTGACGGATTCACTCGGCATATTGGTGCAAGAGGAACTACCTTGGTGGCAGCAACCCCAGACAGAACTCTCCCCAGCCCTGTGTGAGTCGGCCCGGAGGCAACTGACGGAACTGATAGAAGCCCACTACAACCACCCATCCATCTATGCTTGGGGTGTAAGCAACGAAGTACGCAACAATACAGCTGAAATCAAGCGCTTGGCTCAGTACGTGCATTCGGCAGACTCTACCCGCCTGGTACTTGCCATGGGAAACCGTATCTGGCAGAACCTGGAAAACGATCCGCCTTTGGCACTCGATCTTCCTACTTGGAACGAGTACACGGGCACGTGGCACGGCAACGACCGTAACCAACTGCCCGAACACTTTGCCAACATCGGGAAAGTACTTGGCAACCGTCCGTTGTTCATCACTGAAGGGGGGCTTTGTGAACCAGCTTTCACCGGTGGCGACACCCGCCGTGTAGATGAGATGCTCTTCCATGTCAATCACTGGAAGGCACAGCCATTTGTGTGTGGTTTCATCTACTTCTGCCTGCAGGACTACCGTACCCAGATGGGCGAAGAGGGCTATGGGAAATATCGTATCCGTCGTCATGGAGTGACCCAAGCAAATCTCACACCCAAAGCCAGTTACAACATGCTGCGCCAGCTGTGTTCACCCCTTCTCATCTCCGAAGTCAAGCCTTCGCGCTCACAACGTGACAACCATACATTGGCAGGTGTCTACGCCGTTCATCCCGATGACCACGATGTATCGGTTGCATTGACTGTCAGCCAAAGCATCCCCTGTTACGTGCTTCGGGGCTATACCATACGATATGCCGATGCGACAGGTGCCCTGCGTTCTGTATCTTTACCCCATCTTCATCCCGGCGAAACATATACTTTTGTACTTCCGGAAATCAATCCGCAATATCATTTTGCCATCTATCCTCCACAGGCAGAGTTCCCGGTCATCGACTATTGAACCCTTTTTGCCTATAGGATATATAGAACGAGGGGGAAGCGTCCGACACGCTTTCCCCCTCCTCGCGTTTTTCTGTTTGTATCATCATCATCAGAAAGAATCACACATCTGCAGTGCCTGTGCACCGATTTGATGATTGAGGTCCAGCCTCACTACTTCGGACAGGAAGTGCTTGGCCTGCTCGCGCTCGCCCAGTCCCCGATGACCCAGTCCCATCACCAGGTTGCAATGGATGAGGTTGCGCACCTTCAAATCGTCCTCCCAGATAAGCAGGTCGGGCAGGGAGACCGCAAAATAGTCAATCTTCACCTGGTCGAAGAGGTGCTTCTCGCCGTGAGTGATGAGCCGATGGAAACGGCTGCGTGCCTTCTCTTCATCACCCAGCTTCCGCCAGGCCAGTCCCTGATAGAAGATTTTGTCCGGCTGCTGGTCGTTGTAGTAGAGGGCAATGGCCGGTTCGGCAGATCCCTGGGTAGCCAGGCGATAGTAGCGTTCGGCTCCCTCGGTATCGCCCAGACCCTGGCAGGCACATCCCATCCAGTAGTGGATGTCGTTCTCCTCGGCATTAATCAGCTTGCCCTCGCCCAGATTGTCTGGGTATTTCTCCGTCTCCTTGAGCAGACGCAACGCCTCTTCATAACGGGCCTCGGCAATGGCCTGCTTGGCCAGCTGCACCCGACAGAATACGTACTGACCGGTGACTTTGCCTTCGCCTCCTTCCCACGGATGGAAATGACGGCAGTTGATGAGGTCGTATGCCTTCCGGTACTCACCCAGCTGGTTGTATAGCGTGATGCGTTCGATGCAGAGGTCGTCCCGTTGCTCCACCACGTCGGCATGAGCCTCCAGGAAGTCCAGCCGTTGACGATGCGGATAGTGCAGTTTTTTGTAGAGCTGGTCAAGTTCCATCAGGATGCGGGCATCGGAGGTATCTAACCGATAGGCCTTCTCCAACAGTTCGACTGCACGCTGTGGCTCATGACGTTTGTTGTAATAGGCCAATGAGAGATTGCGCAGCACCGTGGGATACGTATCGTCAAGGGCGGCGGAAGCCTCCCAGCAGGTGATGGCGTTTTCGTAGCAACGGGCTGCATACCAGAAGTTACCCAGGTAATAGGGGGCTTTGGCTCCTTCCCGATTGATGCGCATGGCATCCTGCAGCATCAGCACCTCATCCAGCTTGTTGGGGAAGCAGTAGTCCGGTGCCATCGTCTCAGCCTTGCGGTAATACGCCAAGGACGTAGCTTCGTCTCCCTGCTTGGAGGCGAAGTAGCCCAGTGCGTAGTACACCATGGGGTAGGTGGTTACAGCATCCTCCAGCAGGATGCCGAGCAACTGCGATGCCTCGTCGTACATGCCGGCAGCGGCATAGTCGATGGCATACTCCAAGTAGCTGTTGACGGCTCCGCGCATCAGCTGCTTCATCGCTGCTTTCACGGCAGCCGCCTCCTCCGTGCGACCTCGGAGCTGATGGATGAGGTAAGCCTCGAAACGGCAACCCATATTGAAGCGGTCCATCTGCAGCGAGTCGGCAATCAGGGCTTCGGCACGGTCGTACTCCTGCATCTTGCGCAGGAAAGAGACCTTCAGCTGACGTCCCTTATGATTGAGCCAGTTGCGGTAGAGCGAACGGTCGATATGCTCCAGACCGTATGCCCAGTCGCCACGCATCATGTCGATTTGTGCCAGACCCATGTAACCGGCATCCTGCCAGGCTGCGTTCCAGGTAGCCTTGAAGAAGGCATCGTAAGCACCGTCTGTATCGCCCTGCATCTGTTTGCTCCAGCCCAGGTTGTAGTAGGGCTCGCCGTCGTAGGGATTCGGGTTGCGTTCGGTCTGTGTACGGATGGCACGTTCGAAGTAGGATTGTGCTTTGGCAAACTCGCCCCGACGCATCCACAGCAGTCCCACTGCATTGTTGCAACGGATATCACCCTCATCGCGGCTCAACGCCTCCATATAGTAGTCCATCGGGAGGTAGGTGGCATGGCGGTACTGCTCCAGGTGATGGCCGGTCAGGAAGAGCTGTTCCATGCTTGCTATCTCCTTGGGAGCCAGTGCTGCCTTGGCCGGTTCGGGAATCGGCTTGATTTCCGGCTTCTCGGCTTGATAGGCTACCAGCACCCGCCCTTTGGCATCCAGGACAGTCAGCTTCAGGTTCTCGGCCTTTTCGCCTTCGCAGTCGGCCAGTGCCTCAAAGGATTCGGCCGGAGAGGCTGTTGTCAGTGCATCCAGGTAGACCTTACCTGTACGGACGTTCTGCAACATCACCCGTACATCGCGCTGGAGGGCTGTTGTGTACAGTATGACCTTCATGCGTCCGTCCGCTTCGGGTTGCAGATTCACCAGGGCTTCGCGCGTTGCATTCTTCACCATACCCACCTTTTGGTAAGGCATGAAGTATTGCACCCACGACTTCTCTTCGTAGGGCTGCAGCCAGGCAAAGTCGGGCTGGTTGTCGCAATACATACCGGTCATCAGTTCGATGTAAGGTCCGTCTTCATCCGTCAGGTTGCGGTCCCAGGCCTGACCGAAGTCACCGTTACCCCAGGTCCACTGCTTCTTTCCGGCATTGACATGATGGTCGGCCACATGCAGCAGTCCGGCTTCTATATGCTCCTCGTATCCGCCCACAAAGTCGTATTTCGAGTTGACGGCCATATACGAAGTAGGTACGGGGATGTTCTTGTAGCGGGAGATGTCCACACCGGCCGAATAGTCCACCTTGTAGTATTCGCCGGTAGCTATCGGGAAGGTAGAGACGGCCCGCTTGCCATGGTCGAACACCGCATTCACATCGGGCGGGAAGACGGAGTAATAATCCTTGTTGACCACCACAGCCGGATTGGCCCACCACAGGAACGTCTGCGGGAAGGGTGTACGGTTGTATACTTTCGCCTTTATCTCGATGTATGCCTTCCCCGGATAGAGTGTAAAGCCGGCCATACCCTTGGTGCGGAACATCCGTTCTACCTCGCTGCACCAGATGGTCTTGCTGCCATCGGGAAACTCCTCAATGGCGCAGTCTGTGGGCAGGTAGGTACTGGGGCGGTGATGCTGCGGCCAGTTGAACTCGATGCCGCCCGAAATCCAGGGACCGGTAAGGCCTACCAAGGCAGGCTTTATCACCTGGTTGTAATAGACGAAGTGACGTTTCTTCACTTTGTCATACGCCATCTGGATGCGTCCTCCCAGTTCCGGAAGAATCATCAGCTTCAGATACTCGTTCTCGATGAAGAAGGCACGCCAAGGCCGGTCGTGCTTCTCATCTTCTACTTTTTCAACCACGGGATAGGGATAGACCGAACCGGAACTTCCCTGATAGACACGCTTCTCAAGGAATATTGGATTCTTCTCTTCCTTTCCGATGCCATACGTAGGCAGCATGACGGTCTCCTCCCAGGCACGTACCTCGGAGGTATTCACCGTACTTTGAATCAAATATTCTGTAATTTTTTCCATACTGTGTATAATTGGTTATTTTTTAGCAAGAAGTCAGTTGTTTCTCCAGTTCCTCCAGCGACTTACCTTTGGTTTCGGGAATACGCCGCCAGGTGAAGAGGAAGCCACCGAAGCAGATGACTGCATAGAGCAGGAAGGTGCCGCCCGTGCCCAATCCGGAATTGAGGAAGGGGAAGGTGTAGGTTAGCAGGAAGGAGGCTATCCACAAGGCAGCCGTACAGACGGCCATGGCTACTCCACGCACCCTGTTAGGGAAGATTTCGGAAAGGAGCACCCACGTGATAGGTCCCAACGACATGGCATAGAAGCCGATGGCCAGTATCACGAAGACAATCATGATGAAACCGGTAAAGTGGAAGAAGTAGCTCAATCCGAGCAGGGTATAGATGCCCGCCAGTCCGATGGAACCTACCAGCATCAGCGTCTTGCGCCCCAGACGGTCTACCGTATAGATGGCCACGAAGGTAAAGACCAGGTTGGCTACACCCGTTATCACGATGTTCATCAGCACGTCGGAGATGCCATACCCCGCAGCCTGGAAGATTTCCTGCGCATAGTTGAAGATGACATTCGTGCCGCTCCATTGCTGGAACATGGCCACCACAATACCGATTACCAGCACATTGCGCATCCGGGGTGAGAAGAGGAGTGCCAAGGCACCCTTCTCGGTATGCGACGTGCTGCCTGCATGCAGATAGCTCTCCAGCTCGGCAGCGACATATTCGGCTCCGCCGATGGAGGTCAGCACCTTCCCGGCCCGCGTGCTGTCTCCCTTGCTTGCCAGCCAGCGTGGGCTCTCTGGGATAAGCAACGAAAGCAGGAAGAAGAGTCCCGAAGGCACACACACTGCCCAAAACATCCAACGCCATCCCATCTGCCCGTTCCACGAGGCCAATATATCGGCGGCAGTGGCATCGGCCGGCACGGGATCGGCCAGCAGCATGTTGACAATCTGTGCCCCGAGGATACCCAGCACGATGGTTAGCTGGTTTAGGGTCACCAGCTTACCGCGAATCTTGGTCGGAGCGACTTCCGCGATATACATCGGCGATAAGTCGGCAGCCAGACCGATGGCCATGCCTCCCACCAGACGGGCCGGAATGAAGACAAAGAGCGACGGAGCGGCTCCCGTAGCCCAGGAGGAGAAGAAGAAAACCAATGCCGAGACCACCAGTAACCTCTTGCGCCCATAGCGGTCGGCCAGGGCACCGGCTGTCATGGCTCCCAGCAGACAGCCCAGCAAAGCGATGCTCATGGTCAGTGCCTGCATGGCTTCGTTGCCTGCAATGTCAAAGTAGATTTCGTAAAACGGCTTTGCGCCACCTATCACCACCCAGTCGTAGCCAAACAGCAGGCCACCCATGGCGGATACCAAACAAATGAAGTAGATAAACAGTTGATTGTGAGTTTTCATGATGATAAAATGAATTTGATTTTTGCATAGTTGATTAATAGATGCCCTCGGCAGATTGCTTCTCGTTGGTCGCCGTGCCGAATACATCCTCCATCCCATCCCATCCGGTCAGCGGGGCAGGAGAGAACGCATCGCTGTTCATATATTGCAAGACGGATAGCAGCATCTGCCGGGCCACGGGACGCCGGTCAAGTGACTTTTGCAAATCAAAAGTGGCCAGCATCAGCTTTCCTTCACCCACACGGCCCTCGTAGAGCGAAGCCAGACGGCGGTTGTTCACAAAGTTGTCCACCACCTCTACGATGGCCTCACCTCCTTGCAGCGAGTCGGTTACCAGCGTTGTCGAGTTGATGTTCAGGTCCCACCATTGCCAGTCGGTGTGCATATCCGTGGGGAAGTAGGCCAGAGCCGGATGGGCTGGATTGCACAAGATGCCCATAGAGCCTGCTTGCTTGGGGAAGTGTACCGGACTCCAGAACACCGGCACGAACTTGCCCTCCACGCCCTGCATGGTACGCCAGTCGGGATTGAACAACACCTTCTTCCCTTCGTGCAGCAGCTTCTGCGCCTCGGCATAGTCACGGGTGTACGTTACACCTCCCCACTGCAGCTTTGCATCGTCCGGATAGACCCAGATGTTCCAACAGTTGGCATACTCGGTGCCCTCCAGCTGCAGACGCACCTCCAACTTTCGGGCCTCTGTGACCGCTGCAAGCGGCAGCTCTATCTTGCCCAGTCCGCCGTTGTGTCCCACGGCCAATGTCGGCACGAGCACTTGGCCCTTACCCAGCACTTGGCCGGATGAGGTCGTTACCTCCCACACCAGATTCATCTCCTTCAGCGTGCCGTCACCGTAGTTGCACAGTTCCATTTCCGCCTCAAACGTCTCTTTGTCGGTATATACAGCCTTCGGGAAGCGCAGCAGCGGCACCACAGGCGAACAGAACGCACGAAACTCCTCTCCCGTCACGATACCCTTACTCTCCCAAAAGGCATTGAGCAGTCCCACCAGTGCCGTGCCCTGTCCGGGGAAATCGTGCAGGTCCAGCAGTTGGAAACCGCTGATGCCCGGTGTCTTCAGCGCACGCTCCACCTCCTCCTTATAGAGGAGAGCCGCCAGCTTTCCCGAGGCCTGCAGATAGGCACTTGCCCGGTCCAGCCGGCCTTTCTTCTGCAAATCGTCGCGCACGGCCATCAGATTCAGTGGCAGCAGTGTACCCGTGTATTTGGCTATTTCCGTCAGGTCGGGATAGACGGCATATTGCCCTACCTCGTGCGTCACCAAGGGGGCCTCCATCCCCGCCACCGACGCGCGGTAATCCTTGTCGAACGAAGGCGGCTCCTGATTGAACACCCCCTGTCCGCGCACCCATCCCAGACGGGTCTTCTGCGTGATGAAGTAGTCGTCGTCCGCTTCCGGCCAGTCGCCATGTCCCCGTTCAAAGGTGTACGAGGTCGTTGTATAGAGGTGTCGGCTGTCGGCCTCTTTCATCTCTTTCAGCATGTCGGCCATCACCTCAAAGTCATACTGCATCTCGTTGCCCAGACTCCAGAGGCAGAAGGATGGGTGGTTGCCATACTCCCGGCTGATGCGCCCGGCCTCGGTGCGCAGGAAGTCTACCGTAGCCTTGTCATTGTCCAGTGTCGTGCTCCACACGGGCAGCTCCACCTGCAGATAGAATCCCATCTCGTCGGCTTCCTTGAAGGCTGCCTCGGGCGGGCACCAGGAGTGGAAGCGCAGGTGGTTCATGCCATAGTCGCGTGCTGCGCCAAACACCTTCCGCCACCCCTCCTCATCGGTAGGCGGCGTACCTGTCAGCGGGAAGATGCAGCACTCCAGCGTGCCGCGAAGGAAGAGCGGCTGTCCGTTTAGCAGCAAGCGGTTTCCCTCACGCTCCAGTAGGCGCAGGCCGAATTCCTCCGTTCGCGTTGATGAGATGTCCGTTCCACCGATTTCAACCGTTGCCTGACATACGTAAGGATTGAACTCGCTCCAGAGGGGAGTATCTTCCTTCAGTCCGCACACCACCTCTACCTGCGAGGTACCTGCTGTAACTTCTATCTCTTTTTCTGTCCGTCCCCAGTTTTTCCCGTCCCTCTTTCCTGCCACGTTCAGTGCCAAGTGCAGTTGTTGCGTGGCGTCCGTCCGGTTGCACACCACCGCTACTGCCTTCACGCAATGCGCCCCCGCGTCGGGGTAGAGTTGCAAGTTTTCCACATACACCGGGTTCACCGCTTCTACATACATATCTCCCAGCACACCGTTCCACTTCACCTGCGTCTCCTCCGTATAGGCATGAGCCATCTCATTCACCGAGATGTCATACCGCTTGCGGTTGTCCACCCGGATGGTCAGTATGTGCCGGCTGCCCGCCTTCACATAGGGGGTCAGATTGTAGCGGTGGGGCGTGGTTAGGCTTTCCTCGTGTCCTTCCACCTGTACGTCGTCCACCCACACCTGAGTGTCCCACAGCACACGCTCCAGCTGCAGCAGTAGTTCCTTTCCCTCCCAATCGGAAGGAATATCAACTTCACGTGCGTACCAAGCAGGGCCTATATAGGCATGGGCGCGTGTCAGATGTAGCAGTTGGGGCTTCTGTAGTGCTGGGGTCAGTGTACAGCCCGTTCCCAGTCCGGCTTCGTCAGTGGTTCCCGGTAAGTCGATAGAGGTTTCATACAGCTTTCCGTACCAGCCTTCCGCTATGCCCACATCGGTACTGTCCAGACGCATGGTCCATTGTCCGGCCAGGTCCAGCCGGTCAACCTGTGTTGTGCAGGCCACCAATGACCATACAAAGCATAGAGCAACAAATACATTTTTCATATTACTGATTTTTGTGTTTCGCATTCCATCTATATCCCGGCAGAGGTGCGGATTGCCTGTCTACCCCTACCGGGATGCAAAATAAGGTAAATCGTCTGTGATACAAAATGGAGAAAAGGTGGATTGTTGATGTAAAATAACTATATTTGCAGGCAACAACCCCAATCATACTGCCATGGAGTACAAGAAAGACGGATTTATTAACCAGCGGGCCATAGTGTTGCCCCAATCCATCAAGGAGATAATGGCTCAGAATGAACTGACCCGTCTCCTCTATGTAACAGATATCGGTTACTATCCCCAAGCGAACGGACACTACCGCACACGCAACAAGGGGTCGGAACAGCACATCCTGATTTATTGTACAGAGGGGCGGGGATGGATCAGCATCCACGGCATCCGTACAGAACTCAACAAAGGCCAGTTTTTTATCATTGAGGCCGGCGTTCCCCACACCTACGCCGCCTCCGAAAGCGATCCGTGGAGCATCTACTGGCTTCATTTTACAGGAGAGAAGAGCCACCTCTTCCAGTCTATCTACAACAAAGTACACAGCATCGACGATTCGCCCGAGGCACGCTTCAAGGACCGTCTGGTGCTGTTTGAAGAGATATTCCAGAATCTGGAGATGGGTTACAGTACGGAAAATCTGGAGTACACCACCCTTTGCCTGTGGCACTTCATCGCTTCGTTCCGCTTCATCTCGCAATACCGCGAGGTCAACAAGCACCGCAGGGGCGATGTGATACAGGATGCCATCAAATACATGAAAAGCCATGTGGAGCAGAAGCTCTCACTGGATGAGATAGCCGGCCACATCGGCTATTCCCCCTCTTACTTTGGCCAGATATTCCTGCAGAAGACCGGCCAGACGCCCTGTAACTACCTCTGTCAGTTGAAAATCCAGAGGGCTTGCCAGCTGCTGGACTTCTCCGAGCTACGCATCAAGCAGATAGCCGAAGAGCTGGGATTCTATGACCAGTACCATTTCTCGAAAACCTTCTTCAAGCACATCGGCGAGACACCCACCCAATACCGGAAGCGGCGTAAGGGATAGCCGGGCCGCATCACATCGGGTCTACATCGTAATAGACTATCAGCGACTTGAAGCGGTCGTCCTGCAGCATCTCCCGCTGTACCTGCAACAGCAGCTGCCGCGCACGGGTCATGGGTGCCGTCACCTCTATCTTCAGTACAATCTTCCGGATAAACAGCATCTGCACGCGGGCCACGGGCGGTTTGTCCGGCCCCAGTACGCGGTTGCCGAAGTGGCTCCTCAGCCGCTCGGCCATGGTTTGTGCCATCTGTTCCAGCAAGGCCTCGTTGCGGTTCTTCAGGTAGACGTACACCAGTCGGTAGTAGGGCGGATAGCGGAACAGTTGCCTTTCGGCCAGCTGTCCGTCCACCATTCCTTCAAAGTCGTTCGCTATCACCTGTGCGATGATGGGATGATTCACATCCTTTGTCTGCAGCACCACTTTGCCCTGTCCGCTTTTCCGTCCGGCACGTCCGGCCACCTGTGCCATCAGTTGGAAGGCACGCTCGTAGGCGCGGAAGTCCGGGTAGTTCAGCATCGTGTCGGCGTGCAATATCCCCACCACGCTGACCCGGTCAAAGTCCAGTCCCTTCGACACCATCTGGGTGCCTATCAGTATATCGGTCTTGCCCTGCTCAAAATCGGCGATGATGCGTTCGTAGGCCGCACGGGTGCGGGTGGTATCCAGGTCCATGCGGGCCACCCGGGCTTGGGGAAAGAGCGACTTTACATCGTCTTCTATCTTTTCCGTACCAAATCCACGATGCCGCAGGTCGCTCTCTTCGCAAGCAGGACAGCGGCGGGGCAACGGCACCGTGTAGCCGCAGTAGTGGCAGGTCAGTTGGTTCAGCCCTTTGTGATAAGTCAGACTCACGTCGCAGTTCACGCACCGGGGCGCCCATCCGCAGGTATGGCACTCCACCATCGGCGCAAAGCCCCGGCGGTTCTGAAACAGGATGACCTGTTCCCGCCGCTCCAGTGCCTCCCTCATACAGCGTAGTAGCAAGGGCGAGAAGGCTCCCTGCATCCGTCGTGTACGGTGCAGTTCCTTGATGTCTACGGGGATGATTTCCGGCAGACAGATTTCCCGGTACCGCTCCGTGAGCTGCACCAGCCCGTACTTTCTCGAGGTGGCATTGTGCCAGCTCTCTACCGAGGGGGTAGCCGTACCCAGTACGACCTTGGCACCTGTCATGGTGGCCAGCACGATGGCCGCATTGCGGGCATGGTAGCGCGGAGCGGGGTCCTGCTGCTTGTATGTATTTTCGTGCTCTTCGTCTACAATGACCAGTCCCAGCCGGCGAAAAGGCAGGAAGACGGACGAGCGGACACCCAGTATCAGGTCGTAGTCGGCATCCGACAACTGTTTCTGCCACACCTCCACCCGCCGGGCATCCGGAAATTTGGAGTGATAGACACCCATCCGCTGTCCGAACACCCGTCTGAGCCGTTCGGTAATCTGCGTAGTCAACGCAATCTCCGGCAACAGATAGAGCACCTGCCGTCCCTGCCGGATGGTTTCTTCAATCAGATGGATGTAGATTTCCGTCTTGCCGCTGGCCGTCACACCCTGCAGCAGGCAGACGTTCTTCTCGGCAAGACACTGCACCACCTCGTCGTATGCACGCTGTTGTGCCACACTCAGCGGGTGAGGCTGCACCAGCTGTACGTCGTCCTGTGGCCGACGTTCCACCTCCTGCTGATATACTTCCAGAATTCCCTTCTCTACCAATCCGTTGAAGATGGCTTGCGATGCCTGTGCCTGCTGGAGCAGCCGGCTTTTCGATACCTCTTTCTCACCGTTCTGTCCCAAGAAGCCTGAGAGCTCCAGGTACTTCATCAGCAAATCGAGTTGCCGGGGTGCGCGACGTTGCAGCTCGTCGAAAAAGATGTGCAGGCGGTGTTCGTTACATGCTTTTTCTGTCAGCCGTACCCGCGTCTCCAGTTTCGGCCGGTAGGTACGTTTCAGCTCCTCCTTCACAAATACCGCCTCCTTCTCCAGCAGTCGCTTTACCGTGCCCAGTACACCGCTCAGTCCACTCTCCTTCTCCAAGGCCGTGATGCTTAGGCTTGTATGTGCAGCCAGCACGTCCAGTACCCGTTGTTCACGTTCAGGCAGACGCTCCGTCGCTTCGTAGTCGGCATTGTACTCCACCAGCGTCTCGCTCTCCAGTTTCAGTCCGCTGGGCAGGGCTGCCTTCATCACATCGCCCGGTGTGCAGAGGTAATAGTCGGCCAGCCACTGCCACAGGCGCAGTTGCAGCGGCAGCAGGATGGGGTGTGTGTCCAGTGTCGCCAGCACCTGTTTCACCTCATAGCCCTGCGGGCGTACGTCGTGCAGTTTCACCACAATGGCTGTGTAATACTTCTTGCGTCCGAAGGGCACCACCACCCTACAGCCTACCGCTACCTGTTCCGCCATGTCATCCGGCAACAGGTAGGTGTACCGACTGCCGAGCGGCAGGGGCACTATCACGTCTACATACCGTTCCATTCCGTTTTCTCACCTATGTAGAGGGGGCAGCGCTCCTCCTCACGTTCAGAAGATGTACGCCAGCGACACTTGCCAGGTTTTGGTCTTGGCACCGGCATCCTTCAGGGCACCCAGGTCGAAGCTGTCACCCAACGGTATCTGGTAATTGACACCCACCTGCAGATGATGCACCAGCTTTACGCCGGCCCCCAGATTCAGGGCTACCTGTGCATCTTTCTTCTTGAAACCGGATTCGGCCTTGATATCCTTGAAGTTGAAGAAGAAGTCGGGACCTGCAGCTATGTAGATGCCCAGCATACTGCCCAGTCCGATGGTGTACTTCAGGTTGACGGGTATCTCCAGTCCCTGCTGCTTCCAGTCACCGTCGCCCCGCTGCGAGTAGAGTAGGGCACCGTCAAGCCCCAAGCCAATCAGCGGAATGGTCGCTTCAGCCATGGGGCCGATAAAGAAGCCGGTAGAGTTGTCCTTATTGCCATCCACACCACCTGTCCAGTCTATTTTGCTCATATTGACACCCCCCTTGATACCCCAGTTCAGGAGTTGGGCCTGAGCCGGCACTGCCATCGACAGAGAGCAGACAAGTGCCGCCAAAACACCAAGAAACTTTTTCATAAATCGAGTCATTTATAATTTGTGGGACAAATATATGTAAAATATTACTAAATCAAACGTGGCACGCAGCAAAATGTTTATCAAAAGAGGATGTAATTTCCATAAAAAGACATTATCTTTGCAGCGCAAAAGCTTCCGGGTATGCAACGACCTTGAAAGGAAAGATGCCGGAGTGGTCGATCGGGCCGCACTCGAAATGCGGTGAACGGGTAACTGTTCCCAGGGTTCGAATCCCTGTCTTTCCGCTAACCCTGCATCAAGCGAGAAGCTCGGTGAGAAAGGTGTGTCTGCTGGCAGTCACACCTTTTTTCATATCCCCGCTACCGGCAGAAGTCGATATACAATATATAATATGTAGACAACAAGAAAAGCCATGACGATAAGAAACACGCGACCGGAAGAGATAGACATCCTGATGGAACTGTACGAAAGCGGCAAACGCATCATGCGCAAGTCGGGCAACAGGAAGCAATGGACGGGCAACTACCCACCCCGGGAGATGGTGGTGCGCGAGATTGAGGCGGGCAACAGCTACATCTGCCTCGACAACCAAGGCAAGGCCGTAGGCACATTCGCCTTCATCCGAGGCATCGACCCCACCTACCTGAAGATATACGACGGTGCCTGGCTGGACGACACGCTGCCCTATGCCACCATACACCGGCTGGCCAGCACCGAAGAGAGCCACGGTGTGGCCGATGCCGTCTTCAACTGGTGCTATGCGCAAGTGCCCAACCTCCGTGCGGACACCCATCGCGACAACCACATCCTCCAGCACATCCTCACCAAACAGGGCTTCCGCTACTGCGGCATCATCTACCTGCTGAACGGCGACGAACGGCTGGCCTATCAGAAACTCTGATACTTCTCCTTCAGCTGCTTCACGTCCATGCCGGTGAAGTAGTCTTCCACAAAGTCCCAACGCTGCTCGTCAGTCAGCCGGTCGGTACCGAAGAAGAAGGAGTACAGTTCCATCTGTTCCTCAAAGATGCGTTCATTGCCTTCCAAAATCAGGTTACGGTATTTCGCCGAATCCGCCAATTGCTCCAGCAGAGCCGGTTCACAGAAGCGTACCCATACACAGGGCGAGCCTCCGCCCTCTACACTGAACGAGAGAGAGCCCAGCATGGAGAGCAGGTTGAGCAGCATATTCAGGTCAGAGAAAGGTGTACAGTAGAAGAGCAGGCGGTCGCCCTTTCGGCCGGTGATGCGCTGCTGGAACAGCTTTTGGTAACGTGAGAGCAAGAGGTCGAAGCCGCGCGTCACCGTGAACGACAGCTCGTTGCTCTCCTTCTTCTTGGCACTGCTGATGTAGCTGACGCTGCGTCCCTCCTCCGTGCGGCTCTCCAGCAACGAGGCGATGAACCGTTTGGCCGACCGCACATCCATCTCGTGGGCAGCAAAGAGTGTCCGCAACTCCTCTTCGTCAAACTTGCCCTTGTTCTTCATCAAGGCCCCCTTCAGCAGCTGCGTCAAATCCTTGAACAGGGCATCCAGCCGTTGACGGATTGCTTGGGCATCCTCCTTCAGCAGCACCTCGTGCTTGCCTACCGAGACGGCACGCGACCCCTCGCGCAGGGTTCCGTTGTTCAGCTTCTGCTTGAACTCCTTGTAGCCCAATTCCGCGAAGCAGTTCTCCCACAGTTCCTCCAGACGTACCCGATAGACATCCTCCGTACCCTCCACCTTTGTCAGATAGGGTGCATACGCACGGGCGAAGGCATCGCCCGTCTTGTCCTGCAGATAGCCCTCTGTCAGCAGATTCTGCGGAGCAATCTCCAGCAGATGCCTGCCGTAACGTTTGGCCAAGTCCTCTTCCAGCCACAGCAGAGCCGTCTTGACAAACTGTCCCAGCTCGGCCTCATACTCCAGCTTGCTCTTCAGGCGGGGCAGCTTCACGACAAACTCAAAGTCGGAAAGCGATACCGGCACCTCGCTCCTGCCGCCCTTCATGCGATACACCTCCATCAGCTTCTGTAGGATAAGGGTCAGCTGCTCCTGTGCGATGTTACCAGTCTGATGCAGCCGCTTCATATAGTAGAAATCGCGTTCGTGGAAGTCGGTCGAGGAGATGCCCTGCACATCGGCCTCGCGGGCCGCCCGTCCTATCTCCTGGATATAGTCCACAAAGGTGCTGGAGGGTGCCACGTGATAGACGCGGTCGATGTCGCCGATGTCGATGCCCATGCCGAATGCCTTGGTGGCGATGATCAGCCGTTTTTCTCCCTCCTTGAACTCCTGCACGATAGCCGCCTTTTGCTCCTTCTCCTTCTTGCCGTAGTAGGTGGCCACGTAGTGCCATCCGGCCGGTTTCACCCAGGTCTTCAGGCGCATGTCGATGCCTCCGGCAAAGGGATAGTAGAGCAGTGTCTTGTGTCCGTCGAGGAATCCCTCAATCCGTTCCGACACCACCCGTTGTTTGGCCTTGTCATAGGTTTCCCCCGCTTCGATGGTCATCTGGCGGATGTCAAAGCCGATGTTATGTCGCTTCACTGTGCCCACATAGAGCACACACGGCTCCATCTGCAGCGAGCGGATGGTCTCGAACACCATGTCGTTGCCTCCCCGAGGGTTCCATACGGCTGTAGCCGTCAGGGCAAAGAGCGGGAAGTCGTAGCCCAGTTCCCGCTTCAGGTCTCTCAGATAACGTCCCAGAAACCAATAGTCCACCCGGAACTCCTTTCCCCAGGTAGTCACGGTATGCGCCTCGTCCACCACGACCAGCCCGATGCGGCGCTCGCCTATAAAGCGGTGTATGTCGTACGAGAGCAACAGCTCGGGCGACAGATAGAAAAGGTCCACCTCGCCCTCGCGCACCGAGCGGTACACCTCCGCCTTCTGTTCGGGCGAGAGGTCGGACGAAGCGTATGCCACCCGCTGATAGCCCAGTTCCTGCAATCCCTCCACCTGGTCCGTTATCAGTGCCTTCAGCGGAGAGACGACCAGCGTCAGCAATCCCTGCCGACGTCCCAGGTAGATGGCCGGCAGCTGGAAGAGGAGCGATTTGCCGGAGCCTGTAGGGGCCGTCAACAGGATGTTGTCCGGAGCCCCCTTCCCTTCGTAGGCACGTTCTGCCTCACGTATCACATGCTCTATCAGTTGTCCCTGCGAGATGCTTATCTTCTCTTTCCCTTTCGACAAGTCGTTGTAAATCTCCAGGTTACGGAATTGTCCGTACCCGTAAACCTCCTGCAGCAGGGCGGCCACCTCTTCCCGACAGGCATCGGGCAGGCATCTTTCTTTCAGTTCCGGCAAGCGTCCGGCGGCTTCTTCCAGCTCATTCATCATGGTAATCGGTCTTTTGTAGTGTGAGGCAAATTTATGAAAAAAAAGGATGTCCACGCCGTTCGGGACACCCTTTTTTCATTCATCATAGGTTTTTAAGTCAGGTTTAGTGATGTGTCAACGTATACAGGGTATATTGGTTCAATTGGAAGTCGAAGGTCGTCACCTGAAATCCGGGCAGCGTCACCTGATTCTCGCCCTCGCCCAGACGTACACTGGTAGCACCGAACACGAAGTTCACGGCAGCTTCCTCTACCTGATAGGCAGCACCTTCAGCGGCTTCTACATCCACCTCTATCTGCAATGTCTGTCCCTCTTCTCCCTCTTGGGCCGACGGCAAGGCAAGTGCCAGCGTCAGCGGTTTGGGGTCGAGTGCGATGTCGATGCGCTTGCCATCCGATGCGACTGCCGGCGTATAACCTATCTTGTAGCTGATATCCCCTACGCTCTCCACAATCTGGTCGGTCAAGGTCTCGTCCTTCAGGATGGAGAAAACGATGTCGCGGATGGGGAAGCTGTCGAAATAGAGTGTATCTTGGTCAACCCGGACCTTCACAGGCGTACCTGTCGGTTCATCTTC
>CALZEQ010000018.1 GCA_945641355.1 uncultured Mediterranea sp. | reverse complement strand
CGAAAAAGAGGAATAGGATGATACAGATAGATAGTCAGAGCGGTTTGGTGCTGGAAGGCGGAGGAATGCGAGGTGTCTTTACGTGTGGCGTATTGGACAATTTCATGGATAGAGGCATTCGTTTCCCCTATACCATCGGGGTCAGTGCCGGAGCTTGTAATGGCCTTTCATACATGTCGGGCCAGCGCGGAAGAGCTAAGTTCAGCAACATCGATTTGCTGGAGAAGTATCAATACATCGGGCTGAAATATCTGTGGAAGCAGCACAATATTATGGATTTCAGGCTGCTGTTCAATGATTTCCCTGAGCGCATCCTGCCGTATGACTATGCTGCCTATGCCCGCTCGACAGAACGCTATGAGATGGTAACCACCAATTGCCTGACGGGTGAAGCAAACTATTTTGAAGAGAAGCGGGACAAAACGCGCATCATTGACATAGTTCGGGCATCGAGCAGCCTTCCGTTTGTGTGTCCCATTGCATGGGTAGACGGGGTGCCGATGTTGGACGGAGGTATTGTGGACAGCATCCCTTTGATGCGGGCACGGCAGGAAGGGTTTGTGCACAATGTGGTGGTGCTGACCCGCAATCGTGGCTATAGAAAAGATATCCAAGGCACCAAGGTCCCTCCGTTCATCTATCGTAAGTACCCTTTGTTGCGCGAGGCTATCAACCGGCGCAGTGTGGTGTATAATGAGCAACTGGAGTTGGTTGAACGCATGGAAGATGCCGGACAGATAACCGTCATCCGTCCGCAACGTCCGATTGTGGTGGATCGTATCGAACGCGATATACGTAAACTGACGGATCTGTATGAGGAGGGATATCAGTGTGCGGCGGCACTTGAGTTGTCATCAAAGCAGATGTAGTGTCCCATACGCTCCAGTTCCTCCGGAGGAAATTCTTCCAGCAGGATGAAGTTCTTTAGGCTCTGTATCTTCCCATGCTTCCGACGATATTCTACCAGTTCCTTGGCCTGGTAAAAATTGATGTACGGATGATGCCGTAGCCGTTCTACACCAGCCCGGTTGACGTTGATGCGCTGCACGGAGGTGGTATCAATGGTTAACCAATCCGTCAGTAACTGGTAGTTGATGTGTATTTCACCCAACTGCTCCAGCCGATAATAACCGCCTAACTGCTGGCGGTAACGGACAATCTGCCGGGCTATGTAGCTTCCGATGCCGGGTATCTTCTTTAGTTCGGTGGTGTCGGCACCGTTGAGTTCTACCACTGTGCCGGCTTCGTACTTCTCCACTACCGGGAAGGGGAGCAAGCTGTCTGTAACCGGTGGCTCTGCCAACAGGCGTGGTGGAGTGGGGGATGTGGGGAGTGACTGCTGCTTGATGAGGATGTATGGTTCAAGAATCCGATACTGCTGGTCTGTCACTCCATATATCTTCTTGAAATCACTCGCTTGCCGGAATACGCCTCCCTTGGCCCGATAGTGTAGCAGGTGACGGATGACGTAGTCGGGCAATCCCAACGCATCAAGCGTAAGGGAGTCGGCTTGGTTGGGGTCGAATGCGAAGGGATGCAGTACCCTTCCCTTTCGGACACTTGATGACGAGGAAGGCTTCCTCTCTATCTCCTCTATCTGGTTGATAAACGCTTGATAAGTTTCGGTCGTGCGTGCCTGTGCCTCCTTCTCCGTCTCGGTCAGCGTACGGTCGCTTTGCCTTGTGGAAAGCCATTGGCGGAGCATGAAGATGCACACAATCAATCCGATGCCTATCAAGGCACCTCGCCGCTGGCTGCGGGTATAGAAGAGAAGTGTGCGGATAAACGAGTTCATGGCATGGTGTGTTTTGACTTGTTCGGGAATTTGCGTATAAAGATAGGCATTTTAGATTAATTTAATAGAATGGCTGAACGTTTTTTCAGATCATAAAGTTATTTTTGTACACAAAAGAGTCATATCCTGGAGTGATTCGTTAATTCCAATGAAAATGCAAATGAAACGACAAATTCTATTCTTTTTCCTTTGGGGAACACTAATCTTCTTTTCGTGTCAGCATCCTCTTTCGCCATCGGTAGCGGAGGAATCGATTCGTCCGACATTGGATAGTATCATTACGAACTGTTATCAGATTGATACATTGCTATGTTTGGAACGGCAGTGTGTGAATGAAGGTTATCGACGGGGAGAGATGCTGGTCAAGTACACATTAGGCAAGCGCTATCGGGAATCTGCCGAGTTTGAAATGGCCATTACAACGCATCAGGATGCGCTGTATATGGCTGAAGAGTTGTGTGACACGATAGAGATTATCAATACATTGAATCAGGTGGCTACCAATTATCGGCGCATCGGGAGTCTGGACGAAGCTTCGGAAGCTTTGTACCGGGCACTTTCTCTTTATGAACACTTTCAACACAAGGAAGATAAGCGGGCAAGGAGGTATATGGTATCTGTGCTCAATGGCATCGGCAACGTGCAGAATGAATTGGGTAACCGGGAGGATGCCATGTATTTCTTTCGGCGGGCGTTGCAGGCAGAAATAGAGACTGGCAATGTGTTGGGACAAGCCATCAATTATTCGAATATTGGCAGCATATTAATGAAGGAGGGACATCTGGACTCGGCCAAACAGTACTGTCGTCTCTCCATGGAGGCCAATAAACAGGTGCATTCCAAAGTAGGTATTGCGCTATGTCATATACAGTTTGGTGAAATCTATGAGCAGGAACATCTGCTGCAGCAGGCGTTGGCTGAATATAAAGCCGGTTACGACTTGCTGCTACATAACAAGGATCGTTGGCATTGGTTCATCTGTTGCATGTCGGTGGCGCGCATCTATTTGGAGCAAGGTCGTCTACCGGAAGCGGCCCGTTATATTGAAGAGGGCTTTCGGGAGGCGGATAGTATGAAATCATTGCGTAGTTTATGTGATGCATATTATTTGAAGTCTGAATATGAAGAAAAGTGTGGACGATATGACGAGGCGCAACGTTTTTTCAAATTGGCGGTTGCCTATAGTGACAGTATCTCTAACGAAAAAAATATGAACCTCATGCAGAATTTGCGTGTCAATTTTGAACGTGAGAAGGCACAGCAGTCGGCTTTGGTAATGCAGACCGCTCAGGAGAACCAGCGCCAGTTTTACCTTATTGTCATATTGGTTCTTGTTACCGTTGCTATTTCGGTAGTGTTGTTTCTGTTGGGCCTGCATCTGCGTTCACGCCGCCGCTATATCGACGAACTGGAACAGAAGAATAAGGAATTGCTGAAGATGCATCATCGTCTGGAAAAAAGCGAACAGATGAAGAACCTGTTCATTCAAAATATCAGCCACGAGTTGCGTACTCCCTTGAATGCCATATCCGGCTTCTCACAACTGATGGCTTCGGCCGATCAGCTGGGAGAAGAAGAACGACGACTCTGCTCATCGAGTATATTGCGGAATATCGATCTGTTGACCAAATTGGTAAATGACATCTTGGATTTGAGTGCTATGGAGACGGGACAGATAGAAATACGTACCAGTGGTATGTCTGTGCAAGAACTGTTACGAAACGTGGCTGCGCAGATGGCAGCTCAGATTCCGCAGGATGTTGAACTGAAGCTGGACTTGCCTGATGAGCCACTCTGTTTTGCATCCGATGAAAAGCGACTGAACCAGATACTCATCAATTTGCTGTCCAATGCTTGTAAGAATACGACGGAAGGCTGTATTACGATGTCTGCTTCGGCAAGGGAGAATGGCATTGTCTGTTTTGCGGTGAGTGATACAGGATGTGGTATTCCGACCGAGAAGGCTGAAGTAATATTCGAACGTTTTGAGAAACTGGACCGTTACAAACAGGGATCAGGCATCGGATTGAGCATCTGCCGCATTATTGCCGAAGCATTGGGCGGAAAAATCTATTTGGATACCTCTTATCATGGAGGAGCACGCTTTGTGGTGGAGATTCCTTTGAAGGAATGAGTCCGACCGATTCCGTAATACTATTCTATACGTTCCCAACGGATGTCCAGGTGGCTCAATACGGTGGCATTGGCTCCTGTGGAGCCTGTATGCTGAATGCAGAAACCTCCGGCATCGGTCGGCTGAATGTCGGCTTCCAACGTCACCCGGGTTGTCAACCCTTCTCGATGAGGCAATGGCAAGGGGTATAGGTTGTCTGCCTCTGCCAGCAATCGGTTCCCCTTGACAGACAGACGAATCCGGCAACCCGTACGGTAGCAGATGGAGGAGATGGCTTGGCTGATGGGGGTAGCGACACCTTTCTCGTATCGCATGAGCAGAAAGTCAACCGCCTTATCGTTGTGGGGTGTACGTATGATGCGCAGGGCATATCCGGTCAGTGCATACGTGTCGAACTTTAAGCAGATGTCCATGTACTGACCTGTGGCGCTGCCGAATCCTTGTCCGGCTGTCTTGCAAGGGTTGGCAAGGAGGGTCACTTCCATGTCGCCTACTTTGCCAGGCAGGGGCGTATAGCGTAGCCGGGCACCTCGGCTTAGCTGTATCAATCCGTATGATTGGGCTGCGCCATCCACTCCTTGTCCGTATTTCCAGCTGTCTTGCAACGTGTCGGCCTGCCAGTCGTATTCCTGTGTATCGATAGGTTTGTAGCAGTCTATACTCCAATATCCGGGTAATACTTGGGGCTGATAGCGGGTAGGAAATTGCCGGAAGTCACTGCACCATTGTACTGAACGATCTGTGTAAGGCACCTGTATGGGGACTGACGTGCGTATGCTCACTTTCTCGCCTCCCTTGCTGCGCAGATGCTTAGGAGAGATAGTGGCTAACAAGTAGCAGCCGCTGTCGGCTGGTGTCAGTCGGTACCTCAGCAGCGGGGTGTGAAGACGAGATACGGCTACAGGAATCGTGTCACGTCCATCGGCTTGTTTGCAACGATACCAGGTGACGAGTGACTGGTCTGCTCTCCCTTGCAGGTCGAGTTGGTAATGAAGTGCCAACACAGAATCTCCTTCCTGCTGGATTTGTGGCGTTTGGGTAAAAATTGGAGGGGGTAACTGGTTGGGGTGTACAACTACCCGGCAAGCAGCTTCCACGCCGTCGGCGGTAGTGGCCAGTAAGGTAGTGACCATGCTCTCGTCATTGAGGTTGTTTCCTGTCAGGAGGCATCGGTTATCGGGCAGTGGATGCAGTTGCAGACTCTTTTGTGCATCTGGATGGATGTGCCAACTGACTACGGGGATGGTTTCTCCGCTCCCGATTTCTCCCTTGCGGGTGGCGGGGCGTAGTGGATAGGCCTCTATCCATACTGAGTCGGACCCACTTACTATCTCCACATCTTGTTGCGACAGTTGCAGATGGTTGAAGCAAGTGGTGGAGGATAGGAGCACTTGCTCAGGTACAATGGCTTCCAGTTGGGCACGTTGTTGCAGCGGATCCCATCCATCGGTACCTCGCAACAGGTTGTATACATTGTAAATATCACCTTGTGGAGTGGATAGCTTATAGGCCATTAACATGGGTTTATGGGCCAGCTGGCAAGTCAGCTCCGGCCGGTCTGCCTGTATCAGCAACGGTTGCCCGTTTAGCGTCAGGTTGTGCTGGTAGCATCGCAAGGCATCGGTAGGATTTTGTGTCCACCCGATAAAGAGGGTAGAATCGTCACTGGTCCAACGACAATCTACCATGCTGACAGGACTCCCCGCTTTTACCAGATATTGTCTGCCGTGTGTCAGGGTGTGCAGGTCACAATCTAGAAAGACGGCTCCTGTTCCTTCGGTACAATAGAAGGGCTTGCTGCTGTAAAATGTGAAGCGACAGCCCAGGTAGACTCCTGTACCACAGAGAGCATCATCCGTACACTCAAAATAGCACTCCTTGAAGAGAGCACGGCGGGCACCGGCCAGCGGACAGGAGTTTAACCGACTGATGAACCGACACTGATATGCGGACAGCCGGTCTCCATCGCACAGAATGAGTTGTGCCTGTACGATGGCATCGGCACGTTTAGGTCTGCTAAGGGCAGAATTCCAGGGATAATCCAAATCAACATTGCAATAGTTTCCAAAGGTGAGTCGTTCCAAGGTAATGTCGCAACCGGTCAGGTGCAGCATGGTGAAGTTGCCGTCGGCTCCTTGAGTCTGGCCCCGGTTACAGGCTATCACCGTCTCTTCAGCACTATGTCCCAATCCAATCAACCGTAAGTGACTGACGTGTAACTTCAGGGCAAAGGGGGTGCTTTCTCCTGGAAGAGGTTTGCGGATGGTCGGATCATCGGGGTCGTCAAGCCAATAGACGGAGGGCGCAATGTAGATGACGAGCGGATGTTCGGTGGTGTATCTGTCCGTTTGCTGTTGCATCTGCTCTGCCTTGACGAGTGCTTCGCGCAACGAGTGAAAGAGGTAGGGCGAATCTGAGGGAAGAGGGACTGTATTGGTGGCCGGCGTCACGAACAGATGATACTCATCCAGTGATAAGGAAGAGAGGTCAATCCGTTGGGCATATAGTGAATGGATACAAAAACTGGCAAGAAGTATGCTAAGCAGTAGGATGATTCGTTTCATGGCAGGATACTAAAAGTTATACGATGGAGACGTAAGGATAAAAAAAAAGGGATACCGCCGTATCCCAACCTTTGTTAACCTTAAATCTAATACTATGAAAAACACATTGCAAATGTACGCACTTTTTCGTAACCTGCAAATTATTCAACTGAAAAAAGATGTTTCATAACATACTTTAAGGCTGATATCTATTTGTTCACATAAATAAGCTTATCTGACAACCCGTGTGAACTCAGGTTTTGCATCAGCTGCATCGGCTGCCGTCACGTAAATGACGGTTTGTGATGTTTCACCGTTGGATTGTTGGCTGCTCACGGCAAAAGCATATTCCGTGCCGGCTGGGATGGAACGCCTGCCTACGCTGATAGGCGTACCTAGGGGCATGGGATAATCTCCACAAGCTGCCTGGAAGATAGCTGAATCTGCTTCTGACAACGGTTGCTGTTCACTGAAAGCTGGCAACTCCTCTATGTCACCTTCCAGGAAGTGATGTTTGCGCAGGAACTGGGTAACTTCACCCGGTGCTTTTTCTATACGGGCGTTGCGGATGCCGTAGCCTTCGTCAATACGGGTGTTCGGAAGGGCGGCTTTCAGGTCGCGTACGCTGGATTCAAGTCCACCGCTACCGAAAGTACAGAAGGGAACGATATGACAACCGCTGAAATCTACGGCCTTTAGCAGAGAGACTATTGGAGAAGCATAGGTGCCGAACCAAATGGGATAACCCAGGAAAATGACTTCGTAATCGGCTGGATTCAGTGTAAGCGGGCAGAGGACAGGCAAGGTATGGTCAGCCATCTCCTGTTGGCAGCGTTGGATAGTTTCGGCAAACGAACCGTCGTAAGGTTGCTCCAGAGTGATACATAAGGTGTCAGCTTCCAGCTGACGTGCCAGTTCGTGTGCTACAGCTTGGGTGGCACCGGTTTGTGAGTAATACACTACCAAATACTTGTGTGCATCAGGGGTCTCGGCACTCTTTTTTTGTGAACTACAACCTGCCAGCATCATCATCAGCAGCAGGCAAAGCATGAGATGTTTTGTCATACGCATCAAAAGTTTTTGTTAGTACTGATTTGTATTGTTTCGGTTCTATAGATTCAGAGTGTGGCAGGCTTCCTTCAGTTGCTCTAATGCCTGGCGAAGTACGGCCCTCGGTGACGCTACATTCATTCGCATAAAGCCTTCGCCCTCCTTACCAAACATCGCACCGTCATTCAGAGCCAGATGCGCCTTTTGTACGAAGAGGTCTACCAATTGTTCGTGTGACAGATTCAGCCCGGTACAATCCAGCCATACCAGGAAGGAGGCCTGTGGACGTATGGGTTTGATGAACGGCAGATGGTCGCGGCAGTAGTCGATGACAAACTCTATGTTGCCTTCGATGTAGCGTAACATCTGCCGACGCCACTCTTCGCCTTGACTAAAGGCGGCAATGGTGGCGATGGGAGCAAAGAGGGTGGGGTCGTTCAATTCATTGGCCGATAACCATTGGTAGAAGCGTGTGCGCAGTTCTTCGTTGGGTACGATGGCATAGGAGCTGACAATGCCTGCGATATTGAAGGTCTTGGAGGGTGCACCGAAGGTGATGCTACAGGTGGCTGCTTCGGGTGAAACCGATGCGAAGGGAATGTGCTTATAGTCCCAAAGTGCCATATCGCAGTGAATCTCGTCGGAAATCACCAGAATGTGGTGGCGATAACAGAAATCGGCCAGACGGACCAGTGTCTCTCTATCCCATACGATGCCAGCCGGGTTGTGTGGGTTGGAGAGTATGAGCATACGGCACTTCTCATCTGCCACAGCTGCCAGATTCTCGAAGTCCATGGTGTACGAACCGTCAGCATGGTGTATCAGCGGATTGAATACCACTTGTCGCCCGTTGCCTTGCGGAGTGAGTCGGAAGGGGTGGTATACAGGTGGCTGGATGATGACCTTCTCGTCTTCTTTTACAAAAACATTGATGGCCATACCAATACCTTTGACGATACCTGGAATGTAAGTCAACCATTCAGGTTCTACTTGCCAGCCGTGATGGTCGGCAATCCATTGAATGACGGTAGGCCAATACTCTTTCGGTTCGACGGTGTAGCCGAACAGCGAATGCTCCAGTCTGTCGCTCAGTGACTTGGTGATGAAGGAGGGCGTCTCAAAATCCATGTCGGCCACCCATAAAGGCAGCAGATCGGCCCGTCCGTAACGTTCTTGCAGCACTTCTCGCTTTAACGCATTGGTGCCTTCCCGATTTATGATTTTATCAAAATTATACTGTTCCATATCTTTTTTGTTTAATATTCATGTGCCAATGTGAGTCCTCTTGGCAGAGGGGCAAACGTGTGTGCTGATTCATACCATTGGTAAGGGTAAAAAAAAAGGGATACCGCTGTATCCCAACCTTTTGTTAACCTTAAATCTAATACTATGAAAAACACATTGCAAATATAGGGAGATTTTGTGAAACTGCAAGTGGTGGCAGGTATATAATGTACTTTTATAACATAGATTAATAAATAAGGATGGATATGTTACCAAATCCATCCTTATTTTAACTATTTGTTTGACTGCTGTGAGCTTATTCATCCATCAGGATTTCCAGAATCTGGCAGGCGGCCTTGGCTACGGGAGTACCCGGGCCAAAGATAGCTGCTACACCAGCCTTGTAAAGGAAGTCATAGTCTTGTGCCGGGATGACACCACCGGCGATTACCACGATGTCTTCACGACCTAACTTCTTCAACTCGTCGATGATTTGAGGTATCAACGTCTTGTGACCTGCGGCCAACGAAGATACACCTACCACATGGACATCGTTTTCTACTGCCTCACGGGCAGCCTCGGCCGGTGTCTGGAAGAGCGGTCCCATGTCAACATCAAATCCACAGTCGGCATAGCCGGTTGCTACTACTTTGGCACCACGGTCGTGGCCGTCCTGTCCCATCTTGGCAATCATGATACGGGGCTGACGTCCCTCTTTCTTTGCAAACTTCTCGGTCAACTCGCATGCGCGGGCGAAGTCGCTGTCGTTCTTACTTTCTGATGAATACACGCCTGATATGGTTCTGATTACTGCTTTATAACGTCCTACAATCTTTTCACAAGCCATGGAAATCTCACCTAAGGTGGCCCGTACACGAGCGGCTTCAACGGCCAGTTCCAGCAGGTTGCCCTTGCCGGTCTTCACGCATTCGGTGATAGCCTCCAGCGCTTTGTCTACCTCTGCCTGGTTGCGGCCTTCGCGCAGACGTTTCAGGTTCTCAACCTGTTCCAGACGTACGGCTGTGTTGTCGATTTCCAGAATGTCAATGGGGGCTTCTTTCTCCAGACGGTATTTGTTTACGCCGACAATGGTCTGCGCTCCACTGTCGATACGGGCCTGTGTGCGTGCGGCAGCCTCTTCGATGCGCATCTTGGGAATACCGGTCTCAATGGCTTTGGCCATACCGCCCAGCTTCTCGATCTCCTGTATGTGCTCCCATGCTTTGTGAGCGATTTCGTTGGTCAATGACTCTACGTAGTATGAACCGCCCCATGGATCTACATTCTTACAGATGTTGGTCTCTTCCTGTATATAGATTTGGGTATTGCGGGCAATACGTGCCGAGAAGTCGGTAGGCAACGCGATGGCTTCGTCGAGAGCGTTCGTATGGAGTGATTGGGTATGACCCAAGGCGGCTGCCATGGCCTCTATACAGGTGCGTCCTACATTGTTGAAGGGGTCTTGTTCGGTGAGTGACCAACCAGAAGTCTGTGAGTGCGTACGCAGTGCCAGTGATTTCGGATTCTTGGGGTTGAATTGCTTGACAATCTTGGCCCACAGCATACGGGCGGCACGCATCTTGGCAATTTCCATGAAATGGTTGGTACCGATGGCCCAGAAGAAAGAGAGACGTGGCGCAAAGGCATCGATGTCCAAGCCGGCCGCTACACCTGCACGTAGGTATTCCAAACCGTCAGACAACGTATAAGCCAACTCGATATCGGCCGTGGCTCCTGCTTCCTGCATGTGGTATCCGGAAATGGAGATGCTGTTGAACTTAGGCATCTTTTGTGACGTGTATTCGAAGATGTCACTGATAATCTTCATGGAGAATGCTGGCGGGTAGATATAGGTGTTGCGCACCATGAACTCTTTCAGAATGTCGTTCTGAATGGTTCCAGCCATCTCTTCCAGTTTGGCACCCTGTTCCAGTCCGGCATTGATATAGAAAGCCATGACGGGCAATACGGCACCGTTCATAGTCATGGAGACGGACATCTTGTTGAGAGGAATGCCATCGAAGAGTACTTTCATGTTTTCGAGTGAGCAGATAGACACACCGGCCTTACCTACGTCTCCGACAACACGTTCGTTGTCGGGATCGTAGCCGCGGTGTGTGGGGAGGTCAAAAGCTACGGACAGACCTTTTTGTCCGCTGGCCAGGTTGCGGCGATAGAACGCATTGGATTCTTCGGCAGTCGAGAAACCTGCGTATTGACGAATTGTCCATGGACGCAAGGTGTACATGACGGAGTATGGACCACGTAAATAAGGCGGGATGCCGGCGGCGAAGTCCAGATGCTCCATACCTTCAAGGTCTTCTTTGGTGTAGACAGGCTTCACTTCAATGTGTTCCGGAGTCTTCCAGTCAGCGTGAATGCCATTCGCCTTTTGCCACTCTTTGCCATCTGTGGGCTGAAAAGCAGCATAAATATCGAGGTTTTTGAAATTTTTTCTCATGGTTTTATTGTCATCAGCTTAACAACATCTTGTTATATTCTCTCAGTGTCTCCAGCACATTGACCCGTACATGGATGAAGTGCTCGATACCGGCAGACTTCAATTCGTCCATGCAGGCGGGAGCGCCGGCAACGATGAACATGGCACGACCAGCCAATGCCTGGAAGGCAGGAAGAGCATATTCTGCATATTCATCATCGCTCGAACAGAGTACCACGATGTCGGCTCCGGCCTTCACGGCGGCTTCTACACCCTCTTTTACAGTGGGGAATCCCAGATTGTCCACCACTTCGTAGCCTGCACATGCCAGGAAGTTGCATGAGAATTGGGCACGAGCCTGGCGCATGGCCAGATTGCCGATGGTCAGCATGAAGGCTTTCGGACGCTTGCCGCTGGCTTCAGTCTGCAGACGCAGGGCTTCAAATTCGCTGGCTGCACGGTCGGTGAGCAAGGTGTCGCAGTCTTTCTGACAGGTCTCTCCACCACCACAACAGCAAGTGGCTTCCAACGGTTGTTTGCCATCGGCTTTCTCGTTGAAGTTAGGATATTGGTTGGTGCCCAGCAATATCTCCTTGCGCTTGGCCACGGCTGCATGACGGTTGACATTGCTTGCATTGACAGCCTCCTGTACTTTGCCGGCCTTGATAGATGCATAGAATCCGCCTTCATCTTCCGTATTCAGGAAGAGGGCCCATGCCTGCTGTGCGATGGATGCCGTCAGATTCTCGATGTAATACGATCCGGCAGCCGGGTCGATTACCTTGTCGAAGTGCGACTCTTCCTTCAGCAGCAGTTGCTGGTTGCGTGCCAGTCGTTCAGAGAAGTCGTTGGGTGCTTCATAGGCCTTGTCGAAAGGTGTTACCGTCATCGAATCCACACCGGCCAATGCGGCGCTCATGGCCTCAGTCTGTGTACGCAGCAAGTTGACGTAAGCGTCGAACAGCGTCAGGTTGAAGGTCGATGTTTCTGCATGGATGCGCATCTTGGCAGCGCAGCGGCACTCACCGTTGCTCCCCTTGTTGGGGCAATCGCGCAGACATTCCGGTTGATAGGCTGCTACGATGTTGGCCCACAGCATACGGGCTGCACGGAATTTGGCAATTTCGAGGAAATAGTTTGAGCTGATACCAAAGTTGAATTTCAGTTTCTTGGCCACGATGGCTGCGGGTAGTCCGGCATCGGTCAGCTGGTTCATATATTCATTGCCCCATGCCAAGGCATAGCCCAGCTCTTGGTAGATGTAGGCTCCGGCATTGTTCAGTGACAGTGCATTGACGTTCAGTACTCTGTATTTCGGCAGTTCAGCAGTAGCTTCAATCAGTGCCTTGGCTGTAGCAATTAGATCACCTTTTTCCTTACCGCGGGTCAGCATTTTACCGAAGTAGTCGAAGTTGATGGAACCTTGTAGTTTGGCCAGTTCGTAATCTTGCTTCTTGAAGTAGTCTACCAATAGGTTGGCCAGCTCTACCACATGGCCTTGGCAGGTTGAGAAATTTAGTTCGATGCAGTCGGCGCAGATATCCTTCAGCAGCGTGTCGATATAGTCGGCACTGAGGTCTTTGGCCTTGATATGGAACGAGAGTGAGTCAATGCCTTTGTTCAGGATGTCCAGTGCTTTGGCATTGGCTTCTTTCGGACACTCCACTTGGATGTCCTGACGGACGAGCCATTGGTTATTGTCCTTCTTTGTACCTCTCAGGTAGGGGAATTCACCAGGAAGCGTATCGATGGTCTTTAGACCTTCGAGGTCTTCCATGCGATAGAAAGGTTTCACCTTGAATCCTTCGTTTGTCTTCCAAACGAGTTTCTTCTCATAGTCCGCTCCTTTCAAGTCAGCGGTTACTTTCTCCATCCACTTTTCGGTAGTGACGGGTGGAAAGTCCGAGAAGAGTCTTTCTTTACTGTCTGCCATAGTTCGTTTAAAATTAAAAAGATGAATTGAAGTTCATGTCTCTACAAGAGACTTGCAAATATAACGATTTACTTGAATAGGCGAAACGATTTACGACAATTTTTTCTGTCTCAGCGAAGGCAATTTAACAAAATGAAAGAGCATAAAATAGGATTCTGATAGATTTGATTAAAAAGAATAGAGGCATGAAGAAGAAAATTCTCTTCATGCCTCCAGTTCTTTTTTCGTTCAGTCCGTATGGATTACTTCAAGATAGAGGGGAGGTTTTCACGACCCCAAAAGTAATAGACTGCAAGACCAATCCAACTGGTCAGCAGTACCAGGATGGCGACTAATAATTTCTTTACGCCGTCTACCGGCCACTTCAAAATCTCCAGTACGGCTTTGATAGCCAATACGAGACCAATAATCCAAATGATGAATGAAATCATAAGTTTGTGTTTTTTAGGTTTTTAAATTGGTGAGTTTTTAAGTTTTCAAATTCTTAAGCTTATCAACTCAAAAACTCAAAAAACCTAAAAACTCAAATAGCTTACTTGCTCCAATCCAGTTGCGTCATGCGCACATAGCTCTGGTAACGCTTCTTGGCCATGTCTTCACAAGCCTGGAAGAGGTCGGCTGCTTCAGCAGGATATTGCTTCATGACAGAAGCAAAACGTACCTCACCCTTCAGATAGTCTTGGAAGCCTTCCCAAGCCGGCTCCTTGGAGTCGAGCGAGAACGGATTCTTGCCCTCATCTTCCAGAGCGGGATTGTAACGCCACAGATGCCAGTAGCCACATGCTACGGCAGCAGCCTCTTCGGCCTGTGCCTTACCCATACCCTTCTTCAGACCGTGGTTGATACAGGGTGCGTAGGCAATGATGATGGACGGGCCGGGATATGCCTCAGCCTCACGGATAGCCTTCAAGCACTGAGCCTGGTCGGCACCCATGGCAATCTGAGCTACGTATACATAGCCGTAGGTAGTGGCAATCATACCCAGGTCTTTCTTGCGTACGCGCTTGCCGGCTGCGGCAAACTTGGCGATGGCACCCAGCGGCGTAGCCTTGGATGACTGACCGCCTGTGTTCGAATAAACTTCGGTGTCGAGTACCAGAATGTTCACATCTTCGCCGGAAGCGATGACATGATCCAAACCTCCGTAACCGATGTCATAGGAAGCACCGTCACCGCCGATAATCCACTGTGAACGTTTCACGAGGTAGTGGCTCAGTTCCTTCAGCTGTGCACATGCACTGCAACCCTTGGCAGCACCGGCCTCAATGAAGGGCAGCAACTTGGCTGCTGCAGCCTTGCTGGCATCAGCGTTTTCCTTGCCTGCAATCCACTCTTCTGCAGCGGCTTTGTATTCGGCAGGTGCCTCTTCTGCAGCAATCACATCCTGCAGCAGAGCCTGGATGCGTGCGCGCATCTTCTTGTTGGCCAGCGTCATACCGAGACCGAACTCGCAGAAGTCCTCGAACAGGGAGTTAGCCCAAGCGGGACCTTGACCCTTTTCATTGGTCGTATACGGAGTAGAGGGGATAGAACCGGAGTAGATTGATGAGCAACCGGTAGCGTTGGCAACGATTTCGCGGTCACCGAAGAGCTGAGAAATCAACTTGACATACGGAGTTTCGCCGCAACCAGAGCAAGCACCTGAGAACTCGAAGAGTGGAGTAGCGAACTGTGATACACGGGGGTTCGACTTGATGTCGACGAGGTCTTGTTTGCTCTTTACGTTCTTTACAAGGTAGTCCCAGTTGGCAGCTTCGCCCAGTTCGCCTTCCAGCGGAACCATCTTCAGGGCAGGACCTGTCTTCGGGAGACCCGGACATACGTCAACGCAGTTACCGCAACCCAAGCAGTCCATAACGCCTACCTGCATACGGAACTTCATGCCCTTCAGAGCGGCAGGAGCCTTCATGTCGAGTGTGGCTGCGTTCAGGCCGGCTGCTTCCTGCTCGTCCATGACGAACGGACGGATGCAAGCGTGAGGACATACAAAAGCACACTTGTTACACTGGCTACAGTTCTCGGCAGTCCAAACCGGAACGAAAGCAGCTACGCCACGCTTCTCGTAGGCAGCTGTACCCTGCGGCCACGTACCGTCTTCGATGCCCTTGAATGCGCTGACAGGCAGCAAGTCGCCATTCTGTGCATTGATGGGGCGAACTACCTCGTTGATGAATGCAGGATCGTTGTTGGCAGCCTTCTCGTCAGCGGGCAGGTTGGCCCATGCAGCATCGACAGTGAGCTGCTTGTATTCACCACCGCGGTCAACGGCTGCATAGTTCTTGTTCACCACGTCTTCACCCTTCTTGCCATAAGACTTCACGATGAACTTCTTCATCTGTTCGATAGCCAAATCTACGGGGATGACGCCTGTGATACGGAAGAAGGCTGACTGGAGGATGGTATTGGTACGGTTGCCCAAACCAATCTCCTGTGCAATCTTCGTTGCGTTGATATAATAAACTGTGATGTTGTTTTCTGCGAAGTACTTCTTCACATTGTTAGGCAGGTGCTTGGCCAGCTCTTCGCCTTCCCAGATGGTGTTGAGCAGGAAGGTACCGTTCTTCTGCAAGCCGCGAGTCACGTCGTACATGTGCAGGTAAGCCTGTACGTGGCAAGCCACGAAGTTAGGCGTATTTACCAGATAGGTAGAACGGATGGGCGTATCGCCGAAACGCAGGTGAGAGCAGGTGAAGCCGCCCGACTTCTTGGAGTCGTAAGAGAAGTAAGCCTGGCAGTGCTTGTTGGTGTTGTCACCGATAATCTTTACAGAGTTCTTGTTGGCACCTACTGTACCGTCGGCACCCAGACCGTAGAACTTGGCCTCGAACATGCCTTCGCCACCCAGGGCAATCTCTTCCTTCTGGGGCAGAGAGGTGAAGGTCACGTCATCCACAATACCGATGGTGAAGTGGTTCTTGGGTTCGGGCAGAGCGAGGTTCTCGTACACAGAGAGAACCTGTGCAGGAGTGGTGTCGTTTGAACCCAGGCCATAGCGGCCACCTACGATGACGGGAGCGTCTTCTGCGCCGTAGAAGCAGTCCTTCACGTCGAGGTAGAGAGGTTCGCCGTTTGCACCCGGCTCCTTCGTGCGGTCGAGTACGGCAATACGCTTGGCCGTCTTGGGTACAGCTGCCAGGAAGTGCTTGGCTGAGAAGGGACGGTACAGGTGAACAGCCACCAAACCAACCTTTTCGCCCTTGGCAGTCAGGTAGTCGATGACCTCGCGGATAGCTTCTGTTACCGAACCCATAGCAATGATGACGCGCTCGGCATCAGCAGCACCGTAGTAGTCGAACAGACCATACTGACGACCCGTAATCTTGCTGATTTCGTTCATGTACTCTTCTACAATGGCGGGAACTGCGTTGTAGTAGTTGTTGCAGCTTTCGCGGTGTGAGAAGAAGGTGTCAGGATTCTCGGCCATACCGCGGGCAACGGGATGCTCGGGTGAGAGCGCACGGCTTCGGAATTCTGCCAGTGCCTGCTGGTCGATGAGCGGAGCGAGGTCTTCGTTCTCTAGCATCTCGATCTTCTGGATTTCGTGTGATGTACGGAAACCGTCGAAGAAGTTAACGAAAGGTACACGGCTCTTGATGGTAGAGAGGTGAGCGACACCGGCCAGGTCCATAACCTCTTGTACAGAACCCTCAGCCAGCATGGCAAAACCTGTCTGGCGCGTGGACATTACGTCCTGATGGTCGCCGAAGATACAGAGTGAGTGAGATGCCAGTGTACGTGCAGATACGTGGAATACGCAGGGCAGGAACTCACCGGCAATCTTGTACATGTTGGGGATCATCAGCAACAGACCCTGAGAAGCTGTGTACGTGGTGGTCAGCGCACCGGCCTGCAATGAACCGTGAACGGCACCTGCAGCACCGCCTTCCGACTGCATTTCTTGTACCAAGACAGTCTCGCCAAAGATGTTCTTACGACCTTGGGCTGCCCACTCGTCTACGTATTCTGCCATCGTAGACGACGGAGTGATGGGGTAGATAGCGGCCACTTCAGAGAACATATACGAGATATGTGCAGCGGCCTGATTGCCATCACAAGTAATGAATTTCTTCTGTTTAGTCATAACTAAATGTTTATAATAAAGTGAGTAATTCTTCTATACTCTTAATATAAGAACCCGAAAAGCCACAACGGAATGACATTGCCTCGGCCTATCTCGGCCTTGTGCGATGCATAGGTGACTTCAGGGTTGTTCTTTATCTTCATTCCTTGAGGGCATATCTTGAAGGGAATCATGCCATCCACCAGGAACGAGATATTTTTGTCTCCTTTGTTGACTTTGTGGTCCTTCCACAGTGCATTGACAAAGAAGGTGTCCAGTACATCTTGCTCTTCCACTTTTACCGGGTAGATGGAATACATCAGATTGGGGTTGTGCATCATTATCTTCGATGGCTTCTTGGGGAACTCTTCTCCCTTGGGATAGACCATGTTGATAAGTCGTGCATCGGCCAGATACTTGATGTAGTTCATCACCGTGGCACGCGAAGTGTCTATGTCATTGGCCAGCTGGCTGACGTTTGGTGCCTTCGGCCCGTCTACAGCGAGCAAATATAGTAATTTCTTTATTCTTGAGAGATATTTTAACTCAATTTGTTTGATAAGTAGTATATCTACTTCCACCATCATGTTCATGGTCTTCAACAGGTTTTCCGAAAAGTTACGTTTTTCGAGAAAAAACGGATAGAAACCATGGTGCAGATAATCCTGCAGATACTCCAGCGGACGTACCTTGGAGAGGACGCCTTTGGCAATCTGCTCGTGATTGCTTAGAATCTCTTCCAGTGTGTACGAGTGGAACTTCATGCCCGTCTGCAGGTTCAGGTATTCGCGAAACGAAAAGCCGCGCAGGTTGTAGCTTTTTACGATGTCGTGCAGCTCCTGGTTCTCCTCCTTCAGACGCATCACCGACGACCCGGTGAAGACAATCTTCAGTTGCGGGAAGCGGTCGTAGCACCTACGCAGTTCCCGACTCCAGTTGGGATATTTGAATACCTGGTCGATGAGCAGCACCTTGCCTCCGCGTCGTTGGAACTCGCCGGCAAACTCTACGATGCTGTGTCCGGCAAAGTAGAAGTTGTTCATGTTGATGAAGAGACAGGAGCGGTTGGTGCCAAACTTCTCTTTGGCATATTGCAGCAGGAAGGTGGTCTTGCCCACGCCACGAGTTCCCTTGATGCCGATAAGGCGGTCGTTCCAGTCAATCTCATCCATGAGGTCGCGCCGGACGGGAGCGTTCGTGTGCTCTACAAGATAAGCGTGTGTGCGATAAAATGCTTCCATGCTGTACGTTTATTGAGATTCTCTGTGGCTATTCAACAGGTTCGTAGCCATTCGAGAACTTAAGTAGTTAGCTATCGGGCGACAAAGATAACGCATTTTTTGTTGATTTGCAAAGTGGAGTTTGCAAATTATTCTATATTTTTGCATATTCAACGAACGGAGCGGGCAGGAATGCTCCATGACCTATTATGATATAGCTATGACGATTCATCTTTTCAATCCGGAGACAGATATGGCACTGGCCGATAACAATGATAATTACATGGCGCCGGCTGTTATCCGTCGGATGGCGGAAGATTTGGCTGTGCTACCCCTCTGGTATGCCCAATCCGGCAGCGGTGTGTTAGCACCTTCGGCATGCAACCTCGAATTTATGGAACGGATGCGGCAACTTTTTTCACTGGATGTGTGCTTGGTCACCGAACCGGAACTATCCGGACATGCAGACTGGCAGTTGTCACCGTGGGGATGGAATCCTTCCCTTCGTAAGCGCATGCAAAAAGCAGGTGTGGCAGAGCCGTTGCTCCCTTCGGTTGATGACCTTGCCCATTATCGTCGAATGGCTTCGCGTGCCAATGTCCGTTTGCTCTATGCGTGTGGGGATGACGCAGGAAATGTATCTTATACGTGTGGGGGTGAAGGCATCTTAGTGAAGGCCGATGACTTTGCAGATAGGGAAAATGAGCGCATAGCAACGCTGTTGTCCCGTTGGCGGGAGCATGGCTGTCTCTGTAAATCGCTTTGGTCGGGTAGCGGAAAGGGACTCTACTGGTGCCGACAGGGAGCAACGGAAAAGGCGGTGGATTGGTGTCGTCGTGCCTTGCGTATCGACGGTGCTTTCTGGGTAGAACCTATATATAATAAGGTAGAAGATTTTGCGATGGAATTCTATGCCGATGGTAAGGGGGATGTTCGTTTTGTGGGTTATTCCCGTTTTGTTACGGATGGCAAAGGTGCCTATCGCGGTAATCTGCTGGTCACGGATACGCAGGTGGAAGAGTGGATTCAGCAATACATTCCATTAGATGCCTTTCTCTGCATACGCGAGTCGGTTCGGGAAGGTCTGTCGTCAATGTTAGGTGTCGGATATATCGGTTTTCTTGGGGTAGACATGATGGTTTGTCGTCCAGAGGAGGGATGTACATATACTGTCAATCCCTATGTCGAGGTAAACCTGCGGATGAACATGGGTGTCGTGGCTCATACGCTCTGCAACAGATTCGTTGTTCCCGATGGCAAAGGATTCTTCTCTATTGAGTACTTTCCCACCCATGAGGCTTTGCTGAAACAGCACGTAAGGGATGTGCGTGAACATCCGCTGTGTGTGGAGCAGGGTCGGGTGGTGTCAGGCTATTTGCCATTGGTTCCTGTTACACCGAGGAGCAGATATCGGGCATTCGTAAGAGTGAAATAGGAAGCTTTGCTAATCAAACTCCTGTTTGTTAAGCTGCTATCTGTTCAGGATGTATGAGTATGGGGCTGAACATTTTCCATCCCTTTGGAGAGAGGAAGCAAATAACGAGGGTGAAGGATATTGACTGATGCTATGCAGTAGAACATCAAGCAGAGGATAGAATTCTGAAAAAAAACGGATGATTTTTACGATTATTAAATTACATTGAGGCGATTATAAGCGATGAGGCGTTATCGGTAATCATTTTTGTGGGAAAATATTAGCGTTTGCCATTATTCTTTACTGTTGTTGAAACTTAGGAACTTTCAAGAAGTATGGTAGGAATAAGATGGCTGACGCCTACGTTTAGCGTAGGTGCATCTTAACTCTTTATACTTCGGGTTTCCTAAGACCTCAACAACGAAGACTGAAAGGTGCCCTGCGCTTTTTGCATCTTTCCTTTCTAAAGGCAATGGCTTCCCTTTATACTTTCCCTTTCATAGCTAAATGAGTTATGCAGTTTTATTATTAATTCCGCCAACGGGTATCAATATGTATCTTTCCTTTAAATAAAAGAAAAAACGTTCCCCTCACTTTGTGATATAAAAAAACTGTAGAAAATGTGAATCAAGTCTGTGCTTTTGACTACTTTTGTGGGTGAATTGGTAGAGGGAGTGAATGGCGCTCTCCCTTGATGCAAATTTTAACCACCGTATTATATGAACATCTGAATCTATGGAAGATTATGACACACTGATCAATGGCCAGTTGGAAAGCATTCTGGCAGTGATGGCCGCCCGTAATGTGGCCGAGACAGACTTACAACGCATCAGGGCTGCCTTTGAGTTCGCCCGTCAGGCTCATGCAGGGCAGAAACGCAAGAGCGGTGCCCCCTACATCATTCATCCTGTAGCAGTGGCCCGTATTGTGGCAGAGGAACTGCGCCTGGGACCTAACCCCGTCATCGCTGCCTTCCTGCACGATGTGGTAGAGGATACCGAGTTCACGGCTGAGGATGTGAAAAGCCGTTTCGGACAGGATGTCGCTTACCTGGTGCGCGTGGTGACCAAGCAGAAAAAGAAACAATATGAGACATCCAAGCAGGTGGACAACTTCAAGCAAATGCTTGACTCGCTCCACTACGACATACGCGCCATCCTCATCAAACTGGCCGACCGCCTCCATAATATGCGTACGCTTGACAGTATGCGACCCGACAAGCAGATGAAGATAGCGGGCGAGACGGATTACTTCTACGCTCCGTTAGCCAATCGTCTGGGGCTCTATGGCATTCGGCGCGAGCTGGAGAATCTGAGTCTCCGTTACCGCTGTCCACAGGAATATCAGGAGCTGGAGCAGGCTTTGGCTGAAGACAAAACTGAAAATCAGGGTCGGCTGGATGAGTTTACCGGCAAAATGTTGGCTTTGCTGAAACAGAAAGGCATTGACGCACGCACGGAAGTGCGCTACAGAATGCCCTACAGCATCTGGCGTAAGATTCATGCGACCGGACGTGACTTCAAGCATCTGGACTATCGCCATGTTATCCGGCTCATCTATACGGCAGAACGTCCTGAGGATGAGAAACGTACCTGCCTTCATATCTATTCCATCCTGACAGACCGCTTCAAGGAGAAACCGGGCAGCATCGTCAATTACATCGACTCTCCCAAGGAGAACGGATACCAGAGCTTCCACATCCAGCTGCTCAGTGAACAGGGTATCTGGGAGGAGATACACATCTCGTCCGAGCGGATGGTGCTGAACTCCAAGCTGGGGTGCGCCGTGGAGCGTGTGGAGGGCGCGTGGGAGAACTGGATTGTGAAGTTCCGCGCTCTGTTGAAGGATGCGGCCAGCCAATCCAGTGACGGATGGTTCATGGATAGTGTGGTCAGTTCGCTCTACAACGAAGACATCACGGTGTTCACGCCGCAAGGGATGGCCATCAGTCTGCCGCAACGGGCTACCGTACTCGACTTCGCTTTTGAGATACACAGTGCCATCGGTGAACATGCCCAATATGCCAAAGTGAACGGCAAACTCTGTTCGGTCAAGACCGAGTTGCATCACGGCGATTGTGTAGAAGTGGGAGTGAACCCCCATTTTACACCGAAACCCGACTGGCTGGAGTGTGTGCAGACGTATAAGGCCAAACGTTTTCTGCTGCCCTACCTGTGTCAGATGAAGTCGATACCCAAAAACCGCTGCCTCCGCTGCCATCCGTTGCCCGGCAATGAGGTCATCGGCTTCATGGAGGCCGATGGCAAGGTGACCATCCACAAACGTGACTGTGCTACGGCCATCCGTCTGGCCTCACAGAAGGGCGACTCTATCGTTTCGGTAGACTTCCCCGAGGATGAGGATGTACACTATCCGGTACGTATCAATGTGCGTGCGGTAGACCGCTATCATCTGCTCATCGATTTGGTGGACTGTATCACCAACGGTATGAAGCTATCCATCTCCAGCCTGAATACGGTAACTGTCGATGAAATTGTGGACTGTACCATCAATTTCTCCGTACATTCGTTTGGCGAACTCCAACGGGTCATTGCCACCATCAACGGCATTGATGGAGTCGATGAAGTGCATCGTGTAGAAATGTAACCTTTGGGAGGCGACGGCCCGGCAGCGTACCCGTCACTCGTTGGCTTCGCCGTAGGCGGCCTCCCTGCTCTCGTTCCCATACCGATCTGTGGCTGTCACGGCAAAATGCGTACAGGTCTTCCATGGCAGGATGGGGGCGTAGATGAAGGCTGTGCCCTCTACCCGTTGTGCCACTATATGAGCCGGATTGTGGAGATCGACAGGACCGTCTGTCGAACCGTAAATCACATATGTCGGCGGGTTCTGGCGGTCGTTGTCGGTAGATGCCTCCCATTGTAGCTGCCAATATCCTTTAGTCAGTTTCTTGATTTTCAGTTCTTTAGGATGTGTGGGAGGGGTCGCATCCATCCAAGGCATGGCAGGTGTCAAGGCCGGTGCGGTGTAGTATGTCTGCTGCAGCAGGTCGTAGATGCCTTGCGTGTTCTCCGTCAGGTATTGCATCCGGTAGAAACCCTCGCCGTCCAGATGGTTCGCGCGAAGGAAATTGATTTGCCGTTCAATCTCCTCTATTTTCCAATCCCCCTCCTTGGGATGCAGGAAATAGATACCCAGGCCCGGTATCACATGACGCCCATTGCTCTGCTCCTTCCAGTCTAACGCAAAGGGGTAGAATGAGTTTCCGCGAAAGTACATCATGGGATAGATTTGGTCCTGTATGCCTTCACCCAACCATCCTTGCACATCTTGGTGGACGGTGTGGTAGGCATTCCAGCCGCGCGATGGGTACCGGCTGGTATCGCGATACTTGCCCACGGGGCTGCTGCTTACCTTGACCCATGGCTTCAGTGTCTTCACTCCCTTGTAGAGGTAGCGGACAATCTCGGTGATGTTATCTCTGCGCCATTGGTCCAGGCTCCGTCCCTTGCCATATTTGCGGTATTCGGGCCCGTCGGGAAAGCGGGGTGCATGTTCGGGATAACGTAGATAATCAAAGTGTACCCCGTCCACATCGTAGTGAGTCACCACCTCCCTTACCAGGCCCATCAGGTATTCCTTGGTCTGCGGATGGCCGGGGTTCAGAAAATATTCTCGCTTATAGGGTACACAGATGGCTCCCTTCCGCTTTACTACCGAACTGCTTCCTAACCTTGCCACATGTTTCCGGTTGCCCAGAGGGATGCTCACTATCCAGGCATGGCACTCCATTCCGCGCTTGTGGCATTCCTCTACGGCAAAGGCTAAAGGGTCGTAGCCGGGGGTACCGTTCAGCCGGCCGGTCAGTATCTCGTTATAGGGCTCTATCGCGGAAGGGTACAGCACATCCCCCCGGGTGCGTGTTTGGAACAGCACCGTGTTGAAGTGAGCTTCCTTCAGTCGGTCCAGAATCTTCAACAACTCTTCCTGCTGGCGGCGTATGCTGACAGCCGAAGTGGCCTTTGTGTGAGGCCAATCCAGCCCGTAGGCGGTGGTAATCCATGCTGCACGTACCTCGTGTTTGGGAGATTGGGCATGCAGTGAGACCACTCCGGATAGTATATATAACATGGTATAGATAAATCTTCTCATAGCAGATGCACATCAAAATTTGGGCGAAGATACGCAAAATTGTTGATAAAATGAGGCTGTTTTCGTAGAAACCATTACTTTTGCACTCCATAAAGTAATAAAAATGAAAAACAGACAAACATCATGCTTACATTTACGCTTTGCTTGCTGACACTGGTAGCAGGCTATTTTGTGTATGGCCGTTTTGTGGAGCGTATCTTTGCTCCTGACGACCGCAAGACTCCCGCACTGACACGTGCGGACGGAGTGGACTATATGCCTTTGCCCACTTGGAAAATCTTCATGATACAGTTTCTGAACATCGCGGGTCTCGGACCAATCTTCGGTGCGATTATGGGAGCTAAGTTTGGTACGGCTTCCTACCTGTGGATTGTGCTGGGTACCATCTTCGCCGGTGCCGTACACGACTTCATGGCCGGTATGCTTTCGCTGCGTCATGATGGCGAAAGCCTGCCGGAGATTATCGGACGCTATCTGGGTATTACCACCAAGCAGGTGATGCGTGGGTTTACCGTCATCCTGATGATACTGGTAGGGGCGGTCTTTGTGGCCGGACCGGCCGGGCTGTTGGCCAAACTTACGCCGGATGCCATGGATGCCAACTTCTGGATTGTGGTGGTCTTCATCTATTATATTTTTGCCACCTTGCTGCCTGTTGACAAGATTATAGGCAAGGTCTATCCGCTGTTTGCCATTGCGCTGCTCTTCATGGCCGTGGGCATTCTGGTTATGCTCTATGTACATCATCCTGCACTGCCTGAGTTTTGGGATGGTCTGCACAACACCCATCCAGCAGCAGCTACACTGCCCATTTTCCCCATCATGTTTGTCAGCATTGCCTGTGGCGCCATCAGTGGCTTTCATGCTACACAGAGCCCCTTGATGGCACGTTGCATGACCAGTGAGCATCACGGCCGCCCCGTTTTTTATGGAGCCATGATTACGGAGGGCATCGTTGCACTTATCTGGGCGGCAGCAGCTACCTATTTCTTCCACAACAACGGCATGGACGAGAGCAATGCGTCCGTCATTGTCGATGCCATTACCAAAAGCTGGTTAGGGATGGTAGGTGGTGTACTGGCCATTCTGGGTGTGATTGCAGCACCCATTACCAGTGGTGATACCGCGTTCCGTTCGGCCCGCCTGATAGTAGCCGATTTCCTGAATCTGGATCAAAAGAGTATGCGCAAACGTCTTTATATCTGCATTCCCATGTTCGTGGTTGCAATTGCCTTGCTCTTCTACAGCCAGCGCGATAAGGATGGTTTCGACATGATATGGCGTTATTTTGCCTGGGCCAATCAGACGCTCTCCGTCTTTACTCTGTGGGCCATTACAGCCTTCCTGGTACGCGAACGCCGGGGCTGTTGCTACCTGCTTACCCTCCTTCCGGCTCTCTTCATGACGGCTGTCTGCACCAGTTACATCTGTGTGGCTCCCGAGGGATTGGGATTGGGTACGGCTGCCGTAGGCCCCGTGGCTCTGCTGGCCGTGGTCGTTGCCGCACTCTGGTTTGGCGTTTGGTGCAGTAAAACCCGTAAAGCTTCGGGACGATGAGACGACGCCGGAAATCAACCTCCCTCTGCCTTTTCCTGCTTCTCTATGTCACGGTGATGGCTCTCTATTTCCTGCCGCGCAATGTGGAGCTGGATTTGCAGCAGAAGTGGCTCACGGCAGCTGCCTCCTATTTCGTGGTGCTGTTGCTCTGGTGGGTGTTGCGCAAACGGGAGTTGTTGAATGAGAAGAATAATGTAAAGAAAGATTAAAATCGGGAGAAATTGGCTTGATTCAAAAAGGTGAGTTTGTAACTATTTGATTTATAGTAAAATATAGGCCTCGTATTCAGTTGTATCCTGAAATGCATTCAGTTGTGTTCTGAAACACATTCAGTCGTATCCTGAATGTAGCTGCCTCTGGGAACCTCCTTTTTTAGGTATGAAATGTATTGATGTTTTACCAAATTAAATCCGAATTGAATGAACGATTGGCGGGTATCTCGGCATTTTTTTCGGCAAAATGCTTGGTAGTTCACAGCGAAATCATACCTTTGCAGACGATAGATAATCATTCACTACGTTTCGCGGGTTCTGCCGGTTGGTACAAATGCCCAAAGACGCTGCGAAACAGGAACCATTAAAAAACTAAATCAAGATGAAGAAACTTGCACTGTTCGTTTGCTTGTTGGTTGCCACAGTGGCAGCTCAGGCACAGTTTGAAAAAGGAAAATGGTTTGTTAGCCCATCGCTGACGGGACTCAACCTGGTACACGACACGGAGTTGGATCAGACCTCCTTCGGATTGGAGGCCAAGGGCGGAGCCTTCCTGTTGGATAATGTAGCCTTGCTGGTACAGGCTGGAGCGGCTTGGAATCAAAACAATGCAGATGTCTACACGCTGGGTGTGGGCGGACGCTACTATTTCGACCAGGTGGGTATCTATCTGGGTGCCAATGTCAATGTCAACCGTTGGGATTTGGGTGATTGGGATGATACCCGTTGCTCCTTTGGTTTGGAAGCCGGTTATGCCTATTTCCTGAGCCGTACCATCACGTTGGAGCCTGCTGTCTATTGGAATGTAGATGGCGAAGGTTCGCGTTTCGGCTTGAAGGTAGGCTTCGGATTCTATTTCTGAGACGACATGCCGGGGCGGGAAACCGCTCCCTGACAGATGCGGAAAGGCGCAAAGCGACAGCATACGATTGGTTACACTGTCACTTTGCGCTTTTCTGTATCTGGAGGCTGCAATAAAAATGTCGGGTACGAACGATGAAAAATGACGAGATGTGCTTGATGCATCCGTTTTTTCTATATTTTTGCATTCAAAACAATTAAGAGCAAAACATTATGTGTGGAATTGTAGGGTATATAGGACGTCAGAACGCTTATCCTATCTTGATGAAGGGACTGAAACGGCTGGAATATAGAGGATACGACAGTGCAGGCGTAGCACTGATAGGCGATGATGGCAAGTTGAATGTGTACAAGGCAAAGGGAAAGGTGTCTGACCTGGAGCACTTTGCTGCCCAAAAGGATACCTCGGGGCGGGTGGGCATCGCCCATACCCGCTGGGCCACACACGGCGAGCCGTCGTCGGTGAATGCTCATCCGCACTATTCGTCATCCGAACGGTTGGCTCTGATACACAACGGCATCATCGAGAACTATGCCGTGCTGAAGGCCAAGCTGCAGGCAAAAGGATATACCTTCCGAAGCAGTACGGACACCGAGGTGCTGGTGCAGCTGATAGAGTATATCCAGCAGAGCAACGGCATCGACCTGCTGACGGCCGTCCAGCTGGCCTTGCAGGAGGTGATAGGTGCCTATGCCATTGCGGTGCTGGAGCGCGAGCATCCGGAGCAGATAGTGGCCGCTCGCAAGAGCAGTCCGTTAGTGGTAGGCATAGGCAATGACGAATTCTTTCTGGCCTCCGACGCTACCCCCATCGTGGAGTATACGGACAAGGTGGTCTATCTGGAGGACGAGGAGATTGCCCTGATACGCCGGGGCGAAAAGCTGAAAGTGGTGAATCTGAACAATGTAGAGTGCCCGCACGAGGTGAAGACGGTGGCCATGAACCTGGGACAACTGGAGAAGGGAGGCTATCCGCACTTTATGTTGAAGGAGATATTTGAGCAGCCTGACTGCATACACGACTGTATGCGCGGGCGCATCAACGTAGAGGGTACCAGCGTGGTGCTGTCGGCCGTCATCGACTACAAGGAACGGTTGCTGGCAGCCAAGCGTTTCGTCATCGTAGCATGTGGTACGTCATGGCACGCCGCCCTCATCGGCAAGCATCTGATAGAGAGTTTCTGCCGCATACCCGTAGAGGTAGAGTATGCCAGCGAGTTCCGCTATCGCGACCCTGTCATCGACAGCAACGACGTGGTGATAGCCATTTCGCAGAGCGGTGAGACGGCGGACACCTTGGCTGCAGTGGAGTTGGCCCGGAGCCGGGGAGCCTTCATCTATGGCATCTGCAATGCCATCGGTTCCAGCATACCTCGTGCCACACATACGGGATCGTATATCCATGTGGGGCCGGAGATTGGTGTGGCTTCTACCAAGGCCTTCACCGGCCAGGTGACGGTACTCACGATGTTGGCACTGACGCTGGCACGCGAAAAGAAGACCCTGGACGACGACCTCTTCCGCACCATCGTCGGTGAATTGGGACGCATCCCCGAGAAGATGAAGGAGGTGCTGGCGCAGAACGACCGCATCGCACAGTTGGCGAAGATATTCACGTATGCCCACAATTTCATCTATCTAGGGCGCGGATACAGCTATCCGGTGGCGCTGGAGGGAGCCTTGAAACTGAAGGAGATTTCGTACATCCATGCCGAAGGTTATCCGGCTGCAGAGATGAAGCACGGTCCCATCGCACTGGTAGATGCCGAAATGCCTGTGGTGGTGATAGCTACGCGCAACGGATTGTATGAGAAGGTGCTGAGCAACATACAGGAGATTAAAGCCCGCAAGGGGCGTGTGATAGCCTTGGTGACAAAAGGTGATACGGTGGTGAGCGGTCTGGCAGATACCTGCATCGAACTGCCCGAGACGTTGGAGTGCTTGGATCCGCTGATTGCGACGGTACCTCTGCAGCTGCTGGCCTATCACATAGCCGTCTGCAAGGGGATGGACGTAGACCAGCCGCGCAATCTGGCCAAGTCGGTGACTGTGGAGTAAGAAGAGAAGAATGAGACAAATCATATTGATAACGGGCGGTGCACGGTCGGGAAAAAGCAGCTATGCCGAACGCAGGGCGTTGCAACTGGCTCCTAATCCCATCTACATGGCTACGGCGCATGTATGGGACGAGGAGTTCCGTCAGCGGGTAGTGCGGCACCAGCAGGCACGCGGCCCGGAGTGGACGAACGTGGAGGAGGAGCGATACCTGAGCCACCATCGGGTAGAAGGACGGGTGGTGTTGATAGACTGCGTCACGCTTTGGTGTACCAACTTTTTCTTTCAGACGCAGGGTGATGTGGAGTGGTCGCTGGAGGCGCTGAAGCAGGAGTTTGACCGATTCACGCAGCAGGAGGCCACCTTCCTGTTCGTGACCAACGAGATAGGTATGGGCGGGACGTCCGAGAACGAACTGCAACGTAAGTTTACCGACCTGCAAGGGTGGATGAACCAATACATCGCCTCGCGTGCCGATGAGGTGGTGATGATGGTATGTGGCATCCCCATGAAGGTGAAGTGAACATCAATTCATAAAACAACAACGGAAGAATGAGAACATTTGATATCAGAAAGCCGGACGAAGCCATCAAGGATGCGCTAACGGACATGATTGATAACCTGACGAAACCGAAGGGGGCATTGGGCGTGCTGGAAGAGCTGGCCCTGCAAGTGGGCTGGGTGCAACAGACGCTGACACCCTGCCTGCGGAGGCCTCAGAACGTACTTTTTGCAGCCGACCACGGGATTGTAGAGGAGGGGGTGAGCCGTTCGCCCAAAGAGATTACCTGGCAGCAAATCAGTAACTTCCTGCATGGTGGAGCCGGGGTGAACTTCCTCTGTCGTCAGCACGGATTCACACTGAAAATTGTGGATGCAGGGGTAGACTATGATTTGCCCTACGACAAGGGAATCATTAACCGGAAAGTACGCCGCGGCACGCGGAACTTCCTGTACGAGGCGGCCATGACGGAGGAGGAGATGAAACTGTGTCTGGAACACGGAGTAGCGGTGACGGACAGCTGCATCGCCGAAGGAAGCAACGTGTTGAGCTTCGGTGAGATGGGAATAGGAAACACATCGGCCTCGTCGCTCTGGATGAGCTGTCTGGCCCACATCCCGCTGGAGCAGTGCGTGGGAGCAGGCAGCGGACTGGATGAAGAGGGCATCCGACACAAATACGATGTGCTGCACCGGGCATTGGACAACTATCGGGGCGACGGTTCGGCCCGCGACATCATCCGCTACTTTGGCGGACTAGAGATGGTGATGGCGGTAGGTGCCATGCTGCGGGCGGCTGAACGGGGTGTGCTGATACTGGTGGACGGATTCATCATGACCAACTGTATGCTGGCGGCTGCAAGCCTTTATCCGGATGTAAAGCATTATGCCGTCTATGGCCATCAGGGGGACGAGTGCGGACATCGCCTGGTATTGCAGGCCTTGGGTGCCCGTCCGTTGCTGAATCTGGGCTTGCGGCTGGGCGAAGGGACGGGTGCCATTTGTGCGTACCCCATTCTGGAATCGGCTGTGCGTATGCTGAACGAGATGGATAGCTTTGCGCACGCCTCCATCACCAAATATTTCTGACCGTATGAATCTGCTGGCTGCATGTATCTTCTTCACACGGTTGCCTTTCTGGAGGATATCCCGGGTGCCGGCCGATAGCTTCAAGCATGTGGTGCCCTACTGGCCGTTGGTAGGCTGGCTGACGGGAGGTGTCATGGCGGCTACGCTATGGTTGGTAGCACAGGTATTGCCTGTCTCGTTGGCATGGATGGCAGCGGTGGTGGCGCGCTTGTTGCTGACGGGATGCCTGCACGAGGATGGACTGGCCGACTGCTGCGACGGATTTGGCGGAGGCACTACACGCGAACAGACGCTGGCCATCATGAAAGACTCTCACATCGGTACCTATGGGGTAGTGGGACTGGTAGTCTACTTCCTCCTGCTGACGCAGTTGGCGCAGCTGCCGGTCAGTCTGTTGTGTGTCATGGTGCTGTGCGGGGATGCATGGGCCAAATGCTGTGCGTCGCAGATTATCAATCTGCTGCCATACGCCCGTAAGGAGCAGGATAGCAAGGCACGTGTAGTGTATCGCCGCATGACCGCCGCCGAGTGGCTGGTCTCGCTGGTGGGCGGATGGGTGCCGGTTCTTTTGTTGCTGCCTTTGCGCTGCTGGTACATCCTGCCGGTGCCGCTCCTCGTCTTCGGTTTGCTGTGCCGTTGGATGAAACGTCGTCTGCAAGGATACACCGGCGATTGCTGCGGAGCCACTTTCATGTTGTGTGAACTTAGTTTTTATATAGCTTATTTAGCAATCAATTACTGATGTGTAACGGAGAACAAAAGGAACGATGATTGAGATAACGTTGATTCGCCATACGGCGGTAGATGTGCAGCCGGGTACCTGCTATGGGCAGAGTGATGTGCCGCTGCGCGATACGTTTGAAGAAGAGGCTGCCGTGACGGCCAGGGAACTGGAGAAGTTTGCCCCGTTTGACCAAGTCTATACCAGTCCGTTGAGCCGGTGTACCCGTCTGGCTACCTATTGCGGCTACCCGCAGGCACGGCCTGACCGACGCTTGTTGGAGATAGACTTCGGCGAGTGGGAGATGCAACCGTTCGCTGCCATCCGAGATCCCCGTCTGGCAGCGTGGTACAACGACTATCTGCATGTGCCTGCTACCGGAGGGGAATCTTTCGCCATGCAGTATGAACGGGTAGCCCGGTTTCTGGATGAACTGCGTCACTCCACCTGCCGGCGGGTGGCCTGTTTTGCACATGGCGGTGTGCTGATTTGTGCACAGATTTATGCCGGTGTGCTGCGTCCCGAAGAGGCTTTCAGTGCGCTGACTCCCTACGGCGGCATTGTCAACCTAACGTTGTGAGGCAGCATAGGGCGATGGCCGCTAACTCTGCCAGGCGGTTGATGCGTACAGACCGTTCCATGTCGGCCGTGGTCAGCGGACGGTCGTTGGTGCCGATGAAGGGTTTCCATACTTCTACACCGAAGTAGTGATGGGACCCTCCGAAGCGACAATTCAGGATGCCGGCCAAAGCGGCTTCCGGGTAGCCGGAATTGGGACTGGCATGTCGGCATCCTTGCCGGCGGACGAAGCCCAACAGCGAGGGGCGACCGGCTACCAGTATCATCAGCAGAGCGGTGAGGCGGGCTGGCAGATAGCCGGCAAGATCATCCAGTCGGGCTGCCGGACAGCCGAAATGCAGATAACGGGGGATGCGGTAGCCAATCATGGAATCCAGTGTATTCACCATCTTGTAAGCCATCATGCCGGGCACACCCAACAGAGCATACCAGAAGAGAGGGGCAATCACCCCGTCGTTCAAGTTCTCGGCCAGTGTCTCCAGAGCAGCTGTCCGAATCTCCTGGTCGGTCAATTCACGGGTGTCGCGTCCTACAATGCGTGCCACTTGTTTCCTGCCCTCCTCGGTCGAACGGTCAACTGCCCGAAACACTTCGCGTACCTCGCGTATCAGTGTGGTGCCGGCCAGACCGTAGAACAGCAGGAGTGTGGAGACTACAGAAGCCAGCCAGGGGGTAATGTGTCCGGCACCTAGCAGCAGACTGTAAGTCAGCAGGTAGGTACCTGCCACTAACGTTGCTGTCAGAAAGGCGCCTTTGAGGCGGCGATGGTTACCGCGATTCAATCGGTGTTCTCCCCACGAAATAAGTCGTCCGAAACCCACGACGGGATGAGGAAGCCAAAGTGGGTCTCCCCAGATTCGGTCGAGCAGATAAGCTACAATCAGATTCAACATAGTATCTTCTCCTTTCTTATCTTATAGGGATATAAATGCTTCAATGCCTTGTACCAGTCTGTCGTTCTCTTCTGGACTTTGGGTGGCTATGCGGAAGAAATGCTCGTCTAGTCCTTCGAAGTTGGATGCATCGCGAATCAGTATGCCATGGGCGTGGACCAGATATTCTTTCAGAGCCGATGCGTTACCGAAGCGCAGACGGCAGAGCATAAAGTGGGTCTGCGTCTCCCACACGTCGATGACCTTCAACTGCAGCAGCCGGTTGCGTAGCCGTTCGGCCTCTTGCAGATACGTTTCCAGCGGAAAGTCTGCTTCGGAGGGGTGACTTGTCAGGTAGAGTCCGCCTTGGATGGCCAGACTGTTGACCGACCAGGGAATACGATGGGAACGCAGGCGCTGCAGCAGTCCGGCACAGCCGGTGACGTATCCTAAACGGAGACCGGGTATGCCATAGCGTTTGGTCAGTGAATGGAGCAACAGCAGGTTAGGCAGGCGGGTTCCTTCTGAGGCTGAAAGAAGCGGGGCGCGGGTGAAGGCTTCATACGACTGGTCTACCACAAACAGCACCTCCGGATTTTGCTGGAGCAATGCCTGCAGATGCGAGTGTTCGGTGACTCCTCCGGTAGGATTGTTGGGATTGCAAAGCCAGAGCATACGTACATCGGCAGGTAACTGGTAGTGCTCGTGTACATCGGGCAGGCGATAGAGCGAAGTAAGTGGGTGTGCATGCATCCGGCAGGCATCGGCGTATTCGCTGAAGGTGGGTTGCACCACGGCACTGTGGGTGCCTCGGAAGGCCTGGGCAATCAGATAGATGGCTTCGGTTGCTCCGCTGGTGACGCACACCTCTGTAGACCGCAGGCGATGATAGGTTGCTAACTGTGCCTCCAGCAAGTAGGGAGCAGGTTCCGGATAGTGTTCGATACTCTCCATGCTGTGGCGCAAATGCGCCTTGAGTCCGCTCAAATCCTGTCGGTTATATACGTTGGAACTGAAGTCCGAAACGATGGCTGTAGAATAGGTGTATGCATCGTCTCCGTGTCCGTTAATCATAATCTTGGGTTAGTATTTCATAGACAAGCGGCAGATTGATGTGTGCACGTACATGGGCTGCCAGCTTGTCATATTGCGTTTCTTTAAATTGATGATAGTTGAACGGGGTGTTCGTGGTATGGATTTTTTCCTGATGTGGTTCCAGCAGGAAATCGATGAAAGCCGGGTTGTCCAGGATGCCATGGATATAACTACCCAGGCAAGTGGAACTTCCCAGACATCCGTCCGAATCCCCTTCTTCGAGCCGGTTGAGGGGAGTAAAGTTCTTCCCTTCCGACTGGGGACGGGTGACTCCCATGTGTATTTCATATCCCTCCATCAGACCTGCTTCCGGCCGTTGGTATAGTCGGAAGTGTACTTGCCGGGTCACCTTTTTGCCTTGCATCTCGGTGACTATAGGAAGCAATCCCAGTCCTGGCATCATTTCTATATCGCCTTCCACATGGTATGGGTCTCTAATCTCGGCTCCCATCATCTGATAGCCGCCGCAGATACCCATTACAGTAGCTCCTTTGCGGTGGGCACGTATGATGGCTTGCGCTGCTCCGCAACGTCTCAGTTCGTTCAGGTCGTCTATGGTGCTTTTGCTGCCCGGCAGGAGTATGATGTCTGCTTTTTCAATCTCCTCCACGTTGTTGGTATAAAACAGATGTACACGCGGATCCTGTTCCAGCACATTGAAGTCGGTAAAGTTGCTGAGGTGACGCAGCAAGATGACTGCCACGTTCACTTTGCCTTGTCGGGCTTGCAAGGATTTCTGTGCCAATGCCAGCGAATCCTCTTCCTCAATGAGGATATCGTGGTAATAAGGGATGACACCGACTACTGGGATGCCACATAGCTCTTCCAGCATTTGAACTCCGGATTCAAACAGACTCAGGTCTCCTCTGAACTTGTTGATGAGGATGCCTTTGACACGGCGACGTTCTTCGGGGGAAAGCAGGAGCAGGGAACCGTAGATGCTGGCAAATACTCCGCCACGGTCGATGTCGCCCACCAGCAATACGTCAGCATGGGCATGGAGAGCCATAGGCATGTTCACTAGATCGACATCGTGAAGGTTGATTTCTGCCAAACTGCCGGCTCCCTCCAATACGATGGGGTTGTATCGGCGGGAGAGACGGTCGAATGCCTCACAGACCTCTTTTCGCAATGATTCCCGTCGGGGTCCTTTGTGGAAATACTCGCAGGCATCTTGCTGGCCGATGGCTATACCATTCAGTACCACCTGACAGGTGTGGTCGTTTTGGGGTTTCAGAAGCAGCGGATTCATGTCTGTATGGCAGGGAACGCCTGCTGCTTCTGCCTGTACGGCTTGTGCCCGGCCTATTTCCAGTCCTTCGGGAGTGGCGTAGGAGTTGAGAGCCATGTTTTGTGCCTTGAAGGGAGCAGGGGTAAAGCCGTCTTGCAAGAAAATGCGGCAAAAGGCTGCCGCCAGTACACTCTTGCCAACGTCACTTCCCGTGCCGGCTAACATCAGTGGATGCAATACGCTTTTCTCATTCATTCTCTTGTCCCGATTTGGTAATTGCCGTGCAAAAATAGTAATAATATCACTCGGAGTGCCTATTGCCGCTTCAGTTTTTTTACGGCATTTTCCAATGACTCTGTTGGCTCGATGATGTTATAGTCTTTCCAGTAGTCCTCATTCCAATACGCTTTCACCATGTCATAGAACACCTGTTGAGGCTTGAATGCATCCCTGCGGGCTATGAGTCGGTCGGTATGCTCTTCACGTTCCACCACCACCATTTCCGAACGGGCACTGTATGAGGAGGAGAACATCTTCCGCTTCCAGTCGCACTTGAAACGGATTTCATTGCAGATGTAATGCAGCCAGGTGGTCTCTCCCTGCTGGTGATAGGTGACGAGGAAGTTGACTTCCAACGGACGAAAGCGGAGTCCGGTGGGTTTCTTTTGAAGAATGGCGGATATGGCTTTCTCCCGGTCGGAAAGGTCGAGCGAGAACTCTGCGCGGGTGAATGACAGGTGTTCGCGGTCGATGAACACTCTTCCAATGAGCAAGGGGTATTCCAAACGGACACACGGGCGGAAACGGACGACATATTGTACCCGATTGTCCAACAGAACAGACGGTTCCTGCTCAAAGAGATAGTAGTTGAGCGTCTGTTCATCGAACAGTGCATCACCATTCTTCACCACGTCCAGATAGAGGGCCAGATTCGGTCCTCCTACCACTTTTACGGCCAGCGTATCTGACTGCCTTTGGCTTACCAGTCGGCGTGCCTTGGCCAACTGGACTTTGTCATGGTCGGGGCTGCGTTGGGTGTAGGCTGTTTTGTATACATCCATCATTGCCTCGGAAACCCCGATATAACGATGTCCCTTTTGTATGGTCTCCCGATAGAAGGCGCTCAACAGACTCTCGGTATTCGGATAGTTGGCGGGTATTTTTTTCAGTGCCTCTTCCACAAGGCGCCGGGCATCGCCGCCAAACACCACCACCTCGTCCAGCATGTGGCTGGCAGGAGTCATCCATATTGTGACAAACAGGTCGTTGGCATTGTCCGGTATCAGCGAAGAGAAGTGGGTGTTCTGATAGCCGATGTGTGAGAACTCCAGTTGCGAAGAGGCCAGCCGACGGGGAATCTTCAGAGAGAAGACACCATCGGCATTGGTCACGGTGCCCATCGACGTTCCGGCCAGCGAGATGGTCACATTCTCCAGCTTCCGTCTGTTCTCTTTGTCACGAACGACACCGTTGATGATAAACTCATTGTCGGCCTGGGTCGGGCTTTGTGCCATGAGCGGACAGATGCCGATATGCCATACGGTAAACAGGCATACTAAGTAACCGGTGATAGTCAGAATTCTCTCTTTCATCATGATTCACGGATTAAGTTGGTTGGTGTGATACAAAAGTAAACAAAAAATTCGACAATCGGAATAGTGCAGGGGTATAAAAAAGTCTGCGCGGACAATGCGGAGAGGAGTCCGTCCCGTGAGACGGACCGATCCGCACGTATCCGCGCAGGCAAAAGCGGCCCTTTTGTGAAGGGAAGGTTATACCAAGAAGGTGGCTACCAGTGCCAAGATGGCGTAGAACTCGGGCAAGGCGGCGTAAATCATGGTGTTAGTCTGAACATCGTGTCCCTGAGAAACACCTACGATACCGTTGGCACACACCTGTCCTTGGCGGATAGCCGAGAAGAGGCAAACCAGACCTACTCCCAGACCTACACCAAACCACAGTGTACCGGTCTCGGCCGTCACCTTACCAAAGTGGAGCAGGAAGGCCAAGAAACCATACAGACCCTGTGTAGCGGGCAATGCAGAGAGAATCATGTAGCCTGACGACTTCGAAGGGTCTTTCTTCAACGCACCTTCTGCCGCATTACCGGCGATAGTCGTTCCATAGCAGCTGCCGATACCGGCCAGGCCCAGCATCAGGCCCATTCCCAAATAACCTAATAATTCATTCATAATGCTTTCGTTTTTTTGTTGTTATTATTTTAGTTTTCAATTTTTCAATAGGGGTGAGTTCACCCGACGTTACTTTTTAAATGGTTTGTATTCCATTCCCTTTCCGTCGTAACCGGCATTCTTGAAATATTCCACGAACGTCAGACGCAACGGGTGTACAAATGCACTGAGGCACGACATGGCGATGTTCAGCGTATGGCCTATCAGGATGATGAGGCTGAAACCTATCCATCCGAACACGGCTCCTATGCCTTCTTGTCCGTCGACCACCATCAGTGCCAGTGTGTTGAATGTCTGTCCCAGCATACCGCCGGCCAGTCCGAGGGCAAACAGACGGATGTAGGAGAGGGTATCGCCCAACAAGCCTGAGGCCATATTGTAAGTATCCCACAATCCGGCTCCGATGTTGACCAACGGGTTGCGATGCAGATTATTCAGCAGATAGATGCCTATGGCAGCGATGCCTCCGACAATGATAAAGGCCCATTGCGATACCTCGGCCGGAATGAGGCTGAGGAACGAAAGGGTGCCGATGACCACGCCGCCCACTACAAGCAACCACCAGCCCCAGGCACTGAGCGACTCTTTGAAGCCGTAGAACACCGTACTATTGATAGCTTTCACCGTCATGGCTATGCAGATGTGAACCACACCGATTCCCAAAGCCAGCACCATTTGCTTGTCGTACGTCGAACCGAACAATTCTACGTTGCCGGCTATGATGAATTGCTTCAGACTCTCAGGCAGTCCGCTATTTATCAGGCTAATGCCAAAGAATGTTCCCAATATGGCACCAAATACCGTGGTGAAGATACCCAAGGTGATGACCAGATTCATCATGCCGGCCATATCCTTGCCCAACTTCTTCTTCAGCAGGAAACCAAGCAGAATCAGAATCAGACCATATCCTGCATCGCCCATACAGAAGGCAAAGAAGAGGGAGAAGAAGGGGGCAACGATGGGTGTGGGGTCAAAGTCTGTGAAGCTGGGCATACCATACATTTTCGTCAATACCTCGTACATGCGTGTAAAGGCATTGTTCTTCAGTTTTACCGGTACGCGGTCTTCACGGGTGGCGTTGCGCATATCGTAGCATACACCTTGTTCGTTGAGCAGTTGCTCTACCTGTGGCACATTCTCTTCGGGCACCCAGCCTTCCAATAGCTTGACAGTTCCTTCGGCAGCTTGCTCGCTGTTCAGTTTTACCTTCAGCAGGTCAATGTCATCCTGCAGCTGGGCGTTGTACGCTTCCAGGTCGCAGTAGTGTGCTTTGCAGAATGCTTTCAGCTGTTCGGTGCTGTCGGCCAGCATCACTTCTGTATCGTGCCTCTTCGCTTTCAGCTGCTTCAGACTGAGGGCAGGCAGGCGAAGGGGCTCCAGATCGAGGGTAGCCGGAGCAGGTGTCACCGTGACAAAGTGGCGTGGATTGCCCTCGTTCATCACGATGGCATTGTATGTCTCTTCCCAATCCGGTTGATAGTCGCGTTCGGCACACGCATAGAACTGGACGTACCAGCCGGCCCGTTGCAGTTTGCGTACTGATTCCCAGTCGAAGTCGCCCCATGCTTCCATCTGCGCTATCTCTTTGTCGATGGCAGGCAGTTGCTGGTTCAACTCTTGTATGCGTGTCTGCAAAGCGTCGTACTGCTTCACCAGTTCATCGGCCGAAATCTTTTTTTCAGCCTTTTCTGCAGGTTGCTTGTCGGCCAGCATATACATGGCCTGCAGCATGTTCTTGTAGAGTGTCCTTTTCTGGGTGTACTGCAGCAGGTGTTCGTCCATCTCGCCCTGTTGCTTTTCGATGACATGTACCACTCCCAGTTCCCTGATTCGGTCCAGGAAGCTCTCGTACTCCTTATGATAGACCAAGAAGGTCAGTCTCTTCATTCGTGTAATCATGCCTCAGCCTCCTTTCTTTTTTCCTGGTGTGATTTCATGATTTTCTGCGACGATTTGGAAAGGTTCTCCTCATCTTCCATGAAGCGTTTGATTTTGCGCAACGCATCCTGATATCCAGGTATCTGCACCTTTTCAAACAGGTTCACCTTCTGCGTCGTCTTCTTGCGTGCATGTTCCAGCAGGTTCAGCTTGGCCACGGTAAACTCGCGCTCAATAGCTGTGTGTGCCAGTTCCTGCAGCAGATTCAGTCCGTCGGCATACCATTTGGGGGCGTTGAACAGGCTGTACGGTCGTATCTCGAAATCTACGTTTTCGAGTAGCGGCACCCGTACGCCGGCAATCTTTTTGACACCTAAGTGTACATCGCTCACTTTGATGAGCGAGGCGTCAAATTCGTTCCAAAGGGCAAACATGCTTTCGTAAGCCTGAATCTCCTTTTCCAGCCTCTCTTCCAGTGCCGTGGCATCGGTCTTGCAACGTTTCACCTCCATGCGCAGGGCACTCTCCTTGTTCTTGATGATGGGGAGGGTGCGTACCCGCACTTTCAGTTGCTTTTCCAGCTGCTGGAGCGAGGTCTTGTTATATTGAAACTTAATCACCGTTTATTCAATTAATAATTAATAATTAAAAATTGTCACTCGTAGCTCGTCACTTGTAGCTCGTAGCTTATTTTCCTTCCGGCCAGTATTGGTCTACCAGTTCCTTCTTGATGTTCACCTCTTCCGGACGGAAATATTTGCCGAAGAGGCTCCAGGCTACGTCCAGCATTTCCGTAGTGTCCAGATTGACGTCGATAGCCAGCAGCTGGTTGGAGTAGTCCTTGGCGAAGGCCAGTGTGCGTTCGTCGTAGTTGGTGAGGTCGAAACCGTTCTCCAGCTTGGTCTTGGCGTTGGCAGCATCGGCATACAGACGTACGGCTGCATTCATCACCTGCGGGTGGTCCTTGCGGGTCTTCTTTCCGGTGACGAGTTGTTTCAGACGTGACAACGAGCGGAACGGGTCGACGATGACCTTACCGATATCGCTGTCGCGGCGCAGGAAGAGCTGTCCTTCGGTGATGTAACCCGTATTGTCGGGCACAGCATGTGTGATGTCGCCGCCCGAAAGGGTCGTCACGGCGATGATGGTGATGGATCCGCCGCTGGGGAACTGTACTGCCTTCTCGTAAATCTTGGCCAGGTCTGAATAGAGCGAGCCCGGCATGGAGTCCTTGGACGGAATCTGGTCCATACGGTTTGATACGATGGCCAGGGCATCGGAGTAGGAGGTCATATCGGTCAGCAGTACCAGTACCTTTTCGTTCTTTTCTACAGCGAAGTACTCGGCGGCAGTCAGTGCCATATCGGGAATCAGCAGACGTTCCACCGGCGGATTCTCCGTCGTGTTCATGAAGCTGACAATGCGGTCCAGCGCACCGGCGTTGGAGAATACGTTCTTGAAGTAGAGATAGTCGTCGTTGGTCATACCCATACCTCCCAATATAATCTTGTCTGTCTCGGCACGCAGGGCCACGTTGGCCATCACCTGGTTGAAGGGTTGGTCCGGATCGGCAAAGAAAGGAATCTTTTGTCCTGATACCAGCGTATTGTTCAGGTCGATGCCGGCAATACCTGTGGCTATCAGTTCAGAGGGCTGCTTGCGTCGTACAGGGTTTACCGACGGTCCGCCGATTTCCACTTCTGTTCCTTCGATGGCCGGTCCGCCGTCTATCGGGTCGCCGAAAGCGTTGAAGAATCGTCCGGCCAATTGTTCGCTCACCTTGATGGTGGGCGCTTTGCCCAGGAATACCACTTCGGCATTGGTGGGGATACCTTCCGTTCCCTCAAACACCTGCAGTGTCACGTCGTCGCCGGCAATCTTTACCACCTGTGCCAGCTTGCCGTTTACGGTAGCCAGTTCGTCATACCCCACACCGGTAGCTTTCAGCGAACAGGTAGCTTTGGTAATCTGGGTAATCTTGGTATATATCTTTTGGAATGCTTTTGTTGCCATTTTTATCAATTAATAATTTAAAATTAAAAATAAGCGATTAACAATTGTCATTTGTCACTCGTAGCCCGTTGCTGTATCAACTCTTGCAGTTGGCGGCGGAAATCGTTGTACTGCTCCGATTGGAAAGGCGAGTAGTTCATCTGCTTGCAGATGTTGATCATCTTCTTGAAGTAGTCCATCACCTCGTTGAAATTGTCGAATGCAAACTCTGTGTGGCAGATGTCGATGACCATGTTCAGAATCTCCTCCTGACGTTCCATCGGGGTCACGGCATCTATCTCGTCGAAGGCATCCTGCTGCAGGATGACGAAGTCTATCAGTTCCGATTTCCAGAAGATGACGTGATACTCTACCGGTACGCCGTCATCACCCAGAATGTTGATTTGCTCGGCAATTTCCTTTCCGCGTTGCAGGCGTGTCTTTATTTCGTTCACCTTGCCTATCCATTGGTCATTGATGCGGTTGGAGATGTACGCTTCAAACTCAGGATATTCAATGTATTTCGAGTATGAATCAATCGGATTCACGGCCGGATAGCGTTTCTTATCGGCGCGGTCCTGTTCCAGTGCATAGAAGCAGCGTGCCACCTTCTTGGTATTTTCCGTAACCGGCTCCTTCAGGTTACCGCCTGCAGGCGATACGGTTCCGATGAAGGTAATGGAACCTGTTGCGCCGTTGTTCAGCAACACATAGCCAGCTCTACCGTAGAAGTTCGAGATGATGGACGAGAGGTCCATGGGGAAGGCGTCGGGGCCAGGCAGCTCCTCCATACGGTTGGACATCTCACGCAATGCCTGTGCCCAGCGTGAGGTGGAGTCGGCCATCAGTAGTACCTTCAGTCCCATGCTGCGGTAATATTCGGCAATGGTCATGGCTGTGTAGACCGACGCTTCACGGGCGGCCACCGGCATGTTTGAGGTGTTGGCAATGATGATGGTACGTTCCATCAGCTTGCGTCCTGTGTGCGGATCCACCAGTTCGGGGAACTCCGTGAAGATTTCCACTACCTCGTTGGCACGCTCACCGCAGGCTGCGATAATCACGATGTCGGCCTCTGCCTGTTTGGAGATGGCGTGCTGCAGCACCGTCTTGCCTGTACCGAAGGGGCCGGGGATGAAGCCTGTACCACCCTCTACGATGGGGTTTACTGTGTCGATGACACGTACACCCGTCTCCAGAAGTTTGAAGGGACGTGGCTTCTCTCTGTAGTTGGTCATGGCTCTTTTTACAGGCCATTTCTGTATCATGTTCACTTTGATTTCATTTCCTTCGGCATCGGTCAGTACGCAGACGGTATCCTTGATTGTATAGTCGCCTTCTGCTGCGATGGACTTCACGGTACAGATTCCTTTCTGTTGGAAGGGTACCATAATCTTCAGCGGTTGGAAGTTCTCCTCCACCTGTCCCAGCCAGGCTGAGGCTTCTACTTGGTCGCCGGTTTTTGCCAGAGGCACAAAGTGCCATTTCCGCTCCTTGTCCAGCGGATAGGTATATTGTCCGCGTTTCAGGAATACCCCTTCCATCTTGTCCAGGTCATTCTGCAGACCGTCGTAGTTCTTTGAGAGCATACCTGGACCCAGCGTCACTTCCAGCATGTGTCCGGTAAATTCGGCTTCGGCTCCTACCTTCAGTCCGCGTGTGCTTTCAAACACCTGCACGTAGACCTGGGCACCTACCACCTTAATAACCTCTGCCATCAACTTGTCTCCACCGGTCGAGATGTAGCAAATCTCATTTTGTGCTACCGGTCCGTCGACGGTGAGGGTCACCATATTGGCAATTACGCCACAAACAGTTCCTTTTGTTGCCATATTATATTATAGTATTTTTAGATTTTTAGTTTTGGGTATTACGGGTTCTGCGTTTAGTGGAATTCCGCCGGGATGCTCACTTCGTCTTTCAAAGCGGCGATTAGGCTGCGGAACAGGCGGTTGCCTTCTTCCTTATCCAGTGAAATCCAACGTTCTATCATCTCTATCTGCAAAAGGAAGACCAGCAGACGCTCTATGGTGAAGTAGTTGAAGAAGGAAGCCTCTTCCATCCACTCCCAACGCATCCGGTCAATCCGTTTTTCCCGTTCCACCAGATCTTCTGTTTCTGCTGTCTTCATCACCTGTTCCAGATAGTCCACTTCGCTGCTCAGGCCAAAGTCGCGGGCGTTGCTGGTGCGCAATGCCTGACAAACGTCCGTATCGCCCACTATAAGCGGAGCCACCTCCATTTTGTATTTTCGGGCTGTGAGAGCTACCAGCAGGTTGCTGATGTTCAGGTTGAAGTCAAACCACGAGGCAACGAAGCGGTTGCCGCACTTCATTGCATAGGCATAGTAGAGGGCTGCCAAACGGTCTTCGGGCAGTGTGCGCCCCCACTCGGTAGCCGGTGTGGCGAAGTATTCGGATACAAAGGTGGAGAGGTAGGCCGGGAATCGGCTGTCGGGCAGTGAGTCTCCCTCCTTCAGCAGGGCGATGCACTCCAGCAGTTCCTCGGCAGTGTAGTTCCCGCGCGAATCAATGGGAGCCTCGCGGTCCTTCAGCAGCTTCAGCACATTGGCGTTGTCGAACTTCAGGTAGAACAAATCAGCCAGCCGCTTGTCCGAATCGGACAGGGCGGGGTAGAGTTCGCTCTTGAAGTCGGCCACCGTATAGCTCAGCTTGCTGTCTTCCAGCGAAAGTTCCGGCAATCCGGCCACCAGGCAATAGTACTTACTCATAAGCCTTATAGGATTATTTGTCGAACAGCATTTCTACCAATTGCGGACGCAGGAATTCTTTGAAGTAGTTCATGAACTCCTCTTCGCCGAAGTTCAGTTTGTATGAGCCGTCGGCGGGAGATACGGAAAACAGCGTCTTCTGTCCGTTCACCTGTTCTATCTTCACCCCTTTGTCCATCAGTTCTTTCGCTTTGGCTGTGAAGTATTTCTTCAAATCTTCAGCATCCGATGTGGCGATGACAATGGGTTCGTCAATGCTCCAGCGGGAGGCCAGTGAGACGATAAAGGCATTCAAATACTCTTTGTTGGCGGCAAAAGCCTTCACATCGGCCTCTACGATGCGGTTGGTTAACAGATTGGCAATTTCCGATTTCAGCGCATTCACCGCTTGTCCCGTATACAGTTTCAGTTCCGAGCGGGTGTTGTCAGCCAGTTCTTCAGCTTTCCGATGTGCTTCTGCCACTACCGATTCAGCCTCTTGGCGGGCTTCATCTACAATCTTCTTTGCCTCTTCACGGGCTTGTGCAATAAGCTTCTGAGCCTCTTCGTTTCCCTTTTCTACACCTTCGCGGTAGATCTTGTCGGTCAACTCTTGAATTTTGTTTTCCATATTGTTCGGAGTTATATTTAATTATATTATATTACTTATATACACATTGAAGTGGATAAAGGAATCTCCTCTTTATCAGATTCACGCCAAAATTACGAAAAGCATTTGACTTGAACGAAAAAGTGTTGAAGAAAAGTGTGGCTTTTCATTAAAAAAAACAGTTTGGGCCAAAAAAACAGCTTCTGAGGCCAGCTCTCCTCCTTGTAATCGTTTGTTTACCATGTCGGCCGACCTTTTCCCAAGGGGTGCGGTGAGAAATGTTTACAAGCTTGAGCCAGAGCTCAAAATGGCAGACCGGCAGTAGATATCCCTCAGACGGATGCGATTCTTCAATTTAGCATCTTTTATCATTGTTTGGCGCAAGTCTCTCATCAATTATTGCTAATTTCGTGCGATTTTTTAGAAAACCCGCTAAATTACTAATAAACTATTATATGGAAAATTTGAATGAAGCACTTTTGCTGATGGTGGTAGGTATGTGTACCGTATTTGCTATCTTGTTGATAGTTATCTTTTTAGGTAAGTCACTTACAGCATTTGTCAACAAGTATGTACCAGAGGAGGTTGCTCCGGTCAAGCGCGATGCCAATGCACCTGCTCCCATTCCGGCCAATATCCGTGCTGCCATTGATGCGGCCGTTACCGTAGTGACTCAGGGAAAAGGCAGAGTGGCAAAAGTTGAGAAGATATAATATTACATCACACATTATCCCCAATTAAATCAATGAAAAGAGAAGTGAAGTTCAGCTTGGTCTTCCGTGACATGTGGCAGAGTGCCGGTAAGTATGTGCCTCGTGTAGACCAGCTGGTTAAGGTTGCTCCGGCCATTGTCGAGATGGGTTGCTTTGCCCGTGTCGAGACAAACGGAGGTGGTTTTGAACAAGTGAATCTTTTGTTCGGCGAGAATCCGAATAAGGCTGTGCGTGCATGGACCAAACCCTTCCACGATGCTGGCATACAGACACACATGTTGGATCGTGCCCTGAACGGACTCCGTATGAGCCCTGTTCCCGCTGATGTGCGCAAACTCTTCTATAAGGTGAAGAAGGCGCAGGGAACAGACATTACACGTACATTCTGCGGACTGAACGATGTCCGCAACATTATTCCCTCTATCGGATATGCCCATGCGGCAGGCATGATTTCGCAGTGCTCGCTCTGCATCACCTTCTCGCCCGTGCATACCGTTGAGTACTATGTCAATATGGCCAAGCAGCTTATCGAGGCCGGTGCCGACGAAATCTGTATCAAGGATATGGCCGGTATCGGTCGGCCGGTATCGCTGGGCAAGATTGTGGCTGGCATCAAGCAGATTAAGAATATCCCTGTGCAGTATCACAGCCATGCCGGTCCTGGTTTCAACATGGCCAGCATTCTGGAAGTATGTGAGGCCGGCTGCGACTACATTGACGTAGGTATGGAACCTCTCTCTTGGGGTACAGGCCATGCCGACCTGCTGAGTGTGCAGGCCATGTTGCGGGATGCCGGTTATCAGGTGCCCGACATCAACATGGAGGCTTATATGAAGGTGCGTGCCCTCATTCAGGAGTTCATGGACGATTTCTTGGGTCTCTACATCTCGCCGCGCAACCGTCTGATGAACTCGCTGCTCATCGCTCCGGGTCTGCCTGGCGGTATGATGGGCTCGTTGATGGCCGACCTGGAGAGCAATCTGGAGTCTATCAACAAGTATAAGGCCAAACGCAACCTCCCCTTCATGAAGCAGGACGAGCTGCTCATCAAGCTGTTCAACGAGGTGGCATACGTATGGCCTCGCGTAGGTTATCCTCCTTTGGTGACTCCCTTCAGCCAGTATGTCAAGAATCTGGCTATGATGAATGTCATTGCCATGGAGAAAGGTAAGGAACGTTGGGGCATGATTGCCGACGACATCTGGGATATGATTCTGGGCAAGGCCGGCAAGCTGCCCGGCGAACTGGCACCCGAGATCATCGAGAAGGCCGAACGCGAGGGACGCAAATTCTTCGTCGGCAATCCGCAGGACAACTATCCCGATGCACTTGACAAGTATCGTAAGATGATGAAGGAGAACAAGTGGGAACTGGGCGAGGACGACGAAGAGCTCTTCGAGTATGCGATGCATCCTGCACAGTATGAGGCATACAAGAGTGGTAAGGCAAAGGAAGACTTCCTGGCCGATGTGGAGAAGCGCCGTGCCGAACGCGACAAGTCGCCTATGGACGATGCCAAACCCAAGACACTCACCGTACAGGTAGACGGTCAGGCCTATCGCGTGACGGTGGCTTACGGCGACATCGACCTGCCTGCTTCTGCTACCGATAAGGTGACAGCCCCTGTAGGCGAAGGACAGGATGTGCCTGCTCCGCTGGAGGGCAAGTTCTTCTTGGTGAAGAATGCGCAGGAGACACCGGTCAAGGTAGGTGATAAGGTGAAGAAGGGTGACCTCCTCTGCTACATCGAAGCCATGAAGACCTACAATGCCATCCGTGCCGACATAGACGGTACCATCGTGGCCATCTGCCTCCATCCGGGCGACTCTGTATCTGAAGATGATGTATTAATGAAGATTGGATAATGGAAGAGATATTTAGCAAACTCTATGATATGACGGCTTTCAGCAACATTGCCGCACAGCCGTCGTTCCTCATCATGTATCTGCTGGCCTTCGTCCTCCTCTACCTGGGCATCAAGAAGCATTATGAGCCGCTGTTGCTCATCCCCATTGCTTTCGGGGTGCTCATTGCCAACTTCCCCGGCGGGGAGATGGGGGTCATCCAGGCTAACTCCGAAGGGTTGGTGACGCTGGCCAATGGTGAGATGAGGAACATTTGGGAGATGTCGTTGCCCGAAATCGCGCATGAGTTGGGACTGATGAACTTCTTGTACTATGCGCTGATTAAGAGCGGACTGTTGCCTCCTATCATCTTTATGGGTGTAGGTGCGCTTACCGACTTTGGCCCCATGCTCCGCAACTTGCGTCTGGCCATCTTCGGTGCGGCAGCTCAGTTCGGCATCTTCTCTGTATTGCTCATTGCAGTGGCATCCGGCCAGTTCACGCTGCAGGAGGCTGCTTCGTTGGGCATCATCGGAGGTGCCGACGGTCCCACGGCCATCTTTACCACCATCAAGCTGGCTCCCCATCTGCTGGGTCCCATTGCCATCGCAGCTTACTCCTACATGGCGTTGGTACCTGTCATCATTCCGCTGGTTGTCAAGCTGACCTGTACACGTAAGGAGTTGATGATTAATATGAAACAGCAGGAGAAGCTCTATCCCTCGAAGACCGAAATCAAGAATCTGCGTGTGCTGAAGATTATTTTCCCCGTTGCAGTCACTACCGTGGTAGCTCTGTTTGTGCCTTCGGCAGTGCCCTTGATAGGTATGTTGATGTTCGGTAATCTGCTGAAGGAGGTGGGTGCCGATACCAACAGATTGTTCAACGCTGCCTCCAATGGCATTATGAATGCAGCCACCATCTTCTTGGGACTTTGCGTGGGTGCTACCATGACGGTGGATGCCTTCCTCAACTGGACCACCATCGGTATTGTCATCGGCGGATTCTTCGCTTTCGGCCTTTCCATCGCCAGCGGTGTCTTCCTGGTCAAGCTGTTCAACCTTTTCACCAAGAAGAAAATCAATCCGTTGATTGGTGCTACAGGTTTGAGTGCTGTACCCATGGCAAGTCGTGTCTGCAACGATATTGCTACCAAGTACGACTCCAAGAACCACGTACTCAACTACTGTATGTCCAGCAATATCTCGGGTGTCATTGGTTCGGCAGTGGCAGCAGGTGTGCTCATCTCTTTCTTGGGATGATACCTATATAAATAATATATACATATAAAGAGAGGCGAGTCAAAAGGCTCGCCTTCTTTATATGTCCTGTTTGCTTAAATACGGGCATCGCTGTCCGTAAGAACTGCTTTCAAAGTTCTTTCTGATAACAGCGGATGGGACTGCCTTCCTCTTCCTCAATCACTCCATAGAAACTCCAACCGTAATGCTCATAGAGGTCCGTATGACCAGTGATGAGATAGCATTGTCGTATGCCGTGTGCTGCCAGTTCGTTACAGGCATGTGTCAATAGCTTCCGTGCGATACCTTGTCTGCGATAGGAATCTTCTACATAAAGGGCACATACATTGGGCGTGAGATCTTTGCGACGATGGAAATCGTTCACAATGACACCTACGCCAGCCAATATTTCTTGTCTCTCGTCAAGCATCACGTACCAGGCTGGTACGCCTGTTTTCGTATGGATGCTCTCTAACATACTTTGTCGGTATGCTTCTACTGGTATGTTCCACTTCTCGTGAAACCATAAAGAGGCTTGTCTAATCAATTCCGGAGCAGAAGCAATGGTTGTAATCTCTTTCATTTCATTCATCGGATAGTGCTGCTGTTGTTATGGAAGGCAGTATCATGCCTTTCTTCGGCAAAGATAGAACGATGGCTGCAGAATGATTGGTAAAAAAAGGACATTTTTTTTCGTTTCCTTATCGCATTGTGAGAATAAACTTGTAACTTGCATCGTTTTTTGTGCAGTAGAGTCCTGCCATGCCCTTTGGCTATGAAAACTTATAATGTTAATGAATTGATTTACTGTAATGATGAAAAAAAACAAATCCCTTACAAGGATGCTGGCCTGCTGCGTGGGCGTCATCCTGTTTTTTACGGCCTGCTCTTCACAGACCGATGATAACGAACCGGTAGAAAGTCCGGTCATGCAGGCGGATAGTCTGGAACTTCACTGTGTCCGCGACGGTCGGGATATCTACGGGTGGATGTATCGCCCCGAAGGCATCACTGCCAAGCTTCCCTTGGTCGTTTTGTCCCACAGCTATTCGCTTACAGCCGATGCCATGCGCGGCTATGCACGTTGGCTGGCAGAGGAGGGGTATGCAGCCTATTGTTTCGATTTCTGCGGTGGCAGTGAGCAGAGCCGCAGTGACGGTGACTTCTCTCAAATGACACCCTTTACCGAGGTGGTCGATTTGCGGGCTGTTCTCTCCACCTTGCGTCAGCGTAGCGATGTGGATGCGTCGCGTGTATTTCTATTGGGTTCCAGCCTGGGCGGTATGGTGTCCGCTTTGGTGGCGGAGGAACAGCCGGCTGATGTTGCAGGCTTGATACTCTTCTATCCCGCTTTCAACATAGCCGAGCTGGTCAATAAATATACCTCTTCCTCCGGCCTTTCAGGTATGAGTGAAGCCTTTGTCGCCTCGTCGCACGATTATCAGATGTTCCAGCATATCGGTACTTATTCGGGGGACGTACTCATTCTGCATGGTTCAGCCGATTTCATTGTGCCACTCTCTTATTCACGTCAGGCAGCCGGCCTCTATCCCCATGCCGAACTGCAGGAGATAGAGGGTGCCACCCATGGATTCAATGCGGCCAATCTGGGCGCATTGGGCAGTCTGATGGGCGGCATGGCAAAGTACGATGCCGTGGTCATGCCACTGGTCCTTGACTACCTCAGCCAACATACGGGCCGTTGACTCTCCTTCATGTATCAGCTATGATGTTCATGCCTCATCTGTGTAACAAGAATAGGATTATTCTCCTTCAGATAATATGAATGCATACTGATAGGGCTTGTTGGCATCGATGGTGTACTGTGGCAGGGTAGGTTTGCCCCAAGTGTCGGCACCGCCTACTCCGTGGATGTTCAAGTCGATGTGGACGTTGACGAATGAACCGCGCTGCAACTCATGGGGATGGGCTGCCGTCAGATCCTCGTCGCCATAATCCCAAACACGGAAGCAGAGAGGCTGGCAACCGCGTACCGTGATGGAAGGGCCTGCCGACGTTTCTGGTGAGAGGCTGAACCATCGGACATCACAACGGTTGGCATTGTCCTGCGGACGGATATAATCTGTCGCGAACAAGGATAGCGGCAGGCGGTAGCGTCCGATGTGCTGCGACAGCTTCCGGTCGGGATAGTTCTCGTAGGGTCCCCTGCCGTACCATTCGATGCCGGTATAGCAGCTTGGCAGGCGGAGCCTCATGCCGAATTTGGGAAGCAGCGGAAGTGCCGAACCGGCATCGGGAAGGTAGTGGACTTGTACGCCTACCTGACCGTCGGCATTGAAGGTGTACGAAAGGGTATAGGTCACCTGTTGCAGCAGACGGAACGTTGCCGTGACGCTGACGCTCCCCTTATCCTGCCGGCACTCGATGGATTGCAGTTGGCGTTCTGCAGCTGCATCGCGCCACACAGCCGATTGTTCGGCAAAATGTGCGGCACGCTGGTTGTCGTTCTCCGGCTTCCAGAAGTAGGGCTCCAAGGGGGCGACGAGCAGGTTCCGGCTTCCTATCCTCCAGGTGGTCAGGGCTCCTGTCCGGTCGACGACAAAGGTGGCACGGTCTGTGGTGATTGTAAATCCCTGTTCGGACTGTTGGACGCGGGGAGCCCTATCGGTCACGGCCAAGGAGGTCGGGAAGGTGTAAGGTTGCAATTCGAACTGCTGATGAGCCACGGTGAATCCGCGCTTTGCCCAGGGCGTATCCTTCTTCAGACGGGCATATACGTTGAGCAGCTTTTCACTGCCTTCACCGGTATGCTCGCTGACGATGTCGTATTCGTCAGGTGACACGAACGGGTTGCGGCTGGTCGTATGTACCGTGCCATCCGCTGCCAGCCCGAAGGCCAACGGCTGGTAGACATATTGTACTTCGTAATAGTGAGGATGCGGAATGCGGTCGGGGCCTATCAAACCGTTGATGAGGAAATTCCCGTCGTTAGGCCTATCACCGAAGTCACCTCCGTATGCCCAGAACTCATCTTCGCGTAGCGTTAAAGATGCGTCGGGTGCCGGAGTCAGCGGACGGCCGTCGATGGGCTTGGCCAATCCCTGATCTACCCAATCCCAGATGGCTGCTCCCACAATGCTGGAGTCGGCATAGATTACATCCCAATACTCTTGGAAGTTGCCCATGGAATTGCCCATGGCGTGTGCATATTCGCGCTGCATGAAGGGTTTGTCCGTTACTTCTCGAGCTACCTCGCGCATTCGTTCGGGGAAGAGGTAACTGTCGTCGTAGATATCGGACACGGAACGGTCGCTATCGTAAAAGACGATACGGGTGGTGTCGATGGAGAGCACTGCCGAACGCATGGCCTGAAGGTTAGGACCCACACCGCCTTCGTTGCCCAATGACCACATCAGCACACAGGGATGGTTGATGTCGCGGTGTACCAGCGAACGGGCTCTGTCCTCATGCGCCAGCTTCCAGTCCGGGTCCTCTCCCATCTCCTTGTTGGCATATCCATAGCCATGACTCTCCTGACAGGCTTCGTCCATCACGTAGAGGCCGTATCTGTCACACAGCTCATACAGATATTCGCGGTCGGGATAGTGGGATGTGCGCAGGAAGTTGATATTGCACTGCTTCATCAGACGGATGTCCGCTTCCAATGTGGCATTGTCTACATAGCGCCCCGTACGCGGATGGTGGTCGTGACGGTTGACGCCTCGGAGTTTGACATGCCGGCCGTTGACCTTGAACACCTGCCCCGCAATGCAAACCTCGCGGATGCCCAGATGATAGTCAAACCGTTCTATCGTGGTGCCTTGGCCATCCTGCAATTCCACGGTGTACGGATAGAGGTGGGGCTTTTCGGCACTCCAGAGTTTGGGATGCTCCATCGGCATCTCCACGCGGCAGCGTACCGTGTCGTGGCTCGGGATGCGGACGGCGTTGCCGCTCACCTCACGGCCATCCATCTTCAAGACCACCCGTACGTTTTTAGCAGTCTTGGTACCCTGATTGCAAAGAGCGACTTCGGCATAGACCTGCGCATGGGTGTAGTCGGCAGTGAGCCGGGAAGACACCGAATAGTCGGCTATATGTACCAACGGCCGCACCCACAGCTGAACCGGGCGATAGATGCCGCTGAGCCTCCACATGTCCTGATCCTCCAGGTAGCTGCCGTCGGACCAACGATAGACCTCCACTGCCAGCCGGTTGCTGCCGGCACGAAGATAGGGGGTGACGTCAAATTCGGCCGGCGACATGGGATTCTGGCTGTACCCGACCTCCCGACCATTCACCCACACATACATGGCCGACTTTACTCCTCCGAAATGCAGAACCACATGTTGGCTCAGCATGGGGGCGGTCACTGTAAACTCCGTCACATACGAGCCAACGGGGTTCCGGTTGTCGTAAGCGGTCCAATCTTTGGGAGGCTCTGAGGTGACGCTGGGCCTGTTTCGTTCGAAAGGATATGGAATGTTGGTGTAGATGGGCGTACCAAAGCCTTGTGTCTGCCAGTTGCCGGGCACAGCTATCTGCGGCCATTCGATCACATCGTAGTCTGCCCGATAGAACTCCTTGGGACGTTCGTCCGGGTTTCTGGACCAATGGAAATGCCACATGCCGTCCAGTGACAGAATCTCCTCACACGTCTGCTGGCGGGAGGGTAACTGTAGTGTGGCATGATAGGGCAACTTGTTGCGCCCGATGACAAGAGGATTCTCCCAGTCCCTCTGCTGGGCAGACAGGAAGGAGGTGACAGACGAAATGAACAACGCGATAAAGAATATTCTTTTTCTCATAAATTGTAGGGTTTTATAATGTGTTAGATTTCTGCTTCAAAAGTATGATTTTTATTTGAAGTGCGCAATAGGATGCTGCACCATTTCACTACCTGCATCCATCATATCTATCCGATTGGCCTGGGGATTCTCCTTGTCTACTAACGAGAAGAGGTAGTTCTTCAGCAAGTCAGCGGAAGAAAGCTGTACGCCTCGGGCATTCAAGGTCTCGAACACCCGAAAAGCATTCATTTCGTCGCTCACTATTATCTGTGTGAAGTAGAGATTGGCAACCACTGTCTGGATGAACTCGGCATACTCCTTGCCCGACGAATACTTTCCCTTCAGATGCTGTTCGAAGAAGAGAAAACAGTTATACATCAGTTTCTCGGTGGCTTTTAGATTACGAACCTTCGAGGTGTCCATTTTGACTATGTAGTCTCGAAAATAGCTATCATTGTTGCGGTTGAGTACAAGGATGTTGTCATAGCTCAGTGTTACGGGGTCGAGCTTGCCGATATAGCGATTGGTCAGTTCCTCCACACGCAGTAGGTCCTCTTTATTCTGGTCGGCATACGACCTGATACATTTGAGGGCGGCCAGTATCAAGATAGTAATGGTGGTGAAACGTTGCTGCCCGACTGCCAATTTAGCTTCGGACAGCGGGCAGGATAGAGGACGGTGTCCCATAGCTTGCTTTCGTCCTCGCAGTAAACTCCATCGCTGTTTATGATGCTAAGGTGGGCGAAGATATCTGTGATATTCGTATCATCAGGTTCTATAGTTACTGATTCTACATCTATAAAATCTATAAAGTTGCGAAAGGTTTGTTGCTTGACTAACTTATGAAGTGATTCTGTTAAAATTGATATACCCGTTGGCGGAATTAAATTAGCGCATATTTGACTCTGCCAATGGGTTGTAAATTTATGCTTCGAGTAAAATACGATTTGAAGCAATTGACGTTAGCTAATAAATTTTATCCGTTTGCTCAAGCCGACTGTGGTGTCGCAGATTTTTCAGGGTTTGATGAATTATACTTCTCTATTAACCCATCAGCAGGATTCGCATATTCAACCACAGAGCACAGTGCAATCTATTTGTCTGTGGGGTATTCGACAATAAAACAATATGGAAATAGTAAAGGAGATTTGAGAATCGCAATAGGTTATCAATTTTGATCTA
>CALZEQ010000017.1 GCA_945641355.1 uncultured Mediterranea sp. | reverse complement strand
TTTTTCCAGAAGGAGCGGGTCTTCAGCAAAGGCTGGATGACCCGCTCCTCATTTTATAGATATAATATGTATATATCCGGCCCAAAACCCGCACGCGGCGGTAGGGCGCAAAATCTTGCGCCCCTACTTGTAACTTGTATCTCGTAATTTGTAGCTCGTAACTCGTAGCTAAAAGAATCAATCAATCACCCAATTTGTGTCATGGGGTTGTATCTTGTCGGCATTGTAATGCATTCCTTCATAGGTGGGAATTTTAAAGGTGTAACTTTTCCCACTCTTATTGATTAATGAGTTCTCACGCAACCATGGATTGGCATCTTTTAGCTGTGCATAGCTTATCCCGTTCTTCTTGGCAAACTGTGCCAGATTGGCAATTCCGGTTTGTGTGGTCACTTCGGTGTACGGGATAGGGGGATAGAGCTGGCTCCGCTTGAGCAGGAATCCGTAGCGTTGCGGCTGGCTTACTACAGCTTTGGCCGCCAACAGACGGAACATGTAGCGCGAGGTTTCCTCTACCAGCCAAAGGTCAATAGCCCTATTCTCCAGCTGTTTCTCCATTTGTTGGGCAATGCGTCCTTGTCCGGCGTTGTAGGCAGCGGCTACACAAAGCCAGTTCCCGAAACGTTCGTTGGCTTCCTTTAGGTAACGGCAGGCAGCCTTTGTCTCTTTCTCTATGTGGTAGCGTTCGTCTACATTGGCATTCACCTCCAATCCGTGTTCACGTCCGGTTACAGGCATGAACTGCCACATGCCACAAGCACCGGCGGCTGATCGGGCCTGCGGATTAAGGCTGCTCTCTATGACGGCCAGATATTTGAAATCATCGGGTATGCCATGGGCTTTCAGGATAGGTTCGATGATGGGGAAGTAACGGTTGGCCCGTTTGATGGTGAGCATTGTGGTGGAGTGCATGTAGGTGAACGCCATAAGTTCGCGGTCCATGCGTTCCCGGTGATCGTATCTCAACAGGTCGATGGTTTGTCCAGCAAAGGTTATTTGTTGCGGCACAATCGGTGAAGTTACGCAGTAGGGAACTTCGCTCTTGACCGAATCTTGTGTGGTATCGATGGTTGAGTAACGCCACAATGAATGTATGGTGATGCTGATGCAACATGCAGCACCGGCAGTAAGTAAAAGGTTGATGGTATTTCTGTTCATGTCGGTATAGTTTGTTCTCTTTGTTCACAAAGATAACTTTTTCCAAACCAACTGACGAAAAAAGTGACGTTACTTTTTTGTCTTTCACAAAATAACGGCTAATTTTGTTTGCTCATCGGGTGAAAACCTGACTTTCGGTAGACTATTAAAATATATATCTGGATATTTATGGAAAAAGTAGTAATTAATTCGTATGAAGATTTTGAGAAACTGGTAGGCCAACGTATAGGTGTATCGGACTATGTGGAACTTTCGCAGGAGCGTATCAATCTGTTTGCCGACGCTACGTTGGATCATCAATGGATTCATGTAGATACGGAACGTGCAAAGACAGAGAGCCCCTTCAAGAGTACCATTGCACACGGGTATTTGACACTCTCCATCCTGCCGCATCTGTGGAATCAGATTATCGAGGTCAATAACCTGAAGATGATGATTAACTATGGAATGGACAAGATGAAGTTCGGACAAGCCGTATTGTCGGGCCAGCGGGTGCGTCTGGTAGCCGATATGCAGTCGTTGGTAAACCTGCGTGGGGTAGCCAAGACCGAAATCAAGTTTGCCATCGAGATTGAGGGTGCCAAAAAGAAGGCACTGGAGGGTGTGGCTGTCTTCTTGTATTACTTTGTGTAATAGGTCCTTCTGATTGTATGAATCATAAGAAGTGGCGGTACTACTTCTTTTTCTGAGGTGTCTTTGCGGGCACCTTTTCTTTTTTCTCAGGGAAGGTGGGCACCAGTTTCATCAGGCGCAGAATCTGTCCCTTCCGTTTCTGGATGTATGCAGAGGGATGGGCGGCATCAAACCGACGTGGGTTGGGGAGGCAGGCCGCAATCAGGGCACATTGCGATTCCGTCAACTTCTTGGCATGGGTGTTGAACTTCTGCTGTGCTGCTGCCTCGGCTCCGTAGATAGACTTTCCCATTTCGATGGAGTTCAGATAGACCTCCATGATGCGTTCTTTTGACCAGCATGTCTCTATCAGTACAGTAAAATAGACTTCGAATCCTTTGCGGACCCATGAGGAGGAGGGCCATAAAAAGACATTCTTGGCTGTCTGCTGTGAGATGGTGCTGGCCCCTCGTTTCCGTTTGCGGGTCTCATTCTCTTTCATGGCCTTCTTGATTTCGATGAAATCGAATCCGTTGTGCTCGGAAAACCGGTTGTCTTCAGAGGAGATGACCGCCATGGGAAGGTGCGGGGATATCTCTTCCAACGGAACCCAGGTGTGATGCCAGGCAGGTGATTCGCCTTTGAGGAGCTGTTCGACGCTGCGGATGACCATCAGTGGAGTGATGCCGACCGGAACGAAGCGGTAGACGAACACTGCCAACAGGGTGGACAGGAAGAAGAACAGAAGGAGGTTACGTGCGATACGTCCTGTTTTTTTCAGAATCGGATGCATAGTATGGTCGCTCTTGATTACCGACATTCAGTAAAGGTGTACCAAGCAGCGCACGCTGACGGAGCGCAGCTGTCTTGGCACACCTCCTGTGTCAGAAAGAATGATTCGATCGGATGAGAGAGGTTAGTTGGCCGACTGTTGGGCCTCCTGAATCATCTGTTTGCTGGCATACATGAATATCTCTACGCGACGGTTCTGTGCAGCCGTCAGGCTTTCGTCGTATTCATTATAGCCTACACCTTCCACCTTCTTGAACTGCGTAGTCGGCACGCCGCAATCCAGCAGGAAGTTCTGTACGCTGTAAGCCCGGTTCTTGGATACCTTCATGTTGGCATCGTAGGTGCCCACCTTGTCGGTATGTCCCACAATGGCCAGGTCGGTAGTGGTGTCCTCCTTCAGTATCTTGGCCAGATTGGCCAGCGATACTTTGGCATCATCGCTCAGTGCCGCAGAGTTGAAACCAAACAGAATGTTTGAATCAAAAGTTACCTTAACGGCATCCAGTCCGTTCTGGTCAGTTACCATTTCCACTTGTGCCCCCTCTATCTTTGCCGCTTCAGCCGCTTTCTTGTCCATCTTCTTTCCGATGACCACACCAGTGCCGGCACCCACAGCCGTTCCGATGGCTGCTCCGATGGCTGCTCCTTTGCCTTTGCCTATCAGACCGCCGATGATGGCACCTGCTGCTGCGCCCGAACCTCCTCCGATGATACCGCCTTTGGTGGTATTGTTCATACTTCCACAACTACCTAATAGCATAGCTCCGCACAGGAGTAATGCTGTCAACTTTACATTTCTCATAATCTCAATTTATTAGATGAATAAATAGTGTCATATTGATGCTTAATTCGCCTGCTAAGATAACGCCTTTGAGCAATACATTGTTGTTGTGATCCTTTAATTTTTCTGAATAGAGGTAGATTAGATTCTTTCCTCTGAAGAAAAATCTCTTTCTTTATTCTGTCGGTGTAGAATCTCGTGGATTTTTTCTATATTTGCATATCTTATATTCATTAAAAACACAGAACAGTATGAAACAAATCATGAAACTATCGGGTTGGGTGCTGGCTGCATGTTGCAGCGGTGCGCTGATGGCGCAGAACGTAGTAGTCTCTACTCCTCATAACAGCCTCGTATTAAAGGCCAAGGAGGGCGAAACACCCAAGGTACTGTATTATGGCGGACGCATAGCAGAGAGCGATGTACAAAATCTGTCGGCCACGGTGGTAGCTCACAACGCATTTCCCGTCTATGGAATGAATTGTCCGTCGGAAAGTGCGCTTGCCGTGACACATGCCGACGGTAATTATTCATTGGATATGATGCTGACAGGTACCTCTACCCGCGAAGAAAACAATGCCACTGTCACGGTGCTGGAGATGAAAGACCGTGTATATCCGTTTTATCTGAATCTTTGCTATCGGGCCTATCAGGATGCCGATGTGATAGAGGCGTGGACAGAGATACGGCATACGGAGAAGAAACCGGTGGTGCTGCGTCAGTTTGCTTCGGCTTATCTGCCTATCCGTAGAGGGAATGTATGGATTTCGCATCTCTCGGGTTCGTGGGGCAATGAGGGGTGTCTGACACAGGAAGCGTTGACTCCGGGCCTGCAGGTCATCAAGAACCGCGACGGTGTGCGCAACTCGCATTCCGATCATGCCGAGGTGATGTTCTCTTTAGAAGGACAGCCCAGTGAAACAAACGGTGAAGTGATAGCTGCCGCTCTGTGCTACAGCGGCAACTACAAACTGCGCGTGGAGACTCATGACGACGACTATCACCACTTCTTTGCCGGCATCAATGAAGAGCATTCGCCCTATACGCTGAAGAAGGACGAGATTTTTGTCACTCCCGAACTGGCCTTGACCTACAGTTCGGAGGGATTGAGCGGTGGCAGCCGCAACTTACATCGCTGGGCACGCCTGCACAAGCTGGCCAACGGCACGACGTTGCGCAAGATATTGCTCAACTCTTGGGAAGGTGTCTACTTCGACATCAATCAGGAAGGTATGGACCAGATGATGAAGGATATTGCATCGATGGGAGGCGAACTCTTTGTGATGGACGACGGTTGGTTCGGCCAGAAGTATCCCCGTAAGACAGACAATTCATCGTTGGGCGACTGGATTGTAGATACCGAGAAGCTGCCCGAGGGCATCAACGGCCTGTTGCGATCGGCCCGCAATCACGGTGTGAAGTTCGGCATCTGGATTGAACCGGAGATGGCCAATACCGTTTCCGAACTCTATGAGAAGCATCCCGACTGGATTCTGAAGGCTCCCGAACGTGATCCCGTGTTGGGTCGTGGCGGCACGCAGGTTGTGCTCGACCTGGCCAATCCGGCAGTTCAGGATTTCGTCTTCAATCTGGTAGATACGCTCATGAACCGTTATCCGGAGATTGACTACATTAAATGGGATGCCAATATGTCTGTCATGAACCATGGCTCGCAATACCTGCCGGCAACCGAGCAGGGACACCTCTTCATTGCATACCATCGCGGTCTGGAACAAGTGTGGAAACGGGTACGGGCCAAGTATCCTCGTCTGACCATCCAGGCATGTGCTAGTGGAGGCGGACGTGCCAACTACGGTGTGTTGCCTTACTTCGACGAGTTCTGGGTAAGTGACAATACGGATGCCTTGCAGCGCGTGTACATGCAGTGGGGTACCAGTTACTTCTTCCCTGCCATTGCCATGGCCAGCCACATCTCTGCCGCTCCCAATCATCAGACCGGCCGGACCATTCCTCTGAAATATCGCATTGATGTGGCCATGTCGGGACGACTGGGTATGGAGATTCAGCCGAAGCACATGACTGACGAAGAGAAAGAGTTCTGCCGTAAAGCGATTGCCGACTACAAGCGCATCCGTCCAATAGTGCAGCAGGGCGACATCTATCGCCTGCTCTCACCGTACGACCGCCAAGGGGCCGCTTCGCTGATGTATGTAACCGAACGCAAGGACGAGGCCGTGTTCTTCTGGTGGAAGACGGAGCATTTTGTCAACCAGCATCTGCCCCGCGTACGTATGTCGGGACTGGATCCGCAGCGTCTCTATACCGTTCGTGAGCTGAACCGTGTAGAGAAGTATCCGTTGGCAGTCGAAGGTCGTACCTTCACCGGTCGTTATCTGATGGAGCAGGGGTTGGAGATACCTTACAGCCATCGGATGGAGAGCCATAAACAGATGGGCTACTCCAGCCGTGTGCTGTTGCTTGAGGCAGCAAAATAGTGTGAAACAATAAAAGAAAAGAATGAAACAGTTGTATTGTGCATGTGTAGGGGTGGTTCTGTTGCTATTGACGGCTTGCTCCTCACGTGGAAACGGTGCGGGAGACTCCGCACAGCTGGCAGATGCTGACAGTGCCGCATTGGTGTTGGCACCGCAGACCATGCAGGTGTCTGACGTGAAGACCACCTTCACCTATCAGGGAAAAGAGTATCACTCTCGGGTCATCCGAAAGCCCGACAGCCATTTGCCGATTGTGCAGAATGAGCAGGGAGAACGGTTTGTTGACAATTGCATTTCACTGCGCATCGTACGCGAGGGGAAGGTGATTGTCGACCGTACGTTTACGAAAGATGATTTTGCTTCGCTGGTCGATGCCAGATTCATGAAGTACGCCATTCTGGAAGGACTGGTGTTCGACCAGACGACACCGCAGGGCATGATTTATGCCGCCAGTGTCTGCTATCCTCAGTCCGACCTCTATGTTCCCATCCGTCTCACCATTTCATCCGGCGGGCAGATTGCACTCTCCAAGGAGGAGTTGATGGAGGATTATCAGCCGGACAAGACAGAAGACGGTCAGCAGTAGATTTGTGTGGATTATCTCCTACTATATAGAACGAGGGATGTGGCTTGCACCGCATCCCTCGTTCTATATAAGTAGGTGTTGTATTACCTCAGTTTACATCGGAGTGTAGTCCTTGGCCAATCCTCCTTCGCTGGTTTCCTTGTAGAGTGAAGGCAGGTCGTTGCCCGTCTCCTTCATCACCTCCACCACCTTGTCGAACGAGACACGGTGCATACCGTCGGTGAACGAGGAGTACAGGTTGGCATCCAATGCACGGGCGGCTGCGTAGGCGTTGCGCTCGATGCAGGGAATCTGTACCAGTCCGCACACTGGGTCGCACGTCATGCCCAGGTGATGCTCCAGCCCCATCTCGGCCGCATACTCTATCTGCGAGGGGCTTCCTCCGAACAGCTGGTTGGCAGCAGCCGATGCCATGGAACATGCCACACCCACTTCGGCCTGACATCCTGCCTCGGCACCCGAGATGGAGGCGTTTTGCTTCACCACGTTACCAATCAGGCCGGCTGTGGCCAATGCACGGAGTATGCGCATGTCGCTGAACTCGCGGCTCTTCTGTAGGTGATAGAGGACAGCCGGGACAACTCCGCAGGAGCCGCAGGTAGGAGCCGTGACGATGACTCCGCCCGAAGCGTTCTCCTCGCTCACGGCCAGTGCGTAGGAGAATACCAGACCTCTGGATTGCAGCGAGGCTTTGTATCCGCTGGCCCGTATGAAATAGGTAGATGCCTTGCGGCGCAGGTTCAGTGGCCCCGGCAGCACGCCTTCGGCATCCAGTCCCCGTTTGACGGCTGCCTGCATGGCTTTCCATACCTCGGCCAGATAGTCCCAGATGTCGCTCTCTTCACACTCCTTGACGTACTCCCAGTAGCTCTTGCCCGTCCGTTCGCACCATTGCAGGATTTCGGTCAGATGGCTCATCTCGTACACATCCGGTGTGTTGATGGTCGATGTGCTGTCGTTCTCGTCAGCTAGTGCTCCACCGCCGATGCTATATACCGTCCATTCACCGGTTTTGTTCTTGTCCTTGTCTAATGAAACGAATTTCATTCCGTTGGGGTGGAAGGGAAGGAATATTTTCGGCTCCCAGATGATTTCCACCGGTGCAGCCGGTTTCAGTGTCTCGATGATGGCCACATTGGTCATGTGTCCCTTGCCGGTTGCAGCCAGACTGCCATACAGCGTTACCTGAAAAGAGGCAGCTTCAGGATGCCTTTTCAGAAATATTTCGGCAGCTTTTCGAGGCCCCATGGTGTGGCTGCTCGATGGACCGGTGCCGATTCGGTACAGTTCCTTTATGGATTTCATAGTTATGTATTGTTTTAGTTATTGTTATTCTATTCCGCTTGCTTAGTGCAGGTCCACTACCGTGATGCCGGCTCCACCGAACTGCACATGCTCGTCAGCAAAGTGGCGGACACCGGGCACCGTATCCAGGTATTGTCGGATTAGGGTGCGCAGGATGCCGGTACCTGTACCATGCAGGATTCGTACGCGCGACATGCCTACCAGTATCGCATCGTCTATAAAGTAGGTGACGGCCTGCAGCGCTTCGTCGCCGCGCATACCTCTCACGTCAATGTCTTGCTTGAAGTTCAGCTTCTTCTCGTACATGCTGTCCTGCGTCTGGCTGCTCAGATACGTACTCTTGGTGGCGGTGTCAGTCTGTCGGGGAGTGGCTTGGGTGCGTTCCAGACGTTCCAGCTTGACGGTCGTTTTCAGGTGTCCGAAGGCCACCGTCGCATTCTTCCCATTCACCTCCAGCACTTCGCCCACGCTGCTTTGTCCCTTTAGCCGGACGTATGTACCGGGTACGATGGCAGCCAGTCGTTCTGCCTCTTTGCGTGCCAGTTCTTCGGCCGAAGGTATTTTGGCTGCGCTTTCTCCTCTTTTCTCTTTCCTCTCCTTCTTGCGGTTCTGCTTTTCTCTTAGCCGTTCCATCTTGCGGGCTATCTTCTCCTCCTGCTCCTTGTCGGTCAGTTCCTCCAGTCGGTCGCGGAAGTCTGTCAGCTCTTGGCGGGCCAGTCTGGTCTTCTCCTTCTCGGCCTGCGCCTCCTTGATGCTGCGTATGGTGTTCTCGATGCGGGCGTTCGCCTCTTGCATCAGGTGTTCCGCCTCTTCCTTCGCCTTTCGGATAATCTCTTTCCGCTGCTTTTGCAGTTCGTCCATCTCCGCTTGGTAGCGGGCAATCGTCTCTTCCATCTGCTTTTCGCGCTGGCGGATGTTCTGCCGTTTCGTTTCCCAGTACCGCTTGTCGCGCACAATGTCCTGCAAGTATTTGTCGGCATTGATGTATTCGCTTCCCACTATCTCCGATGCATCGGCTATCACCTCCTCGGGCAGGCCTATCTTCCGTGCTATTTCCACGGCAAATGAACTGCCCGGGTTCCCTATCTGTAGCTGGAAGAGTGCTTGCATCAGGTGCCGGTCGTACAGCATGGCACCGTTCACAATCCCCTCATGGTCTTCGGCAAAATGTTTCAGGTTCTGGTAGTGCGTGGTGATGACTCCCAGTGTGCGCTTCTCGTTGAACCGTTTCAGCACTGCTTCGGCAATGGCTCCTCCTATCTGCGGTTCCGTTCCTCCACCGAATTCGTCTATCAGAATCAGGCTCCGCTCGTTGCACTGTTTCATCATCACCTTCATGTTCGTCAGGTGCGACGAGTAGGTACTCAGGTCATCTTCGATGGACTGCTCGTCACCGATGTCAATGAAGATGCTGCTGAAGATGCCGGCATGGCTTCCCTCGTGCATGGGGACGAGCAGTCCGCATTGCAGCATATACTGCAGCAGGCCCACCGTTTTCAGGCAGACAGACTTGCCTCCGGCATTCGGACCGGAGATAATCAGGATGCGTTGTCCCTCGTTCAGCTCGATGTCCAGCGGCACCACCTTCTTGCCATGCTTGGCCAGCGAGAGTTGCAGCAGTGGATGCACGGCCATCCGCCAGTCCAGCATCTGCCTGTTCTCCAGTGAAGGCCTCAGGGCATGAGTCTGTTCGGCCAGCAATGCTTTGGCCCGGATGAAGTCAATCTCTGCCAGAAACTCATAGGAGAGCAGCACGTCAGGAACAGACGGACGCAGCAGCTCCGAGAATTCCGTCAGTATGCGTATGATTTCTCTCCGTTCGTCGCTTTCCAGTTCGCGGATGCGGTTGTTGGCCTCCACCACTTCGGCTGGTTCTATGAATACGGTCTTTCCGCTGGCCGATTCGTCGTGTACGATGCCCTTAATCTTGCGTTTCAGGGCAGGTGCAACCGGGATTACCAGGCGTCCGTCGCGCATGGTCGGAGCCACGTCCTTGTCCACCACGCCGTCCGACTGCGCATTGCGCAGGATGCTGTTCAGCGATCGCGAGATACTGTTCATCGTGCTCGACAGTTCTCGGCGGATGCGTGCCAGTTCAGGCGACGCATGATCCTTGATTTTGCCGAAAGGGTTCAGTATGGCGTCTATCTTCTGTATCAGTTGGGGGAATACGGTGATGTCGCCGGCCAGCTGTCGTAGTCTGGGGTAGGGGGTATGCTCCTCCTCTTCTTCTTCTCCCTCCTCCGTGCGGAGCAGGAAGCGTACGATGTCGCGTATGGTCTCCAGTGAGCGGCGCAGGTCAAACAGTTCCTGTTCGTCCAGGTACATCCCTTCGATGCGTATTCGTTTCAATGAGGGCCGTACGTCAAAAAAGTACTGGGCTGGGAAGTTCTCCTCCTGCTGCAAGATACGTACGAATTCGTCTACCTGATCCAGACGTTCTTCCACTTCGTCGTATCTGTCAGTGAAGTTCATCTCCTTCACCCGTTCTTCACCCAGTGTGCTGAGGCATTTTCCGGTCAGCAGTTGGCGTATCTGTTCAAAGCCTATTTTCTGTTCAAAGTTCTGTGGATATATCATGGATGCAAAATTACGCAATAATTTGTGATAACGTATGGACTCCTCGGATTTTCTTCGAGAAGTGTGCGAAAAGAATTTTTTATTGAAAAAATGAGAATATGTTTGCATATTCAAAAAATAGTCGTACCTTTGCAGCGCTTTTGAGAAAGCAATCCTCTTGGAGAGGTGGCAGAGTGGTCGATTGCGGCGGTCTTGAAAACCGTTGAACTGAGAGGTTCCCGGGGTTCGAATCCCTGTCTCTCCGCCAGCAAGGAGCAGTCAGCTGATGTCAGCTGACTGCTCTTGTTCTATATATATGTGTGTGCTTGAAAGGCAGCTTTCGGAACTGTCGGGTCTGCCGATATCGGGGTCAGTCCGAAAAGTATGTTGCCAAGAGGGTGCCAAAGGCCTATCGCCCCTTCTACAATGTTATCATCGGATGGTTTCACACAAAGTGTAAGGGGACTCAGGATGACAATAGGATAGACAATATGAACGTTGATACCAAAACATCACAGCGAAAGGAAGAATAGTAATCATTCCGGATAAAAAGGGGCTCTCAGAGGGTCACTCCTAAGGGGAGCATCATTCAGTCGTATCATGAAACACATTCAGAATACGACTGAATGTTTACTATCTTAACAGGGTGATAGTCAAATACTTACAAACGCTGATTTTTCTCTTTCAGCAGGGAATCGGAAGCAGTAAACGTTCTTTATATTTTACTTCCTGCAAAAGTCCAAACGGCTACAAAAGACGAAGACTGTAGGGTCTCTTCCCAAGTAGCATCTTATTAGGGCCTCAAACTGCATAAAATCGCAGAAAAGGCGGATATGTATGTAACAAGAACGAAACATTCTGCATTAAAAAATAAAAATCTTATACCTGGAAGACCAAATAAATTTTCTTTTCTCTCGTTTGCTCGGTTTTTTACATTACTTTTGTAGTGTATTCGTCTGATTTATATAACAAAAAACAATCGTATCGTATGGTGAAGAAAGTTGTATTGGCGTTGGTTCTCATCGTTGTGGTGGTGATGGGCTATGTAGGGTATCTGTTCAGAGAACAGTATGCGGCAGCAAAGAGTGTGCGTCTGGTGACAGAGGGTATCTATACCCTGACTTATGAAGGCGACTATGGATTTGATGACTTCCTGGCACAGGGAGGTGCCTCGTCTACCGCCGAGATGGCTGATTATATCACTTCCTTCCTGACGCATGGGCTGGTGAAGGCTCGTATGACCCCGCAATCTTATGGCTGTAGCTCCATTACTGCAACAGACTCTACGGGGACTGTCTGTACGGGGCGCAACTTCGATTGGCCTGAAAAGATGTCCGACATCGTTGTGGTACACGCCCGACCTACAAACGGTTATGCCTCTGTCTCTACCTGTGCCATTCAGTTCTTGGGATTCGGTGAGGGTTGGAAGCCGGAAGGCATACAGAACCAGATGAGCCTATTGGCTTCCGTTTATGCCCCGCTCGACGGCATGAACGAGAAGGGACTTTACGTGGCCAGTCTGGTGGCAGGTGATACGTTGATGATTGATCAGCGGAGCGATCGTCCCGACCTGACAACTGCTGCCGCCACTCGCCTGATGTTGGACAAGGCTGCAACGACGGACGAGGCTATCTCGTTGCTCTTGCAATATGACATCCATTCGGACATCCATTATGCACTGCATCTGGCCATCAGCGACGCTACCGGCAAGAGTGTGGTGGTAGAGTGGGTGGACAACGAGATGCTGGTGGCCGATACCCCGCTCTGTACCAACCATTATCTGGCCGAGAGCAACCGCAAGGGGCAGTCTATGTTTTTAGAAGACTCGTCCCGGCGTTATCAGCTGATGGAGCAGCAGTTGCAGCAACATTCAACCCTGTCCGAGGCCGACGTTACAGCCAGCATCTGCCAGGTGGCAGGTGCTGATGTCACCCGTTGGACGGTTGTCTTCAACCATCGGGCACTGACAGCTACCTACTATCAGTGGGCCGATTTCAGCCAGCCTTACAAGACCGGCATCTGATTATGAAGGGGGTGGGGAGAGCGTCTGTCTCCTTTTGTTTAGCACGTAATGCCGAAGCGTGAGGCCAGTTCATCTCTGTATTGCTGTGCGTCATGAAATACGATGCCGTTGATGTCCACCTGCTGTGCTCCTTCTATGTTCACGGCCTTGTCGTCGGTAAAGATACATTCATCAGGCTTGATGTCGAGCTTCTCGCACAGACGCAGATAGATGGCGGCATCCGGCTTGATGAGGTGTTCTTCGGACGAGATGATTCGGTCATCCAACAGCGCAAAGATGTCATATCTCTCCATCACTCCGTACACCCGGCTGCACCAGTTGGTTAGTCCATAGAGCTTGTAGCCCTGTTGTTTCAGGCTGCGTAACACCTCTTTCATGCCGGGCATTTCACCCGTGACAATGTCGGCATAATGATCGTGAAAATATTGCAATGCCTCTCTGTAGTGAGGGTACTCGTCCTGCAGTTCGCTGATTATCTCCTCAAAAGGAGTATCCTCCTTGTCACACCTGTCCATCAAGGCTGGCTCTGTCACCAGTCGGGCGAATGATGCTCTCTCTTCCGGCTGGTCAAATAGTCGCTCTATGAAGGCTTCAAAGTCGTAGTCAACCAGCACCTTCCCAAAGTCAAAAATCAGATTCTTTATCATTTCTATCTTTATCTGTTACTCATTTCTTCAATTCTCCTTCCACTCTTTTGTGACGGTTGCCTGAAGGATGGTTACCTCTTTCAGCGGTCGGTCCTTGTCATCGGTAGTGGTTGCCTGAATTCGTTCCACTACGTCGAGTCCCGATACGACCTCACCAAAAACCGTGTAGCTGCCATCCAGAAAGGGTATGCCGGGATGAGAGCTGTAGTACTGGCGCATCTGTTTCTCCATCTGGCAGTTGCCATAGCTCCATGCCCGCATCAGTGAATCGTCGCGTTGCAGCTGTCGTTCATTGCTCACATCTCCCCATGCAATGTAGAATTGCTCGCTGGCACTCTTCAGTTCATGCGTCGGGTCGTCCGTACACCTGCCCATGGCCACTGCACCTCTGCGATGATGCAGTTGCGGATAGCGGATTTCGGCCGGAATCACATCCTCGGCCTCCTCTTCACCGCATTGGATGACGAATCCTGCAATTACCCTGTTGAAGCATCTGCCGTTGTACACACCCTCCTTGACCTTTCGCACGAAGTGGTCTCTGTGCAGCGGTGTCTCGTTGCAGAGAGCTATGACGATGACCCCTTCTGTGGTGTCAAGTGTCACGATGGTCCGTTCTTCTTTTTGTTGTGCCATCAGGCAGAGTGGCAGCAGAAGTAGCCATATAAGGTGAAATGTATGCTTCATATTATTTCGTTTGTTTTTAGCATCTTTGATTTATCATGAATATCGCTTCGGATACCTCAACAGAATGGCAGTCAGTGCGCACAGACCCATGCAGAAAGGATAGTACAGATTGCCGATGATGTCAAGGGGGGAGACTTCGGCCAGTCCTGCCGCCATCAGCATCTGTGCACCGTAGGGGATGATGCCCTGTATCAGGCAAGAGAAAGTGTCCAGTATGCTGGCACTTTTCCGCGGATCCAGATGATACTTCATGGTGATGCCTCGGGCTATGGGACCGGTAGTGAGAATGGCAATGGTGTTGTTGGCGGTACAGAGATTGGCAATGCTGACCAGTGCGGCAATACTCAGTTCGGCTCCCCGCTTGCCATGGACGTGACGTGTCAGCCGGCTGATGATGAAGTCGATGCCGCCGTTGTAGCGGATAATCTCCAGCATACCACCAGCCAGTAGCGTGATAATGATAAGTTCGCCCATTCCCGTGATGCCGCTGCCCATGGCTCCAAACCAGTCGAACAGCGGCAGACCGGTGAACAGACCGATGAGGCCGGTGGAGAGGATGCCCAGCAGCAAGACCATCATGACGTTGAGGCCGGCTATGGCCGTACCCAGTACAATGAGGTAGGGAACCACCTTCATCCATTCGATGGGTTGTGTCTGGGCGGGGGCGGTGAGCCGAAGTCCTTGCACGACGTAGATGCCCAACACGATAAGGGCGGCCGGCAAAACAATTTGGAAGTTGGCACGAAACTTGTCGCGCATCAGGCAGCCCTGTGTCTTGGTGGCGGCAATGGTGGTGTCGGATATGAACGAGAGGTTGTCTCCGAAAAAGGAGCCTCCTACGACGACTGCCGCCATGAAGGGAAGTGCAATGCCGGTCTTTTCAGCCAGACCTACAGCTACAGGTGTCAGCGCCACAATGGTACCTACACTGGTACCGATGGAGACAGAGATGAAGCAGGATGCCAGAAAAATGCCGGCCAGCAGGAGGTTGTCGGGGAGTATGCAGAGGGTGAGGTTGACCGTCGCGTCAATGGCTCCCATGGCTTTGGCACTTTGGGCAAAGGCACCGGCCAGAATGAATATCCACACCATCAACAGGATGTTCTTGTCACTGGCTCCTATCGAGAATTGCCGGATGCGCTGTTCGATGCTCCCTTCACGGGTCAACGCAATGGCGTAGCAGGAGGAAAAGAGGAAGGCGACGGTTATCGGCACCTTGTAGAAGTCGTTCAGCAGAAGTGAAGATACCAGGTATAAACAGAGAAACACCGCCAGGGGGCTGAGGGCCAGCCACCCGGAGGTGCTCTTAGATGGGGAGGAGGGATGATGTGCCATACGAAAATGCAATATCAGTCATTTTTATGGCGCAAAGTTAATCCCTTATCTGCAATCTGGCAAATGATTCAAAAGTGAATAGCAATTGAATCGGTCAGTTTTTACAGTTCGATGACCAGTGATTCACGGGGTGCCATGGTCAGCTCTTCTCCAAAGCTGATTTGTCTGCCGCTCAGAATCTCCTTGCCGCCGGTAGTACCTTGCAGAATCTCTTGATAGAACTTCAGCGGAACGGTGGTCTCTGCATCGGTTCCGTTCAGCATGATGAATACCGTCTTGCCTTGATACTGACGGGCGTATGCGTAGACACCGTTCTGTACCATAAATTGGGTCATGCTGCCTTTGGCAATGATGTTGTTGCCTTTGCGCCAGTTCAGAATCCGCTTGTAGAAGTCGAAGCACTCGTTTTGCTGGGCTGTACGTCCGGCTGCGGTGAAGGCGGTAGCGGCATCGCCCTTCCATCCGCCGGGGAAGTCTTTGCGGACATAGCCATCGCTCTTGCTCTTGACACCGTTCATCATCACCTCGGTTCCGTAGTAGAGTTGCGGGATGCGGCGGGTGGTGAGTAACAGCGTGGAGGCCTGCTTCAGCATGGCCAGATTATCGCCTTCGCCCAGAAAACGGTCGGTGTCATGATTCTCGATGAAGGCCAATACAGAGGCGGGATTGGGGTAAAGGAAGTCGTATACAAAGTTGTTGTAGACGCGGTCCAGTCCCTTGAACCAGGTCTCGGTCTGTTCGGTCTTGGCAATGTTTATCTTGTCGAAGAAGCTGAAGTCCATCACGGTCTTCAGGTTGCTGTTCTTGGGAGCAGACAGCTTGCTGTCTTTCTGCCACCAGGCGGTGTAGGCCGGCTCGGTCACCCATGTCTCGCCCACGGTGTTGTAGTTGGGGTATTCCTGATTCAACTCCTTCATCCAGTTGCTCATGGCATCGTAGTCGGCATACGGATAGGTGTCCATGCGGATGCCGTCGATGTCGGCATACTCAATCCACCAGAAACTGTTCTGGATAAGATAACGGATGACATGCGGGTTCTTCTGGTTCAGGTCGGGCATGGCCGTAACGAACCATCCGTCGTTCATCTGGTCGAAATCGTAACGCGAGGTGTAGGGATCTACATGCGGAGTCAGCTTGAAGCTAGTCTGTACAAAGTGGTTCTGATGGTCGGGATTGTTGAACCAGTCTTTGCTGGGCATGTCTTTAATCCAGGCATGTTCCACGCCGCAATGGTTGAAGATCATATCCATCACCATCTTGATGCCGCGTGTGTGAGCCTTGGCGATGAGCTGCTTGTACTCTTCGTTTGTGCCGAAACGGGGATCTACGCGGTAGTAGTCGGTGGTGGCATAGCCGTGATAGGAACCACCGGTCATGTTGTTCTCCAGTACGGGGGTGAACCACAAGGCCGTAACGCCCAGTTCGGAGAAATAGTCCAGATGCTGCTCAATGCCGGCCAGGTCTCCACCGTGACGTGCGTTGGGGTCGTTGCGGTCTACTTTGTACTCGGCCATACCTTCTATCTGGTCATTGTCCGGATTGCCGTTGGCAAAACGGTCGGGCATCAGCAGATAGAGGGCATCCGAAGCATCAAAGCCGTAGTGCTCGCATCCTTTCTTGGCGCGTGCCTTCAGTTCATACTCTTGTACAATCTTTTTCTTTCCTTCGGTGAACGTCAGCAACATCTTGCCGGGTTTCACCTCTTTGTCCAGTTTCAGATAGACCAGCAGATAGTTGTCACTTTCCAGCTTGACTGTGCTGCTGAGCGTTACGCCGGGATAGTTGACGGATACAGAGGCCTTGCCGATGCCTTCGCCATAGACCATGAGCTGAAGTTCGGGGTTCTGCATGCCCGTGTACCAGAAGGGTGGGTCAATCTTGTTGACATTCATAGCCGCATACGTGCTGAGGGAGAGTAAGATAGCTCCCAGATAAGAGAAAATACGTTTCATGATAATAGGTTTTCATTAATATCTGGTTGCTAAGGTAGATAAAATGCAGGAACTATTCAGTAGGATGTCACCTTTTTTCTTTCTCTTCCTCCGCAAACGTTTGCTTCTGCTGGAATATCTTGTACCCGATGGCTGCTATCAGGATGCTCATCAGCGGGCTGATGAGGTTGAAGAAGCAGTAGGGCAGATAGACCAGGGTGGGGACATTCAGAATGGTGGCTTGCGTCATGCCGCAGGTGTTCCATGGAATGAGCGGTGAGGTGACGGTCACTGCATCTTCCGTGGTGCGGCTCAGCAGACGGCTTTCGTACCCTTTCTTCTGATAGATGTCGCTGAACATCTTGCCTGTCAGGATGATGCTGATATACTGGTCGGCGGTGGCCAGGTTGAGGAACAGCCCCGATGCAACGGTGGAGGCGACCATGCTGACGCGCTTCTTCATGCACTTCACGAAGTAGCCGGTAATACTATTCAGCATTCCTCCGGCTGTCATGGTGCCGCCAAAGCACATGGCACAAAGAATCAGCCAGACGGTATCCAGCATCCCTGACATCCCTCGGGTCGCAATCAGTTCGGTCAGTATCTCGTTGTCGGTGTGCAGGCTGGTGCTGCCATACAGGCTGATCATGGCACCTCGAAAGATGTTCTCGCTCCCGGCAATCTCGTGCAGCAAGGTGGGCTGGAAGAGTAGTGCAAAGATGCCGGCCAGCATGGTGGAGAGGAAGAGGGTGATGATGGAAGGTACGCGATAGGCAATCAGAAAGCCCGTGACAACCGGTACAATCAGCAGCCAAGGGGTGATGACAAATTTCTCGCTCAATGCTCCGGCAAACTCGGTGATGTGGCGTGTGTCGCTGGTCTCGCAGGTCAGTCCGATGATAGTGAACAATACCAGGGCAATGACGAGTGACGGTATGGTGGTAATCAGCATGTAGCGGATATGGGTGAACAGGGGAGTGTGGGTAGTGGAGGAGGCCAGTACGGTGGTGTCGGACAGCGGAGATATCTTGTCACCGAAGTAGGCACCGGAGATGATGGCACCTGCAATCCATCCTTCGTGAAAGCCTTGGGCCCTTCCGATACCCAGCAGGGCGATGCCGATGGTGGCGATGGTGGTCCAGGAACTGCCTGTCATCACCGATACCAGCGCACAGATGAGGCAAGTGCAGGTAAGGAAAAAGTCGGGATGGATAATCTGCATGCCGTAATAGATGAGGGTGGGGACGACTCCACTAATCATCCATGCCCCGCTAAGCGAGCCGATAATCAGCAAGATGATGATGGCTGTAGCCACGCCTGCAATGTTCTTGACCATGGCCTTCTCGAATGTCTGCCATGGCACGTGATAGAAGGTCATGCCAATGAAGACGCAGAGGGCACTGGTGGTGAGGAGGGCTACCTGACTGCCTCCACTAAGCGCATCGCTGCCAAAGGTGTGGATGGTGGCAAACAACATTCCCACCAGAAAGAGGATGGGAAATAGGGAGGCTAACGGAGAGGGCTTGATAATGGGGGCGTGATGCATGATGAGGGTTGGATTTTGGAGTGGTTTGACAATGTGGGCAGGAGACTATAGTTTGCCCAGAATCTTATCCATCACCCAGTTGGTGAGGGTGGCGCTTTCGCCGTCGCAGGTACATATCGACTGGCCCAAGAGGTGGTCTACTACCGCCTGGATAAGGGGCTGCTGCAGGTAGACGGGGTTTTCAACGTGAATCTCCTCACGCCCCCTCTCTGTGTGCAGGGCTATCGGGTCGTAGGTGAAGACGGAGAAGCAGATCATGCCTTTGTCTCCGATAATCTCGATGCGGTCTTCGCGTGCTGAGTCGTGGGCTACAAAGCACCACGAGCCGCTGCCTACCAGTCCGTTGTCGAATTGAAAGCAGGCACTCAGCGTGTCTTCGGCCGGATAGAGTCCGCCCCGATTGCTTTTGTAGCCGTTAGCCTCCAGAATGCAACCGAATATCTCCTGTAGCAAATCAATCTGATGTGGAGCCAAATCGTAAAAATAACCTCCACCGGCAATGTCGGGCTGTACGCGCCAGGGCAGGTTGCTCTTGTTATAGTCCAAGGCGCGTGGAGGCTGGGCAAAGCGTATCTGTATGTTGATGACGTTGCCTACGGCTCCGCTCTCTACCAGCTCTTTCACCTTCTGGAAGTAGGGCAGGTAGCGGCGATAGTAGGCGACAAAGCAGGGGACGCCTGTCTCTTGCGACACACGGTTGATGCGGCAGCACTCTTCGTAAGTGACGGCCATCGGCTTCTCGATGTAGACGGGCTTGCCTGCCTTCATAGCCATGATGGCATACGTGGCGTGTGAGGAAGGGGGAGTGGCAATGTAGATCGCATTGACCTCTTCGTCGTCAATCAGCGCCTGGGCATCGTTGTACCAGCGGGCGATGCCCCGTTCTTGTGCATAGGTTCTGGCTTTCTCCTCGTTGCGGCTCATGACGGCCACCACTTCCGAATTGGTGATTTTCTGGAAGGCAGGTCCGCTTTTGTACTTGGTGACCTCACCGCAACCTATAAATCCCCACTTGATGGTTTTACTTTCTTCCATATTATTATATTGTCATTTGGCTGGCAGACGTTGTCATTCGTCTGCCTCGTCGTCTTCAAAATCGAAATCAAAGTCAAAGTCGTCCATAAACTCCGGCGTGGTAAACTCTTCAAGGTTCCGGCGGTCTTTCTTCGTAGGACGTCCGGTTCCCTTGGCCCGATTGACAAAGCCGCTGATGCGACTCATCTCCAGCAGTTCATATTGGTCGGGTCGGGTGACGTTCTCCATCATCTCGGGCACCAGTTTGGCTCCTACCCGTTTCTCGATGGGCTGCAGTACCTTGAAGGAGTAGGTGACAGGCGGTTTGCGTACGTCGATGATGTCGCCCGGTTTGACCGAGCGGGCCGCTTTGGCCAATGCCCCGTTGATGCTGATGCGCCCCTTCTTGCAGGCTTCGGCAGCGATGGTGCGGGTCTTGAAAATGCGTACGGCCCACATCCATTTGTCTATTCTTGCTTCACTCACTGTACGATTGTTTGAATAAATGGTTCTGTTACTTTTTGTTGTATGCGTTCATCGTGCGGTCGATACCGGCCAGACAGAAGCTCTTGATGATTTCGCCGGCAGTCTGCAGCCGTTCGTCCATCGTCTTCCAGTCTTCTTCGCTGAAGTGTCCCAGCACGTAGTCAATCTGTCCGCCCCTCGGAAAGTCGTTGCCGATGCCAAAGCGGAGGCGGGCATATTCCTGGGTGCCCAGCGTAGCTGCAATGTGCTTCAGGCCGTTGTGGCCGGCATCGCTTCCTTTCCCTTTCAGGCGTAGGGTGCCGAAGGGGAGAGCCAGATCATCCACTACAATGAGGAGGTTCTCCAAAGGGATGTTCTCCTTCTGCATCCAATATCTGACGGCATTGCCGCTTAAGTTCATATAGGTCGAAGGCTTGAGCAGCAGCAGTTGTCTGCCTTTGATGGAGAGGGTCGTGGTGAATCCGTACCGTCCGTCTTTGAAGGTGGCTCCCTCCTGGCGGGCCAGCGCATCTACGGTCATGAATCCGATGTTGTGACGGGTCTCATGGTATTCGGGACCGATATTTCCCAATCCTACTATTAAGAATTTCATTTCCTTTCTGTTTGTATGGGTTCGAGTTAAAGAGGTTTGCCGATGGCTAATGCAAGACGCGGATTATCGCAGCTCCGCCGATTGTCTGATAGAGAATCTGCGTTGCGCTGCGCTAATCCGCGTCTTCGGATATCTTGCTTATGCAAGGGCTGATTAACTGTTAGCAGCCTGAGCACCTCTGGCGGCACGAGTCAGCTTAACGGCGCATACCACAGCTTCCTTGGCGTTCAGCAGCTCCAGTCCTTCGAAATTCAGTTCGTTCACCTTCACCGTCTTGCCCAGACCCAGGTGAGATACGTTGATGACCAGCTTCTCGGGAATCACGTTGTACAGAGCTTTCACTTTCAGCTTGCGCATTTGCAGTGCCAGCTTACCACCGGCCTTCACACCTTCTGCCAGACCTTCCAGCTGTACGGGAACTTCCATGACGATGGGCTTGTTCTCGTCAATCTGATAGAAGTCAACGTGCAGGATGGTATCCTTTACAGGGTGGAACTGGATGTCCTTCATGATGGCGTTTATCTTCTTGCCATCGATAATCAGGTCAACTACATAGATGTGCGGAGTGTAAACGAGGTTACGCAGACCGTCTGCGGGTACAGTGAAGTGAATGTTCTCACCACCTCCGTACAATACGCAGGGTACACCGTTGTTCTTACGAATGGCCTTCAAGGCTCTGGCTTGCTCAGAAGAGCGTTCTGCAATGGTTCTTGCAGTTCCTTTTACTTCAATTGATTTCATTTTTTTTGATTTTTGTGTTACTCTAAATTAAGTAGTTTGTTGCTTAATTCACCATCACACGATACGGTTTTCCCGTACTATGCTGCAAAAAAGCGGCGCAAAGGTACGCCTTATTTTGTAATTTTCAAATGTTTTTGCCTCAAAAATCAATGTCAAGCTTGATTTCTTCCTCTGTGGACGAGCCAAACGAGCCTTCGGTGGTATGGCTGGGGGCTTCCTCCTCCTCACTCTTCTCTTTGTAGGCGGGCTTCACGTAAGGGCCTTGCTCGTTTTCAATGTAGTGCACTGCCTGCATCAGACCGTTGATGAATTTCTCGAAGTCTTCTCTGTATAGGAAAATCTTGTGCTTCTCAAAGCTGACCTGCTGGTCGTCTTCTCCCGTCACTATTTTCTTGCTTTCAGTGATGGCAAGGAACATTTCATCCTTCCTGTTTTTCTTGACATCTAAGTAGTAGATGCGTTTGCCGGCCTTGATGGATTGGGAAAAGATGATTTCCTTATCATTTACATCTGTGCCATTTTTCTTTTTAAATTCTTCCATGTCTTTAGTTCCTTCGTTTGCGGGGAAAGGACGGTGTGACTCCTGCTGGGAAACAGGTCCCGTCGGACTCCCCTTGGGTTATAATCGGCTTCAAAATTGATGATTTTTTTTAAACTGTCAAAAGAAAAAGGGCAGATATTCGATTACAGCATTAAAAAATGTGATTTATTTGCGTAAACTCATTAAAAATGCCTACTTTTGCAACTCGAAAAATAATACATCGACTTGAAGTATGATAAACAGAATCCTTATTCGTCTAAAAATTATACAGATTGTGTATGCTTACTATCAGAATGGTAGTAAAAACTTGGATGCAGCTGAGAAAGAGTTGTTCTTTAGCCTCTCTAAGGCCTACGACTTGTACAACTACCTGCTGATGCTGATGATTGCCATCACATCCTATGCCCAGAAACGCATTGATGCGGGTAAGGCGAAGCTGGCTCCCTCGCCGGAAGAGTTATCGCCTAATATGAAATTTGTGGAAAACCGCTTCATCGCCCAACTGGAGGTGAACAAGCAGCTGACCGATTTCATAGCCAATCAAAAGCGGACATGGGCCAATGACGAGGATTTCGTGAAAGGCATGTACGATAAAATTGTAGCTTCCGATATATATAAGGAATATATGGCAGCCGAAGAGAAATCCTATGAGGCCGACCGCGAACTGTGGAGAAAGCTTTATAAGAATTTCATCTTCAACAACGATGACTTGGATATGTTGCTGGAGGACCAAAGTCTCTATTGGAACGACGACAAGGAGATTGTTGACACCTTTGTGCTGAAGACCATCAAACGCTTTGATGAGAAGAACGGCGCCAATCAGGAACTGCTGCCCGAATTCAAGGATGATGAAGACCGTGAATTTGCCCGTCGGCTGTTCCGTAGAACCATCCTGAACTGCGACTATTACCGCCATCTGATTAGCGAAAATACACGCAACTGGGATTTGGAGCGGGTCGCTTTCATGGATGTCATCGTCATGCAATGTGCCCTGGCTGAAATCCTGAGCTTCCCGAACATTCCGGTCAGTGTCTCGTTGAATGAGTACGTAGACATTGCCAAGGTGTACAGCACAGCCAAGAGCGGCAGCTTTGTAAACGGTACGTTGGATGGTATCGTCAATGTGCTGAAGAAAGAGGGAAAACTGACAAAAAACTAATGAATAGACTCATCATTTAAAACAAGTATATTATGAATGTAATGACACTTTTTCTCCTGCAAGCGCCGGGTGCGAATCCTAATGGCGGCGGTATGAGCATGATATTGATGCTGGTTGCCATGTTTGCCATCATGTATTTCTTCATGATTCGTCCGCAGAACAAGAAACAGAAGGAAATCGCCAATTTTCGTAAAACGCTTCAGGTCAATCAAAAGGTAATCACAGCCGGTGGTATTCATGCGGTAGTAAAGGAAATCAATGACAACGATGTCGTAGTGGAAATCGCCTCCAACGTAAAGATTCGTGTGGACAAGAATTCCATTTTTGCAGCTGCTGCCGATGCAAACAGCAACCAGGCTGCTAAATAAATAAGGACAAGGCCTATGATTAATCGTAGGAGTGTAAAGCATCGCTATCTGCAGATAGCTGGAAAGGTAAAGGACTTTCTGCTCAGTGAAAACAGCAGAGAGTTCTTTATTTTTTTGTTTTTCTTTGTGGTGGCTGGCGGATTCTGGTTGTTGCAGACGCTCAACAACGACTATGAGACGGAGTTCACCATACCGGTGAAGCTGAAAGGGGTGCCGGACAATGTCGTCATCACCTCCGAACCGGTCTCCGAAATCCGTGTCAAGGTGAAGGACAAGGGAACTGTGCTCCTCAACTATATGTTGGGCAAGAGCTTCTATCCGGTGACGATAGACTTCTCGGAAAACAGAAGCCGGAACCATTGTGTGCGCGAGGTGGCCTCGCAGTATGAAAAGAAGATTCTGAGCCAGCTGAATGCATCGACCCGCCTGCTCTCTGTCAAACCTGATACGCTGGAGTATTTCTATTCTACCGGTGTTTCCAAGCGGGTGCCTGTCCGGCTGAGGGGCAAGCTCAGTGCCGGACGGCAGTATTACCTGTCCGATACCATCTTTACGCCGGACTCCGTGTTGGTGTATGCCTCCGAGGAGATACTCGATACCTTGATGGCCGCCTATACGCAGCCGTTGAGGGTGGAGGAAATCTCGGACACGCTTCGCCGGCAGATACCGTTAGCCATGCCCAAAGGGGTGAAGTTTGTGCCGGCCTCCATCCAGCTGGAATTGCCGGTGGATATCTATACGGAGAAAACGGTAGAGGTGCCGTTGCAGGGAGTCAATTTCCCGGCAGGCAAGGTGCTGCGTGCCTTCCCCTCGAAGGTACAAGTGACCTTTCAGGTAGGTATGGGTCATTTTCGTCAGGTCACCGCAGACGACTTTCATCTGGTGGTCTCTTACGAGGAGCTGCTGCGGCTGGGATCGGACAAATACACCGTACAGTTGAAGAACCAGCCCAAAGGAGTGAGCCATATCCGTTTCAATCCACCTCAGGTGGATTTCCTGATTGAGCAGTTGTCTACCCATGAAGCCAATTAGAATAGGTATAACCGGTGGCATCGGCAGTGGCAAGAGCATAGTCTGTCATCTGCTGGAGGTGATGGGGGTGCCGGTCTATGTGGCCGATACGGAAACGAAGCGTCTCATGCTGGCCGATGCCTCTATCCGCACCGGGCTGACGGAGCTGTTGGGTCCCGAGGTTTATGCCGACGGTGTGCTGAACAAGCCGTTGCTGGCTGCCTATCTCTTCGCAGGCCCCGAACAGGCCCGCCGGGTGAACGGCATTGTGCACCCGGCCGTACGGGCTGATTTGCGTAGGTGGGTGGAGGCGGCGCACGCTCCATTCGTGGCATTTGAGTCTGCCATTCTGGTAGAGGCCGGTTTTCTGGACGAAGTGGATGTGGTGGTGATGGTCGATGCACCGTTGGAGTTGCGGATAGCCCGTGCCATGTTGCGTGACAACGCGCCCCGTGAGGCGGTAGAGAGCAGGGTGCGGAGCCAGTTGGATGACGAAGACAAACGGAAGTATGCCCACTTTACGGTGGTAAATGATGATAAAACTCCGTTAATTCCGCAGGTTTTCGGATTAATTTCTTCGCTGTCTGAAAATATTGACTACCTTTGCCCCGCATTTTTATAAAATGATTCATTGTATCACTAAATTAAAGAAACAACTATGCTGAAGACAATTTTGTCTATATCCGGTAAACCCGGATTGTATAAACTCATTTCTCAAGGTAAGAATATGCTGATTGTGGAGTCCCTGATTGACAAGAAACGTCAGCCTGCTTATGGAAATGATAAGATTATCTCTTTGGGCGACATTGCCATGTATACCGACGACGAAGATGTGCCTTTGCGTGAGGTGTTGGCTGCGATGAAGAAGAAAGAGAACGGTGCGGCTGTCGCCATGGACCTGAAGAAGGCTACTCCCGACGAGTTGCGTAACTACCTGGCCGAGGTGCTGCCCACATTCGACCGCGACCGTGTGCGCAACAACGATATCAAGAAACTTATTTCGTGGTACAATCTGCTGGTTGCCAGTGGACTGACCGACTTTGAAGAAGAGGCTGAGGCTGCTGCCGAAGAACAGGCTTGATGAAGCCGCCCGTCTGCTGCCGACACAGAGAGGACCGGTATCTGTCAAAGGATAGATGCCGGCCTTCTCTTTTTTTGTATTGTCTGTGGAGGGAAAATGGTTGGACATACGAGCTCTTTTGCATAAAATAACAGCCTGTAGAACTCCTTTATGTGGCTTTTTTTGTAATATTGCACGATATTTGGAGGGAAAAGAATCGGATAATCAGACCGCTTCCTTTCCCGGCCAAGAAAGACCTCAAAAGGATATTTCAAAATAACATAGAAAAACAGATGGATATGAAGACAATGAAACGACTCTTTATGACATGGATGGCCCTTATCGTGGTGGCCGGGATGTATGCACAAGAGGTGAAGGATGATAGTAAATATTTGGCAGGTGCCGTCCCCGAAGTCGACGGAAAGGTGCTTTTTGCAAAAGATTTCAGCATTCCGGGCATGGACCAACAGGAAATCTTCGAGCGGATGCAGCAGTGGATGGATGCCCGGTTGAAGAAGAATGATAATACCAGCCGCATCCTCCTGACAGAACCCGAGAACGGGTTGCTGGTAGGTATGGGTGATGAATGGATTGTCTTCTCTTCGACGGCCCTTTCGCTGGACCGTACCCGCATCCTATATCAGCTGACGGTGAACTGCGCTCCCGAAAAGTGCCGTCTGGAAGTGGGCAAGATACGTTATGTCTATCGTGAGGGCAAGGAAAAGTATACAGCCGAGGAGTGGATTGTAGACAAGTATGCGTTGAACAAGACGCAGACCAAGCTGGTATGGGGATTGGCCAAATGGCGCAGAAAGACGGTGGACTTTGCGGATGCCCTCTGTCTGGAGGTCGCCGATGCGTTGAGTGCGGCGAAGTCCGCTCCTGCCCTGACGGCAGAAGTGTCCGCTCCGGATGCTGTAAAGGAACCGGAAAAATCGATTGTCAATTCGGGCACGATGGTGATTGCACCGAAGAATGCGGTGACGGTAGAGGCTCAGCAGGCACAGACCGTACAGCCGGCCGCTCCTGTCCAGGCACCTCAGGCAGTTCAAGCACCTCAGGCCGCTCCTGCGCAACCGGTGGCTGCACAATCTGCCGGCTATCACATTGTGGATGCTGCTGCACTTTCTGCCGACCTGATTCAGACCGCAGCCGGCAAGCTGGTGATTGTGATAGGTGACGAACCGTTCAACATGACCACACTGACTGCCAATGCAGGTGGTTCGCTGGGTAAGGTAGCCGGCAAGCCGGTGGTATTTACCATCCTGTCGCCCGAGCAGGCGTATGCACCGTTGGAGAAGGCCGATACCTATACCGTCCGTTTCTATCCGAACGGCATGAACGAACCGAGCGTCGTATTGCAGTGCAAGAAGATGGAGGCACCGGCTGCTATCGAAGGTATGCCGCGTACATACATCGGTGAGATTGTACAGGTTTCGGTCAAGGATTGAGGAGGCACTACAGATAACACAGTAAGAAACGCATAACCTGAATGACATGAGCATCGAAGAGGCTATGATGGGAGGTATCGTCTTCAAGGGTAAGAAGGAGCGTCCCAAGGAAGAGAACAAGGTGAAGACCAAAGCGAAAAAGAAAACCTATATCACCGGGCTTCATGGTTCCGGAGCTGCCAAGATGAAGGCAGAAATCCGGCGTAAACGGGCCAACCGCCATAAATCGAAGTGAAGGGAGGCCACATGAAGGAAGTGAAGTTGCTGACACCCGACCGTGACCCGATGGGGGCTGCTATGGCCGACTACCTGGCTCGGGGACATGCCTCCCGCCTGCGGGTGTTCTCATCGCAGTTCGATGAAGACGAGATACCCGTGAAGGAGCTTTTCCGTACCTACAGCCAGATGCCGTTGCTGGAGCGGATTGCCCTGGACCGGGCAGAAGGCCGTATATTGGATGTAGGTGCCGGTAGCGGGTGTCATACCCTGGCTCTGCAGGCAGCCGGCAAGGAGGTGGAGGCCATCGACATCTCTCCCTTGGCAGTCGAAGTGATGCGTCAGCGGGGTGTGAAGCAGGTGCGGCAAGCCGACCTGTTCGATGACCGCTTCTGTGGTGCCTACGACACCATACTGATGCTGATGAACGGATCGGGCATCATCGGCAGGCTGGAGAACATGCCTCTTTTCTTCCGTCGTATCAAGTCGTTGCTCCATCCGGACGGAGCCGTCTGGATGGATTCCAGTGACCTGAGATACCTCTTTGAAGAGGAAGACGGTTCGTTTGTCATCGATCTGGCAGGCGACTATTACGGCGAAGTGGACTTCCGGATGCAATATAAAGAGGTGAAGGGCGAACCTTTTGACTGGCTATACGTTGATTTTCAGACCTTGTTCTGTTATGCGGCTGAAAACGGTTTCCGGGCCGAGTTGGTCAAGGAGGGTAAACATTATGATTATCTGGCTCGTCTGACAAGGACGGGTCTATAAATGGAATAGTTGTGTTGGACTGGTTACATAGTTTGTTGATAGAACACTCTGCCTTGCAGGCAGTCATTGTACTTTCCCTCATCTCCGCCATCGGATTGGGACTGGGGAAGATACGGGTGATGGGTGTCTCCTTGGGAGTGACATTCGTCTTTTTTGTCGGCATTCTGGCCGGGCATTGGGGACTCTCCATTGACCCGCAGATGCTGAATTATGCCGAAAGTTTCGGACTGGTTATTTTTGTCTACGCCTTGGGTCTTCAGGTAGGGCCCGGCTTCTTCAGCTCGTTTCGTAGCGGTGGCATGCAGCTGAATATGCTGGCTGCCGGTGTCGTGCTGGTAGGTACGTTGCTCGCTTTGTTGGGCAGTACCCTGCTTCCCATACCGCTGCCCGAAATGGTAGGTATCCTATGCGGTGCTACCACCAATACGCCGGCGCTGGGTGCAGCCCAGCAGACGTTGAAGCAGATGGGACTGGAAGCCGGTATGCCAGCCTTGGGATGTGCGGTGACCTATCCGTTGGGTGTGGTGGGTGTGATACTGGCCATGATGGTCATCCGCAGGCTCTTTGTCCGCGACGAAGACCTGAAGGTAGAGGAGAAAGAGAAGGCCAACCAGCCGTATATAGCTGCCTTCCATGTACACAATCCGGCCATCTTCAACAAAAGCATCAGGGAAATTGCCGAACTGAGCTATACCAAGTTCGTGATATCCAGGCTGTGGCGTGATGGCAAGGTGAGCATACCCACTTCAGAAATGGTGATTCGTGAGGGCGACCGTCTGCTGGTAGTCACTTCCGAACGCTATGCACCCTCTCTGACGGTGCTGTTCGGCGAACAGGAACATACCGATTGGAATCAGAAGGACATTGACTGGAATGCCATTGACAGCCAGCTGGTGTCGCAGCGCATCGTGGTGACACGTCCTGAATTGAACGGCAAGAAGCTGGGTTCTCTCCACCTGCGCAACCATTACGGCATCAACATCAGCCGTGTCTATCGCAGTGGCGTGCAGCTGTTGGCCACTGCCGAGCTGACCTTGCAGCTGGGCGACCGCCTGACCGTAGTAGGCGAAGCGGCAGCCATACAGAACGTGGAGCGTGTACTCGGCAATGCCGTGAAGAGCCTGAAGGAACCCAATCTGGTGGCTGTCTTTGTAGGCATCGTGCTGGGACTCATATTGGGAGCCACACCCATCTCCTTGCCGGGCATGGGCACACCTGTCAAGCTGGGATTGGCCGGTGGCCCCATCATGGTGGGCATTCTGATAGGTACCTTCGGTCCTCGGATGCACATGGTGACGTATACCACCCGTAGCGCCAATCTGATGCTTCGTGCATTGGGACTATCACTCTACCTGGCTTGTCTGGGACTGGATGCCGGTGTCCACTTCTTCGAGACCGTCTTCCGTCCCGAGGGGGCTATGTGGATTGGGGTGGGCTTCCTGCTTACCTTTGTGCCAGTGGTCGTCATGGGTTTGCTGGCCTTCCGTTACCTGAAGGTAGATTTCGGATCTACCACCGGCATGTTGTGCGGAAGCATGGCCAATCCGATGGCACTGACCTACGCCAACGATACCATACCGGGAGACAATCCCTCGGTAGCCTATGCCACGGTCTATCCCTTCTGCATGTTTCTGCGCGTCATCATCGCCCAGTTGCTGCTGATGTTTCTGCTGGGGTAGTGCGAGGCAACAGTTTTGAATAGATAAACGAACATTAAAATACAAGAAGAGAAATGGGAAATATCACTCCGGAAAGTATTGTCAGTGACCTGCGCTATTTGCAGTTGTTGTCACGTAGCTTCCCTACTATCGCAGATGCAAGTACGGAAATCATCAATTTGGAAGCCATCCTGAATCTGCCTAAGGGTACAGAACACTTCCTCTCCGATGTCCATGGAGAGTACGAGGCCTTCCAACATGTGCTGAAGAACGCTTCGGGCGCAGTGAAACGCAAGGTGAACGAGATATTCGGCAATACGCTGCGCGAGGCCGAAAAGAAAGAGCTGTGTACGCTCATCTACTATCCGGAGGAGAAACTCCGTTTGGTAAAGGAGTATGAGACGGATATCGACGACTGGTACCTCATTACGCTGAACCAGCTGGTCAAGGTGTGTCAGAATGTCTCCTCCAAATATACCCGTTCCAAGGTGCGCAAGGCATTGCCCAAGGATTTCTCTTACATCCTGCAAGAGCTGTTGCACGAGTCCAACATCGACCCCAACAAGCATGCTTACATCAATGTCATCATCAGCACCATCATCTCCACCAAGCGTGCCGATGACTTTATCATAGCCATGTGCAACCTGATACAGCGTCTCACCATCGACTCGCTGCACATCGTGGGCGACATCTACGACCGCGGTCCCGGTGCGCACATCATCATGGATCTGCTCTGCGACTATCATAACTTTGACATCCAATGGGGCAATCACGACATCCTGTGGATGGGAGCCGCATCGGGCAACGAGGCCTGTATGGCCAATGTCATTCGTCTCTCCATGCGTTATGCCAACCTCTCTACGCTGGAGGACGGCTATGGCATCAATCTGTTGCCGCTGGCCACCTTTGCCATGGAAACCTACGCCAACGATCCCTGTACTATCTTTGCTCCCAAGATGGATTTCTCGGACGGCAACTACAATGAGAAGACATTGCGCCTCATCACCCAGATGCACAAAGCCATCACCATCATACAGCTGAAGCTGGAGGCCGAAATCATCAGCCGTCGGCCGGAGTTCGGCATGGAGAAGCGTCGGCTGCTCCATCTGATTGACTATGAGCGGGGTCTCTTCTGCTACGAGGGCAAGGAATATCCGCTGCGCGATACCAACTTCCCCACCATCGACCCAGCCGATCCCTATCGGCTGACGGACGAGGAGTGCGAACTGATGACCAAGATTCACGCCTCCTTCATGAACAGCGAGAAGATGAAGAAGCACATGCGTTGCCTCTTCACCTACGGCGGTATGTATACCGTATGCAACAGCAACCTGCTCTATCACGCCTCTATGCCGTTGAACGAGGACGGCAGCTTCAAGCATGTCCGCATCGGGAAGAAGGAGTATTGGGGACGCAAGCTGTTGCTGAAGACCGACCAGCTGATGCGCACGGCCTACTTTGATGAAGAGGGTGAGGAGAAGAATTTTGCCTTGGACTACGTCTGGTACATGTGGTGCGGCCCCGATGCCCCCTCGTACGACAAGGACAAGATGGCTACCTTCGAACGCTACTTCGTGGCCGACAAGGAGCTGAGCAAGGAGACCAAGGGATACTACTATGCGTTGCGCAATCGGGTAGATATATGCGACCAGATACTGCGTGAGTTCGGTGTAGAACCCGGTCCGCATTCCCACATCATCAACGGACACGTGCCGGTGAAGACCATCAAGGGAGAAAAGCCGATAAAGGCGGACGGCAAGCTGCTGGTGATTGACGGAGGGTTCTCGAAGGCATACCAGCCCGAGACCGGCATTGCGGGCTATACGTTGGTCTACCACAGCCACGGCCTGCAACTGGTACAGCACCAACCCTTTGAAAGCACGCAGAAGGCCATTGAGGAGGGGCAGGACATCAAGTCTACCACCATTCTGGTGGACTACAGCACGCAACGGGTATTGGTGAAACATACCGACAAGGGGCGTGAGCTGGTTACCCAGATTGCCGACCTCAACAAACTGCTGGTTGCCTACCGAACCGGTTTCATCAAGGAGAAGGAGTAGGGGGAGCAGTGTATATTTTCCAATTCCTCAAGTCCGAAATAGAAACGGGCAGAATTGCATAAACAACGTAAATGCACACTCCGCCAGATGTTTATACGAACATCTGGCGGAGAAAAGGTTTTTTGTATTTCATCAAATGCCAACTTCCTTATTTGTGTCGGCCCAAGTGTCATTGATGCTGATGGAGAATGACTGGCTCACATTCACACTGAACTTGCCGTTGATGTTGGTCACGTAGTTGGCTTGTACAGGGACGTTGGTGATAGTCTTTTCCGCTTCGCTGTTATACTTCACTTTGAAGTCACTGAGATAGTTCTCACCTGAATTAGCCAACAGTAGGAATTCGCCCACTTTGGTGGGATTAGCTACTGTGCCTTCGATGACGTTTGCAAAAGATATTGTTTTGGTGAGCGTTCCCGAATTGATACCATTTCCTGTAGATACATTGAAGTCCTTGAAACCGTTGTAGGTCACCGTGATGGAACCTGCTACCAATCGGTCGGTTTCATTCAAAGCCACTTTTGCCACAGCACGGCTGAGCGTGACGTTGATTGTACCTCCATCGGTGACGGTGATGCCCTGCTTGGCATAGAAGGCTTCCACTTCGGTGGCTGCATCTTGCAGAACTACGCTTTTCAGGTTTGTGGCATTGTAGTTAGCACTGCCATAGTCCGCCCAGAAGAGGCAGGTGTATTTGCCTTGGTCCAATCGAACGGAGAAGGTACTCTGGTCGAAGACCGTTTCTGCCACCACCTTGTTCGTACCCGTCTCATCATAGATAGCCATCACATAGCGCAAGCCGTCGGCAGTGGCACGTGTCTGCTCCAGTCCGTCGGCAGAGAGCGAGAAGGTCACCTGCTGACCACCGTTGCCTTCGATAAGCATATCAACGGCCTCGCTGCACGATGAGAGCATGGTCACGAGCCCCAGCATCCATATAAGAAACTTTTTCATAATCTGTCTTTTTTATTGTTTGTTGGTTACTATTTCGATTCAAAACCATACGTCGTAAACCCCATCCCATTCGGTGTCGATGTGTACGCCTCCGCTATTGGCTCCCGAGGTGAGGAACCTGCCTTTGACGGTAGTGAGCTGATTGCGGCGATAGTCAATCTGCGTGCCGGGGATGCGGCATATCACATTGCCTTGGCTGTCTGAGACGATGACCGTGGCATTGACAAACGAGGTGTTGCCATTGACCAATATCCAGTCGCTGCCAGTTCCAGCTCTGCGGCAGAACCGTCGTAACGACTGAGCGAGCCGCTGTAGGTAATGCCAACCACGGCATCGTTGGGCTTCTCGGTCGATACATTGAAGCCCGACGGGAAATAGCCCTCATACTGCACGCTCACTGTCAGTTCCTCGATGGGCGGGAACTCCTGCGGATTGACCTTCCGCATTTTCAGGTATTCGGCTATCTCATCGGCATCTACGATGATGCGGTATTACGCGAACGGACGTTGAAGCGGCATGGAGAGCGTGGTGCCTTTGTCTGATATCGCAATGCCGCTCTCGTTGCCGTAAGCCGCATCTTTGGCATCGGTGTTAGCCGTGTAGGGTTCGGTGAAGAGGGTCACGGCCTTCAGGCTTTCGGTGTGATAGAAGGCGTCGGCAAGCGGAGCTTCCCCCAAAAATAAGCTGATATTTTGGATTATTCCAAAAAATCCGACAATTTCAAGGAGGTGCAACTGCTTGTTACCGGCTCTTTACAGCCAAAAAGATGGTATTGCGTCATGAAATGGTGATATGAAGGCATGAAATGGTCATTTCAAGCCATGAAACGATCGTTTCATGCTGCGTTGTGTTTCGTTAAGACGTATGGAGCGGTTGTGAAAGGCACTATTGCACGGTTGCGAAACTGCTGTTTCGGAAACGGGCGTTTCGGAACTTAGATAGCGAAGAGTATTCTGATTGTTGATTACTGATTCATCTTTCTTCATCCATCACCCGCGCACGCACATATATTTTTTCGCACGCGCGCGATTGGGAAGAGTAATCAATCATCAATCATCAGCCATCAACTTTTTGTAGTACTGCTGCATGATGTAGAAGCCGAGCTTCTTTTGGCCTTCGGGGGAGATGAGACCCTTGCGGTTGAAGTAATCCTGTACATAGGGCAGGTAGCGGGCCGGCGAACGGAAGTCCATCAGAATCCAGGGAGAGAGACCGGACAGACCGTCAATCTTCTCCAGGTCACGCTTGTTGTCCACCTTCACAATGACGTTGTTCTGTCCCGGTTTCAAGGCCGAGGTGATGTCGAAGTTGAAGGGAGTGAAGCCGCCCACGTGCCGGCCCATCTTGGTGCCGTTGACGTAGACGATGGCTTCGTAGTTCACGGCTCCGAAGTAGAGTACGGTACGCTTGCCCGCCTTGGGCTGATAATCGAAGGTGCGACGGAACCAGACGGTGCCCTCGTAGAAGAAGAGTTGGTTGTCCTACGTGTTCCAGTCGCCGGGAATGGCCATCTGCGGACTGGTGTCGAAGTTGTACTCCACCAGGTCGAGTTTGGAACGCTGGTGTGCGTCGCGGAAGAATCCGTAGCGGTCTTCGTTCATCCGGTAGTCGTAGTAGCCACGCTCTTGCACATCCACAATGTAGTGCCACTGTCCGTTCAGCGTCGTGGTGTTTGCTCTGCCATAAATGTTGCTTACCAGGGGAATCTCTTGCGCCTGCATGGCCAGCAAGCTGCCTGCAGTCAGGCAAAGAGCCATAAGTCTGTTTTTCATCATAGATTGAATCGTTTGTTGTTGTACATTCTGCTGCAAAACTATGGCTGTATTCCGAGAAACAACGAACTTTTTTGTATTTTTGTGGCATACTAACGAAACAACGCCCCAACAAGGGCGAAGATCAAATGAACAGATAGCGTATGAAGAAGATAATCAATCCGTGGAAGGGAATGCAGGGATACAACTGCTTCGGGTGCTCGCCGGACAATGAGGCAGGGGTGAGAATGGAGTTTTATGAGGACGGTGACGAAGTGGTATGCATCTGGAAACCCCGTCCTGAGTTTCAAGGGTGGCTCAACACACTGCACGGAGGCATCCAGTCGGTACTGCTCGACGAGATTTGTGGGTGGGTGGTGTTCCGCAAGTTGCAGACGGCAGGAGTCACCTCGAAGATGGAGACCCGATTCCGCAAGTCCATCTCTACTAACGATACACACGTAGTGCTGCGGGCTTCGCTGAAGGAGCAGAAGCGAAACATTGCCCTGATAGAGGCCCGTCTGTACAACAATAAGGGGGAACTGTGTACCGAAGCCACTTGTACCTACTTCACCTATCCGAAGGAGAAGGCAGAGGCTGAGCTATGCTTCCAGCATTGCGACGTAGAGCCTGACGAACTGTTGCCGCTGCTTTGAAACGAGGGACGGGCAATGGTTTCTGTTTCGGAACATTCGACGGCCTGAATCAGTGAATTTGAAAGTTTTTCTGCACATTTTGTGATAATTGTTTGGATATATCTGCGAAAACACATACTTTTGCCGCACAATTAACGAAAAAAGGAATATGAAGTATATCGTAGCACATCATCATCATCATTATCCTGACGAACAGACTCGGTGGGCGTGATGGTGTATGCACGATGGAAAGATAAAGCATGAGGCTTGCCGATGTCAAAGGCAAGCCTTTTTTGTTTTGATAACGATAACGAAATAACAGATAGCATGATGTTAAGAATTGCAGTACAAGCCAAAGGTCGTCTGTATGACGAAACGATGTCCTTCCTGGAAGAGTCGGACATCAAACTCAGTGCCATGAAGCGTACGCTGTTGGTACAATCCTCTAACTTCCCGCTGGAGGTCCTCTTCTTGCGCGACGATGATATCCCGCAGTCGGTGGCTACCGGTGTGGCCGATATCGGCATTGTGGGGGAGAATGAGTTCGTAGAACGCAACGAAGATGCCGAGATTGTGAAGCGGCTCGGATTCAGTAAGTGCCGCCTGTCGCTGGCCATGCCCAAGGATGTGGACTATCCCGGCGTGCAGTGGTTTGAGGGACGACGGATAGCCACGTCCTATCCGCATATCCTCTCCAACTTTCTGAAGTCGAAAGGCGTGAAGGCCGAGATACACGTCATCACCGGATCGGTGGAAGTGGCTCCCGGCATTGGGCTGGCCGATGCCATCTTCGACATCGTAAGCTCCGGATCTACGCTGGTGAGCAACCGTCTGAAGGAGGTAGAGGTGGTGATGAAGTCGGAGGCACTGCTGATAGGCAACCGTCAGCTGAGTGACGAGAAACGTGAGGTGCTGCGCGAACTGCTGTTCCGCATGAATGCGGTGAAGACGGCCGAAGACAAGAAATATGTGCTGATGAATGTGCCGCAGGGAAAGGTGGACCAGATAGTGGCCATCCTGCCCGGCATGAAGAGCCCCACCGTGATGCCGCTGGCACAACGGGGCTGGTGCTCTGTACACACGGTGCTGGACGAGCAGTGTTTTTGGGAGATTATAGGCAAACTGAAGGCGTTGGGAGCGGAAGGCATCCTGGTGCTGCCCATCGAGAAGATGATATTGTAACGAAAAAGGAAGGAGGAACCAGCGATGATACTAACAATCAATCCTGAACCGGGACAATGGGCCGAACTGCTGAAGCGTCCCACCCTGGAGACCGAGAATCTGTTTGATACCGTGCGGGGCATCATCGACCGGGTACGTGCCGAGGGCGACCGTGCCGTGCTGGCTTACGAAGCGCAGTTTGACAAGGTATGCCTTACTACATTGGCCGTGACCGAAGAGGAGATGCAGCAGGCCGAAGCCAGCCTGGACGATACGCTGAAGCAGGCCATCCGGCTGGCCCGGCAGAACATAGAGACGTTTCACCAGGCGCAGCGTTTTCAGAGCCGAAAGGTGGAGACGCAACCCGGGGTGACCTGCTGGCAGCGGGCTGTCCCCATCGAAAGGGTGGGGCTCTACATACCCGGTGGCACGGCCCCCCTCTTCTCCACCGTACTGATGCTGGCGGTGCCCGCCCGCATCGCCGGCTGTGGTGAGGTGGTGCTTTGTACGCCGCCGGGACGCGACGGATGTGTACACCCCGCCGTGCTGTTTGCCGCCAAAGAGGCCGGCGTGAGCCGTATCTTCAAGGCCGGAGGGGTACAGGCCATCGCAGCCATGGCATACGGGACGGAGAGCATTCCCAAGGTGTATAAGATTTTCGGCCCGGGCAATCAGTATGTCACGGCTGCCAAGCAGTTGGTGAGCCTGCGCGATGTAGCCATCGACATGCCGGCAGGTCCCTCGGAAGTGGAGGTGCTGGCCGACGACACGGCCAATCCCGTGTTTGTGGCAGCCGACCTGTTGAGCCAGGCCGAACACGGGACGGACAGTCAGGCCGTGCTGATAACCACCTCGCTCCGTCTGATGCAGGCGGTGAAGGAGGAGGTGGAACGTCAGCTGGAGCTGTTGCCCCGCAAGGAGATTGCCCGAAAGGCACTGGAACAGAGCAAGCTGATAGTGGTGCCCGATAGGGAGACGGCCCTGCGGATGACCAATGCCTATGCGCCGGAGCACCTCATCATAGAGACTGCCGACTACGAGCAGGTGGCCGACTGCGTGGTGAATGCCGGGTCGGTGTTCCTGGGACCACTCACGCCGGAGAGTGCAGGCGACTATGCTTCGGGTACCAACCACACCCTGCCTACCAATGGATATGCACGTGCCTATAGCGGTGTCAGTCTGGACAGCTTCATCCGCAAGATTACCTTTCAGGAAATCCGTCCCGACGGCCTGCGTGCCATCGGCCCGGCCATCGAGGTGATGGCGGCCAACGAACAGCTGGATGCACACCGCCGGGCAGTGACCGTGCGATTGGCGACTATCAATAACAACTCATAAACAACACGAACTATGCGACCACTGGAACAACTGACCCGCCCCAACGTGTGGCGGCTGAAACCCTACGCATCGGCACGCGACGAGTACAACGGAGCCGACGCAACTGTCTTTCTGGATGCCAACGAGAATCCCTATAACGTGCCACACAACCGCTATCCCGACCCGTTGCAGCGGGAGGTGAAACGGATATTGGCTCCCATCAAACGGCTGCCTGTGGAGTCCATCTTCCTGGGCAACGGAAGTGATGAGGCCATCGACCTGCTGATGCGTGCCTTCTGCTGTCCCGCTGTGGACAATGTAGTGGCCATCGACCCTACCTACGGTATGTATCAGGTCTGTGCCGAGGTGAACGACGTGGCTTATCGGAAGGTGCCGTTAGAGGAGGACTTCTCCTTCAGGGCCGACAAGCTGCTGGCTGCAGCCGATGAGCACACCAAGCTCATCTTCCTCTGCTCGCCCAACAACCCGACGGGCAACGACCTGTCCCGCCCCGAGATAGAACGGCTGATAGAGCGGTTTGAGGGGTTGGTGGTGCTGGACGAAGCCTACAACGACTTCTCCGAGGCTCCCTCCTTCCTCTCCGAACTGCCCCGGTACCCCAATCTGGTGGTGCTGCAGACCTTCTCAAAGGCGTGGGGATGTGCGGCTATCCGTCTGGGCATGGCTTTTGCTTCGCCTGACATCATCGCCATCCTGAACAAGATAAAGTATCCCTACAACGTGAACGAGCTGACCCAGCGACAGGCCATGGAGATGCTGCACCGTCATTACGAAATCGCGCAGTGGGTGGGGACCCTGAAGGAGGAACGGAGCCGGTTGGGAGCAGAGCTGGCCAAGCTGCCTTGTACGGTAAAGCTCTTCCCTTCGGATGCCAACTTCTTTCTGGTGCGTGTCACCGATGCCGTGCGCATCTATCGCTACTTAGTGGGCAAGGGCATCATTGTGCGCAACCGTCACAATGTGACACTCTGCGGCAACTGCCTCCGCATTACGGTAGGCACCCGGCCGGAGAACGAGCAGCTGTTAGAGGCCCTCAGGCAATACGATGCCTGACGCAAAATATCCCTACGCAAGTATATGTAACGAAATGAAAAAAAAGGAATGAAAAAGATACTGTTTATTGACCGTGACGGTACGCTCGTCATCGAGCCTCCTACGGACTACCAGCTGGACTCGCTGGAGAAACTGGAGTTCTATCCAAAGGTGATGCGCAACCTGGGCTTCATCCGCAGCAAGCTGGACTTTGAATTTGTGATGGTGACCAATCAGGATGGGCTGGGCACCTCCTCCTTTCCGGAAGAGACCTTCTGGCCGGCCCACAACCTGATGCTGAAGACACTGGCCGGCGAAGGCATCACCTTTGACGACATCTGCATAGACCGCAGTATGCCTGCCGACAACGCTCCCACACGCAAACCGCGCACGGGGATGCTGACTCGTTATCTGGAGAATCCGGACTATGACTTGGCTGGAAGCTACGTCATAGGTGATCGCCGTACCGACGTGGAACTGGCACGCAACCTGGGCTGCCGGGCCATCCTGCTGCAGGACGACACGTCGTGTCTGCAGGCAGAAGGAGGAGAGGGCAGTGCCACGGCGGACGAACTGCGTGCGGTCTGTGCGCTGGCCACTGCCGACTGGGACCGCGTGGCGGAATTCCTCTTTGCCGGTGAACGTACGGCGGAGGTGCGCCGTACCACCAAGGAGACCGACGTGTTCATCCGGCTGAATCTGGACGGGCACGGCCGGTGCGACATCCAGACGGGTTTGGGATTCTTCGACCACATGCTGGAGCAGATAGGCAAGCATGGCGGGCTGGACCTGGCCATCCGGGTGAAGGGCGACCTGAACGTAGACGAGCATCACACCGTGGAAGACACGGCTCTGGCACTGGGCGACTGTCTCTATCAGGCTTTGGGCAGCAAGCGGGGCGTGGAGCGGTATGGGTATGCACTGCCCATGGACGACTGCCTGTGTCAGGTTTGCCTCGACTTTGGCGGACGTCCCTGGTTAGTGTGGCAGGCCGACTTCCACCGCGAACGGGTAGGGGATGTACCTACCGAGCTGTTCATGCACTTCTTCAAGTCGCTGAGCGATGCAGCCCGCATGAATCTGAATATCCGTGCCGAGGGGACGAACGAGCATCACAAGATAGAGGGCATCTTCAAGGCACTGGCCCGTGCGCTGAAGATGGCTGTGAAGCGTGACATCTATCACTACGAACTGCCCTCCTCCAAAGGGGTGCTCTAAAAGGAACTGCACTCGTCACATCAGACTCTCGTACAGCGCACACAGAATGAGGTAGATGAAGACAATGCAGATGACGAATACCTGGGCGGTGGTTCCCGTGGTGGAGGCCTCTTCGCGTGCCATGCCTCCAAACTCATAGCCATATCCTGCGGGCAATGCTTCACGGGCTGCTTCACGGACGGCCTGAATGGCTTGTCCCGAGCTGTAACCTTGGGCAGGCGTGCCGTATACGGCGATGGCCGAGAACAGGTTGAAGCGTGACAGGCTCTCCGAGCCGTAGACCCTTGTCAGGGTCAAGTAGGGGGCAATGGGCGACATCCGACCGCTCTGGTTGCGTACGAAGATGTTGTTCAGTGCCTCCGTATCCAACCGGAATTCGGGAGCGGCCTGCACCATGACGCGGTAGAGCTTGGTGAAGCGGTTCAGATTGGACGAGTAACTGCCTCCGATGTAGCCCGACAGGGTGCTCAGCACGTCGGTAGGCGATACACCGTTGCGCTTGCACAGTGCGGCATCCACCTCCACTAAGAACTGAGGATACTTGGTGTCGAAGGTGGTGTAGGCGCGTGAAATCTCCGGACGGCGGTTCATGCAGCCGATGAAGTCGCGGGTGTATTTCAGCAGATCCTCTACACTGCCGCCTTTCTTGTCCTGTACATAGAGTTCAAAGCCGTCGCTGGTACCATAGCCGGATATCATGGGATTGGTAGAGACGCGAATCTGTGCCGCCTGGATGGAATCGGTACGCCGGTATATCTCCTGCATCACCGAGTTCAGGTCATCGCCGCGTCCCGTACGTTCGTTCCAAGGTTTCAGTCGGATGGTGAATGAGCCGCTGGAAGCAGACTGGTTGTGGCGGGCATCCTTGCCGGTGACGCGCGAATAGATTTTGATTTGTGGAATGTCGCGGATGGCTGCCTCCACTTCGTCCATCACCCGTTCGGTCTCATGCAGGCTGCTGCCCGGGGCCGTCTGCACGTTCAGCGTGATGGTGCCCATATCCTCCTGCGGCACCAGTCCGGTCTTGGTGGTGTTCAGCAACCACGTCAGCAATGCACAGGCCGCTACTACCGACAGTATGGCTGCAGAGCGGTGGCGGAACAGACGGGAGAGCCCGTGCAGATAACCTCCCAGCAGATGGTGGAACGAACGGTCGAACGCTATATGGAAACGTTCGGAAAATCCGAGCTTGCCGACGGTGGAATCCCCGTGGCGGGGCGGACGCATGATGAGTGCGCAGAGTGCGGGACTCAGCGTCAATGCATTGACTAATGAGATGGCTACAGCCACAGCCATGGTCAGTCCAAACTGGGTATAGAACGTGCCGGTGGTACCCCCCATGAAACAGACGGGGATGAACACGGCCATGAAGACAACGGTGGTAGTGACCAGTGCCGGGGTCAGCCCCTGCAGCGCATCCTCTTTGATAATCTCGTTGGCATTCGAGCCTGAGGTCTGTGCAATCATGCAGTTGGCACCCGGATGTCCGTCGGTCTGGCTCAGCAAGGCATAGTTCTCGGCACCCCAGTTCCACGGTGGCCACATCGCCGAGGCGCAGCACATTGCCACCCGGCAGTGTCACTGTTTCGGCATTGGCTCCTGTATAGGTAGCCGTGACGCGGACGGTGGGTGGGGCGATGTCCGGAAACTGTTCTACGGGCAACTGGCTCAGTCCAATCAGTCCGATGATGACAAGCATGACGGAGATGACACCCGACAAGATGGGGCGGTCTATGAAAGTCTTTACAGTCATGGCTTACTCCTTTCTGTTTAAGCTGTTCACGGTGGCTCCTTCCTGTACCAGTCCGGCCCCTGATGACGAACCGATTGCCCTGAGCATCGTGCGGCAGTATTGCAGCCGGAGGGGTGACATCACGCTGGAGACCTACAACTCTCCCCGATTGGGAATGCAGCGGGTCTGTGAGTGGCATCCCGACGTGGTGCTGCTGGACATTGAAATGAACGGTACCTCGGGCATCGAGCTGGCCCGGCAGCTGCCGCCCTCCTGTTGCCTGATATTTACTACTGCCTATGCGTATTATGCGTTGGAGGGGTTCGAGGTGAATGCCGTGGATTTCCTGCACAAGCCCTACTTTTACGAGCGGTTCAACCGTGCCATGCAGAAGGCGGAACAGTGGATACGGATGCACGACCTACTGCGTGCATCGGCCTCGGCTTCGCGCCTGTTGGTGCTGAAGTCTGACTATAAGAATGTAACGGTAGCAGTAGACACGATACTCTATATCGAGTCAATAGACAACTATGTGAAGGTGCATCTTACCGACGGTACATCGGTACTCTCCAAGATGACGTTGCGTAGTGTAGAGGAGTTGCTTCCTCCCGACGAGTTCGTACGCATTCACCGCTCGTATGTAGTACCTTGCAGCAGGGTGGCGACGTTCACCCGTACCGAGGTGACGCTGGCGCAGACCAACCGCACTCTGCCTGTCGGCAAGAAGTATGCAGACCTCCTGATGAATGCGTTGAAACCGCTTTCGTAATTATACCCACTTTTGATTAGATGGGAGCTCCGGCGGAAGCCGGAAGGAGGGGCTGAAAACCGCAAGAATTAGGTATTGTCGTACCGGGAGAGAGCCGCTAATTTTGCAGCAGAAAACATTACGTCACGTGAAGTGACCTGTTTTTTTCAACTAACTACCAAAAGAGAATAAATGAATAGAAGAATCGTATGGACATGGTGCCTGCTCCTGATGGCAGGATGGATGATGGCACAACAGGTACCGGCCTTGTCGGGCCGTATCATTTCAAAGGAAAAGGAAAGCGTTGAATATGCAACTGTCTATCTGAAGGGTACAAGTTATGGATGTTCCACCAACGAACAGGGTATGTATCATCTGCATGCGCCTGCAGGACGCTATACTTTAGTAGTGTCTGCCATCGGCTACGATACGGTAGAACGCCCCATTACCCTGACCGGTGAACGGCAGAAACTGAACATTACCTTGACGGACCAGCAGGTACAGCTGGATGAAGTGGTGGTGATGGCTACCGGGGTGGGCAGGGTGAAGCAGTCACCTTTCAACACTGTGGCAGTGGACACACGGGAAATGCAGAATACCACCAAGAACCTGAGTGATGCATTGGCCAAGGCACCCGGACTGAAACTTCGGGAGTCAGGTGGAGTGGGGTCGGACATGTCACTGATGCTCGACGGATTCAGCGGCAAGCATGTCAAGATTTTCATTGACGGTGTTCCGCAGGAGGGAGTCGGTCCGTCGTTCGGGCTGAACAATATTCCGGTCAGTTTTGCCAACCGTATAGAGGTATATAAAGGGGTGGTACCCGTGGGCTTCGGTACCGATGCCATCGGCGGTGTGGTGAACATCGTCACCGACCGTCGTCGTAAGGGATGGTTTGCCGACGCCTCCTACAGCTACGGCTCTTTCAATACGCACAAGTCGTATATCCACTTCGGGCAGACCTTGAAGAACGGTTTCACGTACGAGGTCAATGCATTTCAGAACTATTCGGACAACGACTACCGGGTAGACTCGCCGGTAGAGGACTTCGAAACCGGCCGCATAGACCGCGACGTGAAGGAGCGAGTACGTCGTTTCAACGATACGTATCACAACGAGGCTGTTGTCGGCAAACTGGGATTTACAGGCCGCTCCTGGGCTGACCGTCTGCTGCTGGGTGTCACCTGGTCTCATCTTTATAAGGAGGTGCAGACCGGCGTGCGGCAGGAGATTGTGTACGGCGAGAAGCATCGCCGCGGACACTCGCTGATGCCTTCGCTGGAATACAGCAAGCGAAACCTCTTCGTCCGCGGACTGGAGGCGACACTGACAGCCAGTTACAACAAGGATGTCACGACCAATGTCGATACCGCTTCCTATAAATATAACTGGCGTGGCGAACGGGCATTGCTCAACTCACCGGGTGAGCAGACCTATCAGCATCTGCGTGCTACCAATCACAACTGGAACGGGACGGCTACCCTGAACTATCGTATCGGACGGACGCATCTCTTTACGTTGAATCATGTGCTGACCGATTTCCGGCGCAGCAACACGTCGCTGCTCACCAGTCAGCCGGTAACCGACCCTATAGACAAACGTACCCGCAAGAACATCACCGGCCTCTCCTATCGGTTGATGCCGACCGACAAGTGGAACCTCTCCCTTTTCGGCAAGTATTACAACCAGTATGTAGCAGGCCCGGTGGCCACCACTGAGGCGCAGGAAGAGTTTGTGCGCTCTACACGAAACATCGACTTTTGGGGATATGGAGCTGCCGGTACCTGGTTCCTGCTGCCGGGTGTGCAGGCGAAGCTCTCGTACGAGAAGGCATGCCGGTTGCCCACTATCGAGGAGATGTTTGGCGACGAGGATCTGGAGATGGGGGACATGAATATCCGTCCCGAGCGGAGCGACAACATCAACTTCAATCTGAGTTATGCGCAGCACTTTGGCCGACATGCTGTCTATATAGAAGGAAGGCTGGTCTATCGCAATACGAAGGATTACATCCAGCGCAACATCGCCTCCATGAGTGGCGGAAAGTATGCAGCTACCTACATCAACTATGGCAATGTGCTTACGAAAGGGTATAACCTCTCTGCCCGTTACGGCTTTGCCCGTTGGCTGAGTATCGGTGGCAACTTTACAAAAATGAACGTGTGCGACAATATGCGTCAGGCTATGGGCAGTACAGCCGCAAATATCAACTACAAAGAACGGATTTCCAATCTGCCTTATCTCTTTGCCGACTCCGACATCAACTTCTATTGGCATGACTGCCTGCGGAAGGGAAGTGTGCTTACGGTCACGTATGACAATCAGTACCTGCACAGCTTCACTTACTATTCTGCCAAGTTGGGATCCAACAAAGGTGATTATGTGGTACCCGACCAGTTCTCACACAATCTTACGCTGACCTATAGCCTGGGTCGGGGACGTTACAACTTCGCGTTGGAGTGCCGCAACTTTACAGACGAGAAGCTATATGACAACTTCTCGTTGCAGAAGGCAGGACGTGCCTTCTATGGCAAAGTGAGAGTACATTTCGGTAACTAAAAACTTAAAAACTCAAAATGATATGAAGAATAGAAAAAACTTTTTTGGAGCCATTTCGATGGCTGCTATGGTAGCCCTGACGGGCTGCTCGGACGATACTGACAATACCTCCGGACTGCCCGACCAGCCGGGCGGCGACACTGAGGAGACAACTGCCTCTGCTGCCTTCGTGCTGGCCACCTCGGTGCAGGATGGTGACAAGACAGCCAACGTGCTGCTTACGGCTTCCTCGCTGGACGAAGGCAGTGTATCGCCCGTCGGCAATGGGTTGGTCAACGACGGTGCCACGGAGTGGGTATTCTATCAGGACAGCTATCTCTACGCATTGACTTATAATCAGGGCAATGCCGGCACCACCCGCTCCTATGTGTTGGATAAAGAGGACGAGATGACGGCCCGTTCGGCTGAATATAAGGTAAGCCGTTTCACCTCGTTCGGCCAATATGGACAATACCTGTTGTCTGCCTCTACGGGTGACGGCCTGTCAGCTTATGCCGATGCCAATGGCAACCTGCCGCGTATGTTTCTGCTCACTTACCTGGATGTGAAGGCCGAGACGGCTGTGTCCAGTGACTCCCAGGACGTCAACTCCTATATGTCCGAGAATTTTCTGGGCAATGGCGAATATGTCATGCTGTCCGGTTTCGAGGAGGCAAACGGAAAAATGTACAGTGGCCTTGTAGCTATGGGACTCAGTCCGTATGGTTCGGCTATCGAAGGCGGACGGTATATCCTGCCGGGTAACGAAGATTTGGTAAAGACTGAGAGTGGCGGCACGGGAGGTGGCAGTTACGAGAAGGGTGAACTCTCTGGCACCCAATATCCGAATGAGTGCTGGGTAGCCATCTTCGATAACGAGAAGCTCAGTGGACGCACCCTGCTGCGTACCGACAAAATCAGCTATCCCTGCGGACGTTATCGCTCGCAGTACTATCAGACCGTATGGGCGGCCGACAACGGTGATGTCTACGTCTTTTCCTCCAGCTATGCCAAGACCTTGACCGATCCTCGCCAACAGACGACCCTGCCCGCCGGCGTGGTACGTATCAAGGCGGGTACCACGGAGTTTGACCCCAATTATTACTACGACCTGGAAGCACAGGCCTCCGGGTGCTCCTTCCTGCGTTGCTGGCATGCAGGTGGCAATTACTTCCTGTTGCGCATGTACGACCGTCCCTTCTCGCAGACCGGCTATGTGGCCAATCGTCTGGCTGTCTTTAATGGAGATACCGGTCGGTTGACCTTCGTCACCGGACTGCCCGCATCCGACACCATCAGCGATTTCGGCAAGATGCCCTACGTGGCCGACGGACACATCTATATGCCCGTTGTTACCTCGTCAGGCTATCCCGCTATCTATAAAATCAATCCGGCTACTGCCACCGCTACCCGCGGCCTGGAGGTTCAGGTAAATACAGTGACAGCCGTCGGCAGACTAACCGCAAACAACTAACCATCCATCCCTGCGATGAAAAAAATACTGCATGATATCCATCTTTGGCTTTCGGTACCTTTTGGTATCTTCATCACACTGATTTGCTTCTCCGGCTCCATGTTGGTGTTTGAGAAGGAGTTGACCGCCTGGTGTCGTCCTGAACTCTTTCAGGTGACCCAAGTAAAGGAGGCCCCGCTTCCGTTGGACAGCTTGATGCAGACAGTAGCTGCTACACTGCCTGACAGTGTCACCATTACCGGTGTCACGATTACCCCCGATGCAAAGGCAACTTATCTGGTGAGCCTCTCCCAACCACGTCGTGCCTCCATCTATGTAGATCCCTATACGGGCGAGGTGAAAGGACGAAGCGAACGTCTTCCTTTTTTCGATACCATGTTCCATCTGCACCGTTGGTTGCTGGGAGCGTCGCAATCGGCGGACGGAGGTATGTCACTTGGCAAACTGGTAGTGGGGTGCACTACCTTGGCATTGGCTCTCATTCTGCTGACAGGTATACTGATGTGGCTGACCAATCGGCACAAGCCCTTAGTGAAGAGTCTGACCATCTCCTTCAACAAAGGATGGTTGCGTTTCTGGCACGACCTGCATGTGGCGGGAGGCATCTATGCAACCCTCTTCCTGTTGGCATTGGCTCTGACCGGTCTCACCTGGTCATTCTCATGGTACCGTACAGGGTTTTACCGCCTTTTCGGTGTAGAGCAGACGGCGGAAGGTGGCAGGGGAGCTCATGGTCAGACTGCTGAACGTTCTGCCCGTGGCGAACGTGGCGGACACAGCGAACGTGGCGGAAGGCGCGACGGCCAGCGTGAGGGTCATCGCGAAGGTTGGCATCGGCGTTCGCCCTATGCTCATTGGCAGGAGGTATACGATCAGTTGGCGCAGTCCAACCCGGGCTATCGCCAGATTACGCTCTCTGCCGGTTCGGCCGGAGTCGTGCCCAAGGGACGCAACAGTCTGCGTACTGCCGATATCTACAGCTTCAATCCCCGTAGCGGTGAGATTACAGAAAGCAAGACTTATGCAGAATCGGCTGACCGTGCTACCAAGGTACGTAGCGGCGTGTACACCGTTCATACAGGCAGCTGGGGCGGTCTGCTCACCCGTCTGCTCACCTTCCTGTCAGCCTTGCTGGGTGCTACGCTGCCTCTTACCGGCTACTATCTTTGGATTCGCCGGTTGGTAGTGAAAGGACGGCATCCCAGGAAATAAGGTGTTATCTTTGATAATTGCCAGCGCATGGTAATTTCATCGGGTTCCATTGCGCTCCTCTCAGAGAAGCGTTTATTTGTACTTAAAAAAAAGAAATTAGCAGGCTTGAAATTTGAAAACAAGCGATGTGTGTTGTACCTTTGCCGACTGAAACTGAGAATGAAAGTGTCTCCCTGTGATAAAGGGGAGACACTTCTGTCGATAACAAAGGTCTATTATGATAAAGAAAGTCGTACTGATACTATGGATTCTGTTGGTGCTGGCCATATTGGCCTGTGTGGTATTGTTTGCTGCCATTGCCAAGGGCTGGATTGGCTATATGCCGCCGGTAGAGGATTTGGAGAACCCCAACTACAAGTTTGCTACCGAGGTGATTTCGGAAGACGGTCAGGTGCTGGGCACCTACTCGTACAGCAAGGAGAACCGTGTCTATGTGGGTTATGATGACTTGTCACCTCATATCATCGGTGCCTTGATTGCTACCGAGGACGTGCGTTTTGCCGACCATTCGGGCATTGATGTGAAGGCACTCTTCCGTGCATTGGTGAAGCGTGGCCTGCTGATGCAGAAGAATGCCGGAGGAGGAAGTACCATCACGCAGCAGCTGTCCAAACAACTCTATTCACCCAGTGCCGGCAACGTCATGGAACGTCTTTTCCAAAAACCTATCGAGTGGGTGATTGCCGTCAAGCTGGAGCGTTATTATACCAAAGAGGAGATACTGACGATGTATCTCAACAAGTTCGACTTCCTGAACAATGCCGTCGGCATCAAGACTGCCGCATTTACTTACTTCGGATGCCTGCCGCGCGACCTGAAAGCCGAAGAGGCGGCTACATTGGTGGGTATGTGCAAGAACCCGTCGCTCTACAACCCGGTGCGCCGGGCCGATAGGGTACGCGGACGCCGCAACGTCGTGCTTGACCAGATGTGTAAGGCCTCTTACATCAGCCAGCGTGAGTGTGACTCGCTGAAGGCCCTGCCGCTTACTTTGAAGTACCATCGGGTAGACCATAACGAAGGAGAGGCCACCTACTTCCGGGAATACTTGCGTGGGGTATTGACAGCCAAGAAGCCTCACCGTAGCGACTATCGGGGATGGCAGATGCAAAAGTATTACGAGGACTCGCTCGACTGGGAAACCAATCCCCTCTATGGCTGGTGCGAGAAGAATGTCAAGAAAGACGGTTCGCATTACAATCTCTATACAGACGGACTGAAAATCTATACGACCATTGATTCGCGAATGCAGCAGTATGCCGAAGATGCCGTCACCGAGCATCTGAAGGAACTGCAGGGACACTTCTTCAAGGAGAAGAAAGGAGCAAAGACCGCTCCCTATACACGCAATCTGACGCAGCAGGAGGTGGACGACATCTTGTGGAGAGCCGTCAAGCAGTCCGATCGCTATCGGTTGATGAAGCAGGGAGGCGCATCGGAAAGCGATATCAGGAAAGCCTTTGATACGCCCGAACAGATGAGTGTCTTCAGCTGGGAGGGAGAGAAGGATACGGTGATGACCCCGATGGACTCCATCCGCTATTACAAGTTCTTCCTGCGGGCCGGATTCATGTCGATGGATGCACGCAACGGACATGTCAAAGCATACGTCGGTGGTCCTAACCATCACTACTTCAAATATGATATGGCCATGGTAGGTCGCCGCCAGGTGGGATCAACCATGAAGCCTTATGTCTATTCATTGGCTATGGAGAACGGCTTCTCGCCTTGCGACCAGGCACGGCACGTGTCGTACACCCTGCTCGATGAGAATGGAATCCCCTGGACACCCAGCAATACCAACAAAGAGCATCTGGGCGAGATGGTCACCTTGAAGTGGGGATTGTCGCGTTCGGACAACTGGATTACGGCTTATCTGATGAGCAAACTGAATCCTTACGAACTGAAGCGGTTGGTACATAGTTTTGGTGTACGCAATCGCGACATTGTACCGTCGGTATCCCTCTGTCTGGGTCCCTGCGAAATATCGGTAGGTGAGATGGTGAGTGCCTACACCGCCTTCCCCAACCGGGGCATTCGGGTCGCCCCACTTTTCGTTACACACATTACGGACAGCGACGGGAACATCCTGGCCACTTTCACACCGGAGATGAACGAGGTAATCAGTGTGGGTAGTGCCAACAAGATGCTGGTGATGCTGCGTGCTGTCATTAATGAAGGTACAGGTGGACGGGTACGCCGGTTAGGCATTCAGGCCGATATGGGTGGTAAGACAGGAACGACCAACAACAATTCCGATGGTTGGTTTATGGGCTTTACGCCTTCACTGGTGTCTGGTTGCTGGGTAGGAGGTGAAGACCGTGACATCCACTTCGACCGCATGACCTACGGACAAGGTGCCTCTATGGCATTGCCCATCTGGGCGAAGTATATGCTGAAGGTACTGGCTAATCCCGATCTTCCCTATACCTCTGACGAGACGTTCCAATTGCCACCCGATTTTGATCCTTGCGCAGAGAACGAGGATGGTGAGACACCCTCCTTACCCGAACCGGTGGAAGGCATTGATGATTTGTTTAACTGAAATGTGCTGTCATGCTTTACCTAATTAGCTTGGGTACCAACGAACACCCGCATGAGAACCTGGCATTGGCACATCGCCGTTTGTCAGAGCAGTTCCCCGACATTCGCTATTCAGCTGTGTATGATACGCCTCCGCTCTTCTTTCGTCACAATACGGCTCACTTTAGCAACCAGGTGGCTTGCTTTCACTCCATGCTGTTGCCTACAGAAGTGAAGGCACGCCTGAAAGCCATTGAACTGGAAGCGGGACGAAAACCTTTAGACAAGCCGAATGAGGTGGTGAAGCTAGACATCGACCTGTTGGCATGCGACCTTTTGTGTTACAAGCCCGATGACTGTCAGCGCGACTATGTGCGTCGGGGAATAGAAGAATTGGAATTGACCATATAACCATTATATAGTGATGAAATTTTTAGGAATCATTCCCGCCCGTTATGCATCGACACGTTTCCCTGCCAAGCCATTGGCCATGCTGGGCGGAAAGAGTGTGATACAACGGGTATACGAGCAGGTAGCAGGCGTGCTGGATGACGCATGGGTAGCTACCGATGACGAACGCATCGAGGCGGCTGTACGCGCCTTCGGTGGACAGGTAGTGATGACTTCGGTCCATCATAAAAGCGGAACCGACCGTTGCTTTGAGGCATGTACCAAGATAGGAGGCGGCTTCGATGTGGTGGTTAATATTCAGGGTGACGAGCCCTTCATACAACCTTCTCAGCTGGCAGCGGTGAAGGCATGTTTCGACGACCCCTGCACGCAGATAGCTACGTTGGTCAAGCCCTTTACGGTCGATGACGGTTTCGAAGCATTGCAGAATGTCAATTCGCCGAAGGTGGTCGTCGATGGCCGTATGAATGCCCTTTACTTCAGTCGTTCCATCATTCCCTATCAGCGCAATGCCGACCAATGTGACTGGTTGAAAGGACATACCTACTATAAGCACATCGGCCTCTATGCCTACCGGACAGAGGTGTTGAAGGAGATTACCTCGTTGCCCCAGTCGTCACTTGAACTGGCCGAGTCACTCGAACAGTTGCGCTGGTTAGAGAATGGCTATCGCATCAAGGTAGGCATTACGCAGGTTGAGACCATCGGCATAGATACGCCTCAGGATTTGGAGCGTGCCGAACGCTTTCTGGAGCGTATGCAGCAACAGGGTTAACACAGACAGCGTATATGGATCGTACCCTTCCTCCCAAGATACGTGAACTGCGGCAGATGGAGATACAGCCGCCGCGTCGTTCCATACTGCCCAATGGCGTTCCGCTGAATGTGATAGATGCAGGCGATTGTGAGGTAATGCGCATCGACCTGCTGATGCCGGGCGGACGTTGGCAGCAGACAGCACCGTTGCAGGCTCTCTTTACCAACCGGATGCTGCGTGAGGGGACGCACCGCTATACGGCTGCCCGTCTTGCCGAACAGTTGGACTATTATGGTGCCTGGCTCGAACTCTCGGCAGCAGCCGAACACTCTTTTGTCACGTTATATACACTCAACAAGTATCTGCCTCAGACACTGGATGTGTTGGAGTCCGTCATCAAGGAACCTTTATTCCCCGACGAACGACTGCAGGTCGTGATAGATAACAACATACAGCAGTTCAAGGTGAATCGTTCGAAGGTTGACTTCCTGGCTCATCGGGGGCTGATGCAGTGCCTGTTCGGGAGGCAGCATCCTTCGGGTCGCCTGGTTGAGGAGGAGGACTATCGTCGTATCACTGCCCCTTTGTTGCGTAGCTTTTATCGGTCACATTACCATTCGCAGGGATGTGTCATCTATCTTTCCGGTCGGGTAACCGATGAGGCTTGTCGTCGGGTAGAGCGGGTTTTCGGTAGCGAGCCGTTCGGACAAGTCGGATGCACCGAACCAGCTGCGACGTATCAGCCGCAATCCGATGCAGGCAAGCGTTTCTTTATCCCTCGCCAGGGAGCCTTGCAGAGTGCCGTGCGTATGGGTTGTCTGGCACCGGACCGTCACCATCCCGACTTCCTGAAGCTACGTGTATTGGTTACCTTGTTGGGAGGCTATTTCGGCAGCCGTCTGATGTCCAATATACGTGAGGAGAAGGGATATACTTACGGCATCGGTGCTTCATTGGTCCCTTATCCCGGTCGCAGTGTGCTGGTCATCAATAGCGAGACGGCCAACGAGTATGTCGAACCGCTGATTGCCGAGGTCTATCGGGAGTTGGAGAGGTTGCAGAACGAACCGGTGTCGGATGCAGAGTTATCTATGGTTCGGAATTACCTGTTGGGCGAGTTATGCCGGAATTACGAGTCACCCTTTTCGCTTGCCGATGCTTGGATATTTGTACATACTTCCCGTTTCTCCGACACCCATTTTGCAGACTCATTGCAGGCTATCAGAGAGACCACATCGGACGACATCAGGCATCTGGCACAACGCTATTTATGCAAAGAGACTTTAAAAGAGGTCGTTTCCGGTGAAAAAATGCCATAAAAAGCGTCTGTTTTCCTGCATTTTTAACAGATATGTCTTATCTTTGTGCGTACAAAGGCGGCTGTGGTGTAACATTCTGCATCCCCTTTTCGTCTTTAAATTAGTCAAAACGATAACTCATATTGTCAATGAAATATACACAAGTTTGTATGGCGCTGCTCATGGCCTTCTCTTGCCAGTGCCTGTCGTATGCTCAGGAGGAGAAGAAAGAGGGGCTCTTGGGGAAAGTGAAGAATACTTTTTCATCCGAAATCAAGATAGGTACCTATACGTTTAAGGACGGTTCGGTCTATACCGGCGAGATGAAGGGACGCAAGCCATATGGCAAAGGGAAAACCGTATTCAAAAACGGAGATAGTTACGAAGGCCAGTATGTGAAAGGCAAACGGCAGGGACAAGGTACCTACCTCTTTACAGATGGGGAGAAATATGTAGGTGAGTGGTTCCAAGACCAGCAGCACGGGCATGGCATCTTCTACTTCATGAACAACAATCGCTACGAGGGCATGTGGTATCAGGATTACCAGCATGGCAAGGGTACCATGTACTATTATAACGGTGACCTGTACGAGGGAGAGTGGGTGAACGACAAACGTGAGGGTACGGGCACCTATACCTGGAGGAACGGTTCGCGTTACGTAGGTACTTGGCGGAACGACAAGAAAGACGGCGAAGGCACGCTTGTATGGAATGACGGAAGCAAGTACGAAGGCCACTGGAAGAACGATACCCGCGAGGGAACAGGCACCTTTGAGTATGCCAACGGTGACAAGTATGTAGGCGGATGGGCGGACGATATGCAGCACGGCAAAGGCATCTACTTCTTCCATACGGGCGATCGCTACGAGGGCTCGTATGTACAGGGCGAACGTACAGGCGAAGGTATCTACATCCATGCCAACGGCAACAAGTATGTGGGTGGTTTCAAGGATGGGGAGCCTGAGGGCAAGGGTACGTTCACGTGGGCCAGCGGTGCTGTTTATGAGGGTGAGTGGAAAAACGGTATGCAAGAGGGACACGGTACGTATAAATGGAATGCAGGCGATTCCTACGAAGGCGAATGGAAAGCCAACAAGTTCAATGGCCAAGGTACGCTGGTACAGACTGACGGTACCAAGTACAAAGGTGGCTTTGTGAATGGTCTGCAGGAGGGAGCTGGCGTGCAGGAAGACAAGAACGGAAACCGATTCGAAGGCTTCTTCAAGCAGGGCAAGAAGCATGGCCCCTTTGTAGAGACGGACAAGGATGGCAAAATCATCCGAAAAGGGTCCTACAAGATGGGACGACTGGAGAACTGATATCGCCTCAGCGGTTGTCCTTTTCTAATAATATTGTTTCTGCAATCTGTCAGATCCGAGTCATCATTATGGATCTTAATCCTTTGTTTGAGTTTGTTCAAGTGGCCATGGGCAACAGGAGTTCGCTCCCTGCATACATGGACGGTGCCGACTGGCAAAGTCTTTTTGACGGTTGCCAGAGGCAGGCAATTGCAGGTATCGGATTTGCGGCATTGGAGCGTTTGCGTGGGCTGGGCATGGAGTGTCCCGAGCCGTTGCGGATGCAGTGGTGGAGCGTGGCCTGTCAGCTGAAGGAGCAGAACCGGGAGCTGAACAGACAGTGCGCTGAGCTGAGCCGGCAATACGGACATGACGGACTTTCAGTGTGTATGTTGTCGGGACAGGGCAATCTGCCGAACTATCCTGAGAAACTACAGATGAGGCGGGTACCTGAAGGGATGGAGGTGTGGTGTGTCCCATCGTACGGTGGAATGGACATCGCTGTTCAGACGGGGAAAGAAGGAGTGGGTACACCAGTGATGTCTCCGTCAGAAGTGATGGCGGTACTGCGTTCGTTCGGTCTGGCCCGATTTGTTGCTGCTGTGATGTACGCGCTGTTGGCAGCGTTTGCCATGCCCGCATCCTACGTTCTGTGCGAGCCTAACGAGGTTGACGGCCGAAGGTGGTTGTCCTCTCTATCCACTTCGTCAGATTCCGTCTGGCCGTTGCGGGGAGGATGGCTTCGCCGTTAGGCATCTCTTCGGGGGTAATGGCCGCCACTTTCTCAAAACCTGCATCCAATAAAGCCTCCCTGTCGGCAATGCGTCCGGCCATCAGCCATACAGGTATGTGCTGTGCTTTTGCCCTGCATAGGACACGCTCCGGCAACTTCCCCATCAGGGTCTGACGGTCCGCTCTCCCTTCTCCCGTAATCACTACATCCGTCCCCTCCATCTGTTTGTCAAATCGGATCAGGTCGAGGAGAAGGTCGGCACCCGACACGGCCTTTGCCCCCAGATATTGCATGAAGGCATATCCCAGTCCGCCTGCTGCCCCTGCTCCTGGTTCAGAAGACTTGTCGAAGCCCCAATGCCGGGCAGATGACTCGGCAAACTGCCGGGCACGTTCGTCCAGAACCCGTATCATATCGTCGGTGGCACCCTTCTGTCGGCCAAAGGTATAGGCTGCCCCTTGCTCGCCATACAATACATTGCGAACATCCGAAGCCAAGGTGAATCGGCAATCCTCCAACAGAGGTCTGATGGCATCGAACGACCTTCCGCCCGCCAGCCGTTCGGTCAGTGCCTGCAACATGCCGATGCCGCAGTCGCTCGTTCCGCTGCCTCCCAGTCCGATGATGAATTGCCGGCAGCCCGACAGGATGGCGTGGGCTACCATCTCGCCCACACCGTAGGTGGTCGCTATCATCGGGTTGCGTTCCGCTTCGGTCATCAGCGTAAGGCCGCAGGCTTGGGAGGTCTCAACGATGGCCATCCCCTCTGCCGTCACGCCATAGCGGGCAGTGAGGCTGCGCATCAGCGGATCGTGTACCGATACCTCCCTCAGCGTGCCGTTCAGTGCATGGGTAAAGGCCTCCAGCATCCCTTCGCCTCCATCCGACAGGGGTATGGCCGTGACGTCGGCTCCCTGCTTACGCAGTGCTTCGGCTATCGTCTCCTCCACCTCGGCAGACGAGAGGCATCCTTTAAATGAGTCTATGGCCAGCAGGTATTTCATCTTCCAACAGGTTTGAGGGTCGCTTGGTCAGTCCGCCTTTCGTGTAGTGAAATGGATTTCAGATTCTACGGCCGGTCTGCCCTCCAGACTGATGAAGTCGTCTCCGATGATGCGCAGGCCGTAGGTGGTAGCCGGTTGGGTGGTGAAACGGATAGATAGCGTCCGCTGGTCCTCGCTCCATGTGTGTCCCTTGTATTCGGGCAGCTCCTGGTCCGTCTCGCCGATGGCTATCGTTACCTGCATGGGAGCGTCAAAAGTGATGGCCAGCGTGATGTCTCCCACGGCCACCTGTTTCGCTCCGTTCCTGATGTTGCATCGGTAGTGTACGCGCTGCTTGTCCGCGGCCTTCTTCTCCGCTCGCTGCTTCTTGGCGTACCTCTTGATGCTGAATCCGTTGATTGCCTGGATAAGCTCGGGCATAAAGGACGACAGTCCGTCAGAGAGGGTCCCGTGGCGTTCATAGTCGGCCAGAGCCCGCTCTGTGGTCTCTGTCAGGGTGAATCCGCGTGCCTCTTCCTGCTTGATGAGTTCCTGCAGGTCGGGTACTCCCTCTAAGGGATGTCGCTGCAGATACCTGATGACGGAGGCGCGTACCAGTGTTTCGTACATCATGATTTTCGGCGTGGTGTATGCCTGGCTGCTCAGTATGCCCTTGCTGTAGGCGTAGACCTGTGTCAGCGTATGCTCCATCTCGGCATAGTGGGCATCCACTAACGGGTTGCAGTAGGCGTGGCAGAACTCGTGTATCACCATGGGGATTACCGTCTGGCAGTCGAAGCGTATCTCTCCTTCGTCATAGATGGCCGATCCGATGACGGGGCAGAGCAGCACTTGGCCGTTTGTCAGACGTGAACTGATACCGTAGTTGTTGGGACCTACCAGCAGGCTCAGTGTGATGTGGAAGGCCGCTTCGCTGTGGTGGAAGAAGGTGTCAAACCATTCCGTGTCCACCTGACCTGCTACACGTTGGAACGCAGCGAGTGCCGCTGTCCGGATGGAATCTGTCCCGACGTACCATTCATGGAAGCCGGACTCCCGATAGAAGTCGTTCAGTGCAGGAAGGAATTCCTGTATCATGTCGTCGCTCCAGCGATAGTCCAGCGTGTTGCTCTTTGCCGGATTCATCTCCACCCGGCCTTCGTGCAGGCTGAGCATGGTTCCGAATTCGGCTACGGCATCATAGCCCGTTCCGTTGCGATGGTAGCGGCGTGCCAGTTCCACGGCCTGATGACTCTTGAAACCGCCACACTGTCGGTCGAGGCTCTCGGCATAAGCGGGTACGACACAGCGGTTGTACTCTTTGGCTCCGGCCAACCGCCATACAGCGCATACCAGTTCTACTCCCTCATCAAAACAGACGTTCATTCTCTCTTGTGCTATGGCTGCCAGCGGAAGCCATAGCGTAATCAGTGTAAATAATGTTTTTTTCAGGTTCATGATTAGTTTTGTCTATCGTTTCACGTAAACCTTGGTGTTTCCCCTTCCTTCGAAGGTGATGCCCGTAGGTTGTATACAAAAGTCACGCAATTCGTTGGCCGCCGTAGAGTGGGGGAGCTTGGTCATTACCTCATAATCCTTCACACGCATGAAGTGGTGCTCGGCAATGTAGTCCTGTGCCATTTTCAGACGCTCTTCGCGTGTGTAGGGAGAGCGGTTGTTGGGCGATTCGTACCCCTTGTGCAGCTTGCAGGAGAGGCTGATGTCCCGCACCATCTGCTTGTCAGGACGGAAATTCACGCCACGTACGCCAATCCGTTTGGCAGTCACTTTCTTCCCGTTGCCTTCAAAGTCCTCCACTTCCTTGTCATCCATCACGCCTATCGACAGACTGAATGTCCCCAGTTCATCAATGGTGACCGTATGGCCATCGGCAAGCCACCGCTTCATTTCGTCAACCATGCGGCATAGTACCTTGGCCACATCTCCCTGATTCAAGCCCGAACCGGGATAACATAGCCTTTCTACAAAGTCTTTGGAACTGAGATTGCTATAGGTCCTGACCCTGTAGTAACACTTCCGTTCTCCGCTGCCGTCCATATCCGGCATTTCCCTTTTGATATATTCTGCCATAACGTATGGTATTAATTCATTTATAGTGTACTTATCACCTTTTGATAGTATAGCTTATCGTCTCTTGATAGTATAACTTATCGTCTCTTGATAGTATAGCTTATCACCTCTTGATAGTATAGCTTATAACCTTTCTTGCCCTATTCTGCAAACGTAATGCAGCATGAAATGGTCGTTTCATGGCATGAAATGACTGTCTCATGGCTTGATACCATCATTTCATGCCGCAATACAACATCTTTTGCTGTCATATACCGAATGCAAAAGTATAAAAATAATTGCAGACTTCTGTATAAACCGGACGAAAACCTGTATGATTTCGCTTCAATTATCCTGCCGGGTAAATCCGAGACATGAATACCTACATCAGAGTTCGCGCGTATGCACATTTCCCTCTCGCACGCGCGCGTGAGAAGTTTTAAATATCTGCCATCTGCCACACGTATTCCGTTAATTTGTTCTATATAAATGGTTTAACTATCAAAAAAGTGTGGCAGATATTTTCAGTTTTGCATACATTAACACAAAAATGCCCCTTTTTTTGCAAAAACCACCTCATTTTCGAGGCGTTTTTATGCTAAAAATGGCAGATATGTGGCAGAAAGCCTTCAAAAGTATCCCGTTTTTATGCGTTTTTGATAACTTTTTCGATATTGCATGCCGGGGTTGAGACATTACCTCGGTCATTTAGGTAGGTTTATTCTGATGCGTCAATCACCGTCAACTTGAAATGTCAGACTACACAATAATCCTCTCGCCTTAAGCTGAGTCAATATCTGCGTATAATCAAGAGCGTTTTTTGTGTAATCCATATCGCCATAAAAACGAAGTTCCGCCCTGGTTCGCTGTTCAAATGGGAAGCGTGGCGGAATCTGTTGCTACAAAACCACCATCATTTTTCTGGACTGTGCAAATTTTGCCCGGACTTTTTACGCAAAAATCGATTTTTCGGCAAAAAGTTAATTATGTCAACCCGTTGGCGGAATTAAATTGATAAAAGATTTATGTATAAAAAGTTGTGCATA
>CALZEQ010000016.1 GCA_945641355.1 uncultured Mediterranea sp. | reverse complement strand
TGAGAGGCCCATTGGCAGAGTCAAATATGCGCTAATTTAATTCCGCCAACGGGTTTTAAAAGGTTTTATTTGGAATGCGGATGTGTCAATGTTCATATAGTGGCACATCCGCTTTTTTTATATAAGAATTTATTATTAAAGTTGTAACGGCTCTCTCACTTTCCAATCGCTGACCGTTCCTGTTTCTGAAGAAAAACTGACACCGATTCGATACAATGGGCGATTGTCTGCTTCATAGGGGCGGGCATAGCCCTTTTCTTCTATCTGCAGGAGGGCTTCATCGGCTGTACCGTCGAGCTTGAATTCGAAGATGTAGATGTAGTCGGGTGTTTCCACGATGCAGTCTACTCGTCCTTCACTCTGTTGCTTCTCGGTGTAGACGGTGTAGCAGCTTATCATGCGCATGAGCAGATAGAAGGTGTAGTGGAAGTAACGTTCGCGTTCGCGCTCGTCTTCCTTGCAACGCATGGTATAAGGAATGTCGGCCAAGAACGAAGTAAGCAGTTTGTGGAACTTTTCCGTGTCACCTGCTTTTAGGGCTTTTACCGCTTCGATAGTCCAGCTTCCAGTTGTAGTTCTGGGTTTCAGATAATCAGAAGCCACCATGGTAACGAATCCTTTCTTCACTTCGTTGTTCGGGAAGTCGAGCAGGTAGGTGTTCATTCCCAGGTCGCAGTCCTTGATGGTGAGATAGCCACTTTGAAAAATCATGGGTAATGGCTTTTCCACATCGGCCTTATAGTCGATAAACTCACTTGGGTCATAATACTTTCCGGTCAGCTCGTTCAGATTCTCTTGGGTATGGTTGAGTAGGCGAATCAGGTAAGTGGGTGTACCGCTACGGAACCAATAATCGTCCATTTTGTTTTTGGCGAAAGCGTTCAATAGGCTGAAAGGATTGTATATGTCTGTTAAGTTGGAACCGAAATGATAACCATCATACTGTTCTTTTAGTAATTGTTTCATTTCGTCTACCGAACATTGGTACGTTTTCGACATAATTTCAATCGGTTCTTCAAAGTAGTGGTATAATTCTTCGGTGGTGATGCCACAGAGTGCTTCATAGCGTGTATCCGTACTAATATCATCCGGTTGGTTGAATCCGCTGAACACACTTACTTGCGAGAACTTGGTGACACCGGTGAGCAGTACGAATTGCAGATGCTCGTCGGCTTCCTTGAATACGGAATAGAATCCTTTTAGTATTTCACGGTGATGGTCTTCCAACAGCCATTTTTCGCCTTCGATGGTGGTAGCATAGCCAGTGTCGAGTACATCAAGCAGGGGCTTGTCGTATTCATCGATAAGCACGACAGCACGACGACCTATCTTTTCGTGGGCGGCTTTCAATACGGCTTGAAAACGTCCCCCCATCTTTTTGCTAACAGATGCCAAACCATAAGTTTCTTCCCACATGGAAAGAGCTGTGTTGATTTTATCTTCTAATGATCCAGCTTCTGTGAAATTTTCTCCCCCAAAAGAAAGATGAAATACCGGATACTCCGCCCAATTTTTTTCTAATGTATCAATGGCCAATCCCTTGAACAATTCCTTCTTTCCCAAATAATAGTTCTTGAGGGTAGATACCAACAGACTCTTTCCAAAGCGGCGTGGACGGCTCAGGAAATAAATCTTTCCTTCCGCCACCATTTTATGTACCAAGGCGGTCTTGTCTACATATACATAACCATCGTTAATGATTTGGTCAAAGCTTTGTATTCCAATAGGGTATTTCATAACTGTTCCGATTGATTGGGTGAACGATGTTACAAAGTAACGAAAAACTTTTCCGATAAACAAATTTGTAGCTTGATTTGATGAAATGTGCTTTCTGAAAACGTTTCCGAGGTTTATGAACATTGTCAAGATTGAAAAATACAGGAATAATTTATACCCGTTGGCGGAATTAAATTAGCGCATATTTGACTCTGCCAATGGGTAACTTCATTAATAGATAATCATGAAAAAATTACGTTGGCTTATTATAATAGTTGTTATTTGCTTGGTGGAAAATGATTTGCAAGCTCAGAACAAAATATCCTATATAATGGATATGGTACATCATAATCCAGGTGAACCACTTTATGAAAGTAAATATTGTAGACCTGATGTTTTAAAAGATATGGGCTATAATGCTCGTTGTTTTTTTTGTTTGATTCACCAACGTTGGCTATTGATTGGGACTTGTTTGATAAACGCATTTTGCCAGAGGGATCTGCTGAACGTGAATGGGTAGAAAAAAAAGCGGCCAGAATGCGTGGTATGTTTAATGAATGTAAACAGCTAGGACTGGACGTTTATGCCATGAGTGATTTGATTCTGCTTCCTAAACGACTTATCGAATTGTATGGTATAGAAAGTAGTTTTGGTAATTCATTCGTCGCGATTTGGTTATTGTTGTTTTTCTGGTAGTACTTCGTAGTGTTCTATGGACGTACGTTCAAAGGGGCTATGGACGTACGTCGTTAGACCCTTTGAACGATGATGAACGGGAGCGAACGAAAGGGGCGAAAACGCCATGGTTTCTGAACAGTATTTGAACGGTAATAAATGGAATTTGAATCAGGTATCGGATTTACTGAGAGTGAAAAAAGGATTTGCAGGAACAAAAAACTCATATTGCGTCACAATATAACGGTATCAAGCCATGAAATCGTCATTTCAAGCCATGATATGATTATTTCAAGCCGCATTACGTCTGTAGAAAGCCTATGAGAATTGCAAACAAGAGCCATTACGAGGCTCTGATAACTGCCATTGACTAAGTATAAGAAATGCAGCTATGAGGCACCATAATGGCTATTATGAGAAGAGAATAACTGCAGAGACCTTCATTGACATCAAGCTCATCTTCATCAATCTACTAAAGTCATTCAAGTATAAAACAGACTATTTTAAACACAAAATCAGCCATGATCTGACACCCTTTTATTTTGATAGATTTCAGGTGGTTTATTCTTTCTTCTCGATTAAAAGTAGTAAATTCGCGGCAGACACTTCAAATAATTGAAGTATGGCGGATTTAAATCGTATCAAGTATGAGATATACCATTGAAGAGATACGTCAGATGCCCGAGGGGCAGACTTTCGACTGCAAGAGCATTCACATCGAACCAAAGGCTCTCGCCAATATCATTGTTGCCATGGCAAACGCCGATGGCGGCATGATTACCATAGGTATATCCGACAAGACTCGCCGCATCGAAGGTGTTGACCAAGACAAGGTTCACTTGAACGAGATACTTCGCACGCCGTTCGATTTCTGTGTACCCACCATATCTGTTACCACAGAGTTCATGCCTTGCCAAGACAGCGACGGCAACGACAACCACATACTGATCATCCATGTTCCTGCCAGTCCTCGCCTCCATGCCAACCAAGCCGATGAGGTGTTTTGGCGGGTGGGCGATAAGTCGCGCAAACTGCCCTTTGAGGAACGTCTGCAACTGATGTATGATAAAGGTGAACGCTATTATGAGGACAGCCCTGCCTACGATGCCACCATAGAGGACATTGACATGGATGCCGTAAAAGCATATATGAAGCGCATAGGTTATGGCAAGTCCCCGATGGAATACCTGCAAGAGAACAAGGGATTCTTGACTTACAAAGGCGATGTGCCACAAGTCAGCACTGCTTGCATCTTGCTCTTCGGCAAGCGTCCGCAGAACTTCTTCCCTCGTGCCCGTGTCCGTTTTATCAAGTATTATGGTACAGAAGAGAAAGTTGGCAGGGAGATGAACGTCATCAAGGATGTCACCTTCGAGGGACGCATTCTCGACCAGATACAGAAGACCATTGAATACCTCGAAACCCAAGTGAAGGAACATTCCTATCTCGGTGAGGACGGACTCTTCAAGACCGACAGGGAATATCCCAAGTTCGTGATACAAGAGATGACGGTGAATTCGGTTTGCCATCGCGACTATAGCATCAAGGGAACGGAGATTCAGATTAAGATGTTCGACGACCGCCTTGTGTTTGAAACCCCTGGCAAGTTGCCAGGTATCGTCCGTACCGACAACATCCGTCACACCCACTTCTCCCGCAATCCCAAGATAGCCGAGTACCTGAAAGCATACGATTATGTAAAGGAGTTTGGCGAGGGGGTTGACCGTATGTGTCGTGAACTCTCTGCCATCGGCACGAAGGAACCTCACTATCATCTGGTCGCCTTTATCATGAAAGCTTCTGTATGGGGGAATGTATTGGAGGAAGGGCAAGAAAACACATTCGACCAGAAGCGACCAGAAAACGATCAGAAAGAGAATATAACTACCCAGAAACTACCCAGAAAATACCCAGAAAATACCCAGAAACAAGATATTGAGATTACACCTGTACAGAAAGGAATTATCGACTTCCTGCTTCACCATCCATATGCAGGACGTAAAGAAATCTCATCTCATTTGGGTTCATTGTCAGAAGATGGAGTAAAGTACAATCTAAAAGCGCTCCAACAGAAAGGCATCATAACACGCATTGGCCCTGCCAAGGGAGGATATTGGAAAGTGCTTTCTGATGAAATAAGTGACTAAATCTCGTTAAAATATAGTACTCAAACGAAAAATAGTTAAATACACCTTTAGGTATCAAAACTCATTCGTATAATAATAAGCATGCAATCGCAGTTGATGATAAATTTGATGAAAGATGAAAAAGAGAAGCATTTCTAAAGGATTAATGGAAATTCTGAAAAAAGATTATTTGAAAATTACAGAATATGTGAGGATTTCTCCATATCTTGATATGGAGATGCGTGGTAATTGTGTAATGGTGTATTATAGAGGAGGTAAAATTCTGACAATTTTTGAAGACAAAAAAATGGAAGGGCTTGCTGTAGAATATCATAAAGATAAAAACGCAAAGTTACTTGTGCCGCATATTGACACGATAGAGGATTATTTTGCAAAAGCAATGCATATTATTGATATACACGAGGCATTTGCAAAAAGTAAATTGGGAGAAAAGGAAATTCAGCAACGTGTGGTTTTTGAGAATAATCTATCAGTAAATGCAGATAAAACTGATTATTTTGTTGCAGACGTTGAATGGGCCGACAATGATATATTAGGCGGAAGAGCTGATATCATTGCTTTTAGATGGAACCACATGGAACATAGAAAACGTTTGTTACAGCTAACGATTATTGAAGTTAAACAAGGAGAAGAGGCAATAGTTACTTCAGTAGATAACAACGGAAAGGTTAGTGCGGGACTTTCAAAGCATTATGATGATTTTGAAAAATTACGTCAAGACAAAGATGGTGTAAAAACTCTTGCTGAAGATATGCTTGTTGTCTTAAAACAGAAGAAGGATTTGGGACTGATTAAAGGGTTGGATTGGTTATTTGAAGATAGCAGAAAAAATAAAATAACACCAGAAATCTTACCAGAAGTAGATTTTTTGTTCCTTCTATCTAACTACCATCACTACAGTGACAATTTGAAAAAAGAACTTGAAAAACTTCCTGATGATGCAAGATTCATATCATCTTCTTTCATGGGCTATGGCCTTTATAAAGACTTTGTGCATACTAAAAAAGATTTAAATATTAAACAATCATGAAGATAACAGTCCATCGTGGCACCGACCCAATAGGCGGCTGTGTTACAGAGTATGAGTATAAAGGTTGGAAGTTGTTCGTCGATTATGGAGAACAACTGCCTGGTTCTCCGAAGTCCAATCCTTTAGAGATTGAGGGCTTGACTAAAGGCGACCTGACAAAGAGTGCGCTACTCATCACTCACTATCATGGTGACCATATAGGTTGCATAGGAGAATTACCCAAGGAGCTTCCTTTATATATAGGTAAACTTGGAAGAGATATACAACTGGCTCTTTCTGAGCATCTGTCTTATGTGGATGAGAACCAGAATATGATTATCGAGCGATTGAACACCTCAAGGGAGTTTAGTCCTGGTCAGTTGTTTTCTGTTGGTCCCTTCAATGTGATGCCCGTCACAATTGATCATTCCGCCTTTGATGCCTATGCGTTCAAGATTGAAGCAGATGGTGTAAGCGTATTTCATACAGGCGATTTCCGCACCCATGGCTTCAGGAGCAAGAAATTGGGGAAAATGCTTGAACAATATGTGGGGAGAGTGGATTATGTTGTTTGCGAGGGCACCAATGTGTCACGTTCTGAAACAACATCATACTCCGAAGCGGAACTTCAAAAAAAGTTTGAAAATGCACTTGCTCAGAAGATTGGGCACATTGTATATCTCTCGTCAACCAATATCGACCGTTTGTTTTCATTCTATCACGCTGCTTTAAGGGCAGGTATGCTGTTCATTGTGGATGCTTATCAGAAGCAGGTGATGGACATCGTAGCAAAAAGCGATTCGCTGTGGAGTAAGTCCAAACTGTATCGATATGGGGAATATGAGCCATTGACTCTCTTCAGAAAAGGTGATGACTTTACCTTCAACGACAAGTTCATAGAAACAATAAGGAGCAAAGGATATGTGCTGATAGCACGCGCCAATCCCAGGTTTGATAAACTTATCCAAGAACTTCCTGGCGAGAAGATAAAATATCTTTCCATGTGGCAAGGGTATCTTGACGAGAAAAATGATGCCTACAATGCAGCGTTGGCAAAAGCATTGGAAGGTGGTTATCAATATCTACATACCAGCGGCCATTGCGACATGAACAGTATGAACAATCTCTTTCGGTTGCTTCAGCCTAAGGCCATAATCCCCATCCATACGGACAGCCCCGACAAGTTTGCAGAACTATTCTGTGAGGAATGGCCTGTAATCAGACTCCATGACGGACAGTCTATCATGCCCATATCTTCATTGACAGCAGATTCATGCAGGTTAAGAATGTTCTATACCAAGGAACTCAAAGATGAGACTCCCTGTGAAAGCAGAGAGGACGGAGAAGAAGCATACGGACTTGATGCTAAACACATTGGTGCTCAGCCACAGTGGAACAGAGAATGAGGTGCTTGACTTCCTGAATTGGTTATAGAACTGTCTTACCCTCACAAAATCTTCGTCACAGGCAATCATGACCTGTGTCTATGAGATGCAGAAGCTATAGAAGACTTGCCCGCTAATGTCCATTTCCTTCAGGATTGCGGATGTTAGATAGGCGGAGTGAAGTTCTTCGGACTGGCCTATAACCATCCGGAAGAACTGATTCCTGATAATACAGACATCGTTGTCACCCACGAGCCGCCTGTTATGATTCTCGACAAGTCGGCTGGAACCCATTGGGGGAATGCGCCCTTGAGGAGTCGTGTGATGAAGATAAAACCCCGACACCATCTCTTTGGCCATGCTCATGAGTTTTCTCTAATGCATCATTGTTGAACGAGAGAAACAAACTTATCAGAAAACCAAGGCTATTTCTGTTGGAAACGAACACGATATTGAATGGTTCTATTTATAACCAAGCCCACAGAAATGAATAGCAAGTATGTGTAACGTCTAAATTCGTAAACGATTTTGAAGAACAAGTCTACAAATATTGTCTTGTCTGAACATAAGTAACTTGCCCCACGAACTTAGAACTTATGTCCCCTAAAAACGACACGCATCATTGTTTTGTAAGGGTCACATGTCCGTAACTTCTGGAAGCAGCAATCTCTTCGAAATGTTGCTGCCCCCACTCAATGACGTAACTGATTTCACGCAGGAAGCTTTGGGCAACCGGCGTGAGACCATAATCTACGCGGGGAGGAACCGAAGGATAGGGACGGCGAATGAGCAATCCCTCCTGGACGAGATAATCAAGGGTGGATGCAAGCATCTTTTCTGATATTTGCGGTATGGAACGGAACAGGTCTCCAAAACGGACAGTGGCCAACTGACCGTCCGCGCACATCTCTTCTATCTTCAAAAGGGTGACAAGCGCCCACTTGTGGCTCATCCATTCTAAAATGGGGGCTGCATGACAATAGTTGTAATCGAGTCTTTTCATTATTTCCTATATATGATGGGCAAAAATACAATTTTGTAACGTAACGGAGACATTACTTACCTTCCCGTCAGTGTAAAAAGTGAGCATAAAAGGGACAAATGCCCATGATGAACCTACTTTTGTACCCCAAAAATCATATAAAACGAAAACAAGTATGGAAATCAAACTACATTTTGACGGACCTGTATGGCGGCCTCCCTACGAAGCCACATCGCAGCTGCTGCAGGTGACGGCCGGCTGCACGTGGCACAGATGGATGCTTTGCAAGAATCACGGATATCACGAAAAAGACATTGGATGAACTGCGGGAACTGCACCATCTGGGATTCGACCATCTGACCATCGGGGTGGAGAGCGGGGACAGCGAAACGTTGTCGATGGTAAACAAGGGATATCAGTCAGGAGAGATCATCGAACAATGCATGAAGTTAGAGGTTGCCGGCATCCGATATAATCTGTTCTACCTTGTCGGCCTGGCCGGAAAGGGACAGGGTGAACGCAATGCCACCCGTTCGGCTGCCGTCTTCAACCAGTTGCATCCCATCAGCATAGGACTGCTCTCCCTTACGCTGTTCCCAGAAAGCCAATTGTACAAAGAGATGAAGGAGGGGCTATACCAAGAGGCCACCGAGCACGAACGGCTGGACGAGATGATGACGCTCATCAGCAAACTGACGTGCCGCACGCATATACTGGCCAGAACCGTAAGCAACCCCATCCCGTTCACAGGATACCTGCCTACGGACAGGGAGGTGATTCTGCATGACCTAAAGGAGGCAAGCAGCAGACTGACAGAGGAGCAATTGCGAAGCTATCGTGACAGCATCGAATCGCTTTAGCCCCCCCCTTATAGAGGGTATGTGCCATACACCCGCGGCGGAGCGGAGGGCTACAGCTCGCCGTACGCGGGGATATCGCGCAAGAAGGAGTAGGAGTGCCGGTGGTAGTCGAGCCGGCAGCAATAGTGCTGAAGGCCGTTGCTCACCACCAGGTAATCGGCCCGCAGCACCATGTTGTAGCGCGTTATCTGGTCGAACACCCGCTGGGTAATCTCTACCTCGGGGGCTTTGTACTCCACGATGAGACGGGGAGTGAGGTCGCGGCGATAGAGCACCGTGTCGCACCGGCGGCTCATGCCGTTCAGCGTCAGCTGCACCTCATTGGCCAGCAAGGCCGACGGATAGCCCTTGTGCTCCAGCAGGTAGTGGACAAAGTGCTGACGTACCCACTCCTCGGGGGTCAACGCCACATAGCGGCGACGTATCACGTCGAAAATGGCCGGACGGCCATCGGCACGCTCCGCCAGTCGGGGCTGAATGGGGGGCAGGTTCAATGCCTGCAGCTTGTTGTCTTCCATCGCTTTTCGCTTTTCAAAGTAAAAAAACAGGGGAACTTATTTTGTTCTACCTCAGCTTTGCACTATCTTTGTCCGAAACATAGGGGGACATCGGATGCAAAATGCCCCGCAAAAATAGTGAATTCTTATGAAAACAAAAGAAGAAATCGTAGCCAACTGGCTGCCGCGCTACACCAAACGGAAACGAGAGGAGTTCGGGGAGTATATCCTGCTGACCAACTTCAACAAATATGTAGAGATTTTCGCCCAGAAGTTTGGTGTACCCATCCTGGGAAGGGATGCCAACATGACCTCGGCATCGGCTGAAGGCATCACCATCATCAACTTCGGCATGGGCAGCCCCAACGCTGCCATCATCATGGACCTGCTAAGTGCCATACACCCCAAAGCCTGCCTCTTCCTGGGCAAGTGCGGTGGCATCGACAAGAAGAACAAGCTGGGCGACCTGATACTGCCCATCGCCGCCATCCGAGGCGAAGGTACATCCAACGACTACTTCCCGCCCGAGGTGCCTGCCTTGCCGGCCTTCATGCTGCAACGTGCCGTGTCGTCGGCCATCAGAGACCACGCCCGCGACTACTGGACGGGCACCATCTATACCACCAACCGACGCATCTGGGAACATGACAACGACTTCAAGGAGTATCTGAAGAAGACACGGGCCATGGCGGTGGATATGGAGACGGCCACCCTCTTCAGCTGCGGATTTGCCAACCACATACCTACCGGCGCCCTGCTGCTGGTGTCGGACCAGCCGATGGTGCCCGAAGGGGTGAAAACGGAACAGAGCGACAATATGGTGACGCAGAACTTCGTGTCCGAACATGTGGAGATAGGCATCGCTTCGCTCCGCATGATCATCGAAGAGAAAAAGACTGTGAAACACCTGAAATTTGATTGGTAAACTCTCAGAGACATCTATATCTATGGCTGCCAAACAAGGAATCACCTGCGAAGAGGTACTGAAGGAACTGAAAAACAAACAATACCGCCCCGTCTACTACCTGATGGGAGAGGAAGACTACTACATTGACCTCATAGCAGACTATATTGCCGACCACGTGCTGACGGAGATGGAGAAGGAGTTTAACCTGACCGTGGTCTACGGAGCTGATACGGACATATCGGCCATCATCAATGCGGCCAAACGCTACCCGATGATGTCGGCCTATCAGGTAGTCATCGTCAAGGAGGCACAGGCGGTGCGCAACATGGAGGAACTGACCTACTACCTGCAGAAACCGCTGACATCAACCATACTGGTACTGTGCCACAAGCACGGCGTACTGGACAGGCGGAAGAAGCTGGCGGCAGAGATTGACAAGGTGGGCGTACTCTTTGAATCGCCTAAGGTGAAGGAGGCGCAGCTGCCCCTCTTCATCAACAGCTACCTGAAGCAAAAAGGGGTGGATTGCGACCCCAAAGCCGCCGCCATGCTGGCAGAATATGTAGGAGCAGACCTGAGCCGGCTGACCGGAGAGCTGGAGAAACTCATCATAACGCTTCCAAAAAACCTGACACGCATCACCCCCGAACAGGTGGAGCAGAACATCGGAATCAGCAAAGACTACAACAACTTCGAACTGAAGAGCGCGTTAATCGAAAAAGATGTGCTCAAGGCAAACAAGATAGTAAAATACTTTGCCGAGAATCCGAAAACGAATCCCATCCAAATGACCCTCTCCATACTCTTCGGTTTCTTCGCCAACCTGATGCTGGCCTACTATGCGCCCGAGAAAACGGAGCAAGGGGTTGCGGCGTTCTTAGGACTCAAGTCGCCCTGGCAGACACGTGAATATCTGATTGCCATGCGCAGATACAGCGGGACCAAGACGATGCGGATTATCGGAGAAATCAGATATGCAGACGCTCACTCGAAGGGTGTAGGGGCTACGTCGAATACTACGGACAGCGACCTGCTGCGCGAACTGATATTCTTCATCCTGCACTAATTATCCGATATGTATAGGGACGCAGCATCTGCACCGCGCAATGCCTCCGCAGGCTACATTACGGATGATACGTTACATCCCGCCGTAGGGCGGGAATATTTTCCGCCCAAAACCACACGCAACGCATCCGCGGACGATACGACCGCGAACGACATGCAGGGCGCAAAATGTTGCACCCCTACAGTTATACAACCATTCTGATGTGAAACCGAAACTTGAAAAACAGAAAAACATCCCGGTCGTTAAAACAGGCCATAAAGAGGATTAGTTGTCCCTAATCCTACTTTTTAGCTCTTATCTGGAAACAAGAAAACGAGGCAACTGAATGGAGCTGCAACCTGCTTTCAGTCAGATGCTTACATCGGAAAAAACGTGCATAAATTGCCTCTTTAAAGCCGCTGAGAATCGTTTATATCCTTGCATTCCTTCCCCTCGGTCGAAAGAATGCAAGGATTTGCCTTTTAGGGCAATTTCTGTCCTGATAGGGTGGTTTTACTATAAACATTTATTACCTACTATTCATCTGTAATGATGTGTACACCTTCCAATGCAGCTTAGGAATAATTAGCGAATTAGTTGAAAAAGAAAATAAGTGGAATTTACATGTATAAATATGTGTAAATGCACTTGTATATGAAATATTCAATTGTAAATATAGTTAGAATAACGCATTTGAATCATTTGTATTTTACAAGATATTATGTGAATGTACATTTCAAATGTAATTTATCTTATAATAAGGTTAACTAATTCTCTATTTTGAATATTTCTAACTCATAATCAATGCTGTATAGAAAGATATTCAATTAAATATCGAAAATAGAGTGGGGGATTGTGGCCCGATTCGCCCCATCCTTTGTAATCACCCATATTTTAGGAATTTATATTATTGTATACTAATTATTTATTTAGTTTTAATAGATTTAAAATCTAACGATAGAAATAGGAATTCACAATTGAATCATGAGGCATTTATTACATTTGCAGCAACTCGTCACGAATGTAAAGTATTACATTTTTCAAATGAATAATTTGCTTTTGCGAAAAAACAGTATTACTTTTGTGTTTCAGTTTTGAGCATCTACGCATTTGTGATGCATGGCTATAATTCATAAAAATGGTGAATGCAATGGAAGACGAAGAATTGTCAAAGGAAAACGTAAAAGAAAATGTAAAGGGCAGAATCATGGAAATCATGCGTCGGGAGGGGTTGACAGCCGCCGCTTTTGCCGATGCCATCAATGTGGCGCAGGCTACCATCTCGCAAATCCTAAGAGGAAGAAACATGCCAAGTACCGAAGTGCTCTTCCGACTGCACAAACGGTACCCGGACATCGACCTCAACTGGCTGCTGACCGGCGAAGGCAGCATGAGTGCCAACGAGCCGACGCTATCCCCTGCCGATGCGGCATCTGCCACGGAAAGCGACGCAAATGCCTATCCCTTGTTTGCTGAGAATAGAGAAAATGCGCCCTATCGGCCAAATGAAGCGGAAAATCGCAAGGAAATGGCCTTAGGAAGGGATAATATGACACCTAAAGAGGTTGTCAGACAGGAGATTATATACAAAGAACGCCCGCCCAGACGAATCACTGAAATAAGAATCTTCTTTGATGACAATACGTATGAAACCTTCAAACCCGAAAAATAATGCGGGAATTCAAAAATTATCATGTACATTTGCAGCTATGTACAATTAAACCTATTACAATCATCAGAATATGAAAAAATATGTATTGGACCTGACGGTCACGGAGAACCTCCGACTGCACACAAACTATGTGTTGCTGAAGCTGACCTCACCGACCGTGTTGCCGGATATGCTGCCCGGACAGTTTGCGGAACTGCTGGTAGACGGTTCGCCAACCACCTTCTTGCGCCGTCCCATCTCCATCAATTATGTGGACAGAAACCGCAACGAAGTATGGTTTCTCATCCAGCTGGTGGGAGATGGTACCAAGCAGCTGGCGAAGGCGGAAAAGGGGGATGTAATCAATGTAATCCTTCCGCTTGGAAACGGCTTTACAATGCCTGAAAACAACGCGGACAACCTGCTGCTGGTAGGCGGAGGTGTAGGAACGGCTCCGATGCTGTATCTGGGCGAACAGCTGCGGAAGAAGGGATGCCGTCCCACCTTCTTGCTGGGAGCACGCAGCAAGAACGATTTGCTGCAGTTGGAGCAGTTTGCCGAGTATGGCCCCGTCTATACCACCACGGAAGACGGCAGCTACGGCGAGAAGGGATACGTCACCCAGCACTCCATCCTCGGAAAGGTGAAGTTCCGGCAGATATACACGTGCGGGCCCAAGCCGATGATGATGGCCGTGGCACGCTATGCCAAAAGCAACGGCATAGCCTGCGAAGTATCGCTGGAGAACAAGATGGCCTGCGGCGTGGGAGCCTGCCTGTGCTGTGTAGAGAACACAACGGAAGGACACTTATGCGTATGTAAAGAGGGTCCGGTATTTAATATAGAGAAATTGTTATGGCAGATTTAAGTGTAAACATCGGCGAATTACAAATGAAGAATCCCGTGATGACTGCATCGGGAACGTATGGATATGGTGAAGAATTCGCCGACTTCATCGATATCGCGCGAATAGGGGGAATCATCGTAAAGGGAACTACCCTTCACAAACGTGAAGGCAATCCCTATCCACGCATGGCCGAGACTCCTTCTGGTATGTTGAACGCTGTAGGTCTGCAAAATAAGGGCGTTCACTACTTTGTTGACCACATCTATCCACGCATCAAGGACATTCAGACGAACATGATTGTGAATGTATCGGGCTCGGCCATCGAAGACTATGTGGAAACAGCCGCCATCATCAACGAACTTGTAAACATTCCTGCCATAGAGCTGAACATATCATGCCCCAATGTAAAGCAAGGTGGCATGGCCTTCGGGGTAACAGCCAAAGGGGCGGAAGAGGTAGTGAAAAGCGTGCGGAAGGTATATAAGAAGACGCTCATCGTCAAGCTGTCGCCCAACGTGACAGACATCACCGAGATAGCGCGCGCTGCCGAATACGGAGGGGCTGACAGTGTGTCGCTGATCAACACCCTGCTGGGCATGGCCATCGATGCCGAAAAGCGTCGGCCGCTGCTTTCAACCGTTACGGGAGGCATGTCTGGAGCGGCCGTCAAGCCTATTGCCCTGCGCATGGTATGGCAGGTGGCAAAGGCTGTAAAGATACCCGTTATCGGCTTGGGCGGCATCATGAATTGGCGTGACGCGGTAGAGTTCCTGCTGGCAGGGGCATCGGCCGTTGAGATAGGGACAGCCAACTTCATTGACCCGACGGTCACCATCAAAGTGATTGACGGTATAAATGACTACTTGGACAGGCACGGCTTCCAATCCGTCAAGGAGATAGTAGGCGCGCTGGAAGTCTAACCCTAACAGAAAAAAAGGAGTGACATCTGCCTAACGAAATGTCACTCCTTTTTCTTTACATACTGCGGTGCTATTCACCTAACAGGTCAGGACGAAGACGGCGGGTCCGCTCCAACGATTGCTGCAACTCCCACTCCTTGATTTTCGCTTCGTGCCCGGAGAGTAAAATATCTGGAACCTTCCAACCGTTATAGTCTGCCGGACGGGTATAGACCGGCGCTGCCAGCAGATTGTCCTGAAACGAATCGGACAAAGCCGACTGCTCATCGGAAATCACCCCCGGTATGATGCGCACAATGGCATCCGTCATCACGGCAGCCGCCAGCTCACCTCCCGTAAGCACATAATCCCCGATACTGATTTCTTTCGTGATCAGATGCTCGCGGATACGATAGTCGATGCCCTTGAAGTGGCCGCACAGAATGATGAGATTCTGCGCCAGCGAGAGCGTATTGGCCATGGGCTGCGAAAACTGTTCGCCATCGGGCGTCGTGAAGATAACCTCGTCGTACGTGCGTTCGGCCTTCAGGCTATTGATGCAGCGTTCTATAGGCTCTATTTTCATCACCATGCCCGCAAAACCTCCAAAGGGATAGTCGTCTACCCGACGGTACTTGTCTTCGGTATAGTCGCGCAGATTGTGTATATGAATCTCTGCCAGTCCCTTGGTTTGGGCCCGTTTCATGATGGAGCAATTGAAGAAACCTTCAATCATCTCAGGCAATACGGTTATTATATCTATGCGCATAACTTTTATGTAGCTTTTCTGTTTTCTGGGGACAAAAATACATAAAAATGCTCAGATGGGACGAACTTTTCAATTATAAACCGTAATTTTGCCATTCAACAACAATCCGAACGAGACCATGAATATCAAGGAAAGAATAGACCTGCTGCGTTCAGAACTGCATAGACATAACCATAACTACTATGTGCTGAATGCGCCCGAAATTACCGACAAGGAGTTTGACGACCTGATGCGAGAGCTGCAGGAGCTTGAAAATGAGCATCCCGAATATGCAGACCCCAACTCGCCGACCATGCGCGTAGGCAGCGACCTTAACAAGAACTTCACGCAAGTGGCCCACAAATACCCCATGCTCTCCTTGGGTAACACCTACTCGGAAAGCGAAGTCACCGACTTCTTTGAACGGGTGAGGAAAGGACTGAATGAGGATTTTGAAATATGCTGCGAACTGAAATACGACGGCACCTCCATCTCGCTGACTTATGAAGAGGGGAAGCTGGTGCGGGCCGTCACCCGCGGAGACGGCGAGAAGGGAGATGACGTGACGGACAATGTAAAGACCATACGCTCCATCCCGCTGGTGCTTCACGGCGACTATCCGCCCTCGTTTGAAATCAGAGGGGAGATACTGATGCCTTGGGAAAGCTTCGAACGGCTGAACCAGGAACGCGAGGCACGCGAAGAGCCGTTGTTTGCCAATCCACGCAATGCGGCTTCGGGTACCTTGAAGTCGCAGAACTCCTCCGTAGTGGCTACCCGCAAGCTGGATGCGTATCTGTACTATCTGCTGGGAGACTATCAGCCCTCTGACGGACATTATGAGAATCTGCAGAAAGCGGCACAGTGGGGATTCAAGATATCAGAGCACATGAAGAAGGTGCAGACGCTGGAGGAGGTGTTCGCCTACATCAACTACTGGGACAAGGAGCGCAGGAATCTGCCGGTGGCAACCGATGGAATCGTGCTGAAGGTGAACAGTATGCGACAGCAGAAAGCACTTGGATATACGGCAAAATCGCCCCGATGGGCCATTGCATACAAGTTTCAGGCCGAACGTGCGCTGACCCGTCTGAACAAGGTCACCTATCAAGTAGGACGCACAGGCATCATCACGCCGGTTGCCAATCTGGATGCCGTACAGCTATCGGGCACCATAGTCAAAAGAGCTTCCCTGCACAATGCGGATATCATTGAGGGACTGGACCTCCACATAGGTGACATGGTCTACGTGGAAAAAGGCGGAGAGATTATCCCCAAAATCACAGGGGTAGATATGGATGCACGAGGTATGCTGATGGGCGAAAAGGTACGCTTCATCACACATTGCCCTGAGTGCGGCAGCCGACTGATACGTTATGAAGGCGAAGCCGCACACTATTGCCCGAATGAAACGGCCTGTCCGCCTCAAATCAAAGGCAAGATAGAGCATTTCATCAGCCGCAAAGCGATGAACATCGACGGCCTGGGGCCGGAAACGGTAGCTATGTTCTTCCAACAAGGGCTCATCAAGGACACGGCAGACCTCTACCTGCTGAAAACTTCAGACATCAGTCCGCTGGAAAGAATGGGAGAGAAGTCTGCCTATAACATCATCAAGAGCATTGACGCCAGCCGGAGTGTCCCCTTCGAACGGGTGCTGTTTGCACTGGGCATCCGCTTTGTGGGAGAGACGGTTGCCAAAAGGCTGGCCAAGGCTTTAGGCAGCATTGACGAACTGGAGAATGCGTCGCTTGAAAAGCTGAAAAACATCGATGAAATCGGCGAAAAAATAGCGCAGAGTCTCATCAGCTACTTTGCCAATCCAGCCAACCGAGAACTGATAGAGAGGTTGAAATCAGCCGGATTGCAATTCTGCAGAAAGGAAGAGGAGAAACAAGACTATTCCGACAAGCTGGCAGGCCAGCAGATTGTAATCAGCGGCGTGTTCGAGCACCATTCGCGCGACGAATACAAAGAACTGATAGAAAAGCATGGTGGGAAAAACGTGGGAAGCATCTCCTCCAAAACCAGCTTCATTCTGGCCGGCAAGAACATGGGGCCGGCCAAATGGGAGAAAGCAATGAAATTGGGCATCAAAATAGTGAATGAAGATGAATTTCTGGAACGAATATCCTAAGGAAACGATACAAATCGCTTTTTTATGACTTATAGTTGTAGCAAACCGAAAGAATTTGTACATTTGCAACGGTTCTCAGAGAACCATATACTACGATATTTATTAGACTCATGATAAAGACAAGATTGCGAGGTATGGGAGTAGCCTTGATTACTCCCTTCAAAGAAGATGAAAGCGTAGATTACGACGCACTTTTACGGCTGGTAGACTACCTGCTGCAGAACAATACAGACTTCTTGTGCGTATTGGGTACAACAGCCGAGACGCCTACACTGACCGAGGAGGAAAAGAAAAAAATCAGACGGGTGGTCATCGAACGGGTGAACGGACGCATTCCCATCTTGCTGGGACTGGGTGGAAATAACACGAGAGCCATCGTAGAAACGCTGAAAACCGACGATTTCACCGGTGTGGATGCTATCCTCTCCGTTGTACCTTATTATAACAAACCCTCTCAGGAAGGCATCTACCAGCACTACAAGGCCATTGCGGAAGCTACCGAACTCCCCATTGTCCTGTACAATGTGCCTGGGCGGACAGGTGTCAACATGAAGGCGGAAACGACATTGCGCATTGCCCGCGATTTCAAGAATGTAATCGCTATCAAGGAAGCGTCGGGCGACATCACACAAATGGATGATATCATCAAGAACAAACCGGCTGACTTTGATGTCATATCGGGCGATGACGGCATTACCTTCCCGCTCATCACCTTGGGAGCCGTAGGCATCATATCGGTCATCGGCAACGCTTTCCCGCGTGAATTCAGCCGTATGGTGCGTCTGGCGCTGCAGGGTGACTATGCCAACGCCTTGACCATCCATCACAAGTTCGCAGAGCTCTTCAAACTGCTGTTTGTCGACGGCAATCCTGCAGGTGTCAAGGCAATGCTGAATGTGATGGGTATGATAGACAACAAGCTCCGTCTGCCATTGGTGCCCACGCGCATCACCACATTCGAGGCGATGCGCAAGATTCTGGACGAACTGAACATCAAATGCTAATATACTATGAGAACCATTACATTCAATGAACTGCGAAAAATAAAGGATTCGTTGCCCAGCGGCAGCATGCACCGCATTGCGGACGAATTGGGATTAGAAGTAGACACCGTGCGCAACTTCTTCGGTGGCCACAATTTCAAACTGGGCAAATGCGTAGGCATTCATCTGGAACCTGGTCCGGATGGCGGCCTGGTCACAATTGATGATACAACGGTGCTTGAAAAAGCATTGAAGATATTGGATGAAGCGGCTGAACAAAAGGCTGCAGAGAATCAGTAAATCCTGTCGCCATTCTATGCCGATGAAGGCTCTGTTGTGAGCCTTATATCAATTTTTGATATAATATGTATTATGTTTAATATAACATAGATTTAAGAGATGAGGTCTTCTACTTCACCTCTTTTTTTATGCACGATGAGCTGTGGGGATAAAACATAAAAAAACACCTTCCGTATGGAATAATCCATTCCACGGAAGGTATTTTTGTATAATATAACCGATGTCGGAAATTACATCATGTCTTCTATTTCCTTGAATTCAGGACCCATATCCAAGTTGTAATATACACGATACAGACCTTGCAGCCACAGATCCTTTACATCAGGCTTCAGTGCTCTTGCCTTCTCATAGTTGGGACGAGCCTTTTCATAGAATGACTTCAGAATTTTCTGTTCTTCCTTGTACTTCGGATCGTTCACGTCTGTAGTAGCCTTCTCCGAGAAATCCTGAGCCTGCTGGCAATATACAAGGCCCATGTTAGAATATGCTTCTGCATAGTTCGGATCTACCTCTACCGTCTGCATATAGAACTTGATGGCATTGTCATAATCCTTCATGTTGTGATACAGATAGCCCTTTACATAGAGATAGAACGTATTCTTGGCATCCTTTGCCAGCATTTCGTCAGCAAACTGCATTGCCTCGTCATACTTGTTGTTATTGCTGTAGTAATCAATCAGATGACCGAAGAAGAAAGGATGATCGGGATACTTCTGGATACCATTCTTCAAGGAAGCGATCCACTTGTCAGTATCACCCTGAGCCTTCAGTGCGGTAGAGATGAACTCCATTGCATACTTGCCTACCTCCTTGTCGTCCTGAGCATACGGAGCGTACTTCAGGATGCTGGCATTGTCTTCCAGTTTGGCAGCTGCCAAGCTAGCATAGTAGGCGATTTGCGGCAATACAGTATCAGTCTGCAGCAGGTTTTCCTTCTCGAACATCGGATGAGCAGCTACATCAATGTATGCGCCGAAGAAGTCCAATGCCTTCTGGTTATACTCCTTAGCCTTGGCTTCATCACCCATAGCCATGTTGAAGTACTGGATACCACCATTAATCAAGTTGCCGCGTTCACCCATAATAGTAGCTGCATTGGGCTTGCGATATTTGTTCTTGATCTTGCCCTTTTCATCGGGTACCTGAGCCAGTTCATCACACTTGAAATAGTATTTGCACATCTCCAGCGCGCTCTTGTACACCTGCAGTGTATCATAAGGCTTTCTCAGATACGCATTTTCCATTTCCTTGGCACTTCTCTTCTGCTGAACGAAGCCGGCCACATTCCATGTCTCGGGGTTGTCTTTTGTCTCAGGATTGGTCAAAGCCGCATTAATCAGTGATTCTGCCTTGGCAAAATCCGGCTTCATTTCACTGGCAATGCTCTTGGCATCCTTTACATTCTTGATCTGAGCGAATGTAAAGCTGGCAGCGAGCAACAATACTACTGAAAAAAATACTCTTTTCATGATGATAGAAATTTTTAAATTAATATATATGTCATTCATTTTCAACCTCTTCGGTATCCGTTGTCAGAATATCTTCATCGTTTTCGGATGTCACCTTGCAGACGGAACCAATTTCATCGTTACGTTTCTCCAGGTTAATCAGTCGGACACCCTGTGTAGCACGTCCCATAATACGGACATCGGCTACCTTCAGGCGGATGGTGATGCCAGACTTGTTGATAATCATCAGGTCGTGCTCATCCGTCACCGACTTGATAGCCACCAGTTTGCCCGTTTTCTCCGTAATGTTGATGGTCTTCACGCCCTTGCCTCCGCGATTGGTCTTGCGATAGTCTTCGACATCAGAACGTTTGCCATATCCTTGTTCGGACACTACCATGATGGACTCTGCATCCGTATCTTTAATGCAAACCATTCCGATGACCTCGTCCTGTCCGTCCTCGTCCAACATCATGCCACGTACACCTGTAGCCGTACGGCCCATCACACGCACTGCACTTTCATGGAAGCGGATGGCGCGTCCATTCCGATTGGCGATGATGATTTCGTTGTCGCCATTGGTCATACGCACTTCTATCACGCGGTCGTCTTCACGGATGGTGATGGCATTCACACCGTTCTGGCGCGGACGCGAATATTGTTCGAGCAGCGTCTTCTTGATGACACCGTTCTTCGTACAGAACACCACGTAGTGGCTGTTGATGAACTGCTCGTCGTTCAGATTCTTCACACGCAGATAAGCGTTGACACTATCGTCCGAGTCGATATTCAGCAGGTTTTGGATAGCACGTCCCTTTGAATTCTTGGTTCCTTCAGGTATCTCGTACACCTTCAGCCAATAGCACTTGCCCTTCTGGGTGAAGAACATCATGGTGTTGTGCATGGTTGCCGGGTAGATATGTTCTACGAAGTCTTCGTCGCGAGTATCAGTACCTTTAGAGCCTACTCCCCCCCTATTCTGTGCACGGAATTCACTGAGCGGGGTACGCTTGATGTAGCCCATGTGCGAGATGGTGATGATCATCTCGTCATCTGCATAGAAATCTTCTGGATTGAACTCCTCTGAAGAATAGACGATTTCCGAGCGACGCTCGTCACCATATTTCTCTTTCACTTCAATCAGCTCATCCTTGATGACTTTGCGGCACAGCTCGTCATTCACCAGAATCTCCTCCAGGAAATTGATTTGTTTTAGTATCTCTTCATATTCGGCATGGAGCTGATCCTGCATCAGGCCGGTCAGCTGGCGCAGGCGCATCTCTACGATGGCGCGTGCCTGAAGGTCAGACAGTTCGAACCGCTCCATCAATCCGCTGATGGCATCGTTCGGTGTCTTGGCCGAACGAATGATGTGAATCACCTCGTCAATGTTGTCGCAGGCGATGATGAGTCCTTCCAGAATGTGCGCACGCTCCTTGGCCTTGCGCAGGTCGTACTGCGTACGGCGGATGACCACATCGTGCCGATGCTCAACGAAATACTTGATGAGCTCCTTCAGATTGAGCAGACGCGGTCTGCCATGTACCAAGGCAACGTTGTTCACGCCAAAGGAAGTCTGCAGCTGCGTCATCTTGTAGAGCTTGTTCAGCACGACGCTGGCATTGGCATCCCGCTTGATGTCGATGACAATGCGCATACCTTCGCGGTCCGACTCATCGTTGGCATTGGAGATGCCTTCTATCTTCTTTTCGTTAGCCAGGTCGGCAATGCTTTTGATCAGTTCAGCCTTGTTTACTCCGTATGGAATCTCCGTAACCACAATCTTATCGTGGGTACTGCCGCTCTCTATCTCGGCCTTGGCGCGCATCACCACCCTGCCCCTTCCGGTCAGGTATGCCTCGCGCACACCACTCATACCATATATATATCCTCCTGTCGGGAAGTCGGGAGCCTTTACATAGTCCATCAGCTCCTCTATTTCGATGTCGTTGTTGTCGATATAGGCCACACAGGCATCGATGACCTCCGACAGATTGTGCGTAGGCATATTAGTAGCCATACCTACTGCGATACCCGATGCTCCATTGACCAGCAAGTTCGGGATACGGGTAGGCATCACGGTAGGTTCCTGCAGCGAATCGTCGAAGTTGTTCTGCATATCCACGGTTTCCTTCTCCAGATCCTGCATCATCTCTTCGCCTATCTTTTGCAGACGGCACTCGGTATAACGCATAGCCGCTGCGCTGTCACCGTCCACCGATCCGTAGTTGCCCTGTCCGTCCACCAGCATATATCGCATGGCCCACGGCTGTGCCATACGTACCAATGCACCGTACACCGAGCTATCGCCATGCGGGTGGTACTTACCCAGCACCTCGCCCACTACTCTGGCAGATTTCTTATAAGGTTTGTCGGAGGTATTTCCCAGTCCCATCATACCGAAAAGGATTCTGCGGTGAACGGGTTTAAAACCATCCCTTACATCCGGAAGAGCCCGCGATACGATGACTGACATGGAGTAATCGATGTAAGACGACTTCATCTCCTCCTCAATATTAATCTTTATAATTCTGTCTTGTTCAAGCATTTAACAAAAAAATTAATTATACATCAGACGATTCTCGAAAAATCACGCTAAAGTACAGCTTTTTCTCGACATACGAAAGTTTTAACCCATAAAGTTTGTTGCAGGAAGTGGAATAAGATTGATTTGCAGGGACAAAAATTCTGGCACGGCATTTGTAAGGAAGAAAAACGGATGTCGTGACGAAGCGTAATGATAAAATATGTATCTTTGTCCGCCCAAAATTCCAATTGAAGAAGATAATATAGACGTATGGAGAACCAGTTTTCAAAAAAAGTATCAGACATCATAAACTACAGTCAAGAGGAGGCTTTCCGATTGGGAACCAGCTATATAGGACCTGAGCACTTGTTGCTGGGCCTGTTGCGCGATGGCGAAGGAAAGGCCACCGAAGCCTTGTTCCGCCTGGACATGGACTTTCCCAAGCTGAAGGCTCGACTAGAACGACTGATACACCAAAGCAACAACATATTCAACGCCAACCTTTCTGCCCCTGCACTGACACCCTTGTCTGCCAAGATATTGAAGATGTGCATTCTGGAAGCTCGGCTGCTGAAGTCACCCATAGCCGACAGCGAGCACCTGCTGCTGGCCTTGCTGAAAGAGGGAGACAACCTGGCCGCCATGGTGTTGTTGGAAAATGGAGCAACCTACCAGCGGGTATACGAACAAATCTCGATGAAATCGACCAATCCGAACGCCGGCATGGGGTTTGCTTCCGATGAAGAAGAGGAAGAGGAAGCCGCTTCTCAACCGCAACAAAAAGCCGCTTCTACCCAATCCTCGCCGAAGAGCAGCCATGATACACCGGTGCTGGACAACTTTGGCATCGACCTGACCAAAGTGGCCGCCGAAGGGAAACTGGATCCTGTGGTGGGGCGTGAAAAAGAGATTGAGCGGTTGGCGCAGATACTGAGCCGCCGCAAGAAGAACAACCCCGTTTTGATTGGCGAACCCGGCGTGGGCAAGTCGGCCATCGTGGAAGGGCTGGCCCTGCGCATTACCGAGAAGAAGGTGTCGCGCATCCTGTTCGGTAAACGCCTTATCATGCTCGATATGGCCTCTGTAGTAGCCGGCACCAAATATCGCGGACAGTTTGAGGAGCGTATGCAATCCATCATCAACGAGATACGCAAAAACCCCGATGTCATCCTTTTCATCGACGAAATCCATACCATTATAGGGGCTGGAGCGGCAGCCGGCACCATGGACGCGGCCAATATGCTGAAACCAGCCTTGGCCCGCGGCGAGATACAATGTATCGGTGCCACCACGCTGGACGAGTACAGGAAAAGCATCGAAAAAGACGGTGCATTGGAACGCCGTTTCCAGAAAATCATCGTCTCGCCTACTACGCCCGACGAGACCCTGCAGATTCTGCACAACCTGAAGGAGAAGTACGAAGAGCATCACAACGTCAGCTACACCGATGCTGCGCTGGAGGCATGTGTCAAATTGACAGACCGCTACATCACCGACCGCAACCTGCCCGACAAGGCTCTGGATGCACTGGACGAGGCTGGCTCGCGTGTACACCTCACCCATATCAGCGCTCCCAAAGAGATAGAAGAGCAGGAACAGTTGATTGAAGAGGCACAGCAGCAGAAAGCCGAAGCGGTGAAATCGCAGAATTTTGAGTTGGCCGCCAGCTATCGCGACCGTGAGAAGAAGCTGACGCAGCAACTGGAAGCGATGAAGGAGAAGTGGGAAGCCTCCATGAAAGAGGCGCGCGAGACGGTGGACGAAGAGCATATCGCACAAGTGGTCTCCATGATGTCTGGCATCCCCGTACAGCGTATCGCGCAAGAGGAAGGTGTGCGGCTGGCAGGCATGAAGGAGGCGCTGAAGGCCAGCGTAGTGGCTCAGGATGCCGCCATAGACAAGCTGACAAAGGCCATTCTGCGCAGCCGGGTAGGACTGAAAGACCCGAACCGCCCCATCGGCACCTTCATGTTCTTAGGCCCTACCGGTGTGGGCAAAACCCATCTGGCCAAGCAATTGGCCCTCTGCATGTTTGGTTCGACTGACGCATTGATACGCATCGACATGAGCGAATACATGGAGAAATATACCGTATCGCGCATGGTGGGGGCGGCTCCCGGCTATGTGGGCTACGAAGAGGGGGGACAGCTGACGGAGAAGGTGCGCCGCAAGCCCTACTCCATCGTCTTGCTGGACGAGATTGAGAAAGCCCATCCCGATGTGTTCAACATCCTGCTGCAAGTACTGGATGAAGGACGGCTGACCGACAACTATGGCCGGACTATAGACTTCAAGAATACCGTACTGATTCTGACCTCCAACATCGGTACGCGCCAGCTGAAGGAGTTCGGACGTGGCATCGGCTTCAGCGTACCCAGTCAGGCCAATGACAACGAACGTTCGCGTGCCGTCATCCAGAAAGCGCTGAACAAGACCTTTGCCCCTGAATTTCTGAACCGTCTGGATGAAATCATCACTTTCGACCAGCTCTCGTTAGAGGCCATTACACGCATCGTCGACATCGAGCTGAAGGGCGTGCTTAAACGTGTGGAAGAGATTGGCTATCGCCTGACGATGGATGACAACGCCAAGAAGTTCCTGGCCACCAAGGGATACGACGTCCAGTTTGGTGCCCGTCCCCTGAAACGCGCCATCCAGACCTATCTGGAGGATGAGCTCTCCGAAATGATTGTGTCGGGCAGCGTGCAGCCGGGCGATACCATCCAGATAAGTATAGTAGAGGGGGCTGATAAGCTGTCGCTGCGGAAAGCATAAGACAATACTACGCATTAATCAGACAAAATGTCAGTCCATTTCGGGCTGGCATTTTTTTTGTGTATTCTGCCGCAGAACAAAAAATGTAAAACTATATATTCTATTTAAGTATGCAAAAAGGAAATATTGGGGTAACAACCGAAAACATTTTCCCCGTCATCAAAAAATTCTTGTATAGCGACCACGAGATTTTTCTCCGCGAGCTGGTATCCAACGCCGTCGATGCCACCCAAAAGTTGAAGACGCTCTCCTCCATCGGTGAGTATAAAGGTGAGCTGGGTGACCTGACTGTCCATGTATCGTTAGGAAAAGAGACCATCACGGTGTCCGACCGTGGTATCGGACTGACAGCCGAAGAGATTGACAAATACATCAACCAGATAGCCTTCTCAGGTGCCAACGACTTTCTGGAGAAGTACAAGAACGACGCCAATGCCATCATCGGCCACTTCGGACTGGGCTTCTACTCGGCATTCATGGTGGCCAAGAAGGTGGAAATCATCACCAAATCGTGCAAGGAGGGCAGCCAGGCCGTGAAGTGGACCTGCGACGGCAGCCCTGAGTTCACCATCGAAGAGACCGAAAAGGCCGACCGCGGTACGGACATCGTCCTCTACATTGACGACGACTGCAAGGAGTTTCTGGAAGAGGCACGCCTCTCCACTCTGCTGAAGAAGTATTGCAGCTTCCTGCCTGTTGCCATCGCCTTCGGCAAAAAGAAGGAGTGGAAGGACGGCAAGCAGGTGGAGACGGACGAAGACAATGTCATCAACGAGACCAACCCGATGTGGACCCGCAAGCCCAGCGAACTGAAGGACGAGGACTACAAGAAGTTCTACCGCGACCTCTATCCCATGGCCGATGAGCCCCTCTTTTGGATTCACCTAAATGTGGACTATCCCTTCCATCTGACCGGCATCCTCTACTTCCCCAAGGTGAAGAGCAACATCGAGCTGAACAAGAACAAGATACAGCTCTATTGCAACCAGGTGTATGTGACCGACTCGGTTGAGGGTATCGTACCCGACTTCCTGACACTGCTGCATGGCGTGCTCGACTCGCCCGACATTCCGCTGAACGTATCCCGTTCATACCTGCAGAGCGACAGCAATGTGAAGAAGATTTCTACCTATATCACCAAGAAGGTGTCCGACCGCCTGCAATCCATCTTCAAAAACGACCGCAAGCAGTTTGAGGAGAAGTGGAACGACCTGAAAATTTTCATCCACTACGGTATGCTGACACAGGAGGACTTCTACGACCGTGCCAAGAGCTTTGCCCTCTTCACCGATACCGACGGCAAGTGCTACACCTACGAAGAGTATCAGACGCTGATCAAAGAGAACCAGACCGACAAGGAGGGCAATCTGATTTACCTCTATGCCAACAACAAGGACGAGCAGTACAGCTACATCGAAGCAGCCGTCAACAAGGGGTACAACGTATTGCTGATGGACGGCCAGCTGGATGTGGCCATGATCAGCATGTTGGAGCAGAAGCTGGAGAAGTCGCGTTTCACCCGCGTAGACGGTGACACCGTAGACAACCTGATACGCAAGGAGGACAAGCAGGAGGAGGCACTGGAGAGCAGCCGGCAAGAGGCTCTCTCATCCATCTTCCAGAGCCAGCTGCCCAAGATGGAGAAAGCCGAGTTCCACGTCAGCGCACAGGCCATGGGCGAGAACGCATCGCCGCTGATGATCACGCAGAGCGAGTATATGCGCCGTATGAAGGAGATGGCCAACATACAGGCCGGCATGAGCTTCTACGGCGAGATGCCCGACATGTTCAACCTCGTGCTCAACACCGACCACAAGCTGGTGAAAGGCATAATCGAAGGCGAAGAGCGAGAATGCAGCAACGCCATCGCCCCCCTGCAGAGCGAGATGGACGAGACGGACAAACGCCGCCAGGCACTGCGCAAATCGCACGAGGGCAAGAAGAGCGAAGAGATTCCTACAGCCGAGAAGGACGAACTGGACGAACTCGACAAGAAGTACGACGACCTGAAAGCAAAGAAGGAGTCTGCCCTGGCCGGCTATGCCGCTCAGAATCCGGTAGTGCGCCAGCTCATCGACCTGGCTCTGCTGCAGAACGGTATGCTGAAGGGAGAAGCCCTGAGTGCCTTCGTCAAGCGGAGCGTCGAACTGATAGGATAAGCCACAGGGGACCAAGCCTCCCCTACTCGCGATAGAGAGAATCCCGCCTCTGTTTTTAGGGTCCATTCTATGTGAATGACCGTAAAAATGCAGGCGGGATTGTTGTTTTTCAAAACAAATCCCTATATTTGAAGGCTGAAAACAAGTATGCAGAAGCATCGCTACAAACTCTAACAACAATGAACGACTCTATACAAACTATGACCAGACATCTGTTTTTCCTGATGCTATTGCTCTGCCTGCTGCCCTTGCGCATCCAAGCACAGAAAGTAGGCCTCGTGCTGAGCGGTGGTGGTGCCAAGGGCATGACGCACATCGGCATCATCCGTGCGCTTGAAGAGAACGACATCCCCATCGACTACATAGCCGGCACCTCCATGGGCGCCATCATAGGTTCCCTATATGCCATGGGCTACTCGGCCGACGACATGGAAGAGCTGCTCCGTTCGCCCGACTTCAAACGCTGGTATTCGGGCAAGGTAGAGCCCAAGTACGAATACTATTTCAAGAAATCGCGCCCCGTACCCGGATTCATCAACCTGCGATTCTCCTTCAAGGACTCTTTGGACATGAAACCGCAGATTATCCCCACCAGCATGGTCAACCCCATCCAGATGAATCTGGTGTTCGTCGAGTTGTTCGCCAGTGCTACGGCCTCCTGCGGGGGTGACTTCGACCACCTCTTTGTCCCCTTCCGCTGCGTAGCTTCCGACGTCTACAACAAGCGGGCCCTCATCCTGCGCAAAGGGGACTTGGGCGATGCCGTACGTGCATCGATGAGTTTCCCCTTTGTCTTCAAGCCCATCGAGATAGACAGCCTCCTCACCTACGACGGAGGCATCTACAACAACTTCCCCACCGACGTGATGCGCGAAGACTTCCACCCCGACATCATCATCGGCAGTGTTGTCTCCACCAATCCCAGCAAACCTACCGAAAACGACCTGATGAGCCAGATAGAGAACATGGTCATGCAGAAGACCGACTACTCCATACCCGACTCGTGCGGCATCCTGATGACCTTCAAGTACGATGATGTCAGCCTACTCGACTTCGACCGCCTGCAAGAGTTGCACGACATAGGCTACAACCGTACCATCAGCCTGATGGACTCCATCAAAGGACGCATCCAACGGCGCATCCCTGCCGACGATGTCCGCCGTCGCCGGCTCACCTACCGCAACCACTTGCCGCCGCTTCGGTTCCGCGACATCCTGATTGAGGGGGCGGACGAACGGCAGCAGGCCTACATCCGCAGGGAGTTTCACGACGATGCCCGGCAAACGTTCACCTACGAGGAGCTGAAGCGGGGCTACTTCCGCCTGCTGGCCGACAACATGATATCCGAAATCATCCCCCATGCCGTCTACCGGCCCGAAGACGACCTGTACGAACTGCATCTGAAAGTCAAGATGGAGAAGAACCTGACTGCCCGCGTAGGCGGCAGTGTATCTACCAGCAACTCCAACCAGATTTACCTGGGGCTGGGATACCAAAACCTGAACTACTACTCCAAAGAGGTGATGCTCGACGGGCATCTGGGAAAGGTCTACAACAACATCCAACTCTTGGGCAGGCTCGATGTCCCATCTAGCGTGCCCACCTCCTATCGCTTCATCGCCTCTTACAGCACCATCGACTACTATAAGCGTAACGGACTCTTCTCGAACAACGACCGCCCTTCCTTCAATTCCAAGGAGGAAAAGTTTGTCAAGCTGATGCTCACCCTGCCCTTTCTGGCCAACAAACGGGCGGAATTCAGCATTGGTTACGGACGGCTGCAGGACAACTACTACCAGTCCAACATCATCGACTTCGGGAAAGACCGTTCGGACTGCAGCGTCTACAAGCTGCTGGGAGGTGCCATCGGGTTCTACGGCAGCACGCTCAACAAGCGTCAATATGCCACCAAAGGCTACTACGAGAAGCTGGTGGCTCAAGTATTCCGCGGACGCGAGCACTTCACAGCCGGCAGCGGTACCACTCCGTACGCGGTAGCCCAGGAGCGGCAGTCGTGGTTGCAGATTTCCTACCACAAGGAGGCATACCACACCATGTCGCCTCACTTCACGCTAGGTTGGATGGCCGAGGCACTGTACTCGTCGAAAAACTTCTCAGAGAACTATACAGCCACCATGATGCAGGCAGGTGAGTTCTCGCCCACTCCGTTCAGTCAGCTGATGTACAACGAAGCATTCAGGGCCAACCAGTTCATGGCAGCCGGCATCAAGCCCATCTGTGTATTCAACGACATCTTCCAGCTGCGCACCGAGCTTTATGGCTTCATGCCCATCTACCCCATCAAACGCAACGAGATGAACAAAGCCTATTACGGCAAGGCCTTCTCCCGCCTGGAGTATATGGGTGAGGTTTCGGTGGTCTGCCACTTGCCCTTCGGAGCGATATCGGGCTACATAAACCATTATAGCTCACCGAAAAAGGAGTGGAATGTAGGCCTCACAATAGGCTGGCAACTGTTCAACTATCGGTTTGTGGAATGATTTTTTTGAAAAAAAGTCCGCCAAATATTTGCCAGTTCAAAAAAAGACCGTATCTTTGCACCCGTTAAACAAAAAGGCCGCGTAGCTCAACTGAATAGAGTAGCTGACTACGGATCAGCCGGTTACAGGTTTGAATCCTGTCGCGGTCACTTTTTAACACGGTCGCGTAGCTCAACTGAATAGAGTAGCTGACTACGGATCAGCCGGTTACAGGTTTGAATCCTGTCGCGATCACGAAGAGGATGTGTCCAATTACAGATGCATCCTCTTTTTTGTTTTGTACCAAACATTCAAAGATTGAATCGCGGGTCATCGAATCGCAGGGTATGCCTGCTGAATATATTTGAAATGGGGGGGCAGTCCGAATAACTACGTCACAAAGATACAAAACCGCCTGCCGCTTGTCAAGAGATGGTGAAGACCTTCAGCAACACATTAACATTTGTTGAGCCGCTACAGCTATGTGTGGGAAAGATTGAGGCGTTTTTAAGCTACCAATAGGGGCGCACTATACCTCAATATAAAATTAAAAGTTGTTTTGAGCGTAGCTAATATCTTGCGCCCTGAATGCCGTTCGTGGTGGTATCATTCGTGATACCGTTTTCGTGGGATGCGCCAGCGTGCGGGTGGGCGCAAGATATTGCGCCCCTACTACTGGCCACTCGTAGCTGCTATAGTAAACAATCTGTACAAACACTGATAGCATCTCCGTCGTAGCCGGTCGCGCCCGCCACCCTCTTTCTCCACTCCTCCCATCGGCGTGATTTTTTCATCATGTAGAAAATTTTTCTCTCACGTGAGAAACGTGAAAAACTGAAAAGCGTGACAGATAACAGTTTTATTTTTTCGTTTTTCAGTCCTTTTTTCCGCATTTTGCCTATAAAAACTTGTGTACTTTCTTTGAAAGAGCCTCTATTTGCAACTCAGCGAAAACACAAAAATCGAAGTAAAATAAACCGATATATACCCAAAACAGATCCGAAAAGTGGTGCGGATTGATGAAAAACAGGTAAAATTTTGCTTCGGGGAACAAGGATTCTGTGTGTTTTTCATCGCTCTCGCCATCCCGATTTACGAAAACAGCGAATATGAGGCATAGAGAGACATTGCATTTCAACTCTCCCAAAACAGGTCGTTTGTCAAGAAAAGAGAATGATCACGAGTGATGAGCTACGAGCTACAAGCAGTACCATTTAGCAGCTCGTAACTCAAAAAAAACAGTTTGTAGCGGCAGGGCGCAAGATATTACGCCCCTACTAATAGCTCGTAACTCGTAGCTCGTAACTTATAGCTACATCATGCGGATGACGCGGATGCCCGTCCACGTGTCATGGTCCTTCAGCATCTGCGACAGGGCAACGCTGGAGACCACTACCTTCTTTTCGACGGACGATGCGTGCAGCAACGTGAGGCGGCCGTTCACATAGATGGCAATGCCCATGTGAGCCACATCCAGCCCTTCGGTACTGGTAGTGATTGCGATGATGTCTCCATCCTTAATCCACGGCAAACCCTTGACAGGCAACTGCTCCTTCGGCAGGTAGCAGACGGACTGGCCGTTCAGCGCCTGCTCCACCTGACGGATGGCGGTGACATTCTGAGCCGATGCGGCTAACTGATGGTACATCTGAGGATGCGAGGACATGTACGAAAGGGTCAGCGGGACACAATAGTTGCTCTGCTGTGCAGTGACATCAAACAGAAATCCGTTGCGTACGCCGTTGTTGATCCAGTCGGCCACGTAGTGCAGGCGCGAGGCGTAGCCGTCAATCTTGCCGTTTCGATACCGTATCTGCTGCAGCTTGTCCGCAAAGTCACTCTCCAGCACATCGCCGTCAGCTTGTCTGGGCGAGAGCGATTCGGCCAGGACATATTCCACCAGCGTGGTACAGTCCACCTCGTCGCAGTTGATGACCAGCTCTTCTGCCTCCCCCTGGTCAAGGGTATGGGCCACGTAAGGCACTCCGATATACTTCATGCCGTTCACCAGCATGGGGTTCTTTTGCTGTGCAGCTGCCCCCGTCGTCAGGGCGGCAGCCAGCAGGGTTGTAAGAATCCACTTCTTCATGTTATTTAGTTTTTGATGTTTGTTTTTCAATTAAAAGACCACCCCTTCACGCAACCATTTCTCCAGTTCGCCTGTCCACTGGCGCTTGTAGGTGAAGGCATCGCGGAAGCCCCATCCATGTCCGCCTGTAGGATAGATATGCATGGAGACAGGCACCTTGTGGCTGCAGAGTGCCTGGAAGTAGCCGATGGAATTGGCGGGAACCACCGTATGGTCGTCGGCCGAGAGCATGATGAAGGCTTGCGGGGTTCGTTCGTTCACCTGCTTCTGCAGCGTGTAGTGACGGACCAGCTCCTCCGAGGGATTGTCACCCAGCAGGAAGCTGCGCGAACCGGCATGTGTAATCTCCTTCTCCATGGAGATGACAGGATAGAAGAGTATCTGAAAGTCGGGACGGGTCTCGTCGCTACTGTAGAGCGTAGACAGCGAGGCTGCCAGATGGCCGCCTGCCGATGCGCCCATCACACCTACGCGATGGGGGTCTACACCCCATTCCACGGCATGAAGGCGGATGAGTCGTATGGCCTGTTCGGCATCAGAGAGGGGCACTTCGTAGTGCGTATTGGGCATACGGTACTTCATGACAACGTACGTAATGCCTTGTGCATTGAACCAACCGGCCATATCGTGGCCCTCGTGCCACAGTGCAAGGCGGGCATAGCCCCCGCCGGGGCACATGAGGATGGCCATACCGTTGGGTTTCGCGGCCCGATAGACGGTGATGTTGGGGTGAATGACGTTGGCCATCCGTCCACCTTCCAGGTTCTCTTCGGAGCCGGTCAAGCCGTTGCTGTTGGGAGCACCATCAGGCCACAGGGGCAGTTCGATGGGTTGCTGAGCCGATAACATGGTTGCTACACATAACAGAGTAAAAAACAGAATTTTTTTCATATCTTCAATCATTAAATTATTTCTTCAGAGAGGTTTTCACAAAGTAGCCTATCAAGATGGCATAAGCGGCCAGCGCCACCACCTCGGACCAGCTGTTGGCCAGCCATTCGGCATGAATCAGGTTGATGCCTCCGAAACGCATGGCGGCACTTACCACACCCATCAGGGCACCGCCGGCAATGAAGCCGGAGGCCAGCAGCGTACCCTTCTCACCGCGTTCGGCATTGAGTGAGGCATCGGCCGAACGGGTAGTGACATACCAGTTGACGGCACCGCCCACTACCAACGGCACATTCAGCTCCAGCGGGATGAACATGCCCAAGGCAAAGGCCAGGGCAGGAATCTTGCACAGGGTGAGCACGACGGCCAGCACGGCACCGATGCCGTAGAGCAGCCAGGGAGCGGCGACGCCGTTCATCAGCGGCTCGATGACGGCTGCCATGGCATTGGCCTGCGGGGCAGCCAGCTGTCCGCTGGTAAATCCATAGGTTTGGTTGAGCACAATCATCACGCCACCCACGGTAGCGGCCGACACGATGGTGCCCAGAAACTTCCAACGCTCTTGCTTGATGGGGGTGGTACCCAGCCAATAGCCAATCTTCAGGTCGGTGATGAAGCCGCCTGCCATGGAGAGAGCGGTACATACGACACCGCCCATCACCAAGGCTGCCACCATGCCGCCGGGGCCCTTGAGACCGACAGCCACCATGACAACCGAAGCCAGAATGAGGGTCATCAGCGTCATGCCCGATACGGGATTGGTACCCACAATGGCGATGGCGTTGGCTGCTACGGTAGTGAAAAGGAAGGCGATGACGGCCACCAGCACAATGGCCGTCAGCGTATGGAGCAGGTTGCCCTGCATCACGTCAAAGTAGAAAAAGAGGGTCACCAGCAGCAGTGTGAGGATGGAGCCGATGGCGATAATCTTCATAGATAGGTCGCGCTGCGTACGCTTCACGGCAGCCAGGTCGCCCGACTTGCCCCCCATCTCCTTAGCTGCCAGTCCGACAGCACTTTTGATGATGCCCCACGACTTGATGATACCGATGATGCCGGCCATGGCGATGCCACCGATGCCGATACTCTTAGCATAGTACTTGAAAATCTCTTCGGGCGACATGGCGCCTACGGTGGAGGTGATTTCGGGATTCCACTGGTTGAGCACCTCGTCACCAAAGAGCAGGGACATACCGGGTATGATGACCCACCACACCAGCAGGGAGCCGGCGCAGATGATGGAGGCATACTTCAGACCCACGATATAGCCCAGACCCAGCACAGCGGCACCAGTATTGACCTTGAAGAGCAGCTTGGCCTTTTCGGCCACCACGGCCCCCCACTCGCAGCAGCGGGTGGTGAAGTTCTCGTTCCACCAGCCGAAAGTAGCCACGATAAAGTCATACAGACCGCCGATGACACCGGCTATCAGCAGGGGCTTGGCCTGATTGCCCCCTTTCTCGCCCGACACCAGCACCTGTGTAGTGGCTGTGGCCTCGGGGAAGGGGTACTTGCCGTGCATGTCGCTGACAAAGTATTTGCGGAAGGGGATGAGGAAGAGGATACCCAGCACACCACCCAGCAACGAACTGATGAAGACCTGCGTGAAGGTGACTGCTATCTCGGCGGGATACTTGGCTTGCAGGATGTAGAGGGCAGGCAGCGTAAAGATGGCACCGGCTACAATAACGCCCGAACTGGCTCCGATGGACTGGATGATGACGTTTTCACCCAAAGCACTCTTCCGCTTGGCAGCTCCCGATACGCCTACGGCAATGATGGCGATGGGGATGGCAGCTTCAAAGACCTGCCCCACCTTCAGCCCCAAATAGGCAGCTGCGGCCGAAAAGAGGATGGCCATGCAGATGCCCCACGATACGGACCATACGTTGACCTCAGGATACTCTTTGTGAGGACTCATCAGAGGGTTGTACACTTCTCCCGGTTTCAGTTCGCGGAAGGCGTTCTCCGGCAAGCCGGATGTTACTTCTTCTTCTTGTTTCATAATCTCATTCGTTATTATTTTGATTCCATTTTATCGGTAGAGGCATACCACAGATGGGTGCGGTACACTTGCGAGCACAAAGGTACTGTTTTTCTTCGATTATCATCACGTTATGCAGGTAAATCTTCAGCGTGACGGCATGAACCGGCAACGAACTTCTCTGGAAAGCAAAAAAAGGAGGAGACCCATTCGTTGAGTCCCCTCTCCATGTGTGCTATCGGAATGCAATCAGTTGTTCTCCTGTTTGGCAGTCATTTCGCCCTCAATGTAAAGCCGCATCATCTCCGTCTTTCCGTTGGTACGCAGGGTGATGGACTTCTTGAAGTGGCCGGGATACTTACCCGTACCGTTGTAAGTGACCTTGATGGTGCCCTTCTTGCCGGGCAGTACCGGCTCCTGCGTGTATTCGGGAACGGTGCAACCGCACGAAGCGACAGCCTGATGAATGACCAGCGGAGCGTCGCCCACGTTAGTGAACTGGAATGTATAGCTTACTATCGGGTCCTCTTCGGGGAAGGTGCCGAAGTCGTGCGACGTCTTTTCAAACTTGATGTCCGCTTTGCCTTGTGCAAGGGCGATACCCATGCCTGCCACCAACATCAACATGCATAATAAAATCTTCTTCATGAGTCTGTTTTCTTTAGTTTTCTACTATTGTACGCTGCAAATGTAGCCTCTTTTTCTGAAAGCAACGGCTATCTATATGCGAAATTGTATTAAATTTGCGCCCGACCGGACAGATTAGGACTATTTTGCAGACTTCGGCAATCAAACAAGTGAAAAATATGGAGAAACAATCAGTAGAGATAGAAGGACTTTCTATCGGATATCAGGACAAGAAGAGGCGGCACGTAGTGGCGGAGGGAATTTCCGGCCGATTGTGCGGCGGCGAACTGACTTGCCTGTTGGGTGCCAACGGTGTAGGCAAATCTACCTTGCTGCGGACGCTGGCAGCCTTCCAACCCCGGCTATCGGGAAGCATCTATGTGAATGAAGAAAACATCGACCGATACAGCGACAAGCAGCGGGCACGCATCATCAGCGTGGTCCTGACGGAACGGGCAATGCCACAGAATCTGACCGTCTTCGAGCTGGTAGGCTTGGGGCGCACGCCCTATACAGGCTTCTGGGGAGGCTTGTCTGCCGAAGATGCCGCCGTGGTGAGTCAGGCACTGGATTGGGTAGGAATCCGCCTGTTAGAGCAGAAGAGTGTACACAACCTGAGCGATGGCGAGCGGCAGAAGGTGATGATAGCCAAGGCCATTGCCCAAGAGACGCCGGTCATCTACCTGGATGAGCCGACAGCATTTCTGGACTATCCCAGCAAGATAGAGACCATGCGCCTGCTGCACCGCCTCAGCCGGGAGACGGGGAAGGTCATCTTCCTTTCGACGCACGACATGGACATGGCCTTGCAGCTGGCGGACAAGGTATGGCTGATGCAACAGGGAGGAACGCTCTGCATCGGTACTCCCGAAGATTTAGCACTGCAAGGTGTACTGTCCACCTTCTTTCCGGCAGACGATGTGGTGTTTGACGAAGCGACCGGCCTATTCAGAATCGCCAACGCCTGCCATTCGCACATACAGCTGGCCGAAACAGAGGGGGTACGTGCTTCCATGCTGCGCAAGGCATTGGCCCGCGACGGCATTCAGGCTACACAGGCAGAGGCGGCAGGAAGGCTCAGCATAGCCTGGGGAGAGACGTCCGAGTACCGACTGCGCTGTGCCGACGGCACGGTACTGACCCTGCCCACCATCGGCGCACTGATGGAGGCTATCCGTCAACGCCTGTAATCTGCAGATAGGCCTCGGCCTGTGCCAGCGTCTCCGGCCGGCCGATGTCAAACCAGCGGATGCCTTCGGCGGGCGCACCTTGGATGCAGACCTTCCGGCAGACAGAGAGGTAGAAGGGGGTGATGGAGAACTTGCCCTCCCACTCGCTCCCTTCCATATAACGAAAGAGCGAAGGCGAAATCACCTGAATTCCGCCGAAAGCCATCTCCTGAAAAGCCCCTTCGCGATAGCGTATATCGGCCGGCTTTACTTCGTGCGTCTGTTTGTTGACCCATCCTTGCAGACAGTTGTCATCATCCAGCAGCAGGTAACGCGACGTCTGGCGGCGACTCACCAGCAGCGTGGCTTCCGCCTGGCTCTGCACATGCCGGCGGTAAAGGGCCTGCAAATCCACATCCGACCAGATATCGGCATTGTGCACCAAGAACGGTTCATCCCCATCCAGCCAGGGACGTGCCTTCCGTATGCCTCCTCCCGTATCCAGCAGCAGATCGCGCTCGTCACTGATGTGTATATCTACACCGAAGTGATGACGTGCCTCCAGAAAGTCGACAATCTGTTCACCAAAGTGATGGATGTTCACGGTCAGGTCTGTAAAGCCAGCCTCTTTCAGTTTCAAAATCACCCGTTCCAGCATCGGCTTGCCGGCTACAGGCACCAGTGCTTTGGGCATTCGGTCGGTCAGAGGGCGCAGGCGTGTACCCAGCCCTGCTGCAAATATCATGGCTTTCATCGGCGGTCGTCAACGTGCTTTAAAAATCTGTTCGATATTCTGTTCACGATGCACCAGGTTCACCTGTATGCCAAACTGCTGGTTCAGATGCTCGGCCAGGTGTTGTGCCGAGTAGACAGAGCGGTGCTGTCCGCCCGTACAGCCAAAGCAGACTGACAGACTGGTAAATCCCCGCTCCATATAGCGTTTGACAGAAGCATCCACCAGCGCATATACATGCGTCAGGAACTGGGTAATTTCACCGTCTTCCTCCAGAAAGCGGATGACAGGTTCGTCCAGACCGGTGAAGGGCTTGTATCGTTCATACTTACCGGGGTTGTTCACCGCACGACAGTCAAACACATAGCCTCCCCCATTTCCGCTGGGGTCTTCGGGAATGCCCTTCTTATAGGCAAAGCTGGTGACCTTGACCACCAGCCGGCGCTTCTGCAGATCGTCAGTAAACTGCTTCAGTTCCGTCAGTCTGCGCAGCACATCGCAGAGATAAGGATATTCGGGATAAGGCTCCTGCAGCAGCCGGCGCAAGTTCTCGATGGCAAAGGGGACACTCTGTATGAAATGTGGCTTCTTCTCAAAATATCCGCGGAATCCATATGCCCCCAGCACTTGCAAGGTACGGAAGAGGACGAAGTGCCTCAGTTGGGCATAGAAGTAGCTCTCATCTACCGGCTGATAGCGGCGCAGGGCATCAATGTACTCCTTCAGCAGCTCCTGACGCAGACTGTCTGGATAGTTGGCCTTGGCTTGCCACAGGAAGGAAGCCACGTCGTAGTAGACGGGGCCTTTGCGTCCGCCCTGAAAGTCGATGAGCCAAGGCTCCCCATCCTTTACCATCACGTTGCGGCTCTGGAAGTCGCGGTAGAGGAAAGTAGCCGACCCGCTACGCAACAGCACATCGGTCATCTTCTGGAAATCATCCTCCAGCTTGTTCTCCTGAAATTCGATGCCCGTAGCCTTCAGGAAGCAATACTTGAAATAGTTGAGGTCCCACAAGATAGAACGGCTGTTGAACTCGGACTGCGGATAGCAAAAGGAAAAGTCCATGCCTTCGGCACCTGCAAACTGCACGACGGGCAGCAGCCTCATGGTCTTGCGCAGAAGTTCCTTCTCATGTTCGTCAAAGACGCCTGTCTGCCGTCCCTTCTCGATGGCGTTGAACAGCAACTGGTCGCCCAGGTCCTCCTGCAAGTAGAAGATGGAGTCGTCCGACTGCGCCACTACCTGCGGCACAGGCAGCCCCTTGCTGCGGAAGTGGGCTGCCATATAGAGGAAGGCACGGTTTTCCTCGGCCGACTCTCCGCTGACCCCAATCAGCGTAGGGTCTCCTGTAAGGCGAAAATAGCGGCGGTTGGATCCAGAGGAGGGCATCTCGTCTATCCGCAGAGCAGGACGGCCCGTATAGCGCGTATATAGCTGGTTGAGTTCTTCTGTTATTGTCATAATCTGCTATGGTTATTTATTATTGGGCGGCTAAGGTACATCTTTTTCGGGAGATTTGGAAACTCTTCTCCAGCTTTTACGCACAATTCCGTTAACGAATTTATTTTCAAGTTAATTCATGTTATAAACAAGGCATTTACGCCCGTATATTTTGGAGGATTGCAGAAAGTCCGTATATTTGCAATGTGTTTTTCATAGTATTAGATTTAAGGTTAACAAAAGGATTGGCTGTCTGGGATAGATAGCCATTTTTTTGTACCTGCAGCAGCCTTTCTTTCATAAACCGAAAAATAAATCCCCCAATCTGTTGTGAATTTCTAAACATTATCTTACCTTTGCCAACGTTTTCACGAAGAAACCCTGCGGCAATAGCTCAGTTGGTAGAGCATCAGCTTCCCAAGCTGAGGGTCACGAGTTCGAACCTCGCTTGCCGCTCGCATTGAAAATCAGGCAGTTACAAGTTTTGTAGCTGCCTTTTTCATAAACAGATAAAAAGAAAAAGAGAATGAAAAAGTTTATGCACGGAGCGCGTTTCACTCCCAAGAACTATTCCGATGAAGTAGAAGCCAAAATCCAACACTATAAGCGGGAAGGCTACAAGCTGCCGCAACGTCACCTGCTGCGTACGCCCGAGCAGCTGGAAGGCATCCGCGAAAGTGCGCGAATCAATACCGCCTTACTGGACTGCATCTCGGCCCATATCCACGAAGGCATGTCAACGGCCGAAATAGACCATCTGGTCTATGCCTTCACCACCGACCACGGTGCCATTCCTGCCCCCTTCCTGTACGAGGGATTCCCCAAGAGCGTATGCACCAGTATCAACGACGTGGTATGCCACGGCATACCCAGCCCGACGGAATATCTGAAGAGCGGCGACATTGTGAATGTAGACGTAAGCACCATCTACAAAGGCTACTTCTCTGACGCCTCCCGCATGTTCCTCATCGGGGAGGTCACTCCCGAGATGCGCCGGCTGGTAGAGGTGACACGTGAGTGCAGAGACATCGGCATACGTACCGCCCAGCCATGGACCCGTCTGGGCGATGTGGGAGCGGCCATTCAGGAACACGCCGAAAAAAATGGATACAGCGTGGTACGCGACCTCTGCGGACACGGAGTGGGACTGAAGTTCCACGAGGAGCCGGACGTAGAACACTTCGGCAAGCGAGGTACCGGCATGATGATTGTACCCGGCATGACGTTCACCATCGAGCCAATGATCAACATGGGGCGCTACGACGTCTTCATAGACGAAGCCGACGGCTGGACGGTCTGTACAGAAGACGGACTACCCTCGGCACAATGGGAAAGTATGATTCTGATTACAGAAGATGGGAATGAAGTATTGACGGAATAAGAAGAGGGAATGGAATACATACTGTTACTGATGGGATTGGCTGCAGGCCTGGCTATCGGGTACCTGCTGTCTGCCCGCCGAACGGCTGCACTGAAGGCGGAAGTGGAAGGTGCCCGGCAACGGGAGGAGATGTTGAGACAACAGCATGCAGCCGACATGGAACGCGAGCGGACTGTAGCCGAAGAGCGTATAGCCACCCAAGAACGCCACTTCAACGAACGGCTGGCCGACCAGAAACGACAGTGGGAAGAGCGTATGAACGAGCAGAAGGAAGAGGTGGAGGCCTTGCACAAGCGGCTGAACCTGGAGTTTGAGAACCTGAGCAACCGCATCTTCCAAAGCAAGACGGAGGACTTCAAACGCCTAAATGCCGAGCACCTGAACCAGCTGCTTCGCCCGCTTGACGACAACCTGAAAGCGTTTCGTGAAAAGGTGGAACTGGCCTACTCTATCGAGGCCAAGGAACGTTTCTCGCTGGGCGAACGCATCAAGGAGCTGGTGGAACTGAATACCCGACTGGGAGAAGAGGCCAATAACCTGACCCGCGCTTTGCGAGGCGACTCGAAAGCACAAGGCAACTGGGGCGAGATGATACTGGAACGCCTGTTGCAGGCATCGGGGCTGATAGAGGGCGAGCACTACTTCAGGCAGGAGTTTCTGAAGGACGAACGAGGTGAGGTGCTGACCAACGAAGAGAGCGGACAACGGATGCAGCCGGACATCCTCATCAGATACCCTGGCGAACGGGAGATGATTATCGACTCCAAGGTATCGCTGACAGCCTATACGGCTTATACGGCCGCCCAAGAGCGCGACGAGCAGGCACGCTGCCTGAAGGCACATCTACAGTCGGTACGCGCCCACATTGACGAACTCAGCCACAAGGATTATTCGCGCTATGACATCAAGTCGCCGGAGTTTGTCATGATGTTCATCCCTACCGAAGGTGCCTACCTGCTGGCCATCCAAAACGATTCGCACCTGTGGGAATATGCCTACGACAAGAAGGTGGTGCTGATGAGCCCTACCAATCTGATCAGTGCCTTGCGTCTGACCCTCGACCTATGGAAACGTGAGAACCAGGTGAAGAATGTACAGGCCATCATCAAGCAAGGCACTTCGCTCTACGAGAAGATTGCCGGCTTCACCGATACTTTCCTTGGCATCGGCGAACGCATTACGGCGCTGCAGAAGGATTACGACAAAGCCATCCGCCAATACTCCGAGGGACCCGGCAACATTGTCCGTCAGGCCGAACAGCTGCGCGGCATGAGTCTGACCCCCAAGAAACGCATTGCTGCCAAGGTGCTGCCCAAAGAGGACGAGTAACCATCCAGGTCCGATTCCGACGCTTCCGTACCGTCACCTTCCCTTCCCCTTATGCGCCCTGCAGCTGCTTGATGATTTTGGCCGGCACCCCGCCAACCAAGGTCTTGGCTGGTACATCTTTTGTGACCACTGCTCCAGCTGCCACCACAGCTCCATCACCAATGTTCACTCCGCCCAGTATCGTAACGTTTGCACCTATCCAGACTCCGTTGCCTATCACAACAGGCAAAGCACGGGTTCTCCAGCGGTATTGCTGATCGCCAGGTTTCCAGTTTTCAGTCAATCGATCAGCCAACTCAATAGGATGTGTAGCCGTATTAATCTGAACGCCCGGTGCGATAAGAACATCATCCCCTATCGTAATGCAATTGCTATCGATGAAAGTACATCAGTAATTGATTGACACATTGTTGCCGATACGAATATTATCGCCGAATCCACAGATAAAGTCATCCGCCACAGATACATTATTCCCCACTGCAGCAAACAGCTCCTGTAACATTCCATAACGTTCGTTTCGACGTTCATAAGGAATTGCGCGATAGCGGGTACACCACTCTGTTGCCTTTGCTTTCCGATCTATAAAGCCGATGTCATGACAATCATACAGTTCACCAGCCATACACTTTTCTTTCTGTCACATATAATATCATCTATATCAATTGCTTCTATATCGCACAAGTGTCTTATACAGGCACAGATACCCATACCTGTATAAGATAGAGTAAAGTATATCAGAAGAAAATAATCTGTATCACCACGTAGAGCGGCAGCAATACAATCAGCGAAAACTTGACCATGTAGCCAAAGAAGGAAGGCATCTTGATGCCGCTCTCCTCAGCGATGGCCTTCACCATAAAGTTGGGACCATTGCCAATGTACGTCATGGCCCCGAAGAATACGGCGCTCACAGATATCACCTTCAAGAAGATTTCTGGCACACCAGCCACCATGGCAACACCTTCCGTGACAGGCAATCCACCGGCTACAGAATGGAAAGCGACAGCCGTAGGTGCATTGTCGAGGAACGAACTGAGCACACCAGTACTGTAGAAGAACTGCCAAGGCTGGTCCAGTCCCATGGAGGGCGCATGTGCGTTAAGATAAATCAAGGCGGGTGTCATGGTGGCAAAGATGCCGACGAACAACACAGCCACCTCTACGATAGGAGCCCAAGAATAATGGTTGGCCCGACGAATCTCCTTACTGGTAGTCTTCAGCGAAAGAAGAATGATAGCCACCAACACAAACTCACGCAACAGCTTGATATAGAACAGTGCATGTTCCTCACCCATGGCTGGGATATATCCCTGATTGATAAACATCACACTGAGGATGATGCAGAGCAGCCAGAGCAGGTTGATACATCCATCGAACGAAATCGGAGTGACATTGCGATTGTCGTGTTCGATGTTCTCCTTTGGCTCGCGCGCATAATAATAGGTATCAAGCAGGAAATAGACGAGCAACAGTACACAGCCTGCAAGCAACCATACTGGGAACAGGTGGAAGAACCATCCGAAAGCAGCTCCACGCAGATAAAGCAGGAACAAGGGAGGATCGCCCAGCGGGGTAAGCAGGCCACCGCAATTGGCCACCACGGCAATGAAGAAGAGGATGGTGTGCGACGTGTACTTACGTTCGGAGTTGGTTGCGATCAACGGACGTATCAGCAACATGGCGGCACCCGTAGTCCCCATCAGTGAGGCCAACACGAATCCGATACCCAGTATCAGTGTATTGACACGCGGAGTAGCGCGGATATCTCCATTCACCTTGATACCTCCCGTCACTACAAAAAGGGATGCCAGCAGGAGGATAAAAGGCACATAGTCGTACACCATCTGATGCACCAGATGGTGCACAAAATGATTTTCGTTCGTATCGTTCGCTACCATCCATATTGCAACGATGGAGCCGAGGACCATAGAGAGACAGAATTTGTTGAGGTTCTTTTCCCACTGTTTCTCTATCAGAAGAGGTGCCACCGCTATACAAAGCAGCATGGCGACAAAGGGCATTAATACCCATACAGGAATGTCCATTCAGTATAAATTGCAATTAGTTAATATGACTGCCTGCGAAGGCAGAATGTAAGTGAATCTTAATCCAGTTTCAATACGGCCAGGAAGGCTTTCTGTGGTACTTCTACATTGCCAATCTGTTTCATGCGTTTCTTTCCCCGCTTCTGTTTCTCCAGCAGTTTGCGCTTACGGCTGACGTCGCCTCCGTAACACTTGGCGGTCACATCCTTGCGAACCTGCTTCACCGTTTCGCGGGCAATAATCTTTGCACCGATAGCAGCCTGTATGGCAATGTCAAATTGCTGTCGGGGTATCAGTTCCTTCAACTTCTCACACATGCGGCGGCCGAAAGCCTCGGCGTTGTCAAAGTGTGTCAAGGTAGAGAGTGCATCCACCGGTTCGCCATTCAGCAGGATATCCAGCTTCACCAGACGTGAGGGACGGAAACCGTTGGGATGGTAATCAAACGAAGCATACCCCTTGGATATACTTTTCAGCTTGTCGTAAAAGTCAATCACAATCTCACCCAACGGCATATCATAATAGATTTCCACACGGTTGCCAGAGATGTACTCCTGCTTCACCAGCTCGCCGCGCTTGCCCAAACAAAGGGTCATGATGGGGCCGATATAGTCGGTCGCCGTGATGACCGAAGCACGGATATAGGGCTCCTCAATGTGGTCAATCATGGTGACGTCGGGCATACTGCCTGGATTGTGTACCTCCAGCATGTTACCTTGCTTGTCGAAGACATGGTAAGACACGTTGGGTACGGTGGTGATGACATTCATATCGAACTCTCGGTCCAGACGTTCCTGTACAATCTCCATGTGGAGCAGTCCCAAGAAACCGCAACGGAATCCGAAACCCAATGCCAGCGATGATTCGGGCTGGAAGGTAAGCGAAGCATCGTTCAACTGCAGTTTTTCCAGCGAAGAACGCAGGTCTTCAAAGTCTTCGGCCTCAATGGGATATACACCGGCAAACACCATAGGCTTCACCTCTTCGAAACCGGCAATAGCCTCTGAACAAGGCCGTGCGATGTGTGTAATGGTATCGCCGACCTTTACCTCCTTGGAGGTCTTGATGCCGGATATGATGTAACCCACATCACCGGTACGGAGTTCATTGCGCGGCACCATATCCATCTTGAGTACCCCCACTTCATCGGCCTCGTACTCCTTGCCTGTATTGAAGAACTTCACCTTGTCGCCCTTACGAATGACACCGTTTTCTATCTTGAAATAAGCGATAATGCCACGAAAAGAGTTGAATACAGAGTCAAAGATTAGTGCCTGTAACGGTGCCTCTTCATCGCCTACCGGATGGGGTATCCGCTCGATTACAGCTGCCAGAATCTCCTCTACACCCATACCTGTCTTGCCACTGGCTCGGATAATCTCTTCGCGCTTGCATCCCAGCAACTCCACGATTTCATCCTCCACTTCATCGGGCATGGCACTCTCCATGTCACACTTGTTGATGACGGGGATAATCTCCAAATCGTGCTCGATGGCCATATATAGATTGGAGATAGTCTGTGCCTGCACACCTTGCGAAGCATCTACGATGAGCAGTGCCCCTTCGCAAGCGGCAATGGAACGGGATACCTCGTAAGAAAAGTCCACGTGTCCCGGCGTGTCAATCAGATTCAGAATGTACTTTTCACCTTTATACAAATGTTCCATCTGGATAGCGTGACTCTTGATGGTGATGCCACGTTCTTTTTCCAGATCCATATCATCAAGCATCTGTCCTTCAGTAACTTGTATAGTATTTGTATACTCTAACAGGCGATCGGCCAGGGTTGACTTACCATGGTCGATGTGGGCAATAATGCAGAAGTTGCGTATATTTTTCATCGTCAGAATTCTTGCTTTTGGTCGCAAAGATAGAAATATTTTTTTAAATAAAAAAAGATGCGCAGGCTACAACGAGTGTGCCTACGCATCTTTTTTATGACATTCTTATCACTTTTCTATCAAACCAGTTTTACGAACAGTTCACCTTCTACTTCCGTTACAGCCACCTTGTCCTCTCTGAGCAACCAGCCAAGGCCCAGATAGAGATCCTTGTCCGTCAGCTTTCCAGCAGCTTTCTTCAATTGCTTCGCAGTTAAACCTTCTGTTTCATTCAGTGCATTCCAGATTTTTCCGGCCAAATCACCGGCTTTTTCTTTCAACATTTTCTCTTTGTTTTTAGTTAGACATGCTTCCAATCTCTATCATCTTTCAGAGAATCAGAATTTATTTCGGCTGCAAAGATAGTTATTTTTATGTTATATAGCATATTATTTAGGGATAAAATCGCAGAAATGTACAAATTTGCGATTCTTACTATGTTTTTCCCTACAATTTCCCCTGTTTTTGCAAGTATTCAGCCCAGATACGTGCTCCCTCTTCTACCATCTTGACACAGGGACGTTTGGCATAATATTGCTCTGTACGAACCTCAGGTTGAGCCGACCCTTCGGGCTTTTTCAACCCCAGCAGTTCAGCACAAATCAGTGAGCCGTTCCTGCGCTTGAACTCTTCGGCCAGTTCCTGTACCAACGCATAATTGGCCGCTTTGCCGTCGCGGTCCTGTGCATCAGTCGAACCATTCTCTAGTCCGGCAAGCAGAAACATGCCACAGGCTGCACCACACGTCTGCCGCATCCGGCCGATACCTCCGCCAAACGAGGCCGACATCCGAAGGGCCTGCTCTTCTGTAAAACCATACATATCGGCAAAGGCTGCCGCCACCGACTGCGCACAGTTATAGCCGCTTTTGAACAAGGATACTGCTTTTGCTATTCTTTCTTCCATGTTACTTCTTTTTAATATATATTATCAAACTAAACAACTATTCAACAGTAAATTAAAAGATTTAGTTAGATGTTTTATTCTTATAAATTTCCAGACAAAGTCTCTATCAGTAACAACACATTGAGTATGGTCACTACAGCAGCAATTGCATAGAGTACACAACTGCTCCACCGGCTGTTGGCATAGGGGCCCATCACTCGTCTGGACGAAGTCAGTCCCACCTGTAGAAAGACTGTAAAAGGAAGCTGCACACTCAACATCATCTGCGAAATCAGCAGTCCCTTGAAGGGATCACCGATAAAGAAGATAAGCAGCAAGGCTACTCCCAACGAGAGCACGACACCCACCTGCGAGTGGCTGTCCTTGATGTGATATGACTCGCCGAAGATACCGGCAAAGATAGAACCTGCCGCCATGCCGCTGGTGATAGTCGACGAAATACCCGCCATCAGCAAGGCCAGCGCAAATACGATGGAAGCGCCGTTGCCCAGCAAGGGCTGCAGCAATGAGTTAGCTTGCTGAAGCTCCTCCACATGAACGCCCCCCTTAAAGAAGGTAGCGGCTGCCAGCAGTATCATGGCACTGTTGATGGCCCATCCCACCAGCATGGAGAAGAGCGTATCAAACAATTCATATTTCAGTACCCGTCGAATGGAGGCATCGTCCTGTTTGTTGTACTCGTGACTTTGTATCACCTCCGAGTGCAAAAACAGGTTATGTGGCATCACCACAGCCCCTAATACACTCATGACAATCAACATACTGCCCTGCGGCAAGGAGGGAACCACCCACCCTTGCAACGCCTGCGACCACTCTATCTCCACCAAAAAGAGTTCGTAGATAAAGGAGAGGCCTATAACGGATACAAAGGCGATGATGGCTCTCTCTATCCGTTTATAGGAATTAGTGAAGAGCATAATCAATACAAAGAAGGTCGTTAGCACCGCTCCCCACAGCAAAGGTACATCCAACAACATCTGCAAGGCAATGGCACCACCCAAAATCTCTGCCAACGAGGTGGAGACAGAGGCCAGTACCGCCGTGGCCAACACTGGACGAGACACCCACTTGGGCGTGTAGCGGGTAGCGGCCTCGGAAAGACAAAGACCGGTCACAATGCCCAGATGTGCCACGTTGTGCTGCAACACAATCAACATGACGGTAGAGAGCGTCACCACCCACAGCAGAGTGTATCCATACTCCGATCCGGCAGCAAAGTTAGATGCCCAGTTGCCAGGGTCAATGAAGCCCACAGTCACCAGCAGTCCAGGCCCAATGTATCGGAAAAAGTCCAACCCGCCCAGATACCGTTTGTGGTCGTGCCGCTTCAGGTCTTTCAATATGTTCTTCATACCTGCTCTCCTACCTTAACCGTCCCTTTTTCATGAGCTTCGATGGCCCGCAATGCCTGACAGAGCTGGTCGGGGCACGATGTAGGGCGTGCTCCACAGCGGATGCCTTCCAGCCGATTCAACACTTCACTCACCTGCATTCCCTGCACCAGTCGGGATATACCTTGCAGGTTTCCGTTGCATCCGCCCCAAAAGCGGACTTCCCTCAACACACCACCGTCTATTTCCAATTCGATGTTGGTGCTGCATGTTCCTTCTGTCTTATAGAAATATTTCATATCTGTTTTGAATAAGTTGCATGCAAATGTATGTACAATATCTGATAAAACCACCTTTTTCATCGCGCGAACTGCCCTTTTTCCATTAAAAAATAAGGAAAAAGAGAAAAGAACGTGTGACAAATGCGAAAAACAGGCGACAGATGTAGCAAATATCAACCTAATTATTTATCTTTGTTAGCGCAAAAAGTTAGCAATACAAAAAATGAAGTAACAATGAAAGATTTCTTCAAATTCATGTTCGCCACGGTTGCGGGCATTGTTGTATCGTGCGTGCTGTTCTTCTTTATCGGCATCCTGTGGCTGTTCAGCATGCTTTCATCCTCCGAATCGGAGACACTTCTGCAGGACAATTCTGTCATGATGCTTGATTTGCGGGGGGATCTGGCCGAACGTAGTCTGGACTCATCCTTGGAATTCCTGATGGGAGACACCTATACTGTCTACGGACTGGATGACATCCTATCCTCCATCCAGAAGGCTAAAGAGAGCGACCAAATCAAGGGCATCTACCTGCAGGCCGACCTACTGACGGCCGGCTTCGCCTCACTGAAGGAAATAAGGGATGCACTGCTCGACTTCAAGGAGAGCGGTAAGTTTGTGGTGGCATACGCCGATACCTATACACAAGGACTTTATTATCTGGCCAGCGCAGCAGACAAGATACTGCTCAACCCTCACGGTATGCTGGAGTGGCGTGGTCTGGCTTCTGCCCCCATCTTCTTCAAAGAGATGCTGGACAAGATTGGCGTAGAAATGCAGGTATTCAAGGTGGGCACCTACAAATCGGCTGTCGAACCTTACATTGCCACAGAGATGAGCGATGCCAACCGCGAACAGGTTAATGCCTTCCTGACATCCATCTGGGGAGAGATAACCCAGGATGTAGCAGCGTCACGCAATCTGACGACAGAAGCACTGAATGCGGCAGCTGACCAGATGATGCTGTTCCGTCCGGCAGAAGAGAGTGTACAATGCGGACTGGTAGACACATTGATGTATAAGAACGATGTCCGCAACTATCTGAAAGGCCTTGCGGGTATCGATGAAGACGACGATTTGCCCGTGGTAGGACTGAAAGAGATGATTAACGTGAAGAAAAACCGTCCCAAAGACAAGAGCGGTAATATCATTGCCGTCTACTACGCCGAAGGAGAGATTGTGAACGATGCAATCGCCTCTCCGCTGTCCGGAACAGAAACCGTCATCAACGGCACAGAGGTCATCAAAGATTTGCGAAAATTAAAGGAGGATGAAGACGTGAAGGCGGTAGTACTGCGTGTGAACTCACCGGGAGGCAGCGCTTACGCATCCGAACAAATCTGGTATGCCATCAGCGAACTGAGAAAAGAGAAACCGGTCATCGTCTCGATGGGTGACTATGCAGCTTCGGGTGGATACTACATCTCTTGCAACGCTGATACCATAGTGGCTGAACCGACCACCTTGACCGGTTCTATCGGCATCTTCGGTCTCGTGCCCAATGTAAAAGGGCTGACCGATAAGCTGGGACTGGATTTTGATGTCGTGAAGACCAATGAATATGCTGATTTCGGCATGATGGGACGACCCTTGAACGCCGGCGAAAAGGCCATGATGCAGATGAACGTCAATCAGGGATACGACCTCTTCCTAACCCGTTGTGCAGAAGGAAGAGGGATAGAGAAAGAGGAGCTTGACCAAATTGCCCAGGGACGTGTATGGACCGGCAGCAAGGCAAAGGAACTGGGATTGGTAGACGAACTGGGCGGCATAGACCGTGCGTTGGAGATAGCCATTGCCAAAGCCGGCATTGATGCCTATACCGTCATGAGCTATCCCGAAAAGCCCGGATTGTTTGATAGCTTCACCAATTTCCGTCCGGACAATTACATCCGCTCATTGCTGCTAAAGAGTTGCGTCGGAGAGTGGTATAAACCTATCAGTAATCTGAAAGAACTGAATCAGTGCAGCCGCATACAGGCTCGGCTGCCGTTTGAACTGAACATTGAATAAACGAACATTTGCGGAAAAGGCCAGAAAAGAATGACCGAAAGCAAAAACCATATATATAAATGGTTGCTTCCCCTCGCTTTTATCTATGGATGGGGAGTCAGACTACGCAACAAACTCTTTGACTGGGGATGGCTCCGGTCAAGGAGTTTTGGCATTCCTGTACTCTGCATCGGAAACCTGGCAGTAGGTGGTACAGGCAAAACACCACATACCGAATACCTGATCAGACTGCTGCATGACAACGGACTGAACATAGCCACGCTAAGTCGGGGATACAAGCGGAAGAGCAAAGGCTATCGACTGGCTGATACCCAAAGTACAGCCGCAGATATTGGCGACGAGCCACGTCAAATCAAATCCAAATACCCATTCGCAAGAGTAGCGGTCGATGAAGACCGTTGTCACGGCATCGAGCAGCTGTTAGCACTGGATCATCCTACCGTCGATGTCATCTTGCTGGACGATGCATTCCAGCACCGTTACGTCAAGGCAGGGCTTCAGATTCTACTGACCGATTACCATCGTTTGCTGTGCGATGATGTCTTGCTGCCGGCCGGCCGTTTACGCGAACCCATCAGCGGCAAGAACCGGGCACAGATAGTCATCGTAACCAAATGTCCCGATGACTTGAAACCCATTGAATACAACATCATCAGCAAGAAGCTACACCTTTATCCTTATCAACGCCTCTTTTTCTCGCACTTCCGTTATGGAGAACTACGGCAGCTATTCCCATTAGCATCCGAAGCGAAAAGAGACAACCTACTACCGCTGACCAAGGAGCATCACGTGCTGCTCCTCACGGGCATAGCCTCGCCCGACGAACTGATTCATCGGGTAACCGACTGTGTTGGAACGAATCGGACAAAGGTTCTCTCCTTCGGAGACCACCATTCCTTTACAGCGCAGGATATACGACTGGTAGAACAGCAGTTCTTCGCATTGCCAGACAAGAAGCGCGTGCTGATTACAACGGAAAAAGACGCTGCCCGCCTGAAGGAGTGCGCTGAGTTGAGCAACCAGCTGAAACCGTTCATCTACGTATGGCCAATTGAAGTGGAATTCCTTCAGAACCAACAAGAATTGTTCAATCAAAATATCATTGACTATGTTAGAACGAATCCAAGAAACAGCCACCTTTCTGAAAGGAAAGATGCACACCCATCCTGAAACAGCCATCATCCTCGGTACGGGGTTAGGCAAGCTGGCAGATGAAATCACCGACAAGCAAGAGATAATGTATGCTGACATACCCAATTTCCCCGTCTCTACCGTCGAGGGACATAGCGGGAAACTGATATTTGGCAAGTTAGGCAACAAGGACATTATGGCTATGCAGGGACGATTCCACTATTACGAAGGATACTCCATGAAGGAAGTTACCTTCCCTGTCCGCGTCATGCGCGAACTGGGCATCAAGACTCTCTTTGTCTCCAATGCCAGCGGAGGTACCAATCCCAATTTTGAGATTGGCGATCTGATGATTATCACCGACCACATCAACTACTTCCCCGAACATCCGTTGCGAGGCAAGAATATTCCCTATGGTCCCCGTTTTCCGGACATGAGTGAAGCTTACGACAAGGAGCTGATACGCAAGGCCGATGCCATTGCTGCCGAGAAAGGCATCAAAGTACAGCATGGTGTCTATGTGGGCACACAGGGACCCACGTTTGAGACACCTGCCGAATACAAGCTGTTCCGTATCTTCGGAGCCGATGCAGTGGGCATGTCTACCGTACCCGAAGTGATTGTGGCCAACCATTGTGGCATCAAGGTATTTGGCATCTCTGTGGTGACCGATCTGGGTGTAGAGGGCAAGATTGTAGAGGTGACACATGAGGAGGTACAGAAAGCCGCTGACGAGGCACAACCCAAGATGACTGAAATCATGCGGGAACTAATAAACAGAGCGTAAGTAAGGAAAACAGAATAGAAATAGTACTGAACATGAGAACAGAAATAGCCACCCTCGGCGAGTTCGGCCTGATACGCCACCTCACCGAAGGTATTGAACCGCAAAACCGATCTACCAAATATGGAATAGGTGATGATGCCGCTGTCCTCTCCTACCCGGCCGACCGTGAAATACTGGTTACTACCGATCTGCTGCTGGAAGGGGTACACTTTGACCTGACCTACGTACCTCTGAAACATTTAGGCTATAAATCGGCAGTAGTCAACTTCTCCGACATCTATGCCATGAATGGTACTCCCCGTCAGATAACGGTGTCACTGGGACTATCCAAACGTTTCAGTGTGGAAGATATGGAACAGCTCTACGCCGGCATCCGCCTGGCATGTGAAGAGTATGGTGTGGATATTGTAGGAGGTGACACCACTGCATCAATGACAGGACTGACTATCAGCATCACCTGCATCGGCGATGCAGCACGCGGCGAGGCTGTCTACCGCAACGGCGCTAAGGAGACTGACTTGATTTGTGTAAGCGGTGACCTGGGAGCTGCCTATATGGGCCTGCAGCTGTTGGAACGGGAGAAGAGTGTATTGCGAAGTAGCGACAAAGATGTCCAACCCGACTTTGCCGGTAAAGAATATCTGCTGGAACGACAACTCAAGCCGGAAGCCCGCCGCGACATCATTGAACGACTGGCACAAGCCGGCGTACGCCCCACAGCCATGATGGATATTTCAGACGGACTCTCTTCCGAACTGCTTCACATCTGCACACAGAGCAAGGTGGGATGCCGCGTTTACGAAGAGCACATTCCTATCGACTACCAGACAGCCGTCATGGCCGAGGAGTTCAACATGAACCTGACCACCTGCGCCATGAATGGAGGTGAAGATTACGAGCTTCTTTTTACCGTCCCCATTGCCGACCATGAGAAGATGGAAGAGATGGAGGGAGTACGCCTTATCGGGCACATTACGAAACCCGAATTGGGATGTGCACTCATCACACGCGACGGTCAGGAGTTTGAACTGAAAGCACAAGGATGGAATCCACTGAAAGAAGAATAAATTTTGCATAAATATGCTCTTAAACATGAAGAATGGGAGAATAACAATTCTCCCATTTTTCGTATCTTGCGGCATGTTAAACCACAAAAATCTAAGGTCATGATTATCGGAGTACCTAAAGAAATTAAAAACAATGAAAACCGTGTAGGGATGACCCCTGCCGGAGTAGCCGAATTGGTGAAGAAAGGTCATGTAGTGTATATCCAAGCCACAGCAGGCATCAACAGCGGATTTGCTGATGAAGACTATACTGCCGTGGGGGCAAAAATCCTTCCTACTATTGAAGAGGTGTATGCCATTGCCGACATGATAGTGAAGGTAAAGGAACCCATTGCCCCAGAGTACAAGCTCATCAAGAAAGGGCAAGTGTTGTTCACCTACTTCCATTTGGCTGCCGATAAAGAACTGACTGACGCTATGATAGCCAGCGGCGCTACTTGTATCGCATACGAGACAGTGGAAGAGAAAGGACATTATCTGCCGTTGCTCGCCCCGATGAGCGAGGTGGCTGGACGCATGGCTGCACAGGTAGGTGCCCATTTCCTGGAAAAACCGCAAGGAGGTAAAGGCAAACTGATGGGAGGTGTACCGGGTGTACGTCCGGCACGTGTCCTGATATTGGGTGCCGGTACTGTAGGAACCAATGCCGCACAGATAGCAGCCGGCATGGGTGCAGAAGTTTTGATAGCTGATATCAACCTGCAACGCCTGCGTTATCTCAGCGAAGTGCTTCCCAAGAATGCCAAAACCCTCTATTCGTCGCTTCACAACATCCAGATGGAGCTGCCTAACATTGACGTCATCATCGGTTCAGTACTTATCCCCGGCGACAAAACACCACATCTCATCACCCGTGAAATGCTGAAGGCCATAAAGCCGGGCAGTGTATTGGTTGACGTAGCCATCGACCAGGGCGGTTGCTTTGAGACCTCGCATCCGACCACTCACAGCGAACCCACTTATGTAATTGACGGCATCGTACACTATGCTGTAGCCAACATACCGGGTGCCGTACCTTTCACATCCACCATGGCGCTGACCAATGCCACACTGCCCTATACAGTTGCATTGGCATGCAAAGGGTGGGAAAAAGCCTGTCAGGACAATCCCGCATTGGCCGCAGGTGTCAATGTGGTCAACGGCAAGATTACCTACAAGGCCGTGGCCGATGTATTCGGTCTGCCATATACCCCTTGGAACGAAGCCTGAATCCACTCCTTGAATACTAAGGTTGTATAACACCCTTAATGCCCGCCGTCAGAGAGTCGCCATACGTGCGAAGCACCTCTAACGTGCGGGCACGTGTTTTCTTGGCTCTGAAACTCCAAAACTCGCGAGTAAAAGGTGTCATGAAGTCCATTCCTGATGGCTTTTGTTTGGGCTCTTGCGCCAGATGGTTAGCCAAATTGATTTTGAAAGAGGCAAACGGATCGGAACGCCAGGTGTTGGCATCGACTTTAATCTTCTTCTGATAGACAGGATCCCAATTGTACTTGGTGCGGGCTGTATAGGGATGCAGTGTCAGCACCATCTTCTTTCCAGGTGCGTCTGGAACAGAAGGCAGGGTGGCATCGGGTTCCATCCACTGCTTCTCGACCGACATGTGAGGCTTCCCCCTATAAGGATAGCGTTCCATCTCCTGCAGAAGCGTCCGGTTCAGTTCTATCTCTTCCTTCCCCTGTAACAGTTGCTGCAGACGTAACGAGTCCTGTATCGTCCAGTTCTGGGCATACGAAGCATAGGCTACCCCCCAGAGTAACCCCCAATAGAGTAACAGACGTCTCATGACAGCTTACCACCACATATATCCGCTTCCGCACAGAGGCTCGTCGTAACAGGGATCTATCGTCCACATAGTGTGTGGCAACTTTCTTGCCTCCCACCAACGACGGTAGCGCACGGCAGCATCCAGCACCTCTTCATCCGAAAGGAAATAGATGCCTTCGTAGTTTTCGGCATCGGCATGTACCATCTTGCAGCCCATCGAAGCGTTGTGTCCTAATCGTATCGTCTCAATGGTCCAGAGGATGCACTCACCCAACCGCAGTTTTCCACCCGCCGAATAGGAGACCGGTGCCAATGGGAACGATGGGATAACACTCAAATCCTCAGCATATTTCAGCAATTCATTGATATCTTCGATGGCAAATTTCGGGAATTTGTTCACTTCATCTGGTGCTTGAGTGAGATACTTGCCCGCCTTTAGCTGTTTGACGAACACTTCTACATCCGGGTGGTTATAATCCAGCACTTCATCACCGCAAGCGTGCAATGTACAGGCCAGAAAACAGAGCAGAACCATCTGCCCGACGTATCTATAGAGGGAGTATATAGTTGTCTTCATATCCATATTCATTAAAGGTCAATAGTTCATCCGCACCCCACACAGCAGATTCAGGTTTAACGGGCGTTCACTGCGCAAACTCTTGTTGGCCGAGTCTGTATCGAAATGATACGACAGTGCCGGCTCAGCAAACAGGGCAAAGCGATCATTCATGCGGTAGCGGAGTCCCAGTCCAGCAGTCAGCGAAAGCTGCAGTGGTTCGGCCCGAAAGCCATTGTCTGGCGCACCGGCCACGCACTTCTCCACCGCCCCACCTACCGTTGCGTAGAAATCTATCCGCCTGTTAGCGGCCAATGTGGCATCCAACTTCATCGGCACAGCCAATGTATGCAACGTACACTCTTCCGATGGCAACCGATTGTACTGCAGGCCGGCCTCCACTGCCAACCGGTTGTTCAACCTACGCTCCAAGCTGAGTTGCGCTGAGAAGGGCGTGTGGCAGTCACCCTTCGGTAAGGAAGTACCTACAGCCGCTTTCATAGCCCAATTGCAGGGACGGGGAGGTACAGCCTGAGTATGCTTCACTGCACTTTCACTTTCAAGAGACGCATCTCCATTATTTACTGCAACATTCTGTGAAACAGCCGTTTGTGACGCGCGATAAGAAGTCTGCGGATTTCCATATACCCGTTGTGTAATGGTGATGGATACCGATACCGAAACTCTTTCTTCCTCCTCTTCTACAGGATCCGTTGCAGTTTGCCCTGCAGGAAGAGACAGGTGTCGTTTCGGCTGTGTAGCGGCCGCTGCTTGCACAGGATGGAGGGGAGGCAGCGTTTCTTGTACCCTGTCACCCACTAATGCACCTTCCGGAGGCATCTGCTCCATTTGGGTAAAGGCATCTTTTATCTCCTCCTGAGGCGAGAAGTACCAGAAGGCCGCCGATGCCACTCCCAACACCAGCAATACCGAAGCTGCTGCGGCTATGCGATGAAAGGAGGCACGCACAAACCATGGTTGCTGTACAGAGGTCTGCTGCAAGTCACGCTGCAGTTCCTCCCAGAAGCCATCACGAACCGTCATCTCCGTATGCGACAGTCGGTTACGGAAGAGGTTATCTATCCCTTTGTCTGTTCTCATCTTTTCTTTTTGTATATTCTTTAATCTTTTGTATCAACAAACATTTAGCACGATGAAATTGCGAGGTAGAAGAGTGCTCTTTGATGCCCAGCAAGCGGGCAATTTCCTTGTGCGACTTCTCTTCGAACACATAGAGGTTGAATACGGTACGACATCCGTCAGGCAGCTGGGCCACCAGTTCCATCAATACCTCTTCCGTCAAACTGTCGCCTGCTTCTACAGTAGCCGACTCTTCATCAGCCCAATCGGGCAACTGTTCTTCCATCACCACCAGATGCTCAAAACGACGTTTTCTGCGCAGGTAGTCAATGGATTGCGACACCATCACACGTGTCACCCAGGTTGCCAGCGAACACTCTCCCCGAAAAGTGAAATGGGTGAAGATGCGGATGAAACCATCGTGCAGCACATCGTGCGCAGCATCCATATCGCCCGTATAGCGATAGCATACGGCCAACATCTGCTTGGCGTAGAGTGTGTACAGTTCTCTACGAGCGGCATCCTCTCCGGCCCGGCATCCTTCGGCCAGTTCTACTTCATTCTTCAACGTCAGAGTGTTCAATTTACAGGCACCGTTCGTGCCCTTTTACCTAATAGACGCAGCATACTCCCAAATGCTGCAATCAGAAACACAAAAAGATGTTAATTACAGAAAAGCCTCTCACAGACTTGTGCAGAAGTTCATGAGAGGCTCTTTATGATAAGGTCTGTTCAGGTCAGCAAGCCTTAAAGCTCATATCCAACCCCTTGACAGAGTGTGTCAAAGCACCTACCGAAATGAAATCGACACCACATTCGGCATAGTCGCGCAACGTATCGAACGTGATGCCGCCGGAAGATTCCGTCTCGTAGCGTCCGGCTACCATTTCCACCGCCTTGCGCGTCATCTCCGGTGTGAAGTTATCAAACATGATACGGTCTACCCCACCCAAATCAAGTACCTGCTGCAGCTCGTCAAAGTTGCGAACCTCAATTTCTATCTTCAGGTCTTTACCCTTCGCACGGCAATACTCTTTGGCGCGGGTGATGGCTTTATCAATGCCTCCGGCAAAATCCACATGATTATCTTTCAACAGAATCATATCGAAAAGGCCAATGCGGTGATTCACTCCCCCACCTATCTTCACAGCCATCTTCTCCAGAATACGCATGCCCGGAGTCGTCTTACGTGTATCCAGCACATGGGTATGGGTACCGGCCAGACGTTCGGCATATTTATGAGTCATGGTAGCAATACCACTCATGCGCTGCATGATGTTCAGCATCAGTCGCTCCGTCTGCAGCAGCGACTGTACCTTTCCCTCTACCACCATGGCAATGTCACCCGGCTTCACCTCAGCACCGTCGTTGATGAACACCTCTACCTTCATGGTAGGGTCAAACCTACGGAACACCTCCTTGGCCACTTCGATACCGGCCAGGATGCCGGCCTCCTTAATCAGCAACTTCGATTTGCCCATTGCCGTATCGGGTATGCACGACAAGGTGGTATGGTCACCGTCTCCAATGTCTTCTGCGAAAGCAAGGTCTATCAACCTGTCAATCAATTCTTCTTCCTTATTCATATATCTCTAATCTATGCTAATGTGGTATAAACATACTATTCTATGATACGCAAAGGTAGGTAAATATCTCCAATTACCATAAAAAAGTCGTATTTTTGTGCGCTGAATTACTAAAATCGACAAATATGAAAACAATCCTGCTGGTTGTAGGCCGCACTGTAGAAGCCCACTTTCAAACTGCCATCAACGACTATGTGCAACGTACCAAACGCTATCTGACGTTTGAGATGGAGGTTATTCCTGAACTGAAAAACACCAAGAGTCTCTCTGTGGAGACGCAGAAGGAGAAAGAAGGAGACCTGATACTGAAAGCCTTACAACCGGGTGACGTGGTGGTATTGCTGGACGAAGGCGGCAAGGAGATGCGTTCCGTTGAGTTCGCCGACTACATGAAGCATAAGATGAACACCGTCAACAAACGGCTGGTTTTCGTGGTGGGAGGTCCATACGGATTTGCACCCAAGGTCTACGCCGCCGCTCACGAGAAGATGTCTCTCTCTCGCATGACCTTCTCACATCAGATGGTTCGCCTTATTTTCGTAGAACAAATCTATCGGGCCATGACTATTCTGGCAGGAGGCCCCTATCATCACGAATAATCCTTCGCTCCAAATGGCGGAATCCTTCCCGTAATCCCGCCAATGGGACAGGATGCTTCAAAATAAACGATTCTCAGTACCTTAAATTTAGCATATCAGACTATTTATAAATAAGTTATATATCTTTTTCTTGTTCAGAAAAAGTGTTGAAATAGAGAAATTGCTCCATTGGGCTTGAACGATTCCAGCTACTACCTACTATTCCCTCGGACCGCAGTTCTATAATCCTTTGGAGAGATAACATGGAATGGCTGTCAAGTAATAGTTCTAATGCCTAGTACTCTTAGTAAGATTACACCAGTACTCTTACTAAGAGTACACCAGTACGCCGTACGGAGTACCAGCGTACTCTCACCGAGGTACTACCACAAGGATTAAGGATTGCCCCTTTTAGTGAAGATGGCTGACAGAGCGAGCATATCTTTATCCTTATTCTATTGGAAGATACTCTATGAGTCTCCATCTTCTTTCGGCATCAATCGTTCCATGGCAAGTATGTGCTGCTCACCAGCCTTGACGAGAAAGACGAATTGAACATCTGGAAGTAGGGTGTCCAATTTGTTGTACCAACTATCTCTTCTGTTATTGAAACATACTTTCTGCAGGAGGCATTGCGGATAAATATACGTGTCAAGCTTGTATATTCGACGGACACCCTATTGTGTAAAGAGAATCGAATCCGAAAGCGGAACGCAAAAAGCCTGCACCCTACATCGGTTGATTGTATCTTGTTGATAAATAGATTTTTAGTAGGGTGAATGCACGGCGTAACCCTACACCTCCCTACACCTGCAATGACGCACAGCAACCTTCAAAACAGCTATTTACCCTGCAGAAGAACGTTCGTGTAGGGTGGTGCAGGATGGTGTAGGCTTATATGCCTCCTTTATTACTTTATCATTCTTATTTTCAACGTATTGGAGCTATTTTGTGTAGGGTGTAGGGTGAAATGCATCACAACGCTAATTTCCA
>CALZEQ010000015.1 GCA_945641355.1 uncultured Mediterranea sp. | reverse complement strand
TTGTTGCTCAGGTGCTTAATATTATTTTTATTTTATAGTGTTGCGGATTTAAGGAAGTAAAAGAAAGAGTAGTAACAAACGCATATCCCTATGAAGATAAGACTCCTCCTCACCCTGCTCGCCGCCTCGCTCGCCGCCGCGGCCCAGCAGCCTGCCGACTACGTGAACCCAATCATCGGTACCAACGGCATGGGGCACACCTTCCCCGGTGCCTGCACCCCCTTCGGACTGGTGCAGCTCAGCCCCGATACCGACACCATCCCCCACAACGTGGGCGGACGCTACCAGGGCAAAGCCTACGAATACTGCGCCGGCTATCGATACAGTGACCCTACTATCGTCGGTTTCAGCCATACCCACCTGAGTGGTACGGGACATTCCGATTTGGGCGATATCCTGCTGATGCCTGCCACCGGCCCGCTGAAGCTCACCCCGGGACGCGCCTCCTCGCCCGACGAAGGCTACCGCTCGCGCTACAGCCACGACACCGAAAAGGCCACGCCAGGCTATTACGAAGTCACTCTTGCCGACTACGGCATCCGCGTACAGCTCACGGCCACCCAGCGTGCCGGCATCCACCGCTACACCTTCCCCCAAGGGGAAGAGGGACACCTCATTCTGGACCTGACCCACGGCATCTACAACTACGATGGCAAAGTGCTCTGGGCCAACCTGCGCGTGGAGAACGACACCCTGCTCACCGGCTATCGTATCACTAATGGATGGGCACGTACCAACTATACCTACTTTGCCATCTCCTTCTCACAGCCTATCCGCGAGTATGGCTATCGCGACTTGGAGCCTGTGAAGTACAATGGTTTTTGGCGGCGCTTCCACTTGGAGAAGAACTTCCCTGAAATAGCCGGACGGAAAGTCGTCTCTTATCTGCGTTTCGACACCTCGCGCCAGCCCGAACTCGTCGTACGGGTGGCTCTCTCTGCTGTCAGCACCGAAGGGGCGCTGAAGAACCTCCGCGCCGAAGCCTCCGGCAAGTCTTTCGACCAATTGGCCGGGGAAGCACGCGAAAGCTGGAACAACGAGCTGCACCACTTCACCGTGGAGGGCACACCCGACCAAATGGCCATGTTCTACACATCGCTCTATCACACCATGATAAACCCTTCGGTCTATATGGATGTTGACGGCCAATACCGTGGGCTGGACCACAACATACACCGCGCCCGGGGATTCACCAACTACACCATCTTCTCCCTGTGGGACACCTATCGTGCCCTGCACCCCTTCCTCAACCTGATGAAGCCGGAACGCAATGCCGATATGGTACAGTCTATGCTGGAACATGCCCGCCAGAGTGTGCATGGTATGCTGCCTGTATGGAGCCTGATGGGTAACGAAAACTGGTGTATGAGCGGTTACCATGGCGTGGCAGCCGTGGCCGATGCCCTTGTGAAGGAGGTGTGGACGGGAGAAAGTGCCGATGCCCTCCACGCCCTGACCACCACCTCTACCGTTCCCTACTACGAAGGCGTGGCCGACTATATGAAGTTGGGGTACATCCCTCTGGAGAAGAGTGGTACCGCAGCCTCCAGTACCTTGGAGTATGCCTACGATGACTTCACCATCTATCGTGCCGCCCTGAAGGCCGGCAATACCGAGATGGCCGAGACCTATCGCCGGCGTGCGCTCAACTACCGCCACCTCTACGACCCCTCCATCGGCTTCGCCCGTCCGCGCCTGGCCGACGGCTCCTTCAAGCCGGAGTTCGACGTGCTGCAGACCTACGGCGAGGGCTTCATCGAGGGCAACTCCTGGAACTTCTCCTTCCACGTACCTCACGATGTTTTCGGCCTGATGGCAGTAATGGGGGGTGAGCGCTCCTTTCTGGATAAGTTGGATCGGCTCTTTTCCATGCACTTGCCCGAGAAGTACTACGAGCACAACGAAGACATCACTGCAGACTGCCTTGTGGGCGGATACGTACACGGCAACGAGCCGAGCCATCACGTGCCCTACCTCTACGCCTGGACCTCGCAGCCTTGGAAGACTCAGTATTGGGTGCGTGAAATCCTGAACAAAATGTACCGCAACCACATCAACGGTCTGGGAGGTAACGACGACTGCGGACAGATGTCGGCCTGGTACCTCTTCTCCGTCATGGGCTTCTATCCCGTCTGTCCCGGTACCGACCAGTACGTATTGGGGGCTCCCTACTTGCCCTACATGAAACTGGAGCTGCCCAATGGCAAGACGCTGGAGATAAAGGCTCCCGGTGTGAGCGACCACAAGCGCTACGTGCAGTCGCTGCGCATCGATGGCCGGGAGTATGACAAGACCTACATTACTCACAGTGACCTGCTGCAGGGTGGTGTGTGGGAGTTCAGGATGTCTGCTTCGCCCAACAAACGACGCGGCACCGCACCCGACACCAAACCCTACTCGCTGACCGGTAACCCCTAATCCATTTGCACTTATAACCTAAATATAGAAAAAAGAAACGATATGAAAACAAAACAGCTGCTTTACGCAATCTGCTTGACTGCCACCTTCGGCATCACGTCGTGCCACCAGTCCCAGCCGATAACCTCTGCCGCTGAAGGTTGGGACACTTACAACACCGGTATCATACTTTTTGAGGACAAGGCATCCGGATCTGCCGGATCCGACATTTATCACCGTATCATCCCCGATGCTGAGTCCTACATCCGGGAGCAGGCACGCACTGTGCTTGCCACACTCTACAACTCGCCTGCCGACAGCATCCCTGCTGTGGAGAAAATTCATTATACCCTTGAGGATATAGAAGGCATCTCTGCCAAGGGCGGTGGAAATGGTGATGTGACCATCTTCTACAGCACACGCCACATCGAGCAATCCTTTGCCGAAGCCGACACGGCGAAGCTTCTCTTCGAGACGCGCGGTGTCCTGCTGCACGAACTGACCCACGCCTACCAACTGGAACCGCAGGGCATAGGCTCCTACGGTACCAACCGGGTCTTCTGGGCCTTCATCGAGGGTATGGCCGATGCCGTACGTGTGGCCAACGGTGGCTTCGGCCCCGACGCACGCCCCAAGGGTGGCAACTACATGGATGGGTACCGCACGGCCGGTTACTTCTTTGTATGGCTGCGCGACAACAAGGACCCCGAATTTCTACGCAAGTTCAACCGCAGCACGCTCGAGGTTATTCCCTGGTCGTTCGACGGTGCCATCAAGCACGTCCTGGGTGAGAAGTATGATATTGACGACCTCTGGAACGAATACCAGATAGCCGTCGGCGACATCCATGTATAACCGATATCCACTGCGTACACATGAAAGGTAATAAACTGTTTTTAGGATCTACATTGCTATGCCTGGCACTCTCTGTGCCGGGCATAGCTCAATCTGAGAAGCGCATCGACTACGTCAACCCCTTCGTGGGAACCGACGGCTACGGCAACGTCTATCCCGGTGCGCAAATTCCCTTCGGCGGCATACAAATCAGTCCCGACACCGACCACCGCTACTATGATGCCGCGGCAGGCTACAAGTATAACCATACCTCGCTGATGGGTTTCAGCCTGACCCACCTTAGTGGTACGGGCATCCCCGATCTGGGCGACTTTCTCTTTATGCCCGGGACGGGTGAGGTGAAACTCACTCCCGGCACACGCGAGAATCCCGACGAGGGTTACCGCTCGCGCTACTCGCACGACCGCGAATGTGCTTCACCCAACTACTACGCCGTCTGCCTGGATGACTATGGTGTGAAGGCCGAAATGACCGCTGGTCTGTGCAGCGGCATGTTCCGTTTTACCTATCCCCGTTCGAAGCAGGCATTCCTTCTGATAGACCTGGACCACACCCTGTGGCAGTCGTGTGAGTGGGCCAATCTGCGCCAGCTGAATGATTCCACTCTGACCGGCTACAAGCTGGTGAAGGGATGGGGACCCGAACGCCACGTCTACTTTGCTGCCACCTTCTCCAAGAAACTTTCCGGCCTGCGCTTCATGCAGGATGGCAAACCGGTGATATATGACACTTCGCGTTTCCGCAGCGACCGCGAAGCCTGGGGCCGGAAACTGATGGCCTGCCTCTCCTTCGACACGCAGGAGGGCGAGACGCTCACGGTGAAGACTGCCATTTCAGCCGTCAGCACCGACGGTGCCCTGCTGAACTTGAAGGAACTGGATGGCCTGACTTTCGATACCCTTCGTGCCCAAGGCGAAGCCCTTTGGGAACAGGAACTGAGCAAATACACTCTGACCGCCGACCGCAAGACAAAGGAAACCTTCTACACCTCGGCCTATCACGCTAGCCTGCATCCTTTTATCTTTCAGGATGCCGACGGTAGTTTCCGCGGTCTGGATAAGAACATCGAAAAGGCCGAGGGCTTCACAAACTATACCGTGTTCTCCCTGTGGGACACCTACCGCGCCCTGCATCCCTGGTTCAATCTGGTGCATCAGGATGTGAACGCCGACATCGCCAACTCCATGTTGGCCCACTACGACAAGAGCGTGGAGCGGATGCTCCCCATCTGGTCCTTCTATGGCAACGAAACATGGTGCATGATAGGCTACCATGCCGTCTCCGTGCTGGCCGACATGATTGTGAAGGAGGTACCCGGTTTTGACTACGAACGTGCTTATGAGGCCATGAAAACCACGGCCATGAATCCTCATTACGACTGCTTGCCCGAATACCGCGAGCTGGGTTACGTCCCTTTCGATAAGGAAGCCGAGTCGGTCTCTAAAACCTTGGAATATGCGTATGATGACTACTGCATCGCTCAAGCTGCCTTTAAGCTGGGTAAGATGGGAGACTACCGCTACTTCCTGAACCGTTCCCTTTCCTACCAGACTCTGGTGGATCCCGAAACCAAGTATATGCGTGGACGGGATAGCAAAGGCGCGTGGCGCACACCTTTCACGCCCGTAGCTTATCAGGGTCCCGGTTCGGTACACGGATGGGGCGACATCACCGAGGGGTTTACCCTGCAATACACATGGTACGTACCCCACGATGTACAAGGATACATCAACTTGATTGGAATGAAACTTTTTCGTCAGCGTCTGGACGAACTGTTCACTGTAGAGCTGCCCGAAGACATCCCCGGTGCCCACGACATTCAGGGTCGTATCGGAGCCTACTGGCATGGCAACGAGCCTTGCCACCACGTAGCCTATCTCTACAACTACATCAAGGAGCCTTGGAAGTGTCAGAAATGGGTGCGCACCATTGTCTCTCGTTTCTATGGTAATACCCCCGATGCCCTCAGCGGAAATGACGATTGCGGACAAATGTCTGCCTGGTATCTCTTCAACTGTCTGGGATTCTATCCTGTAGCCCCTTCCAGCAATGTCTATAACATCGGTTCTCCTTGTTTGGAGGCTGCCAGCATCACTTTGGGCAACGGTCGGAAGATAGAGATGACCACCGACAACTGGTCGCCCGAAAACGTGTATGTCAAGGAACTTTACGTCAACGGTCGGAAACATGACAAGTCCTATCTTACCTACGATGACATCCGTCAGGGCGTAAAGTTGCACTTCGTTATGAGTCCCCAACCCAACTATCGACGTGCCATATCCGACAGTGCCGTTCCCCCTTCGCTCTCGAAGGCCAACAAGACGATGGTATATCAAAGGGAACAAATGCGCTAAGCCTAAAGTGCAACGAAATCATGCTCTCATTGGGTTATACGTTTTCCAATCAAAAGCCGTTCTCTCAATTTAGCAATGTACGATTCGACGGGAAAAACATCAGCGGATTTGTGCCGAATAAAAAGACAACGCACGAAGTCTCTCTTATATAGTCAAAGTTTAGTGCACAAACTTCCTGCATCTCAGGCGTAAGGTGCATGATGGGGTTGTTGAACAGCGACAGTCCGCCGCGGATGCCATAATTGCTCTGCGGCGTGACATACGCTACATCCACTTTGAAGTCACTGCTCTCCCGGATGTCTTTCAGCAGTTCGCTGCGGCGTACTATCAGGCAGTCGCCTCCCGTCATGACATACTCCTTGCCATTGAAGGAGAAACGACATTCTCCTTTATGACAATAGGCGTGGCACAAATATCCCTCCTTCGTGCCGTCACCCACATTCATTAGTGTATGTTCAAAAAGCACATCCTACATATTCTATCCTTTCTGGTTGTTCGCCAGCTTGAGATCCATCAGCGACACGTGCTCGTTGCGGTAGCGGGTATTAGGATTTCGCTCCGTGCCGTCTGGCCATGTACCGTCTTCATTCTTCTTGAACTGTATGGCTTTCTGCGGGCAGTTCTGTATGCAGGCAAAGCAGAACTCGCAGTCGCCTTGCATCTGTACCCCTTGCGAAGTGAAGTCGTAGTTGCCACGCGGACACACGTAGCTGCAAATGCCGCAGTCGATGCAGGTGTCGGTTACCGTAAAGCACTTCTCTGCTTTCCTGCAAGCTGGCGTGCCACGTAGAGGCAGTTGCCCGTACCGGTGAAATATAATACCACCCTCTTCTTCCTGCCCTCAATGCAAGAGGTGAGGGCTGATGTTCCCGTTGCGGCCATCATTGTAGCCAATGCCGCACTTCCCATCATCTTGAGAGCTGTGCGACGTGAGATATCCTTCTTTCCCATCATACAATGAACTGGTTTTGGCTACAAAATACTCGAAAATCTCTGAAAGCCGCGTTATACAGATTTCGGGGATAATTACCAATTTTACAGGAAATGGCTGGCTGACCCATTCTTGCCATCATAAGTTGACGGTATTCTTAATTGCGTGCATACCATTTCCAATGCTTAACAATGTGCACTAAAACGGTCGTACTACTGATTGATTCCATGCCAGTTCAGCCCAATGTGCCACATGACTAATCCCGTCATAATCGTGGATGCAACGGTATGCAGCCAGGTAAATACGGCATTGCCCATGCCATATACAAGTCACTTGTTCATACCGTTTTGCCCATTTCGTATGCCACAGCCAGTGCCTTATGTCCGTCAATGTCACCCATGTCCGTCACACCACCAGCAAACACAGAGCCAGCCAAACGAGCCTTGGGGAAACACTCAATCCAACCCTCCAGTCCGCTCACTGCCCTTTGTGGCACTTCTTCTTCATCCTCTGCCGCTGCCGTAAGTATATAAATGTCGCGGAAACGATAGTCGGAGTTGTAGAGTGGATTGGCGCGATCGAGCAGCGTCTTCATCTGTCCGCACATCTCATAATAATAAATAGGGGTGGCGAAGGCGATGATGTCTGCGTCGTGCATCCGCTGGATAATGTAAGGCATATCATCCTTGATGACACATTTCCCCGTATGCTGACAGGCAAGGCAACCACGGCAGAACTGTATGTTCTTATCTCGCAAAGATGTTTTTTCCACTTCGTGACCGCTTTCCGTTGCGCCACGCATAAATTCGTCTGCCAATGCCTCAGAGTTGCTCCTCGACCTCAGACTTGTCGATATTACTAGTACTTTTTTGTTCATATAAACTAATTGTAACAAATCTTGGCTGCAAAGTTACAGCAAAACTACAATATATCGGCTTAACCATCTCCACCCTTATTCTAAGCGCATTGATGATGCGATACTCGTTATAATTTATTGTATTCCTCATCACTCATTGGCTCTAACCACTCGTTACGTTCCTCATTGTTTGTATTCACATGAGTAGCTAAATGTTGAAACCAAGAGTCTCGTTGTGCTCCGTGCCAGTGCTTTACGCCTTCGGGGATGTCGATGATGTCGCCGGGGGTTAGCGGTATGGCGGGCTTGCCCCATTCCTGATACCATCCCTTGCCGCTGACGCAGATGAGGATTTGGTGGGCACCGTGATGTATGTGCCAGTTGTTGCGGCAACCAGGCTCAAAGGTCACGTTACTATAGCCTTGTATTGTCTTTTCATCAGCCGAAAGGTTTTTGGGAGCAATGGGAGCCAGATGACTGTTGCCTGTGAAATACCGGGCAAACTGGGTGTTGGGATTGCCTTTGGGCCAGTCGCCGTGGCAAGCGTCGGCGGCATTGTCTGATTGGGAAAGACCGTTCTCAGAAAGATAGTGGCAAAGTTGCTCCACCTGTTCGGAGGTGTTTCCCATCATCACGGCTCCACGCTTGTGCGAAGCCAGCTGCCGCTCCACACCCTCCATGGCCGAGAGGGCAGCCATGGTGACAATCTCACGGTCGGCTTCTGACAGTTGGTCACCGGCGAAGATGTCGCCGAAAAGATGTGCTTTGAGATAGTGGTCATCCTGTGGAGAGAGATCAAAGTTGTATGGCACTCCACCACAAAGGCGCGTCTGCACCTCGGTGCCTCGCCGCAATGCTTCCTCTGCATTGTCCCATAGAGTGGGGCGTTTCCACGGCTTCCCTTCATGGTCGGTGATGCCCATTGACTTACGTTCACCGAGTACACTCTTCAGCAGGTTGAGCGCATTGAGCGAGCGGGGGAATCCTGTGTAGGCATATAGCTGCGAGAAAGCCTCTTTCAGCTCGTTCACTGTCACACCCTCGTCGAGCGCCTTGCGCAATGCTGTGTCGAGCCTTGCCATATCATCCTGAGCCTCCAGTGCGGCACAAGTGGCGAGATTCAACTGACGTGTGGTTAATTTACTTTCGTTCATAGTGTTGCTTGTTTGGGCATGGGCACCCAGCAGAGTGAGTACCCATGCAAGTGTAATGAAAAGTCTTCTCATATATTCGACCGATAAAAACCTATAATCTCATTCCACGGGATGAAGTTACCCTCGCCGCCATCGTAAAGGTCGCAGTGGGTGGCATTGGGTACAATCAGCAGACGCTTGTTGTCGGCGTATTTGCCGCTTGTGATTTTCTGATAAGCCTCCTCGCCGAAGTATCGGCTGTGAGCCTTCTCGCCGTGGACGATAAGTACGGGAGTGCGTATCTCGTCGGCTGCAATCCACAGGTTCTGGTTGAGGAGCATGAGAGGCGAGGTGATGTTCCATCCCATGTTCGAGTTGAGTGAGCGGGGATGATAACCACGTGCTTCCGACTTGTAGTAGGCAATGTATTGCTTGAAGAAGTCTGATGCGTCAGATGGAGCCTCGGCAGGCAGTCCGCCTTGTGGAAGTATCTCTCCCTTGCGATATTCCTCAGTGCGCTGCTCAGCCAACTGCTGTTTCAACTTGAATCGGGCTTCCTCGTCCATAGAGTCGAAATATCCCTGTTGCGTCACGCGCGTCATATTATATAAGGTGACGCTCACCGTAGCCTTTACTCGTGGGTCGAGAGCCGCAGCGTTCAGTGCAATGCCTCCCCATCCGCATATTCCCAGTATGCCGATGCGCCCGGCATCCACGTCGTCGCGGCACGAGAGATAATCCACCGCAGCACAGAAGTCCTCGGTGTTGATGTCCATTGATGAGGAATAGCGAGGCTCGCCACCACTTTCCCCCGTGAACGAAGGGTCGAAGGCAATGGTAAGGAAACCCTCCTCCGCAAGACGTTGCGCATAGAGCCCGCTTGCCTGTTCCTTTACGGCGCCGAAGGGTCCGCTGACGGCAATGGCCGCCAGCTTGCTCTTAGCCTCTTTGGGTATGTATAGGTCGGCTGCAAGCGTGATGCCGAAACGGTTTCGGAATGTCACCTTCTCATGCCTTACCTTGTCACTCTTGGGGAATGTCTTGTCCCATTGATTTTCTAACTGCAACGTGTTCGACTGCGTTGCCTTGTTCTGCACATCTTGTGCTTTTGTTGTCATTGCTGTCATAGCCAACATAATTAGGGGTAAAATATACTTTTTCATATCGGCAGCAAAATTACAGCAAAACCATGCAAGTAATGGTACCCGAATTTCGGGAATAATGACCTCAATTATAGATTATGTCGGTATGCTCTTCCCTAAGTGGACTTGTACCGAATAAAAAGACAACGCACGAAATACCTCTCTCTTTAAGCTATTGATTCTAACCTGATTGGGTTCACGATGCAAAGCAACAAACAAATCCCCGAAACTGCTTGGATGCAGATTTCGGGGATTCTTATCCATTTTACGGGAATGCATCTTTGTCCTGATGCATCATAATGATATTACCTATTGAACAACTATAATTATAATGTGAGAATCAGTTCACTTCCCTTGCCGGCAACACATCCTACATGCTGAACAATGACACAGGCATCCACCTCTTTCTCTGATTGTATAGAAACGGTGCGCTTCTCTTCATCGTAGGCAACTGTACACTTGAAATAGGCTGTTCCTGCCCCTTCAGGAAGGTAGAGAGTCTGTGATGTGCGGCCGTCCGGCGTAATCAGGAACACACGCTTGCCGGCACATGTTTCGTCGCCTATACCGGTGATATCGTTGTCAATGGACAGGGGAATAATAGACCCCTTGCGGATAAAGAGCGGAAAACGGTGGAGAGGATACGTCTGGTGTATCGCCTCACCTGCTTGATGCACGGTCTGATTCCAAAAGTCAACCCATTGTCCGCTTGTAGGCAGATGGAACGTCGCTTCGCCGCCTGGCTGGGTGATGACTTTTGTAAAGATGTCATTGCCTACACGATGGCTCCACTCGACGGACGATGGCTCGCGTAGCAGTGAGCCTCCGTGCAAATGAGCATCGACTACCGTAGAAAACTTGTAGGGAGCCAGTTGACGATGCAGGGTGACACAGAAACGGTAGCCATCGCTTACGGAATCGCCGAACCACCATGGCAGATGGTTGGTGAATGCTCCGTTTTCGCCTCCGTTGATGATGCAGGCCGTCATACAGCCGGCCTGAAAATATCGGGTAAACTGTTCTTTGTCGGACCTACCCTGATAGAATCCGCCTACCTCCATGGCGATGGCACCATAACCGGCCTGAGCCGAACGGTAAATGTCAGTCAATTGGTTCTGAATACCTTTCCAATTGCCGGAATAGTCCCCGCACCAACCCATATTCAGTTTGGCGACGCTGGCGGCAAAACCACCTTGGTGTGAAAACGGGCGGGCCATGATGATGCCTTCGTCGCTTTTCATGCGGGTATAATCATACATCGCGTTGTAGTAATAGGGACGGAAGTCAACTTGCGACATGATGCCCTTTGACGTCTTGACAATGCTATCCAGCCAAAACTCACCTTGGTCAACCTTCCAGCCGTATACCCCTTTGGTATAAGCCTTGTCCAGCTGCTTGAACCACCATCGGACGGCTTCCTGGTTTGTAAAGTCAAGGTGTACGCCATCTCCTTTCCACCAATGATAAATCTGTCCGTCGTTGACGGCAAATCCTTTTCCAATGATTTCCTGTAGATGGGCATGGGTCCCGATGGAGGTGTCGCCTTTCCTATCCTTCAGATTGACGTTGCCGGTGGTCCACAGGATGGTGCGTATGCCTTGGTTGGCAAACCCGTCTATCATACGCAGAGGTTGCGGATAGCGTGTTTCATCCCAGATGAAGTCATTGTAAGAGGTGGTCCATGGACTATCTATTATAATGGCATCCACAGGAATGTCGTGTTGCTGATAGGCCAAAACCAGTCTTTCTGCTGATTCGCGTGTGTTGATGCTGTCTTCCCATACAATGTGGCCAAATGCCCAAGCAGGTGTAATGGGCGGATTTTGGGCGAGGCAATTCCCCCTATAAAGTCCGCACAGGAGTATAAGTAACAATATTTTTCTCATAAGTTCTTTTTAGTTATATCCCTCGTTTTGCTTGAACTCAATTTGTAAAGTGGCATAGCTGTCGAGTACAGATTGAGGTACAGGACGATAGTAGTGGTAAGCCTTTACACCGCCATCGGCAATCTCACAACAATCCGGATTGTGGCGTGCTATCCACGAAGCCCACTCACTGGGTTGCATGGTTCGTTTTACCATATATTTGTGCCAAAGTTCGCATCCGCATTCGCGTGCAGATTCCGTACGGATGAAATCCATGTCCATATCTGCAGCCGTTACCATCAGTTCTGTCTCGTGTCCGTTCATGAGACACCGTTCACGCAGTTGGTTGATGATGGAGGCTGCTTTCTCTTTGTTGCCCAACTGTACATAGGCTTCGGCAGCCGTGATAAAGATTTCCCCTAAGCGGATGGTAATGGCATCGCGATAAGCATATTCCTGTTTCATTGCACTACGACTGGGGTCGTGCCACTTCTTCATGGTATTTGAGAAACTGCGGACATTGTCGTTTAGCAAAGCTCCTGTATGGACATCGTACAAATCGGTGAGGTCATCGCAGAATATGCCTCTGTCCGTATAGAAAGCCTTCTGCTCGGGAGTCAGAACATCAAGAGCACGTACCAATAATGTATCGCTTAAATCAGGAGCTTTAGAACCGTCTCCGTTAGGAAATCTGCAATAGGCTGAAAAGAAAGTGGCATCCCTGCGCTTGTCGTATTTGCTGAATGAAGTGATATAATAGTAGGAAGGCAAGCAGGCACGATATTCGCGACCATAGAAAATGGAGTGCGATGGCAGACCGGGTATGGAGCTTTTGTATGCCGTCTTGTTGGATTGAGGTGTCCAGTAGCGATGCATGTGGTTTCCACCTATCAGGTCTCCTTGAGTGTTATAGATACTATTCTCGTATTGCACAGACCAGATGATTTCGTTGCTATATTGATTGTCGGGAGAGAAGATGTTTGCATACTCCTTTTCCAACCGGTATCCGTAGTCGTTCATGACTGATGTGCAGAGGGTGGCGGCCTTTTCATAGCAGGCTTGAGCGGACTGTGCACCGGCATTGCTGATGATGCTGTCGGCCTTCGATGCCAGTGCCATATAGGCACGTGCCTCGATGGATTTTGCAATACCTTGATCCATCCTGCCGAACTGCTTGGCACGTTGAGTTGCAGGAAGAGGCAATAGAGGAATGGCAAACTCCAGATCAGACAATATACATTTGAAGAAAGTCGATATTCCGGGTTGTGATCCGCTGATTTGTGCGATAGATGAAACAGCCTTGTCTGCGTAATAGGCAGCCGGTCCGAATGTCTCGGTCAGATAAAGCATGTAGTAGGCCCGTAGTGCTCTGGCTTCGGCCAGAAGGACTTGCTGGCTATTTCCATCGGAGAAGGCGGTTGTCTCGATTGATTCAATAGCGATATTTGAAGTGCTCAAAGCACGACACAGCCAGTTCCAGAGTTGGCCGCATTCACTGTCATTGACCAGATATTGGTCTTCATAGCGAACAGCAGCTTTCCAATACAGACGGGTTCCGACGTTGCCGCCATAACCTATGCAATCACTGCCCAGTTCGCCATACATGTACATGGGTTCAAGCAAACAACAATTGATCTGATACAGCGAAAGTACTTCTTTTTCCGCTCCAGCTGCAGTGGACGTATAGGTCACATCCACACCTCCCTTTGAATCTTCCTCCAGAAAATGCTCACATCCAAACAGGAAGAAACAAACAACACTGATGAATAATGTATTAAATAGCTTCATGATGATTATCAATTTTGTAATTAGAAATTAAGATTGACACCAAATGTAAATGTTTGAGGAACGGTCAACTCAAGCGAAGTAGACTCCGGAGTGATACCATATCCTGCCGCCTTATAGAGGTAGCCTATATTACGGCATTGGAAATAGGTACGTGCTTTGCTCAGATTCAACCGCAACGATTTGTTGAGAATCGAAGCAAAGTCATACCCGATTGTGATGTCTTGCAGCTTAAGGTAGTCACCCTTAAAGTAGGCGCAAAGACTACGGTTGGCTATATCGCTGGATGCACGTGGCCAGCGGTTTGTCGGATTGTCAGGGGTCCAGTAATCCACATCGGCACACCATCTGTTACCTCCCATAATCAGATTGTATCCATATCCGTCATGACTGATCAGATGCCCGAAACGTCCGCTGGCTGTAGCTGAGAAGTCGAAACCTTTATATTGTACATTGATACCGAATGCGGCGATGACTTTGGGATCACGCTGGCCAATGAACTGCTTGTCGTCAGCCGTGATTCCTTCGGTAGTATCTGCAACGTCTTCAATCTTCACGTCGCCGGGAATGCAGTTATATTTCTTGGCCTCCTCTTCTTCACCAATCTGCCAGATACCAATCATCTTGTAATTGTAAATCTGGGAGATGGGCCGACCGATAAACCAACCGTTTGTGATATCGTCTTCATCGGTAGACAGCTTCGTGATTTTGTTTTTGTTGTATGAGATGTTGCCAAAAGCCGAGACGTTCCAATTCCTGTTGTCGACGATGGTTCCATTCAGGGACAATTCAATACCTCTGTTCTCTGTCGATCCGATATTGTCGGCAATGCTTGAATATCCGATGGTGATGGGAATGGCACGTTGCATCAACAGATCGCTGGTCTTTGCGATGTATGCATCAATGCTACCGGATAATCTGTCGTTGAAGAATCCGAAATCAATACCCAGATTGAAGGTTCTGGTTTTTTCCCATCCAAGCTCTTTGTTGGTGATTGACGAGGGACGATAAGCGTATAGTCCGTTGGATCCGAACAATACAGGATAGGAATCCAAGGAAGAGAGGGTCTGATAGGGAGAGATGGCCTGATTGCCCACTTCTCCGTATGAAAGGCGCAGCTTGAGGTTGGAAATCCAGTTTACATCCTTCATGAATTCTTCGGATGAAAGACGCCAAGCTACTCCGGCAGAAAGAAACGATCCCCATTTGTGTCCGTCAGCCAGACGTGAGGAACCATCGGCGCGTACAGAGGCATTGAACAGATACTTCCCGGCATAGTCATACCGAACACGTCCCATGAAGGAGGCTAGCGACCATCCTGAATAGCCGCTTCCTATCTTTTGGTTCTCGGTATTGATACCCAGATTGTAGTAGGCTACCTTTTCCACGTCAGCGTTCTCTCCACTGGCGGACAAATTGTCGTACTCGTAACGCTGAGTCTCTTGAACCAGGTCAACAATCAGTTTGTGACTGCCCAACGACTGACTGTAGGACAATGTGTTGTTATTGGTCAACTGATAGCTGCCGTAAGCAGATCGTCCGGATTTGTTCTTGCCGTGTGAAGTGTACGAGTCTGCACCATAGAAGTATCCCGAACGCATACTGCTATTGGTATATCCGACATTGGAATGCAAAGAGAACCGGTCTGTGAATTGGACATGCAGATAACCCAATACGTTGAATTCCTGATTGATCTGGTCGTTGTAATATTGACCGTCCTGATAGTTCAGAAGCACACTATAGGCACCTTCATTCGTATTGGGAATGGCTATCACATTGCCTTCATCGTCGTAAGGTCGTGTGACCGGAGTACCGTACATGACCCCTTGCCCGTATGTGGCAAAACCGGAATTGTTGCGGTAACGATAGCGGAGGGATGCCCCTACCTTCACATACTTGTTGATGGAATGGTCTATATTGGTACTCAACTGGTAGGAATCGGTCTCGTTTGTCTTGACATATCCCTTGCTTTTCGTATAACCGAACAGCAACTTGAACTGCGTTCTGTCGTTACCGCCACTGATATTTATCGTATGACTGGAGGTGGAGCCGTTGCGATAAATCAAGTCGAACCAGTCTACATAATTCCCCGAATTGATAATCGCCATTTCATCATCTGTAAACAGAATGCTGTCATCTACCGTTCCTTTATTGCCCGGAGTCCAAAGGTTCTGTCCCATCAGATAGGCATCGCGTTTCATCTGTACGAACCTGTCTCCATCTATCAAATTGATAAAGCCCGGCTTCTGAATCCCATAGTAGCTGTCTACACTGATTTTTGTCTTGCCTGATTGGCCATGTTTGGTAGATACGATAATGACACCGTTGGCACCCTGCGAACCATATATGGCTGCGGAAGATGCATCTTTCATTACTTCGATGGAAGCGATGTCCTGCGGATTGATATTATTCATGGAGCCGGGTACGCCATCGACTATCACCAGCGGTGTATTGGATGCCTTCAGTGAGCGGGTGCCTCGGATATACATGCTGCGGTTTTCTCCTTCATATCGGTCGGCTTGGATATCCATACCTGGAATACGGCCCTGCAAGGCATCTTTAATGCTGGAAGATGCACTTTGCGTGATGACTTTCCCATTGATGCTGGTAATAGAGGATGTCAGGTCGCTCTTTTTCATCTGTCCATACCCGATGACAACCACATCGTCGAGCAACTTGCTGTTTTCTACAAGCACAATTGTCAGATTGCTTCCTGCGCTGATTACCTGCGATTCAAACCCGACAAAGCTGATGGTCAGTTGGGCTTTTGGGGAGACACGCAGCGTGAATCTGCCATCCTGATCTGTAACCGTCCCATTCGTGGTACCGTTTTCTATGACGGTTGCGCCAATGACGGGTTCTCCATGGGCATCCTTTACTACTCCGTCTGAAACCACTTTGTTCTGCAACTGCTCGATTCCAGACTCTGATGAAGCCGCTGTTGCCAGTTGGGGCATGAAACAGGCAAGCCCTCCGGTAACAGTCAATACCGATATAAATCGGTCAATTTTCAATCTTCTGATTTTCATGGTTGATTGTGTTAACGTTAATGAATTACGGCTGCAAAAGTATCTCTTTTCTATTTTAACCTATTGGAAATCCCGTTCACAGGATGGGATAAATCGGCAATGATTGATATTTCCTATAGATTGACCGATTTATCGGATGGAAAATCGCAACAAATGGTCTGTGATTGCAGTTGTTTCTCTATCTTTGCACACGTTAATCAATGAATGAATACTTGTAACATGAAACGTATCACACTGCTCCTATTTCTGTCGATTCTCGTCCCCCGTCTATTTGCTGAGATATCCCAGTTCATCCACTATGGTATTAAAGAGGGACTGACCTGTAGTTTTGTGGTAGATATTGCCATTGACAAACATGACCGGATATGGATTGCTACGGACAATGGCCTGAGTCTCTATGACGGCATTCGCTTCATGACTTTCAATACCTACAACTCTCTGCTGTCGGACAACGGGCTGAATGCTTTGCTGTATGATGAAGTCAATGACAGGCTATGGGTGGCAACCAAGACGAAGGTCTCGCTTGTGTCGTGTACGGACAATCGGTTTATGGAGATAGAAGAAACCGTTTGCCATGGCATACAATACTTGAGTCGTGCGGCGGACGGAGGTGTTTGGGCGGGTGCCAGAGGTACGGGATTGTGCCATTACAATCCAGAGGGGAAAATCATCAAAGAGTATCTTCCTTCAGAGTTGGAAGGCATACCCAGTTCATTCATCTCTGTATACGATGACAACGGGGTGCTTTATATCGGATCGGTATTCGATGGAATGAGCCGGGTAGACTTGAAAAAGGGAGAAATACGTCGATTTCTGCATGATGATGCGGACGATTGGAGCTTGCCCGGCAATCAGGTGTACGACTTTTGTAGAGATAGTTTCGGACGGCTTTGGATAGCTACCGACCATGGATTGGCATTGATGGACGAAGCGAAGGGAACCTTCACCAACTTCAAACATCAGAACCGTAATCCGAACAGCCTGATAGCTGACCATATCTATGCTATAGAAGAACCCGGTGACGGGAAACTGTGGGTTTGTACCGATATCGGAGGAATCAGTGTGTTACGACTCGATGAGTTGGATACACGCCATGGTGGTACAGCTTCTTTTTACAATATCAGGGCTACCTATGATGAACGGGGATTGTCATCTTCCAATATCCGCAAAGTTGCCAGAGACCGTTATGGCAATTATTGGATTGCCAACTATGGCAGTGGTATCAGTTGCATCCGGCACAGTGGCCCGTTATTCCGAAGAATGGTGCAGGATGGTGGAACGGAGTACAGAAGTATACGTCCGCAATCGGTACGAGGATTATTTTACGATGCCGAAACGGATGAGTTGTGGACAGGAGTCGATAATGGAGTATGGGTATCTGATACATCAACTGGCCGCTTCTTGCGTTGGTATGACTTGTCGCCTTATCTGGTCCGACCTAACGGGAAGGTCTATAGCATCTGCAAACATCAAAATCGAATATACTTGGGTATACGAGACAATGGGCTTTTGGAATTGAATCCAACCGACAATTCTATCCGGCGAATTGATTTTGGAGAACAGGTAGATGTCAATATATTGTGGGACGACGGTGAAGGGCAGCTATGGATAGGATCACAGGTGGGTGTGTATTGCTATCGGATGGGGATGATTGAAAGACCTGCTCTGATTGCCAAACAGGTCAATAAAGCTTCTGTTTTCGGATTCGTGAAGGACGCAAAGGAACGGTTGTGGATAGCTTGTTTCGGATGGGGAATCATATTGATAGATAAAGAACAAAAGCTGATTACAAGAATCGCGGAAAGCAACGGACTCTGTGGCGATATCGTCACTTCCATAATAGAAGATTCGGATGGCAACATTTGGGCTGCCACCCAGCGAGGTGTCTATATTTATCCCAAGGGAGATTATGAACATCCCCAACGTATCAGCAGCAATGAAAATCTGCCTGACGAATTGATACACTGTCTGATAGAAGATGAACAGAAGAATGTCTGGATAGGGACAGACAAAGGTATCTCATGCTATAGAAAGGATTCAAAAGATTTGCTGAACTTCAGCTATGACGATGGAATACCCTATGGAAACATCCAGCATGGATCTGTGGCGAAGGATGCCAATGGACGCATTTACATGGGGACGCACAACGGTACATGTGTATTCAGTCCTGCCGATGTGCTGGCTGTGGATAGCTGCTCGAACATCTGTATCCGTGAATATCATTCAACCGACAATGAACATACGTTCCGTTTCTGTGTGACGGATGAGGCGCATCGCGATTTGGTAGAATATGCTTATCGTATCCATGGCCTGTCGGACGAGTGGAACCAATTGGGTCGGAGTACCTCGGTGACGCTGCGCGGTCTGGCTCCGGGGCACTACACATTTGAGGTGAAAGCCAATTTGAGGAATAATGTCGGTCACGTTGGCAACGTAGCGAGCGTGAGTTTTCATATTGCCTCTCCCTGGTGGATGTCGGGATGGGCGTTAGCTTGTTATACGCTGTTGTTGTGCTTAGCAGTGTTGGCTTATACACGCACTTACCGACGGAAAGTGATGCGGCGCAGTAGGGAGGAGGTAGTACGCCGGAACAATTTGGACAAGATGAAACTGAACGAGGAACGCCTGAAATTTTTCACAGACATCACGCACGAATTACGTACACCGTTAACGCTGATTGTGGGACCCTTGGAAGACCTGAAAGCTGATAAGGGATTGCCAGCTTTCATCAGTAAGAAAATCAGCATGATACATACCAGTGCCATACAATTGCTTGACTTGGTGAACCGAATTTTGGAGTTCAGGAAATGTGAGAACAGACAGCTCACCATCCAGCCAGTCTGTCTTGGAGAACTGATAGAGGAAGTAGGGCTGAGATTTCAAGAGTTGAACCGAAACGAAGCAGTTCATGTCACCGTTTATGTTCCTCAGCCGGATCAACAGATTGCGGCTGATAGATACGTTTTGCAAATCATTCTGAACAATCTCATCAGCAATGCGTTGAAATATACCCCGAATGGCATTATACACGTCAGTTTGCAGTGGAGTGAAACAACAGCTACGATAAAGGTGCGCGACACGGGATATGGCATCCGGAAGGAGGATTTGCCTCACATCTTTGAGTGCTACTACCAATCGGAGAGCAAGTATCAGCAACCAGGTACCGGAATCGGGCTGGCTTTGGTGAAAGAATTGGCAGAACTTCACCAGGCGGAAATCAATGTGGAAAGTCGTGAGGGGGAGGGTACGACATTCACTATCGTGCTGCACCGGGATAAGGACTATCCGGAGGCAATCCATCAAACATCCATTCCGCTCAACAGGGAGAGAGAGGATGTTACAGAGGATGTGGAGAATGGATTGAACGGCTCAAAGAATATCATTTTAGTAGTGGAAGACAACAAGGATATCCGACAGTATATTGTCAATTCGTTGCAAGATTCGTATCAGACTGTAGAGGCTTCTGACGGACTGGAAGGGCTGGAGCAAGCTCAGAAACTGTTGCCGGACATCATCATTACAGACATTATGATGCCCAGGATGGATGGAATTACACTCTGTAAGAAGGTGAGAAATAATATGCTTACCAGCCATATACCTATTGTGATACTGACAGCCAAAGATACGATAGACAATCAAGCCGAAGGATACGAGACCGGAGCAGATGTCTATTTGACTAAACCTTTCAGTGCCCGTTTGCTGAAAGGGTGTGTACAAAGGCAACTGGAGCAGAGAAAGCGGCTGGCCCGACACATTGCCCAGTGTCTCCCATCTCCCGGTAAAGAGGATATATCTTCCTCCGATTCCAATTCCTATTCCTATCTGAATGAATTAGACATGCAATTTATCAATAAGTTGAATGAACTCATTCAGTCCAATCTGTCGTTCAAGGATTTCGGCATCGAACTTCTTTGCAACGAACTTAATTTCAGTCATTCAACTCTCTACCGTAAGACGAAGGCATTGACGGGATTCTCAATCAACGAATATATAAGGAAGCAACGGCTTATACATGCCAAAGAACTATTCTCACAATCCGGATACAACGTATCAGAGGTTGCTTTCGCCTGTGGCTTCAATGATGTAGGTTATTTTATCTCATGTTTCAAAAAGGAGTATAATATCACTCCGTCTGCATTCCTTCATTCATTGCAGAAGTAGCCGGCGCTTCGTCATTGTGGCTGTCCGCATATGTTGCACTGACGTACGTGCCGGTACATTGCAATGCCTTACATTACATTCCCCACACTTCAATCTTCCTGCCGGCATACTCCTCGGTGCGGTGCCACAGCTTCTCCTCCCAGGGCTTGCCCGGCGTACGGTCGAAGAGGATGAAGTGTCCCTCGTTGATGGTGCCGCCGCAGGTGTCCATGTAGCCTGTGGTCTGTTCCAGTCCCTTCTGGATGGTGGTGTCGATGTTGCCGCGCAGAATCTTCAGCTCCAGCACGATGCGTTGGAAGGGACCTCCGTAGCCATCGGTCAGAGGCTTGGTGATGAGCAGGTCGGTGCGTCCGCGCCCCAAGCCATACTCGCGGTCTATGTAGCCACCACCATTCACCACCCGCTGCAGGAAGGCCTGCAGCAGCAGTTGCGGGCCGCTCTCCTTGTAGTCGAACTTCTCTATCCAGGAGTCAGCGTTCTGGCGGAAAAACTGCTGGAAGTCCAGCAACAGCTTCTCCATGTTGATGGAGTTGTCAGGGTTGATGTACCAGGCGGATTGCTGGATGAGGGTTTGCTGCCGTGCCCATGTCAGCTCTCTGGGAATGATTTCCTTATAGATGGCGTTGGCGATGCGCAACGGTTTGTCTCTGACAATCAATCCCATATCCACCACATACTGGATATCATCCTCTTTCAGCTGCTTTTCAGCCTCGCCGTCCTCATTGGCGAGGATAGGGGCAATCACGTTCCGCACCCGCTCCTCGCGCAGTTTGTCTATCAGGATGTCGATGTGCGTGTCCCGCCGATAGATAATCTGTTCCTGCGCACGGTATATCATTTCGGGAATGATGCGTATGCTGCGGTCGCGGTTCTCCTTCATCCGCATCGTGACCTCGTAACCCAAGGCGTTGACCAACCAGGGTTGTCCTTCGGTCGCCTCCCATATCAGGGGGAAGCAGGCCTCGTCGAACTCCTGACCGGTAGCGGCGGTGTGCTGCATGTACAGTTCGCGTATCTCCTCCTTCGAGAAGTTACCTAAGTGCAAGGACTCTGCCTTGATGTTGAACGCCGACCCTCCGGTGACGATGTCCTGGTTGGAGAGCACGATACGATAGTCACGCACATCGCGTATGCCACACAAGATGATGGTCTGCGGAAAGTGTGCGGGTCGGTTGGCATACCCGGCACGGATTTGCCGCAGCACGCTGACAAGCGAGTCGCCCACCAAGGCATCTATCTCGTCGATGAAGAGGACGAGCGGACGGTCGAGGGCTTCGCAGAACGCGGTCAGGAAGGTAGTCAGCATGTTGGAACCCGTCGTGTTCTCATCCCGTACCACCTTGCGGAGCACATCGTTAGGAAGTTCTGACTTCAGGACAAGGCGTGCCTCTGCAGCAATGGTTCCGGCTGTGGCTTTCACCACCTCATCCACCTGATTCCTCATTGCCTGTCCTGCCTCCACATTGGCATACACGGCGATGAACTCTCCGCGTGCGTTCAGGTAGTCCCTCAACGCCAGCAGGCAGGAGGTCTTCCCTGTTTGCCGCGGGGCGTGCAGGATGAAATATTTCCGTTGATAAATCAACTGCTCTATTTCCTCCAAATCGAAGCGGCTCAATGGCTCTACCTGGTAGTGAATATCCGGCTGTATAGGGCCGGCTGTATTGAAGAATTTGGGTACCTGTCTCATGGCATACTCCTTTTCATATCGGTTCATGCGCCAAAGATACGAAATGTTTTCCAAATAATTCAAGCCTCGTAAATCGACTTGCGTAACTTGAGTCTTTTATTTATTGGCAATTAAAGAATTTCCAACGCTATCGCCGCACACGCCTCCGCATCCGCCAAGGCATGGTGGTGGTTCTTCAAGTCATAGCCGCAGCGGGCTGCGATGATGTCAAGGTTGTGATGTCCTCCCGGCCACCGCTTGCGCGAGGCGATGCAGGTGCAATGGAATTCGTAGTCGGGATAGTCCATCTGATAGACGCGGAAGACTGCCTTTAAACAGCTCTCGTCAAAGGCTTTGTTATGAGCCACTAATGGTAGCCCCTCAATGAGCGGCTCTATCTGCTTCCACACCTCAGGAAAGACTGGCGCATTGTCTGTATCTGCGGTGCAAAGGCCATGCACTTGGCTGCACCAGTAATTGTAATACTCCGGTTCGGGCTTGATGAGAGAGTAGAACTTATCCGCTATCTCCCCACCACGTACTATCACCACGCCGACAGAGCAAACCGAACTACGCTCGTTGTTGGCTGTTTCAAAATCTATCGCTGCAAAGTCTTGCATATCTGATGTAAATATTAATTATCTTTATTGATTAGATTCTTTCTCCAACTTTACTTCAAGTGGGGTATTGCCGTCATCTGACGTACAGAGCACGATAGATGAGCCATTATTCGCAACAATTCTATTTTCTGGCATACTTGTTATAGCTTGTTGGTTTGATTCAGTGCCATATAATCCGCTTCACGCCCCTCACGGCTTCGGCCTCCAACGGATGGTCGGGCCAATGGTGCTTGGGATAACGGCGGCGCAACTCCTTGCGCACCTCAAAGTAGGTGCTCTCCCAGAAGCTGCGGAGGTCCTGCGTGAGCTGCACGGGCTTGAAGCCGGGCGAGAGGAGCTCCATCAGGACGGGACGGCGGTTGTCGTCCACCCGAGGTGTGTCGGTCAGTCCGAAACACTCCTGCAGGCGCACACTGAGCACGGGTGCCTCGGCTCCTTGACGGTAGTCCACCCGGATGCGACTGCCTGTAGGCACTACGATGTGCGAAGGAGCCAGTCGCTCCACTGCCTGCTGTTGCTCGTAAGAGAGCATTCCCCACAACACATTGCGCATGTCGATGCGCTTCAGGTCGGCAGCGCTCCATGCGGAGGCTGCATAGAGGGGCAACCATTCGTCGGCTTGGGCGTAGACGCTCTCCGACGAGAGGTCGGGCAGTGACAGTTCCTCGTGCCAGGAGGCTACAGCTGCAATGCGGCGTTGGAGGCGTTGAGCCTCTTCATCCAGGGTGAGCAGTGAAGCTCCCTCGCGCTTCACCACCTCGCAAAGCACCTCCATCCGCTGCTGGCTGACATCCTCCGAAAGGGGGCGTGCATCGAGCACCAGCAGGCCGATGCGTCGTTCGCTGCGAGCCACTATCCGGTTCTCGTGCCGGTCCCAGTACACCGTAGGAACTACAGAAGTCATCGGTTCCAACGTTTCGCGCGACACGGGCGAAGCCAGGAAGATGCGGTTGCCTGCAGAGGCCACAGCCAGCCAATCGTAGGCCATCAGCGGGTCTTGGTCGTCTAACTGCACATAGCTTCCACCGGCCAGACGATAGCGACTGTGTCCGCAACGCTGCGCGATACGTTCGGGATAGGCCGAAGCCACCAGCAGACCGGTGACATCGGGGTCGGGTATCTCGTTCGCCTCTGCTACTCCCTTACCCGCCAGACGGCGATACTGGGCGGCCATTTCGGCAATGCGTTTCCAGCGTCCTTTGGCTCCTCGTCGACGGGCCTCGCGCAGCAACAGCAGGCGGGTATGCAAATCGGCATCATGCTCCTGTGGAGCCGGATCCCGGTCTTCAAAAAGGGCAGCCAGGTCGGCGGCCAAGGCTTTCTGTTCTGCTGTCCGGGCTTTCAGCAGCATCTGCGCCAAACGTGGGTGACAGGGAATGCGGGCTAGTTCACGGCCATGAGGTGTCAGACAGCCTTGCGCGTCGAGTGCACCGAGCAGTGTGAGCAGTTGGCGTCCCTGCTGTACATGAGCCTGTTGCGGTGGGGTAATCCAGGGTAATTCCTCTACCTTGCCACCACCCCAAGCTGCAATGTCCAGCAACATCGGAGCCAAGTCGGCCTCCACCACTTCGGGTCGACGGCACTCCTCCATGCGCAGGTCGGTGGCTTTCGACCAGAGGCGATAGCAGATGCCCTGTGCTACGCGCCCGGCACGTCCGCTGCGCTGGGTGGCCATGTCGCGTGAGATGCGCACCGTCTCCATGCGGCTCAGGGCACTATGTAGGTCGAACACTGGTTTGCGGCAGAACCCTGAATCTACTACAATCCGTATCCCCTCGATGGTTAGTGAGGTCTCGGCTACAGGCGTGGCCAGCACCACCTTGCGGTATCCGGACGGTGAGGAAGCTAGGGCCCGTTGCTGTTCCTGCATAGAGAGCATTCCGTAGAGCGGATAGACTTCGGTACTGCCCAGACTCTCCCCTAACAGCTCCTTGCAACGCAGTATCTCGGCCTGTCCGGGCAGGAAGGCCAAGATATCCCCCTCGTACTGACGGTGAAGGCGGCCAACGGCCTGAGCCACCTGTTCGGCACAATGCGGTGCATCAGCCTCCGAGCCGTACACAATTTCTACGTCGAACATCCGCCCGCGGCTCTCAACCAGCGGCGCATTCAGGGCTTTGCAAAGGGTGGTCGCATCGATTGTGGCAGACATTACCACCAGACGCAGATCGGGCCGCAACACATTCTGTACCTCGCGGATCATGGCCAGTGCTACATCGGAAGCCAAACTACGCTCGTGAAACTCGTCGAACACCACCACATCCACCCCTTCCAGCATGGTGTCATCCACCAGCATCCGTGTCAGGATGCCTTCGGTCACCACTTCCACGCGGGTGGCTTCGGACACCCGGCTCTCCAGTCTCATCCGGTAACCCACTGTTCGGCCTACCGGTTCGCCCAGCATGAAGGCCATCCGCTCGGCTACCTGCCGGGCAGCCAGACGTCGAGGCTCCAGCACCACGACCTTGCCGCCGGCTGTGCGCTCCAGTAGTGTCAAGGGCAATAACGTTGATTTGCCGGCTCCCGGAGGGGCCGTCACTATCAGACGCGGGTGGGTGAGGAGCAGGCAGTTCACCTCGTCTGCTATTTCGCCTACCGGTAACTCCTGCTTATATCGATTGATATCCATACCTGTTCAAGAAAACAATTACACTCCGCAAATATAGAGACTCTCTACCGATTGTGCAACACTCGGAGGCTGGAGGACTACACAATGGTAGACAATAACTTTAAATGGAATAGCTGAAAACATACTATGGAACAGTTGTTTACTCCTAATGAAACAGTTGTTATCTATAGGTGAAACAGTTGTTCCATGGCCTATGTAACAGTTGTTCCATGCCTGTTGTACACCTTCGACAACTGCGGTGGGACACTTGTGATAACGGTAATTATTACAGCGAAATAAGTGCTGTTTTGATGCAAAAACAGAGGATATCTGCCACATATCTGCCAAACTTTGTGTAAATTACGCAATTTTTGTACTTAAATAGTGTATTATTTAGTGAAAATCAGCTAAAATTAGAACGAATTTTGGCAATTTACAATACATCTGCCACACTTTTCTGCTGCTTAATCATCTTATATAGAGATATATAGAAGTGACTTTTGACTGTTGCAGATATTTTTCAAACTTTCTCACGCGCGCGCGTAAGAGAATGTCTGTTTTGAAAGGCTGCTTCATCTGCCACAATCCGATGTTCGTTATCCGATAATCTGCCTTCATTCCCTGTTTTCCCGCCTTGGGTAAATTACTTTGGAAGATGTGTTTGGTGTATGCCAAGGTGTCTGTTCAGCTGCTTGAATGGTAACAAGGGAAAGAGTTCTGTCATTGAAGTGATTTTTTCCCTTCTATCCTCCTTTTTTTCTCTAATTATTTCTACCTTTGCAGCCTATTTGTACGGGATATGAAGGAAACCAAGCAGCAATTTGAACATGTCATCGCGCTGTGTCGCGATTTGTTCTCAAAGAAACTACATGATTATGGTCCGGCGTGGCGTATACTGCGTCCGGTATCTGTGACCGACCAGCTGTTCATCAAGGCTAACCGCATCCGTAGCATCGAGACCAAGGGGGTGGCGTTGGTGGACGAGGGAGTGCGTTCCGAATTCATCGCAATCGTCAACTATGGAATCATCGGACTGATACAGCTGGAGCTGGGGTATGCCGATTCGGCAGACATCACCTGCGAGCAGGCGTTGGCTCTGTACGACAAATATGCCCGCCAATCGCTGGAGCTGATGCTGGCCAAGAATCATGATTATGACGAAGCTTGGCGCGGGATGCGTATCAGCTCGTATACCGACCTGATATTGATGAAGATTTACCGTACCAAGCAGATAGAAACCTTGGCCGGTGAAACGCTGGTGTCCGAAGGTGTGGATGCAAACTACATGGATATGGTGAACTATGCGGTGTTTGGCTTGATTAAGATTGAATTTGGAGACTGAACAGAAATATCGGACTTTCGGGTGGTGGTGGACGCAACTCTGCCGCGCTCTGTTGGGAGTCACCTTCCTCTTCTCGGGATTTGTGAAGGCGGTGGATCCGCTGGGCTCTTTCTATAAGATACAGGACTATCTGACAGCCTTTGGGATGGGCGACTGGTTGCCCTATTGGTTGCCCTTGTTGGCAGCCGTGGGACTGGCAGCCGTGGAGTTTGCGGTGGGCGTATTTCTCTGTCTGGGGATGAGGCGCATCTTTGCATCGTCGGTGGCTTTGCTGCTGATGTCGGTGATGACTCCGCTGACGTTCTATCTGGCATTGGCCGATCCGGTATCGGATTGTGGATGCTTCGGAGATGCCTGGGTGCTGACCAACTGGCAGACATTCGGCAAGAATCTGTTGCTGCTGCCGGCGGCAGTGACCCTCTTCCGGCGGCGTAGTGTGTTAAAGCGTTTTGTGACACTGCGCATGGAATGGTTGGTATCTACCTATACCTTTCTGTTCATCTTTGCCCTCTCGTTCTATTGCCTATATAGTCTGCCCATTCTGGACTTTCGTCCCTACAAGGTGGGCGCAGACATCCGGGCTGGGATGGAGGTACCGCCCGGTCAGAAACTGAGTGTGCTGGAGACTCGCTTCGTGATGGAGAAGGAGGGGAAGAGACGCGAATTTACCATCGAGGAGTATCCCGACTCGACGTGGCAATGGGTGGAGACACGCACGGTAGTGAAGGAAAAGGGCTATGAACCGCCCATCCACGACTTTGTGGTGGAAGAGATAGCTACGGGTGAGGATATCACCGATTCGCTGCTGGCCGACCCCGGCTATACCTTCCTGCTGGTGATGTATCGGCTGGATCAGGCAGACGATAGCCACATCGACCTGATTAACGAGATCTATGACTACAGCGTGGAGCATGGTTATGGATTCCGTGCCTTGACGGCCTCGTCGGATAGCGACATCGAGGAATGGTGCGACCGTACCGGAGCCGAATACGCCTTCTGCCGGATGGACGACGTGACACTGAAGACCATCATACGTTCCAATCCCGGTCTGTTGCTGCTCAAGGAGGGGGTGATTGTGAACAAGTGGAGTCACAACCGTCTGCCCGATGAGTATGTGCTGACCGACCGTCTGGAAAATCTGCCGCTGGGACAGCCCAATCCCATTGATACCTGGCGGACGATGGGAGGCGTGTTGTTGTGGTTCCTGTTGCCCTTGTTGCCGGTAATCGCACTGGACAGATGGCTGGCCCGTCGGCGTGAGAAGAAGACTATTCATTAACCCTTTAATATAACAAACAAAATGAGAAAGAACATTGTTGCAGGAAACTGGAAAATGAACAAGACCCTTCAAGAGGGTATCGAACTGGCAAAGGAGCTGAACGAGGCTCTGAAGAACGAACAGCCTAAGTGTGACGTCATCATCTGTACTCCTTTTATCCATCTGGCATCGGTTACTCCGCTGGTAGACGCTGCCAAGATTGGTGTTGGTGCCGAAAACTGCGCCGATAAGGTTTCTGGTGCATATACCGGTGAAGTATCTGCCGCCATGGTGGCTTCTACAGGTGCCAAGTATGTCATCCTGGGTCACTCTGAGCGTCGCGCATATTACGGTGAGACCGTTGAGATTCTGGAAGAGAAGGTGAAACTGGCGTTGGCCAATGGCCTGACTCCCATCTTCTGCATCGGTGAGGTGCTGGAAGAGCGCGAAGCCAACAAGCAGAACGAAGTAGTAGCTGCACAGCTGGCTTCTGTATTCTCTCTCTCTGCAGAAGACTTCTCGAAGATTATCCTGGCTTACGAGCCCGTATGGGCTATCGGTACCGGCAAGACGGCTACTCCCGAGCAGGCACAGGAAATCCACGCATTCATCCGTTCAGCCGTAGCTGAGAAGTATGGCCAGGAGATTGCCGATAACTGCTCTATCCTCTACGGTGGCAGCTGCAAGCCTTCTAACGCCAAGGAACTGTTCGCTAACCCCGATGTAGACGGTGGTCTGATTGGTGGCGCTGCGCTGAAGGTAGCCGACTTCAAAGGCATCATCGACGCTTTCAATTGATTTAAAGCAGGAAGATATTCTGTCCCCGGGCTGGCGGATTGACGTTGCCCGGGGCGGATATGCTTCCAAACTATTCATTCTTAATCGTTTTTTTTAGACTTCCTATGAAGAAGATAGGTTTGTTTTTGATGGCGTGTGTAGTAAGTGCGGTTGCTTCGCAGGCACAGAACAGCATCGTGAAGAGTCTGGAACGGGAGGTACCCGGACAGGGCAAGGTAACCATCCATCAGGATGCACGTATTGCATCGCTGATAGGGTCGGAATACATACCCACTACTACAGACGAACGCAAGGTCCTGAAGAGTACAGGTTATCGCATTCAGGTATATGCCGGTAACAATACCCGTACGGCTAAGAACCAGGCACAGAATGTGGCGGCACAGGTCAGGGAGTACTTTCCCGAACTGCCTGTCTATGCTTCGTTCAACCCTCCTCGCTGGCTCTGTAGGGCAGGGGATTTCCGCAGCATCGAAGAGGCCGATGCCATGATGCGCCGTCTGCGTGCTACGGGTGTCTTCAAGGAGGTCTCCATTGTCAAGGATCAGATTAACATACCTTTATAATCATCATATCAGCACTGTCATGTTAGGAAAAGAAGAAATCAACTCTCCCGCTTTAGACGAATTAAAGGAACATTATAGTCGTATTCTTACCCTGTTGGGCGAAGACCCTTCGCGTGAAGGGTTGTTGAAGACCCCTGAACGGGTGGCAAAGGCGATGCTGACGCTGACCAAAGGATATAGCATGGATCCGCACGAAGTGTTGCGTTCGGCCAAGTTCAAGGAGGAGTATAGTCAGATGGTGATTGTGAAGGATATCGATTTCTTCTCGTTGTGCGAACATCACATGCTTCCTTTCTACGGCAAGGCACACGTGGCCTACATTCCCAACGGTTACATTACGGGACTCAGCAAGATAGCCCGGGTGGTGGATATATTTTCGCACCGTCTGCAGGTGCAGGAGCGGATGACGCTGCAAATCAAGGAGTGTATTCAGGAGACACTCAACCCACTGGGCGTGATGGTCGTAGTGGAGGCCAAGCACATGTGCATGCAGATGCGTGGCGTAGAGAAGCAGAACTCCATTACCACTACATCCGACTTTACCGGGGCTTTCAATCAGGCCAAGACACGCGAAGAGTTTATGAACCTGATTCGTCATAACTCTTGAAGAGACGCACTGCTTTTTTTCTTTATGGATGAGTAGGGTAAGCGCAAAGATACACATCCCCCTGCATAGCTGCAAGCGCATCTTCCCCAAAGCGGAAATCGGGCGGCTGAAACAGGATGTGGGGCCGACCGCCCTTCTCTGTGTCACGCGGCTCAGTGTTGCGTAGAGGGCGCAGGCGGCATTTTACGATTGAAGAATTCCAGCGTGGCTTGCTGCATAGCTTTGCTGAAGAAGTGTTTTTCGTCCCACAGTTGTGTCACCAGTTGCTCGTTCGCCCCCTGGCTCTGCCAGATGGAACGCATGGTGGTATATGCCTGCTCCACTCCTGCTACAGGGAAGAGTTTGTCGCGTGTGCCGTTGAAGAAAAGGGTTGGTTTAGGGCAGGCCATGCCTGCTACGTGTGGATAGTCCAGATAGCGGCGCAGTCCCGGTATCAGCATAGAGTAGGCCGATCCTCCTTTGTTCTGGTTGTTGTCCAGTGTCATCAGTCCGTCCGTCGTGTTCATCCAGCAGACGGATGCCGATGCCTGTATGCAGTCGGTCAGAGCCGCCATCATCCATGAACGGTATGCTCCCATCGAGAAGCCCAGGCAGCCGATGCGTTGTCGTTCCACAAAGGGTAGCGTGGCGAGAAACTCGGCACTGCGGATGTCGTCGCAGGTGATGAAGGCACTCCACGAAGCTCCCATTTGCAGGAAGTTGGAGGCCAGTGCCTGCTGTACGTCATAGTCGGGACCCTCTTGCCGGCCTCGCTCTCCCCAGAACAGGGCATCTACAGCCAGTACCACATAGCCGTGTGCGGCAAAGTAGTCGCCTGCATACTGGCCGTCGTAGCAACGGTTGGCCCAGTCATCGGCATCGGCCAGCACTTCGGCCGGTACACCGAAGGGACGCACCATCTTCTCTTTGCCGATGGTGAAGTGTGCCCCGTGGTCGTGCAGCATCACGATGGCGGGAAAGGGACCCTCTCCCTCCGGTACCAGCAGATAGGCCGGTACCCGATACCACTCCGATAAGTTGAACCATATCTTGCGGGCTTCGTACCCGTTACGCTGTTCGGTTGCCACTGTCTCCAAGCGGTAGTCGGCCGGAGCGGGTGGCAGGTTCTGCATGCACTCCATCACGACTGTGCGTGCCTTTTCGCGCCAACGGGTGAAGTCGGTTTCGGTATCGGTGCCCCATGCCAAAGGATAGGTGAGACGGCTCTTCAGTACTTCAAAGAAGGCCGGCATGTTCTTTTTCACTCCGTAATGCAGCGTGTCGGTTTGCGCTGCGCATGGCAGTCCGGACAGCATTCCAGCCAGACAGAGGTATAAAATTCGTTTCATGGTATGACTTGTATAGACGGTTTATGGGGCAAATATAGCGATAAATCGGGAAAAGACGCACGCTCTGCTCCTGTATTTCCTCTTTTTTGAGTCTGAAAGGAGTGCTTTTATACCCAATATAGCTTGCGATGTCCGGAAAAATAGTACCTTTGTACCGGAGATGAGCCAATCCCCTTCTCCATATAATATAGAAGCAAAGCAAACATGGCCAAAAGGACGCGACATATACTACATTTCATATTTTTGCTGCTCTTGGTAGGCGGCCTTGTTTTTGGTTTGCATACAGGCCGGCGTACCAGTTGCCACATCTGGGTGATTCACTCCCATGATACCGGTTACGAACAGTATCGTGAATACAACAGACTCTTGGAGAAAGAACTGGACATGCGGGGCATTGATGCCCGGCTCAGTTTCAGCTACCTGAACTGCAATCTCTATGTGGAGGTGGACGAAGACTCCATCATGCGTCATTGGATAGACAGTGTCGATGCCCACGGTCAGTGGCCCGACTTGATATTGGTGACCGAAGATCAGGCTACCTATGCCTTGCTCTCCACCCATCGTGAGGAGCTGAAACGCTGTCCCATTCTGTTTGGTGGAGTCCGTTTTCCCAACTATCCCTTATTGGCTCAGTATGACAATGTGACGGGCATCCGCGATACGGTGGATTTTGTCGGCAGTATGCAGGTGATGCGCGAGATTACGGGGCGCAACCATGCTTATACCAATTTGGACCGCCGTTTTTTCGACCTCAAGGTGGAAGCTCTTATCAGGGCACAGATGCAGGGACAGCCAATCCTTGATAATCTGCACTGGACCAACCGTCTGCGCCACCTCTACCAACTGCCGTCCGACAGCATGTCCATCACGGGACTCTCCATGCGCGACATCGGCAGCAATGTGTCAGCGGAAGATGCCCGGGAGACTGACATCAATCTCCAGACAACGGGTAATGGCAACTTCTTCTGGACTTTGGGACCCAGCGGCATGATGAACTATCTGTTGCTGAAGTTCGATGCCACTTCGCATACTCTGGCCATCATGTCGTTGCGTGAACAGTTTACCGGCATCAACAACCTGTTCGGTACTTCAGGCAGTTCGCTGTTGGCCGGGTACTTTAGCTCTATATCGACCTGGGCGGCAGAGCAAGCTGATTTGGTAGCGCAGGTACTGAAGGGCACGCCGCTGTCCAACCTGCCTGTCACGGTCAGTCCCAAGGACTACTATCTGGACTGGAATGTGGCTTGTCGTTTCGGCCTGTCGCTGGACCGTATTCCTTCTCATTATCACATCGTCAACATTCCTATGAAAGTGCAGCGTCCCTTTCTCTATTGGACGCTGAGAGGTCTGCTCTATGGTTCTATGCTGACTATTGTCTGCATTGCTACCTACATGGCTGTCCGTTCTACCCGCCGAAGGATTGCGGCAATCAAGCAGTTGCAGGAGAAGCAGGCTTCGTTGGAGATTGCCAGCACCTTCACGCAGAGCTTCATTTGGCATGCCGTTGACGAGACGGTGGAGTTTGACGATGCTTTCTGGAGTTTCCTCGGGCAGGAGAGCCGTCCCATTACACATGCCGTCTTCATTGAGTGGATACATCCCGATTATCGCGAGAACTATCGTCTGCAGGTGGCCGAGGCACGCTCTTCCGAGGCTATCAACCTGCAGATGCTCTGCGACTTTAGTGGCAGACAGGAGTATGGTTGGTGGGAGATGCGCGGACGGGGTGAACGGATGTCCGACGGCAGTTACAAGATGTTCGGACTGCTCTTCAACATCCGCGAGACCAAGCTGCGCGAACAGGAGCTGATAGAGGCTCGAAAACGTATGGAGGAGGCCGACCTGAAAGAGTCTTTCCTGGCCAATATGAGTCACGAAATACGTACGCCGCTCAATGCCATCGTAGGATTCAGTAATATCCTTTGTACACCGGGCATGGAACTCACTGAAGAGGAGAAGGCTGAATTTATGGAGACCATCAATAAAAACAACGACATGTTGTTGAAACTGGTGAATGATATTCTCGACATCTCGCGCATCGAGTCGGGCTATCTGGAGTTCTCGTTCGAGCATACCCATGTGCAGACGTTGGTAGAATCGGTCTATCAAAGTTACTTGGTGCAAGCTCCCAAGCATCTGCAGTTCATCTATAAACCGGGCGAGCGCAATCTGCCTGTCTTCATCGACCTGCTGCGTGCGCAGCAAGTGTTGATGAACTTCCTGACCAATGCCGCCAAGTTTACACCTCAGGGCAGCATTACGCTTGGCTGGAACTATCATCAGGAGAAGCACGAAGTGGAAATCTATGTACAGGATACCGGCATCGGCTTGAGTAAGGACGATTGCATTCTGGTGTTCAACCGCTTCTTTAAGAAGAATGAGTTCAAGCAGGGTACGGGGCTGGGACTCTCCATCTGCCGCGTCATAGCCGAGCGTCTGCATGGCCGCATCACGGTCGATTCGGAGTTGGATAAGGGAAGCCGTTTTTCCCTTTGGCTGAAAGTGATGCACTGATAGCTGGTAGGGGTGAGGACGAAAAAACGCATGGATTGTTCCTTATGTGTTCAGAAAACCGTATCTTTGTCCGAAATAGTAATAAAAAAACAGAATCATGTACCATTACACACCCTCTTCCCTGCCCAATACCCGTGTGGATGCGGCAGACATCTTGCGTGGCATTGCCATCGGTGGCATTGTGATGCTTCATTTCATCGAACACATGAATTTTTATAACTTCCCCGAACTCACGGTACTCGACCGTGTGGTATGGGATACCATGTTCTTCCTTTGTGGCGGAAAGATGTATGCCATCTTCTCCCTGCTGTTCGGACTGAGTTTCTTTATCCAGCACGACAATCAGGCGCAGAAGGGCAAGGACTTCCGTCTGCGTTTTGCCTGGCGCATGATGTGGCTTATGGCGTTCGGCCTGCTCGACTTGCTTTTCTTCAACGGCGACATTCTGACGGTATATGCAGCCTGTGGGCTGTTGGTGCTTCCGCTCATACGGCTCAGCAACAAGACGTTGTTCTGGATAGCTCTGCTGTTGGCCCTTCAGCCCATCGAACTCTTCTACATCGTGTGGGGATTGATGGATTCTTCGGTACAGCCGCTTAATTTAGGCTCCGGTGCCCTTTTCGGTGCTTTGATAGACGCTCAGAGCCACGGCTCGTGGGGCGATGTGGCCGTAGGCGGCATCAAGTATGGCTTTGCCATCAACTTCTTGTGGGCCATTGAGAACGGACGAATGACACAGACGGTATTCCTCTTCCTGCTCGGCATTCTGATGGGACGTACCCGTTACCTCTATAAGGAGGGTGACAATCCTACACGTTGGGTACGTACCATGGTGGGTGCGGTGATGGCATTGTTGCTGATATTGCCGATACAGCAGACGCTGCCCGGACTGGTAGAAAACCGGTGTGTCTCTCATTCGTTGCAGGTGATGTTGACCATGTGGCGCAATCTGGCCATGATGCTCTTCATCGTATCGGCAGTGGCATGGCTGTTCCATTGCACGGAGCGGGGAAAGCGGCTGATATTCATCGCTCCCTATGGCAAGATGAGTCTGACTAACTATCTGGGACAGTCGGTTATCGGAGGCTTCGTGTTCTACGGATGGGGATTGGGACTCTATCAGTACAGCGGACATGCCATGAGCCTGCTGCTGGGAGCCGTGTGTGTGCTGCTGCAGTTTTTCTTCTGCCGTTGGTGGCTGGCTCATCACAAGCGTGGACCGTTAGAGGGGCTTTGGAGAGAACTGACCTGGCTCCGCTCTTAACCCAGCTGCGGATGCAGCGGATGACTGAAGTAGAAGGTTGTGCCTTCTGCTTCAGTGGAAGTGAAGCGGAGTTCTCCCTTCAGGTAATTCTCGCCGAACAGCTTCATGCTATAGGTACCGATGCCCCGCCCTTCGCCTTTGCTGGAGATGCCATAGCGGAAGATGTCGGCTTGTATCTCTTTGGGAATCATGGTGTTGTTATGGACGGCAAACTGCACCTTCTCTCCTGTGAGCGAGGTGTGTAGGGTGACTTCGCTACCTTCCGCAGAGGCTTCTACCGCATTTTTTACCATATTCAGCAGGATGCGGTGCAGCAGGTTGGCATCGGTATAGAGGGTAGTTCCGTCGGGACAATCGTTGCTGATGACCAGCCGGCGGTTGGCTGCCTGCGCCAACGGACAGAGAGAGTGATCGGCATATTTCATGAATTCGGCCACGGTGATGTCGCTGGCCTGCAGACAGAGGGTTCCCTTCTCTGCATAAATCAGGTCCTTGTGGGTCGTGATTTCCTCCATGATTTGGGTGGTCAGCTTCTTCACCTCGTCCAGAATGGCAGGATCAGGCTGCTCCTTCAGGATATTGACAAAGCTGTTCAAGGCTCCCGTCAGATTCATCATGTCGTGGAAGAATACATGCTCCAGCATCTGCTCGCGCTTGCGCTCAGAGATGTTCATTATCAGAATGGCTACATACTTGTTCCCTTCAAACTCAAAGGGAGTGGCGTTTTCTTGCAAAACCACGGTCTTGTTGTCATCCAGCGTGAGAGTGACTTCCTTATTGATGGCCTTATTGGTGTGGAGGGCTTCTTTGACAGAGAGGCGGAACTTGCAGAAGGCACAATCCTCGGTAGTGCCACATCCCTTTTCGCTTTTGGCTGCATTGCTACAGTGCAGCAGGTCGCCCGGCTGTTGCAGGTTGTCGGCGTCGGCTTTCAGTTCGGTGCTGTTCAGATAGAGCACATTGAGGGTGTCGTCTACTACAACCAGGGTGGATTTGGTCGTATCCAGCCAATTTGCCATGTCTAAATGTTGTTCGGCGAAGTTGCCTAATGTTTTGTTTGCCATATCACCCATATAGAATAATTGGCACAAATATATCTATTTCTGGACGAAAACTACTCTTTAAAAATTCCCCCCCCCCCCGTTATTTAACCTTATTTAGTGTTTGTAGTATGGAATGTAGTACAAAATGAAGACAAAAAGACGGAGTAGGGCGGTGCAGGAAGGAGAGAGTTCCTTCATAGGCAACCGTCCTACTCCGTAGGATGTTAAAATATCCTGTATTAATCAATCAAGTCGAATCCACAATAAGGTACCAGAGCCTTGGGAATACGGATGCCTTCAGGTGTCTGGTTGTTCTCCAGCAGGGCGGCTACGATGCGCGGCAGGGCCAGTGCCGAACCGTTCAACGTGTGGCACAGTTCAGTCTTCTTCTCAGCCGTGCGGTAGCGGCATTTCAAGCGGTTGGCCTGATAGGTATCGAAGTTGGAGACGGAGCTTACCTCTAACCAACGCTTCTGGGCTTCCGAATAGACCTCGAAGTCGTAGCAGATGGCTGCTGTGAAACTCATGTCGCCGCCGCAGAGGCGCAGGATGCGATAGGGTAGTTCCAGTTTCTGGAGCAGGCCTTCTACGTGGTCCAGCATCTCCTGATGGCTCTGCTGGCTGTGTTCCGGCTTGTCAATACGTACCAGCTCTACCTTCGAGAACTCATGCAGACGGTTCAGTCCGCGCACATCCTTTCCATACGAGCCCGCTTCGCGACGGAAGCATTGCGTGTAGGCGCAGTTCTTGATGGGCAGTTGCTTCTCGTCCAGAATGACATCGCGGTAGATGTTGGTTACGGGTACCTCGGCCGTGGGTATCAGGTAGAGGTCGTCTACCTCGCAGTGATACATCTGCCCCTCTTTGTCGGGCAGCTGTCCGGTGCCATATCCCGATGCGCTGTTCACTACTGTAGGCGGCATGATTTCAGTATATCCGTTGTCACGTGCTTCGTCCAGGAAGAAGTTGATGAGGGCACGTTGCAGGCGGGCGCCCTTTCCTTTGTAGACGGGGAATCCGGCTCCGGTAATCTTCACTCCCAGGTCGAAGTCAATGAGGTCATACTTCTTTGCCAGCTCCCAGTGGGGCAGGGCATCCTTGGGAAGTTCTGTCTCCATACCGCCCTTCTTCACCACCAGGTTGTCTTCGGCTCCTACCCCTTCGGGTACCAGGTCGTATGGCACGTTGGGGATGGTATAGAGCAGGGCTTGCAGTTCTTCGGCAGCCTTGTCCATGGTAGCTTGCAACTCTTTGTTAGCCTCTTTCAGCTGGGCAACACGTCCTTTGGCCTCTTCGGCTTCCGCCTTTTTGCCTTCCTTCATCAAGGCACCGATGGACTTGGAGAGGGAGTTCACCTCAGACAGGTTGTTGTCCAATACAGCTTGTGTACTTCTTCTCTTGTTGTTGAGGGCCAGCACTTGCTCAATGGCTTCTTTTGCGTTTTTGAAGTGCTTCTTTTCCAGTCCGCGGACTACTGCCTCGGTGTTGTCCGTAATCTGTTTGATGGTAAGCATAATTATCTTATTTTTATGGAATACTCTGATTTGGGCGACAAATTTAGACAAAATCTGTGAGATTACATCTTTGCATCCCCAATAATCTGATATTCATGCCCCGCTTTTTCGTTTTCCGCTCATTCTTCGCACGTCACTATCCATGGTTTCTGGAAGTTGCTTTCCACGTCCTCCAGCGTGACGTCGTGTGCATCGTCCAGTACGATGGCTGGTCGGAACTCCTCCTCGCGGGTAAAGAGACGTACCCGCTTCAGCTGCAGGCCGCGTACATGGCGCACGTAGAAGCCCCAACTGGGCAGTTCGCCGAACATCGTGTACTCCGGGTACTCTTTCTCATGTTCGGGCACCTGATGCAGTCGGCTCAAAGGGATGTAGGCCATTCCCTTCGAACTCCGACCGGGGCAGACTATCTCGATATCTTCCAGACAGACATCCTCGACAGAGGCACCCGGTATGCCCGTGACAGAGCTGGGGAAGGGGTTGTGGAAAAAGTTGACTTCAGGTCCGCGCATATCCGAGCCTATGTCGGGACGGTCGAAGGGCACTTCGCACCACAGGCGGCTGATACGGACACGGCGGATGGAACCCGGCCGATTGCCCGAGCGGTGTCCCAGGCGGATGAAGAGGGCATTGCCCGTGCGCGTTGCAATGATGTCGCTCACGTAGATGTCCTCTATCACACCTCCGTCTACCGACTCAATGGCCACGGCCGAGCGGAAGGTGTCCCTTACCCGTATGCGGCGGATGTCAATATGCTTGAAGCCGCCTTGCGAGGCGGTGCCGAACTTTATGCCGCTGGCACTGCTGCAGATGGTGCAGTCGCTGATGGTGATGCTGTCGTTGCACGAGTCGGCGTGATACGATTTCAGGCAGATGCCGTCGTCGGCCGAGTCGATGTCGCAGTGGCTGACCTTGACCTGTTTGCAGTCGGTCAGGTCGATGCCGTCGTTGTTCCAGTAGGCACGGTTTACCACACGCAGTCCCTCCAGCGTCAAGTGTGTGCATCGGTCAAAGGAAAGTCCCCAGGCCGCGCTGTTCATTAGTGTCAATCCCTTTACCTCGATGCGGCTGCATGACGTGAAGTAGAACAGCTTAGGGCGCATCGTCTCGTTGGGTCTCATCCGTTTGTAGTTGTAGTGAGGGTCTGTCCGTTCACCCGTATGGTGCAGGCTGTCGATGTTGAGTGCCAGGGCGCGTCCGTTGCCGTCAATCGTCCCTTCGCCCGTCAGTGCAATCTGCTTTACGTGGTCGGCCAGCATCAGAGCCAGCTGCGAGTTGTCGTTTCGCAGTTCGGTCTCCTTCTGCTCCAGTTTGAAGTAGTGGTAGGGGTTTTCGCTGCCCCGCAGTGTGGCCCCTCTCTCCAGATGCAGTTCCACACCATTTCTCATGACGATGCTGCCAGTCAGGTAAATGCCCGGCGGGAACGAGAGCCGGCCCCCTCCTTGTCGGGAAATCCGGTCGATGGCTGTCTGTATCTTTTCAGTATTCAGTGTGGCTCCGTCGCCGATGATGCCTTGACGGGGTGCTTCCCATACCTCTGTGGATTGTCCCATAAGCAGGAGGCTTTGCAGGCAAAGGAGGATAAACCAGGTCTTTCTCATAGAATTGTGCTTGTAGGTGAAAAGATTGGAAATACAAAACAGGAGGCATACACATAGTAAAGTGATGCCTCCTGTCGATAAGGATGTATAAGTGTAAGTACCTTATGCTTCTGCTGCTTCAGCGGGGATTACAGATACGAAACGTCTGTCTTCCCGACCTACCTTGAACTGTACAGTTCCGTCAACGAGGGCATACAGGGTGTGGTCGCTGCCCATACCGATGTTTTTACCCGGGTGGAATTCAGTACCTCTCTGACGAACGATGATGTTGCCGGCTTTGCAGGCTTCGCCACCGAAGATTTTAACGCCTAATCTCTTGCTTGCTGATTCGCGGCCGTTCTTAGAACTACCGACACCTTTTTTATGTGCCATTTCTTCTTCTGTTTTTAGGTTAATGATTAAGCTACAACCTCTTTGATTGTCAGCTCTGTGAACTGTTGACGGTGACCGTTCAACTTACGGTAGCCTTTTCTTCTCTTCTTGTGGAATACGAGTACCTTGTCGCCCTTAACCAGTGCGCATACTACTTCGCAAACCACTTTCGCACCCTCTACGGTAGGAGCACCTACGGTGATGTTGCCTTCATTGTCTACCAAAAGAACTCTGTCGAATTCTACTGTTGCACCGGCTTCTGCATTCTGCAGGTGCTGAACAAACAGTTTTTTGCCAGCTTCTGCCTTGAACTGCTGGCCGTTGATTTCTACAATTGCGTACATTGCTTATATATAATGTATAAGTTAGCTCCGTCGGGTGGTCTCTAATCACTTAGAAATCTCTTTGTAAGACCCGGTTCGGAATAATCGGGCACAAAAGTACGGCTTTTATTCTGAATGACCAAATGTTTTTCCAAACTTTTTGAATGTATATTTCCTCTTTATTTTCTTGTAAATACCGAAAAAGCCCTTACCTTTGCCTCACATCACGTAACGCAGGTGTGCGTAGTCAGCACGCTTGTGTGTGGAATCCGATAACGTAACAAAAAGTATAGAATATGGCAACTGATTATCTAAAGAGTTGGGCTTGTGCCTGCCTGTTGGCTGCAGCGATGGCAGCCTGTACCTCTGTGTCACAGACCGATGCGTCGAAACGGCTGACGCGGTATGTAAATCCCTATATCGGAACGGGCGACCACGGACATGTATTTCTGGGAGCCAACGTCCCCTTCGGCTTCGTGCAGCTGGGGCCTACGCAACCCTGTCGGGGGTGGGACTGGTGCTCGGGCTATCACTACAGCGATTCGGTGCTGATAGGTTTCAGCCACACCCATCTCAGCGGTACGGGCATCGGCGACTTGGGCGATGTCGCTTTTCTGCCGGTGACCGATGGCCGGCAACGCACGGTGCGCTTCGCTCATCAGGATGAGACGGTGCGTCCCGGCTATTATGCCTTGACGCTGGCCGACGAAGGGGTGAGGGTGGAGCTGACAGCCACTACCCGCACGGGCTTCCACCGCTACCGTTTGTTAGAGGGGAGGGACACTTTGCGCCTCCGGGTGGATTTGGCGCAGGGCATCGGTTGGGATGCTATGCAGCAGGCAGGGCTGACTCAGAAGGGTGAGAAGGCCCTCACGGGCTATCGCCACTCCAAGGGATGGGCCAACAATCAGAAGCTCTTTTTCTCGGCTCACTTCTCTTCGCCGATCGTGCAGGCCGATTGTCAAGGAGATAGTGTGGCGGTACTCACCTTCGTGCCTTCCCGGGGAGAACTGCTGGTCAAGGTAGGCCTGTCGGCTGTGAGCGAGGAGAATGCCTCCCTCAACCTGCAGTCGGAGAATCCCGGTTGGAACTTTGATGCGATGGCTAAGGAGGCCGACCGCCTTTGGGACAGACAGCTCGGTAAGGTGGAGGTTGATACCCCCGACGAGACGGTGCGCCGCATCTTCTATACAGCCCTGTATCACACCATGATAGCACCTTCCGTATTCTGCGATGTCAATGGCGACTATCGCGGGGCCGACGGCGAGATTCATCGGCAGGCCGATTTCGTCAACTACACCACCTGGTCGCTGTGGGATACCTATCGGGCACTGCATCCGCTGGCCACGCTGATACATCCCGAACGGCAGAAGGACTGGGCACAGACCCTGCTGCATATCTTTCAGGAGCAGGGCAAGCTGCCTGTATGGCATCTGATGGGGTGTGAAACCGACTGTATGGTGGGCAATCCGGCCATCCCCGTCCTGGCGGATATGGTGCTGAAGGGGGTCGAGATGGATACCAAAGAGGCCCTGCTGGCCATGCTGAAGACGGCCATGCTGGACGAACGGGCACAGGGGCTGCTGATACGGTATGGCTACATCCCGTTCGACATGAACCCCACTCACGAATCTACGGCCAAGGGACTGGAGTATGCCGTGGCCGATGGCTGTGTGGCCCAAGTGGCCCATCGGTTGGGTTGGGATGACGAAGCCGCCTATTTCGAAAACCGTAGCCGCTCGTATCGTCACTACTTCGATTCGCAGACCCGCTTCATGCGGGGGCGTGACAGCAAGGGCCGTTGGCGCGAACCCTTCCACCCGCGTTCGTCCAGCCATCAGAACGATGACTATTGCGAGGGCACAGCTTGGCAATGGAGCTGGATGGTACCTCACGATGTGAAGGGGCTGATAGAGCTGATGGGCGGACGGGAGGCTTTTGTGGAGAAGCTGGACTCCCTCTTTCTGGTCGATTCCACTCTAGAGGGCGAGAATGCGTCTGCCGATATCTCCGGCCTGATAGGGCAGTATGCCCATGGCAACGAGCCGAGCCACCACGTCATCTACCTCTACAACTATGTCGGGATGTCCTGGAAGGCGGCTTCGCGCTTGAGGCAGGTGATGCAGACGCTCTATCACGATGCGCCTGCGGGTTTGTGCGGCAACGAAGATGTGGGCCAGATGTCCGCCTGGTATGTGCTCTCAGCCATGGGACTCTATCAGGTAGAGCCAGCCGGCGGCATCTATCAGATTGGATCGCCGCTGTTCCGGCGTGTGTCGCTGCAGGTGGGCGAGGGCAAGACCTTCAGCATCGTGGCTCGCGACAACAGTCCGGAGAATATCTACGTCTGCGCTGCCACGCTGAACGGAGAACCCTATTCCCGCTCCTACATCACCTACCAGGACATCATGCAGGGCGGTGTGCTGGAGCTGCAGATGGGGAACACACCCGGCACGTGGGGCCGCGTTGAGGCAGCCGATTGACTGCGGGCATTCTCAGGCAAACCATAGAAGAGAGGGTACACGCTCCCCGTTCGGGGGGAGGCATGTACCCTCTCGTTCTCTCTACATCAGCGCACGGCTGTAGCAGCTGTGCCAGATCAGCCTAACGGATTCTCCGAGCTGTTGCCATCGCCACCGGTCGATCCGCTGCCGGAGTCGTCCGCAGTGCTTCCGCTGTTGCCGGCAGAGGCCGTCTTCTTTTTTCCCCACTCTTCCCACACGATGTTGGAATCCACCATGCTGCGTGTAGTCACCTGCTTGTTGAAGTTGCGTGTTACCTCCGGTATGAAGCGCACACGCACGCCTTTGATTTGGGAGGCACTGACCTCCTTTTTCGTCTCAACTCCGTTCTTGTTGGGCTCATCCGACATTCAGCGTGAAACAATAGCTCTCTCAAGAGAGGTGTATCAACATTCCGGGCAGACGCGCAGGTCTGCCCCTACAGTCTTCGTCTTCGGTATGGAGGTGGGCTATCAGCCGCACGGCTGAGGCACTGTCGGCCGCCCCCGACCGGGCCAGCGAGTCGGCCTCTATCAATGCGTGCTCATACGGCTGTATGAGGGATTCGGCAGGCTTGGAGCAACCGGCCAGGAGGAGGATAATCAGAAACAGGTAGACGAATCGTAGGGCTTTCATGGGCATAAAGTGAATGTTTTAAGGTAATGTGACAACCGCTTATTGGCAGAGCATCGCCAAGAGGACCAGCAGGAGAGCCAGTAGCCCCAGGATGAGGCCGCTCCAGCAGAACATCTTCACCGTGCTCCAGAAACCGCGCCACCAGGTGCAGCGGTACAGCTGCTTGTAGTCGATGAAGAAGGTCAGGAAGATGCACCAGGCAGGCAGCTCGTACAGCTCGCCGGCAGTGGCATGGCCGCGTAGCGGCAGTATCAGGATGCTGAGCAGCAGCATCTGGCAGGCAAAATAGGCCTGGATGAAGATGTGTTCGGTCAGGTTGTACTGCTGGTTGAACCGCTTGCGGAACACAATCAGTGAGGCCAGCGCGAAGAGGGGTAGGGTGATGAGGATGTGAAACGCCTTGTTGCCGTGGAACCACCCCTTCAGTAGGTTGGTGACGCGGCTCAGGACGGGACTCTGGTCGCAAAAGGCCTGGATGCGCTGCTGCAGCGGGCGGGTAAACTGGACCAGATAGCCCTCCTTCACCACCGGCTGGTTGGCGGTACGGAGGCTGTCGTTCTTCATCTCCTGGGCAATTTTCCGGTCGATGACGCCCAGCGTGCTCTGCAGGAAGCGTTGGCTGATTTGGCTGCTATCGGCCTCCAACCCTTCGTTCAGGCTGTTGCGCAGGTCGGTCAGCTCCTCTACGGAGACGTTCTTCTCCTCCTTCCCCCTCCGGAGGGCATCCGGGTCAATCAGCTGGACGGCCATGATGTAGATGGCGGCCAGGATGAAGAGCATCTGGAACGGACGGAACTGCTCGATGCGCCGGCCCGCAATGAAGTCGTATATCATGTAGCCGGGGCGGTGGAGCAGGTCGGCTGTGGTGCGTCCGAAGCCCTTGTCGATGTTGAAGAAGCCGCCCAGAATGTTCTTCAGCATGTTGCTCCAGCGGTAGCGGGTGGTGCGGCTGCTCTGTCCGCATCGGGGGCAGAAGTTGCCTTCGTACGAGGTGCCGCAGTTCAGGCAGGTATATGGCTGTGCATCGCGTGGCGGGGTCTCCTTGCCGCGAATCAGCTGGATGTGCCAGGCGCGGATGCGCTTCTTCAGCGGGAGCAGCTGCTGCTTCAGCTTGAAATCCCACTTGTCCGACAGAATCTGCCTCTTCCGCGAGATGCTCCAGAGCGACAGCAGGAAGATGACCAGCATGGAATCCACGCTTCCCCGGAACAGCAGTTCGTCCAGTGCCATCCAGCCGCTGAGTACCAGCCAGATGCCCTGTATCGTGTTAATGCGCCTCTTCTTGCCGGGCATCCGGTTATCCACATAGTCGGGCAGCTGCCTCAGGTCGGGCAATATCCACCGGTGCGGGTACTGCATCAGCGCTTCGGCGGTCGTCACACCGTGTGTCACGCCGGCAAAGTCCACTTCGGCTCTACGGGCCGTCTCGGCATCGACGATACTGTCGCCTATGTAGAGGGTGGTGGCCTTGTCGGCCTTCAGCCGCTCCAGTGCCAGGCAGATGCCTTCGGGATTGGGCTTGGCGTTGAGGACATCCTCGCCGCCCACAATCAGGTCGATGGTGCCGGGCGGAATCTGACGGTCGGTCAGCTCCTTGATGCGGAAGCGGTATTTGGTGGAGATGATGCCGATGCGTGCTCCCTTGGCCTTCAGAGCGGTGAGCACTTCGATGGTTTCGGGGTAGAGGCGGGTGTTGGGTGTCATGTAGATGGCCGCCTCCTCGGTATACTCCTGCTTGTACTGTGCCAGCAGGGCTGCGTCCTCCGTCCCGGTGAGTTGGGCGAACGACTCCTCCAGCGTCTGTCCGATGGTGCTTTTGATGGCCTCGTCGGTGACGTCGGTATAGCTGTGACGCTGCAGCACGTTGCGGAAGCAGAGGAGGATGCCTTGCGACGAGTCGGCCAGCGTATAGTCGAAGTCGAAGAGGAAAGTCTGGTATGCAGCGGTTGGTTTGCTGCCTTTTCGGGCCAACTGTTTGCCTATGGGTGTGTGCATGTTTCCGGGTGTTTAATTTGTGAATAGGAATTGCTCTTTTCGGTTCTATGTCTGCAAATGTATGGATTTTTTTGATTGTCGCCAATTTTTTGTCCGTTCATCCCTCTTTTCATAGAAGAAAGGCTGCATCTCGGCAAAAAAATAAGCAAGCTTATTTTGTTCTGCTTTCGATTTGCACTATCTTTGTCCACCAACGGGGAGGGGGGACCTTCCCGCTCATTCGTACTTAACCTTATAAAAAAATAGTGTTATGGCTACTATCAAAGACCTTGCTCCACAGAATGTGTGGAAGCATTTTTATTCGTTGACGAGAATTCCTCGTCCGTCGGGACACATGGAGAAGATAACCGCCTTCCTGCTGGAGTTTGGAAAGAACCTGGGACTGGAGTCGTTTGTGGACGAAGCCGGCAACGTCATCATCCGCAAACCTGCCACACCGGGCATGGAGAACCGGAAGGGGGTCATCCTGCAGGCACACATGGACATGGTGCCGCAGAAGAACAATGACAAGGTGCACGACTTCACCACCGACCCCATCGAGACCTACGTGGACGGCGACTGGCTGAAGGCTTGCGGCACGACGCTGGGTGCGGACAACGGCATGGGCGTGGCTGCCATCATGGCGGTGCTCGAAGCCACCGACCTGCGTCACGGCCCGCTGGAAGCATTGATTACCAAGGATGAAGAGACCGGCATGTATGGTGCCTTCGGACTGAAGCCCGGTACGCTGCAGGGCGAAATCCTGCTCAACCTGGACTCGGAGGACGAGGGTGAACTTTATATCGGCTGTGCAGGCGGCATCGACCTGACGGCTACCTTGGCATACAAGGAGGAGGCGGCTCCCGAAGGATTCGTGGCCCGCAAGCTGACGCTGAAGGGACTGCGCGGCGGACACTCCGGACTGGAAATCAACGAAGGACGTGCCAATGCCAACAAACTGATGGCCCGTGTGGCTCACGACCTGCTGGTGGAGTTCGACTGCCAGCTGGCCTCTTTCCAGGGAGGCAACATGCGCAACGCCATTCCGCGCGAAGCACATGCCGTACTGCTGTTCAACCCCGAAGACATGGAGGGTCTGGACGAATACATTGCCGAATATGAGGCACAAATCGCTGCCGAATATGCACCCATCGAGAGCGGTGTCACCCTGCGCATCGAGGAGGCCGAAGTGCCTGCCGGCGTGGTGCCCGAAGAGATTCAGGACAACCTCATCAATGCACTGATGGCTTGCCAAAATGGTGTGACGCGCATGATTCCTACCATCCCCGATACAGTAGAGACCTCTTCCAACCTGGCCATCGTAACGATAGGCGGCGGCGAGGCTTCGGTCAAGATTTTGGCCCGTAGCTCGTGCGACACCATGAAAGACTTCCTGGCCGACAGCCTGTCGGCTTGCTTCGGCATGGCCGGCATGAAGGTGGAACTGAGCGGTGCCTATAGCGGCTGGCAGCCCAATGTAGACTCGCCCATCCTGCACGCCATGACCCTCTCGTACGAGAAGCAGTTTGGCACGAAGCCGGCAGTCAAAGTGATTCATGCCGGTCTGGAGTGCGGCATCATCGGTGCCAGCTGTACCGGTCTGGATATGATCTCCTTCGGACCGACCCTGCGCTCACCCCATTCACCCGACGAGCGTGCCTACATCCCCTCTGTCAGCAAGTTCTACGACTTCCTGATAGCCACCTTGGAGCAGACACCCGAGAAATAATCCCGCTGCATCCGTAGAGAGGGATGTCTCTATGAGATAAACCTACAGAGGCGCAACGTCACACAACCTTCCACCACAGGAAGCCGCTTGCCGTGACGCTGCGCCTCTCGCTTTCTCCATACCCTGGGCCAACTTGTATCTATATATACCATATTATATATATAGAACCCGATACAAGTGACAACTTGTCCATCCTCTGCCAAAACGTCGTATATTTCTGTCAAAATCTTTGTTGTGTAAGCCCCCTTTTTGATGTATATCAAGAAATATGTTATAAAACATACTTTTTCTCCCTATTTCGCTTGCTGGTTCAGAAAAAGGCTCTATTTTTGTGCTGTAAAACATAAAAATAACAGGATAACAGCTATCCAAAGGGGATGGCAAAGATTGATTTAGGAGGATAACAAAATGAAGAAAATTAAGAAAATGTTTAAAAATTTCGGCAATGCCGATAAGAATATCTGGGGTTACGTGATGCTTTAAGCATCCGTCCTGAGATGAGATTTTGAGAGAAGGGAAACCGAACAGTTTTCAGGTATTAGTTTTTTAATTTAAAATCCTACACGATTATGAAAAAGAACATGGTTATGACATTGAAGCGTTTTCTGGCCGAAGTAGGCAGAAACGAGATGCTGATGATGGGATATACCATCAAGAAGTAAGCAACTGACAAAGAGAGAATGTAAATCAGAGTGTGGTCATGCAGATGACCCTTAACCAGACAAATCACAAATCATTATGGCAAAGAAAGTTGTAAATTCATTGAAGAACGTTCTTGCCGCTGCAGGTAAGAACTGGATGGAGGCCATGCGATACTACAGCCTCCAGATGTAAACGAAGTAAATCTCCATATATCAAGAGGGATATTCCTTTTTCGGAAGGGATATCCCTCTTTTTGCGTGTGGACGGAGCGGCTCTAAGTTTTTTTATCATTCTCTGTTCGTTTCTTTCCGTTTGAATTGTTTCCTTTGTAGAGGATTCGGCAGCTGCCTTCGGGGCAGGGAGACTGTCCGTGTATAATGTCTCAGAAAAAAACGTGTGTGTATGAAAAGAGTATATCTACGACGATTCTTGACGGTGTGTCTGATGGTGATGACCGGGCTGCAGCTGCGGGCGCAGACGTATGACAGCTTGTGGAAACAGATAGACGAGGCGCGTAGCAAGGGATTGCCGCAGCGGGTGATGGAACTGGCCGGCCGGGTGGCCGACAAGGCCGTGGCCGAGCGGCAGGTGTCTCAGTTGCTGAAGGCTACGCTCTGTAGGGAGGAGGTTCAGGAGGCACTGATGCCCGACAGTCTGTTTCCGAACGTGCAGCGCATGGAGCAATGGGCCGGACAAGAGACACGTCCTGTGGAGCGTGCCATCCTGCACTCGCTGCTGGCCGGGCGGTATGCCGACTGGGGAGAGGCCAACCGATGGAAGCTGATGCAGAACAGCCACCTGGATGTGGAGGAGGGTGACGAACCGACCGATATGCGCGAAGGAAGCTTCCGCCTGTTGCTCCGACGCATCCGGCGGCACATTGATGCTTCGCTGGCCGATGTGGAGCCGTTGATGAAGAGCTCTTCCGGCAGTTACCTTCCTTTCGTCCTGCAGGGGGCTGACAGCCGTCATTACGGACACGATATGTATCATCTGCTGCTCCGTCGGGCTGTGGACATCGACAGACGGTTCCACTCCTCCCTGGCTGAGGACGACCGGATACCGTACCGCATAGATACCCTCTATCAGACGGCGATACGTCGCTATCGGGAGCGACCCGGTGCGGAGGAGGCCGTCCTGCTGCTGTCGCTGGACGAGGCCGAGTGGCAGATGGAGCGGCAGACGACATCGGTTGCACCTTATCTCGACTACGATGCCTGTCTGGCCGATGCCCGCCAACGCTATCTGCAACGCCTGGATGCCTTGGCCGAGGAGTTTGGTCCGCAACAGCTGGCTGCGGAAATCTACCTGCGCAAGGCTCGTCTGCTGAGTGAACGGGCTCGGCCGGGAGACCTGCCAGCTGCCTTGCATACCTGCGACGAAGGCATCCGTCGCTATGCCGCTTATGCCCGCATCGATGCCTTGAAGCAGGTGCGCGAACAGCTGACACATCCCGCCGTGAGCCTCCATTTGGAGGAGGCGGGAGGCTATCCCGGTGATTCTCTGCCGGTGCGGTTGACCTACACCCGTGCGTCGGCCGTCACACTGCGCCTCTATGCCACCGACTTTGCCGAAGTGCCCGAGGATGCCATTACCCGGCAGACCTATCGGCAGCACGCCCGCTGCATCGATTCACGGCCTGTCAGGCTGCTTCCGCAACCAAAGGCCGGCTACGCTGCCGAGGAGTGGGGCTATCTGCCTTCGGATACGACCCTTACCCTTGGTCTGCCTTCCCAGCCGGGTGTCTACATCGTCCGGCTGCTCTCCGACCGCAACGAACCTGCCACAGAGACCTATCTGGCTCTGACCCGCCTGAAGGTGCTGACACTGAATCTGGGTAACGGGCAGACGGAGTTCTGTGTGGTGGATGCCTGTTCGGGCCACCCCGTAGAGGGGGCGGTGGTGAACTGCTATGGCTACGGACAGGGCGGCAAGAGGGAACTGCTGGCTGAGGTGACCACCAATGCCGGCGGGAAGGCGTTGATTGACAGGAATGAATGCATCCGCACCTATGTAGCCCGCAAGGGGGACGACCGGGCCATGCCCTCTCAATCCCTCTACCTGCTGCCGGCACGGCGACACGACGGACAGCAACCTGTCCGGTCGCTGACGCTCCTTACCGACCGTGCGCTCTACCGACCCGGTCAGACAGTCTATGTCAAGGGAGTGGCCTACAGTGCTACCGAGGCGCAGGCTGCCGTCACGCCCGACCGCGAGTACGAGCTACAGCTGCTGGATGTCAATCGGAAGGTGATAGCCTCCCGGTCAGTCCGTACGGGTGATTTCGGCTCCTTTGCCACCGAATTTGTCTTGCCGTCGCATTGCCTGAACGGTCGTTTCACGTTGCGTACCGGCTCGGGGGAAGGAAGTGCCTCCATCCGGGTGGAAGAATACAGACGTCCTACATTTGAAATCAGCTTTGACCCCGTCAGCGAACCCTATCGGGTGGGCGACCGCCTTTCTCTGACAGGCCGGGTGAAGACGCTGCATGGGATGCCTGCCAGCCGCCTGCCCATCGCCTATACGGTGACGTGCAGCAGCGATGCGGTAGGGTGGGGTGCTGCTACACAGACCCCGTTGCAGTCGGACACGCTGCTGCTGGACGACGAAGGACGCTTCACGTTGCCCTGCACCTTGGAACGCCCTGTTCCCTCATCGCCCTACGCACGGAAGCATCCGGCTTCTGCCACCTATCGGGTGGATGCGACGGTGACCGATGAGGTGGGGGAGACACAGACCGCCACCTGCACCCTGCAGGCTGATGGACATCGTTACTTCTTCCAGACCACGCTGCCGCCGCAGCTCTGCAAGGAGGATTCACTCTCCTTCACTGTGCGGATAGAGAACGCACAGCAGGTGCCGCAACCGCTGGCCGGCTACTACCGCCTCTACCGAGAGGGCGAGGAGCGGGTGACAGCGGAAGGGCGTTTCCAGACCAACCGTCCGCACGACTTCTCGGCCTGGCGCAATGTGCCCTCCGGCCGTTACCGTCTGGAACTCTCTGTGCTCGATTCATTGGGACGCGAGGTGCCCGATTCGTTCGCTGCCAACCGCTCGGCTACGTGCCTGCTCTACTCCCGTCGGGATGTTCGGTTGCCCTACGCTGCCGACCTGTTCTGCGAGGTGGAGCAGACGGAGTTTGATGCGGAGCGACCAGCCGTATTCTTGGTGGGCACTTCGCACCGCGACGTTTGTATGTGGATGGATCTGTTTGATGCCACACAGCGGATAGAGAGCCGCTCCATCCTGCTGAGTGACACGCTGATGCGCATGGAGATACCCTACCAACCGCGTTACGGCGAGGGGGTGACCATTCTGTTCAGCTTGGTAAAGGAGGGAAAACTGTACGAACAGCAGGTGCGCTTGCAGAAGCGGGGGCCGGAGCGTACGCTGCAACTGAAGTGGGAGGTGTTCCGCGACCGTCTGCGCCCGGGCAGTGAAGAGGAGTGGCGGCTGGTGCTGAACGCTCCACAAGGAGGAGTGCCCGATGCCGAACTGCTGGCCTTGATGTATGATGCGTCGTTGGATTTGCTGGCTCCTCATCGTCCTTCGCTTCGCTGGGCACCCTCTACCCGCTACTTCGCGCCCTTCCACGGTCGCAGTGGCCATCACTCGGCCTATCTTGCACTCGACTATCCGTGGAAGCGCTGGAAGATACCCGGATGGAGCTTCGACAGCTTCTATACCGCTCCCGCCGGCAGACTGGGGGGAAGGGGAGTGACATCGCGCCTCTGGATGAAGTCGAATGCCGCTGCGACGACCGATGGCGTATGGCTTGAGACGGTCTCGCTCAAAGCGGCACTTCCCGTAGCTGAGGCCGCACGTGCGGAGTCTGTTGCGGCGGATGAGGAGGATGCCGGAGGACAGGAGGAACCTCGCCTGTTACCTGCGGCCGATGTGCGCACGAACTTTGCCGAGACGGCCTTCTTCTATCCCCATCTGCGTACCGACTCGCTGGGGCGCATCTCCTTTGCCTTCACCATGCCGCAGAGCCTCACCCGGTGGAACTTCCGTGGAATAGCCCATACACGCGATATGATGACCGGTCGGATAGAGGCCGGTGTGGTCACAGCCAAGGAGTTCATGCTGACTCCCAATCTACCTCGCTTCATGCGGACGGGAGACCGCACCCACGTAGCGGCTACGGTGGCCAATCTGTCGGAACAGACGGTCAAGGGAACGGTACGCATGACCTTGTTCGACCCGCTGACGGAGCGCGTACTCTCCACACAGAAGGTACGCTTCCGGACGGAGGCAGGCGGACGGCAGGTGGTAGACTTCGCCTTCGAGGCCGACGACCGTCTCGCACTGCTGGGCATACGGCTGGTGGCCGATGGAGGGTCGTTCAGCGACGGCGAGCAACAGCTGCTCCCTGTGTTGAGCGACCGTATGGCCGTGACCGAGACATTGCCCTTCACCTTGCAGGGCGGGCAGAAACGGAGTTATGCCCTGGATTCGCTCTTCAATCACCGTAGTCCTACCGCTACCCGACGCCGCCTGACGCTGGAACTGACCGGCAATCCGGCTTGGCTGGCGGTGCAGGCACTTCCCTCGCTCAGCCTGCCGACAACCGACAACGCTGTGGTATGGGCTACCGCCTTCTATGCCAACTCGTTGGCTGCTTCCATTGCCGGGAGCCAGCCGCGCCTGCAGGCGGTCATCGAACGCTGGAAGCAAGCCGGAAACGGGAAGGAGAGTTTCCTGAGCCGACTGGAGCAGAATCAGGAGCTGAAGAACATCCTGCTGGACGAGTCGCCTTGGGTCATGGAGGCAACGGATGAAGCCGACCGCAAGGCCCGCCTCTCCACGCTGTTTGATGTGAACCAGCTGGCCAACCGCCTTGCCTCCTCGCTGACTGCTCTGCAGAAACTGCAGGAGGCCGATGGCTCCTGGTGCTGGTACAAGGGAATGCCGGGCCATCGTCAGTTGACGGGCTATATCACCGCGCTGCTGCTCCGCCTGCCGCAGCTGACGGGCGAGGCTCCCTCTGCCGAGCAGCTCGCACTCTGTCGGAAAGCCTTCGGCTATCTGCACCGGCAGGCACGCGAGGAGTACCTCCGCTTGCGTAAGATGGAGAAGGAGGGTCATCGGGATGCCCTGCTCTCGGATGCCGCCTGCCACTACCTCTACCTGATAGCCTTGGGGCAGGAGAAGGTGCCCAGCGAAAACAAAGCCGCCTATACCTACTTCCTGGATAAAGTGGGACAAGGATTGGAGAATGGTTCCATCCTGTACAAGGCGAAGGCAGCCTTCATCCTGTGGAAGGCCGGACGAAAGAGGGAGGCGGCCGCCTTCCAGGCCTCTATCCGCGAACACCTGGTACGGCAAGAGGGACGGGGGGCCTGGTTCGCTTTCCATGACGCATACGCAGGCTGGGGAATGTGGCCTGTCTCGATTCAGGTGGCGGCGATGGAGGCATTGGCCCTCTCTCCTGAGAACGATGAACTGCTGGAGGAGATGAAAATCTGGCTGCTGAGGCAGAAGCAGACGACGTCCTGGAACTCACCGGTCGCTACAGCCGATGCCATCTATGCACTGATGGGTGGGGAAAGCCGCTTGCTGGAGAGTCGGGGTGAGGTGTCGGCCCGCATCGGTAACGAGACCCTCACGACCCGTTCGGAGGAGGCTGAGGCGGGACTGGCCTATGTGAAGCGGAGCTATGCCGACACGTCGTCGACCCTGCAGGCCCGTACGCTGACGGTAGAGAAGCAGGACGACGGCATGGCCTGGGGAGCCCTCTATGCGCAATACCTTTCGCCTATAGCCGACCTGCACCGGCAGTCCGTTGAGGAGCTGCAGGTGGAGAAGCGTCTGTATGTGGAACGGATGGATCCGACGGGACGCCCCTCGTTGCAACCCCTTACGGCGGCCTCGGTGCTGAAGCCGGGTGAGAAGGTGGTGACGCGCTTGGTGGTCCGGGTGGGGCAAGCAATGGACTTCGTACAGCTGAAGGATGCCCGTGCTGCCTGTCTGGAGCCTATCCAGACCCGTTCAGGCTATCGGTGGGGGCAAGGCACCGGCTACTATATGGAGATAGAGGACGCTGCCACCCATCTCTTCTTCGACCGCTTGGCGAAGGGTGTCTACGTATTCGAATACAGCTGTCGGGTAGCTCGCAGCGGACGGTACGAGGCCGGTGTGGCTACGCTGCAGTCGGCCTATGCACCGGCGTTTGCAGCCCGTTCAGACCGCTTTTTGTTGCAGGTCAGCGAATAGCAATCGAATAGCATTCGAAGGGCATTCGGAAGAATTCTTTATTCTGCCGATGTAGAATCTCGCGGATTTTATCTACATTTGCCATCGGATAGCCTATTCCGGCTTTTGAAAACAGAAATAGATGAAACGAATGAAACATATCATACTGACAGCAACGGCGCTGTGCATCGCCCTGACGGGTATGGCACAGGCGCGGTTTACCTCGAATACCGAGACCATCAGCTTCGGACAGATTGAGTGGAAACATCCTGTGACGGCAGAGTATGTCGTCACCAATACGGGCGACCGTCCGCTGGAACTGACCGAGGTGGAGCCCGACTGCGCCTGTACGGCTGCGCACTGGACGCAGACACCCATCGCCCCGGGGGCTAAGGGAACGGTACGCATCACCTTCGACGCCCAACTGCTGGGCCATTTCCATAAATCGGTGGCTATCCGTACGAATGCCGACCCTCGCGTGGTCTATCTGCATCTGAACGGTGAGGTGGTGCAGGAAATCAAGGACTTCACCAAGACGCATCCCTACCAGATAGGACAGATTCGGATTGACCGCAACAGCCTGGACTTCCCCGACGTGCAGCATGGCGAACACCCTGTGATGCACATAGGCGTGGTGAATCTCTCCGACCGTCCCTACGAACCGGTACTGATGCACCTGCCTCCCTACCTGACGATGGAGGCGACACCTGCCGTACTGCAACAAGGTGAGAAGGGCGTGATAACCCTTACGCTGCAGACGCATCTGCTGACCGACCTGGGTTTGACGCAAGCCACTGTCTACCTGGCACGCTTTGCCGGCGACAAGGTGAGCGAAGAGAACGAACTGCCTGTATCGGCCATCCTGCTGCCCGACTTCTCCACCATGACGGCTGCCGAGCGGGCCAATGCCCCCTTGCTTCAGGTGTCTGCCGTCGATGTGGACATGAGTGCGGTGCTGGCCAAGAAGCAGAAGGCGCGTCAGGACATCCTGCTGACCAACAGCGGACGGGCACCGTTGCAAATCAGCAAGTTGCAGGTGTTCCATCCGGCTGTAGGAGTCAGTCTGAAGAAGAATATCCTGCTGCCGGGCGAGACCACCCGCCTGCGGGTGACCGTAGCCAAGAAGAACATCGGCAAACGGCGCCGCCACCTGCGCCTGCTGATGATTACCAACGATCCGCAGCATCCCAAGGTGGAAATCAATATCAAGGCCGAATAGACACATCCGAGGCCTGTAACGCGAACTTGTGTTAACTATAAATAGAATCAATTATGGAACATCCCGAAAACAGCGAAGTATACAAAGGATTGGTTGTCAATGCCGGTGTGGAACAACCATCGTCTGTCAATCCTTATCTGAAGAACCGCCCCAAGCGGAAGAAACGTGAACTCTCTGTGGCCGATTTTGTGGAAGGCATTGTGAAGGGGGATGTAACCATACTCAGCCAGGCGGTGACGCTGGTGGAGAGTGTGAAGCCCGAACATCAGAGTGTGGCACAGGAGGTGATAGAGAAGTGCCTGCCCTATGCAGGTGCCTCCGTCCGCATCGGCATCAGCGGTGTGCCCGGTGCAGGCAAGAGTACCTCCATCGACGTATTCGGCCTGCATGTGCTGGAGCAGTATGGAGGCAAGCTGGCCGTGCTGGCCATCGACCCCAGCAGCGAACGCAGCAAAGGCAGCATCCTGGGCGACAAGACCCGTATGGAGAAGCTCTCCGTCCATCCCAAGTCGTTCATCCGTCCCAGTCCGTCGGCCGGTTCGTTGGGCGGTGTGGCCCGCAAGACCCGCGAGACCATCGTGCTGTGCGAGGCGGCAGGCTTCGACAAAATCTTTGTGGAGACTGTCGGTGTGGGGCAGAGCGAGACGGCTGTACACAGCATGGTTGACTTCTTCCTGCTGATTCAGCTGGCCGGCACGGGCGACGAACTGCAGGGCATCAAGCGCGGCATCATGGAGATGGCGGACGGCATCGTCATCAACAAGGCGGATGGCGACAATCTGGAGCGTGCCCGTCTGGCAGCCACCCAGTTCCGCAACGCCCTCCACCTCTTTCCGGCTCCCGAGAGTGGCTGGACACCGCAGGTGCTTACCTATTCCGGCTTCTACAACCTTGGTGTGAAGGAGATTTGGGATATGATATATAAGTATGTGGATTTCGTCAAGGAGAACGGCTACTTCGACTATCGTCGCAACGAGCAGAGCAAGTACTGGATGTACGAGAGCATCAACGAGCAGTTGCGCGACAGCTTCTACCACAATCCGCAGATTGAGGCGATGCTGGCCGGAGAGGAGCGCCAGGTGCTGCAAGGCAGTCTGACCTCGTTTGTAGCGGCCAAGCACCTGCTGGATACCTACTTCGACTCCCTGAAAGGCTGTTAAGGACGTACCGCTGTTTTATCGCTCCTGTGTGTCCCTGCATGGTTTCTCATCGATGCCGTTCGTAGGGGGATTCGCAACGTCACGTGTAGGGGCGGACCTGCGTGTCCGCCCTGAATGCTGTTTAGTGCCTAAAAACAGAACGGGACAACAGACTGTGAATGTGTATTGTTAATAAAATAAAAAAGACAAATTGTTGCGCATCGTTCAGATAATGACCATATTCGGGCACATAATGAATATAAATAAAAACTGAACGACGATGAAAGCTCTGAAATGGTACATTGGAATGGCTGTATGCTGCATGTGCTGGCTGACGGCCTGTCAGGACGACGACAAGACGGACGTGGATGTGAACGGAACGCCCGAACAGGAAGAGGAGGTGAAGAAGGACGAACCGCAGCATCTGGCTCCTCCCCAGGAAACGAGTACGCGAAAAGAAATCACCCTCACAGAAAGTGAACAAGGTGTGGCTGCACTGGGCGCAGACTTCGCCTTCCGCCTGCTGCAGGCTGTGGAGACCTCGCTCTCTCCAGCGCAGCGGGGTCAGATTGTCCTCTCACCCCTGAGTGCCGAGATTGCGCTGGCCATGCTGGCCAACGGTGCGGCATCCGTCACCGGCATCGAGATGGACGGAGCGGCAGACGGGGACAGTGCTACATCAACGGTTATCCCCTTCCATGTGGATCGTCCCTTCCTGTTCCTGATTACCGAGTGCAGCACGGGTACGGTACTCTTCATCGGCAGGATGGGTGCGATGGCATACTAAAAATCCCGCTCTGGCACTTCGGAATGAACTATTAACTGTTTCTCGTCGGCTCCCCGCCGATGGCGGGTGTGTGCAGCATCAAAATCCCACTTTGGGAGCTTTCTCGGCTCCCAAAGTAGAGTTCTGATTGGATATATTTAGCTCGTTGCTAAACAAAGGTTGCGGCGGAAGGCCAGGAAGTAGCCGGAGGCGATAGGCTCACGGGCCACATAGTCGGGCTGGAGGCCGCACTCCACGCAGGTCATGGCCACGATGAGGCGGGCCAGTCTGCTGCCGCCCTCAAGCGTGGTGGCGCGGGGCAGCTCGGCTAGCGGGTCCAGTCCGCTGAGGCGCGTCACGGTCTGCACGTATCGTGCCGTGTCGTTCCGGTCCTGCGGCGGTGCCCAGCGGCGGATGATGTTCGTCACGTTGTACGGCTTGCCCTCACGGGCCAGATGGAAGCGGTAGTTGTCCAGCAGCACCCAGGCGGCCCGGTAGCCGTACGTCAGGGTTCGGAACACTACGAAATCTTTGTCCGGCTGATAGTCAGCCATCCCCTGCCAGCGGCTCTTGCCGTGGCGTATGTTCAGGGGGTTGTTGTTGCGCATTCCGCGCGATATCTTCTGTTTCATGATTTATTCAATTTAAAATGTTATTTTAGTTACAAGCTACAAGCTGTTTTTTTAGCTACAAGTTACCAGCTACGAGTGACGAGTGACAAGATGCGTGTAGGGGCAGACCTATGTGTCTGCCCACCCCTGCACGCAATGAATTTGAATGATTGCAGGGGGCGAACGGTATTCAGGGCGGACACATAGGTCCGCCCCTACGAGGTGGGGGTCGCACGCCGGCGCATTCATCGCGAACGGCACTTTAAATTTTTAATTTTAAATTGAAATAGATTTTGCGCCCCTACTGGTAGCTGGTAGCTCGTAACACGTAGCTAACTACATTTTTCAAAACTGTGATCTGTGATCTGTGACACATATCCTCTGTTTTTCCACATACTTATCATGTGCATGGAACCCCTTTCGGGCAGGCCGGCCTGTATGCGCACCGCGATGACATCCTGCAGCGTGAAGGTCGTCGGCAGCAGGGTCAGCAGGTTCTTGGGGCCGCGCTTGTGGGCCTCCTCCAGTCCGTTCTGCCCCTGCCGCTCGGCCTCCTCGATGGCCGTGCCGAAGAAGCGCATCTTGCACCACAGGTCGTACTGCAGCGACCAGCGCACGAACTCCTCCGTCACCTTGTCCCACCGGCCGTCCTGCGCCACGCAGAGCACGCAGGCCTTCAGGTAGGCGATGACGTTGGCACGAAACGAGAGGTTCTCGTACGTGCGGCTCTGCGAGAGGCGGGCGAAGTCGGCGCACTCCTCCTTCAGCTTCCGCGCCAGGCGCAGCGCACCCGGGCACTCCACCAGCCCCTGCGCCTGCGTCAGCCGCTCGATGTAGGGACGCAGCTCCTCGTCGAAGGCCGCGTCGTAGGTGCCGTACACGGGCATCTCGGCACCTATCTCGCGCTCGGGGATGGTGCAGAAGTTGATGCGGCTGATGGGGCCGTCCGTCAGCACGTTGCGGAAGTAGCGCTGCCCCTTGCCGATGGTGGTGGAGGCGTTCCAGTTGAAGCGTATCTGCACCTTCTCGGTGATGCTCTGCGTGCCCACGCGCGTCTGTCCGTAGCGGTTGTTGGGGTCGAAGGCCAGGCACATAATCTGGAACTGCTGGTTGCCCCGTCCGCTGCCCCGCAGGGCGTCAAACTGGTCCAGCTCGTTCATGTTGGTGTAGAGGAAGTGCCCGTCGGCTTCGGCCATGCGCATCACGAAGGCGGGGTTCGTCATGTCGGGGTCCACCTCCTGGATGACCAGCCCCTCGGGCCGCTTGCGCTTGTCCTTGTTGGCCCCCTTGGCGTTCACCTCGTCCTTCCACTCGCGTTCGCGCCGCAGGTTCTCCGTGTCGCGGTGGCGTATGTCGGCCATGATGCGGTTGATGGGCTCGCTGATGCAGTTCTTACCCGCGCCCGTGCCCGCCATCAGCACGTTCATCAGCGTGGCCTCGTGCTCCACGTTGTCAATGTAGGTGAAGCGGGTGCGCCACAGGTGGGCGGCCAGCGCGGGGAACACGGCGTGCGCCACGGCAGGCTTGTAGACGTCGGGCGTGCGCGAGGTCAGCAGGCGGATGAGGGGCGGCAGGCGGTCGGGCATCTGGGGCGGCAGGCTCTCCGCCTCCCCGTCCTCCTCCTCCGCGTTGCCATCGGCGGCGGCACGGCGGTCGCGGCACACCTTCAGGGCCCGCTTCAAGGCAGCGGTCATCTCGCGGCTCTGCGCCCTGGTCAGCGCACTGCGCAGGGTGCCCTGCCACTTCTCCCGCTCCTCGCCGTAGGTGGGTACCACCTGCTCCAGCCAGCGGGGGTCGTCGTTGCAGATGTAGCGCAGGTGGCAGGCCATGGCGAAGACGAAGTTGTTCCGTCCGCCCCTGGCCGGACGGCCTCCCAGCTGCTCCTCCAGCGCGGCCACTATCTCCGTGTAGGGGATGTCACGGTAGGTGTCGGGATAGGGATTGGCGGATGTTGTTTGTGACTCCATATTCACGTTTTGCGCCGATGTTGCCTGTGAAACGTCAGGTGTAGAGGCACAATATGTTGCACCCTGAATGCCGTCCGCAGAGGCATCGCCAGCGGTCAGGGCGGAAGACATTCCGCCCTGACTGGTAGTTTGTAGCTCGTCACTCGTAACTGAATCCCCGTCACTGGTAGCTTGTAACTCGTAGCTCGTAGCCATCCCAAACAGCCGCGTGCTGTCCAGATAGAGCACATACTCCCTCGGCACGAGGAACGAGCAGCGTGCCAGGTCCTTGCAGACGGCATCGTAGGTGGTGTCGCCCAGTTCGTCGGCCAGCCATCGCTGCGCCTGCGGCAGGTTCATGCCCTGCGGGATGACGAAGACGATGCGCAGTCCTTCGCCCGAAGGGGTGACGTGGGCCAGCACAATGCCCAGTTCTGCCGCCCGCGGGGCAATCTCCGCCCAGCGTTCGCGCGGATGAGGTATGTGGTCGATGTCGTACATGGAGAGGCCGCTGGCTATGGCCTCCGCGTTCCGCCGCTGTCCGTCTCGGAAGGTGGCGTGCGGGGTCAGTATGGGCAGCTGCTGCTTCAGCTGCTGTTTCAGCGTCTCGAAGTCCTCGCGGCCCATCAGTCCGCCGCGTACCCGCTCCAGCGCGTCCGCTATCTCGTCGCAGATGCGTGCCACCACAGGCGAGTCCAGAGCCTTGTCCAGCAGGTCGGGGGTGCAGACCTTCACCTCCCTGCTCTTTACCGATTTTGCTATTCCAAAGTTCATTTTATTCAATTTAAAATTTAAAGTGTAGGGGCGGACCTATGTGTCCGCCCTGAATGCCGTTCGCCCCCTGCAATCATTCAAATTCATTGCGTGCGGGGGTGGGCAGACACATAGGTCTGCCCCTACAGTTCGACTGCAATGTATCATTCG
>CALZEQ010000014.1 GCA_945641355.1 uncultured Mediterranea sp. | reverse complement strand
ACCCGAATTTCAAGCCCGACGATTTGCTGTGCCTCTATATGCTGACAGGAGGAGTAGCAAAATATGTGGCACTGCTGATGGATGCCAAAGCTACGACATGCGCGAAAATGCTGAAGTATGCCACCTCTCCTGATTCTCCGTTCGTCACAGAAGGCATAGAACTCCTTATATCAGAATTCGGGCGCGACAACGGCACATACTTCAGCATACTGCAACTCATAGCAGCCGGTATGACCACCCAAAGCGAGATAGACAGCGTGATTGGCAAGAATTCCGGTGCCTACCTAAGCAACCTCTGCGACGAATATTCGTTTATCACCAAAAACACTCCCCTGTTCAGCAAACTGGGAGCAAGAAACATCAGATGGAACATTGACGACTGTTACCTGCGCTTCTGGTTCCGGTTCATCTATCCACATCAGGGCATGATTGAGGCAGGGCAGACCGCACTGCTCCAGCAATATGTCACCGACAATTATGAACAATTCCTTGAACGCAGGTTCCAGATTAAGATGATGGAGAGCGGCCCATATACCCGTATCGGCAACTGGTGGGACAAGTGCGGAGAGAACGAACTTGACCTCATAGCGTCAATGAGTTCAACCATATAGCCCCATGGAACGGTTGTTATCTCCTAATGAAACGGTTGTTATCTATAGGAGAAACAGTTGTTCTATGACCTATGAAACAGTTGTTCCATGCCTGTTTGTACACCCTTGAAAATGCGGTGGTACGACAGTGATAACGGTGATTGTTGCAGCAAAATAAGTGCTTTTTTGATGAAAAAAAAGCGGTTATCTGCCACAAATCTGCCCAAACTTGCAAAAAAACGCCCAAAAACGACTTGTTTTGAACCCATTTTTTCAAAAAATGGGCTATTTTTGTGTTAATGATTGTAAATCCGAAAATATCTGCCACATTTTTTTGATGCTTAATCCGTTTATATAGAGTAAACTAACAAGAAGTGTGTGGCAGATGGCAGATAAACAAAACTTTTCACGCGCGCGCGTGCGAGAGAGAGAGAGGTGTGCGCGAGAAGAAGAGATTTTTGCGTACTGTATCTTCAATATGCGAGATTGGGTTTCTCTATTCCGACTATCAGACACCTCCTCTCTGAAGTCTCATCACGATATCCCCAGCATCGGAAGGGTCAGTTCCTCATGGAGGGAGAGTTCGTATTCCCGGTCATATACAAGGATGGAGAGTCCTTCGCCTGCAATGAGGGTGATGTGGACGGCATCCCGCTGTACCTGAATTTGGAGGGTACGTGTCTGATAGTTCACTTTGAAGGCATAGCTCTTCCATGGGTGAGGGATGACGGGCGAAAAGCTGGGACGACCATGCAGCACTTGCATCCCCGCAAAGCCGCGTACGATGGCCAGCCAGCTGCCCGGCATACTGGTGATGTGCAGTCCCTGGTCGCTCTCGTTGTTGTAGTCGTCCAAATCCAGGCGGGTGGTTTGCATGAAGAGCTTGTAAGCCTTCTCCAGCTTGCCGATGCGTGCAGCCAGGATGGCATGGATGTGGGGCGAGAGGGACGACTCGTGTACGGTGAGGGGTTCGTAGAACTCGAAGTTGCGACGGATGGTATCGAGGTCGAAGTGATAATAGTAGAGATAGAGTCCCAACAGTACATCGCCCTGCTTGATGTAGCAGGAACGCAGGATGCGGTCCCATGACCAATGCTGGTTGATGGGGCGTTCGTCAGTCGGGATGGTGTCGGCCGGCAGGATGGTTTTGTCCAGGTAACCGTCGTTCTGTACGAAGATACCCAGTTCGGCATCTTCGGGCAGGTAGATGTGCTGGATGATGTCTTGCCAGCGCGCACTCTCCTCAGCCTGCTGGAAGTGGGTGATGCGGCGGACGCGGGCATACTCGTCGGGATAGCGGTCGGCAATGACCTCCAGAAAGTGGAGGGTTGTCATCAGGCATTGCCGGCACGAGTAGTTGGTGTACCAGTTGTTGTCCACGTTGTTCTCATATTCGTCGGGGCCGGTCACACCCAGAATGACGTATTTCTGTTTGGGGCGGGAGAAGGACACCCGTTGGCTCCAGAAACGGCAGATGGCAATCATCATCTCCAGTCCGTAGTGGGCAATGAAGTCGAGGGAACCTGTCAGTACGGAATGTTGCAAGATGGCGTAGACGATGATGTTGTTCCGATGTATCTCCTCGAAGGTGATTTCCCATTCGCTGTGACACTCCTCACCGCTGCTGGTCACTTGTGGGAAGAGGGCGGCACCGTCGGTGAAGCCCAGCTTGCGGGCGTTTTCGATGGCCCGGTTCAGGTGGTTGTAGCGGTAGATAAGCAGATTCTGGGTCACCTCTTTCGAGGTAGAGAGCAGGAAGAAGGGGACACAGCACAGCTCCGTGTTCCAGTAGGTATTGCCTCCATACTTTTCGCCGGTAAATCCTTTGGGCCCGATGTTCAGGCGAGGGTCATCTCCCCGATAGGTCTGGTAGAGCTGGAAGATGTTGTAGCGGATACCCTGCTGGGCCTCGGCATCGCCTTTGATGACGACGTCGGTTTCGTCCCATATCTCGTTCCAAGCCTGTTTGTGCTCGTTCCGCAGTTTGTCCCATCCGAGGGCGCGGGCAGAGTGGGCCGTACGGATGGCGTGTTCCACCAGTTCGGATCGCTCGTGGTAGAGCGAGGTCAGCAGAGCGGTGTACTTGACGAGTGTGACGGTATCGCCGGGTTTCACATCGGTACCCAAGCTGAATCCCGTCTGTTTCTCTTTCTCAATGCGGATGGGGTTGGTTGTGGTCTCCCGATGGTTCTTGAAGAACTGGTAGGTCATGGCATAGCACACCTGGGCATCCTCACGTCGTGTCTGTGTCCAAAGGTAGGCACAGTCGTTGGAGGCACCCGAACGCAGGATGTTCCAGATTTTTTCATTTGGACGGTCTGTATCGTTGGTGAAGGCTGCGTCAAGCAGCGGAACCAGCGAGATACGTCCTTTGTAGTTGAGCGAGGTGACACTGTAGCGGATGAGGCTGAGGTCGGGGCGTGACATGTGTGCCAGGTGCTCGACGTGCAGGCGCAACTGGTTGCCTCGGGGCGAGGTGACATCTACATCGCGGTACGAGATTCCTTCGCGCATGTCCAGCCGTCGGTGGAAGCTGTCCACATCCCATTGGGCTAGGTCCAGCTCTTCGTCGATGAGGCGCAGGTGGATGCGGCTCCAGTTCGCGGCCTTGGGTATGCGGGTGTAGAAGCGGGGGAATCCGTTCTTCCACCAGCCTACGCGGGTCTTGTCTAAGTATGAGATGCCGGCCACAAACGAGCCTTGGTAGCTGTCGCTGCTGTAGGGCTCTTCAAAGTTGCCGCGTAGTCCGAAGCGGCCGTTTCCGATGCTGAAGATGCTTTCCGAGATGCGTAGGTTGTCGGCATGGAAGCTATCTTCTATGATGTTCCATTCATCCGTTTTCAGGTATTTTTTCATGGCGAGTGTGCTTTTCTAAAAGTTCTTCGCCGTAAAAATAGATAAAACAAATGAATTATGCAAGCTTTCGCTTCTTCCAAAGTTGATAACTGTTGATGATGTTCTGCCATAGCACGTAAGAGCCGGGGGCTACCGACGAAAGCGGGCTCAGGTAAGTGTAGGCCATCCAGATGGCCAACACGGTGTTCTTCTGTCCCAATGCTTGCCCGGCACTGATGCGGTCGTGGTAATGGCTGCCTATCCGCTTGCCGAAGAGAAACTGCAGGCAACAGGTAATCAGGCCGGCCAGTGCCAGCAGGTATTCGGTATGGACCGGTGCCTGGCTGGTGGCCAAAGAGCGGACTGTCTGCCCCGACACGATGGCTAAGGCTACGGCCCACAGATAGAAAGCGGTCTGGTGATAGTCAGTAAGCAACCGGTGCAGGCGCGGAGTAAAGGCACGCAGCAGACAGGCCAGAAAGAAGGGACAGAGCAACAGCGGGAAGACCTTGCTCAGAATCTTCAGAAAAGCCGAAAAGAAGGTGAGCCCTTCGTGTGGCTCGACCAGCGGGAAGAGCAGCGGTACAAAGAGGGCGGCCAGCAGATTGGAGAGCAGGGTATAGGTGGTCAACGTGGCGGCACTGCCTCCCAACTTGCCTGTGATGACGGCGGCGGCTGTAGCCGTGGGACAGATGAGGCAGACCATGGCCCCTTCGAACACCTGCTTGTAGGTCTCGTCCATCGGACAATAAAGCAGCAGGGCCACGACAGCCAGACACGTGCATGATTGGATGAGAAGCAACCAGCCGTGCCAGGTACGCGGCTTCAAATCGCGTATCTCCACTTTGCAGAAAGTGAGCAGCAGTTGGGCGAAAATCAGGGTAGGGGTCAGAAAAGCAATCAGATTCTTGGTGAATGGTTTGGCCGGGGTCAGCCAGGGAATGCGTGCGAAAGCAAAGTATCCCAGTGTGCCGACCAGCATGGCCAGCGGAAGTGTCCAGTTCTTCAAGAAACGGACAAGGGCATTCTGTTTCATTTCTTCTATACTATATGTATTTTATAGTTAATCTCGTAAATTCAAGAACTCGCTTTTTCGGCCTGCAAAGTTACTTCAATTTGGGAAAAACTGGCGGCTTTTTCTCAAAAACTGCCCGAAAAGAGGAAGAGAATAGTAAAACTTGTAGATAAAGTGGGAGTTTTCTATAAAAAAGAATTAAATTTGCGCGGTTTTTCATTCGGAATTCTTTATGAGACTATACAGACCCTGTGTGAATAGGATACGCTTGTGTATCGCTCTGCTGATTGCTCCTTGGCTGGCATGGAGTGTGGCAGCCAAAGACTTTGTGCTGGTTATCGATGCAGGCCACGGCGGACATGACCCCGGAGCCATCGGGCGAATCTCTAGAGAGAAGAACATCAATCTGAACGTGGCTTTGAAGCTGGGACGGATGGTAGAGCAGAATTGTCCGGACGTCAAGGTAATCTATACGCGAAAGAAGGATGTCTTCGTCGCGTTGGACCGCCGGGCGGAGATTGCAAACAATGCTAAGGCCGACCTCTTCATCTCTATCCATACCAATGCGTTGGCTAAGAACAAAACCACGCGAGGTGCATCGACGTGGACGCTGGGTTTGGCCAAATCGGATGAAAACCTGGATGTGGCCAAGCGGGAAAACTCGGTTATCCTGTACGAGAACGACTATCGTACACGCTATGCGGGATTCAACCCCAATTCAGCCGAATCATATATCATCTTCGAATTCATGCAGGATAAATACATGTCGCAGAGTGTACATCTGGCTTCGCTGGTGCAGCAGCATTTCCGCAACACTTGCAAGAGAACCGACCGGGGGGTACATCAGGCGGGGTTTCTGGTGCTGAAGGCCAGTGCCATGCCGAGCATCCTGGTGGAACTGGGTTTCATCTCTACGCCGGATGAAGAGAAGTTCCTGAATACCGAAGACGGGACATCCTCGTTGGCGAAGGGCATATTCAATGCTTTCCTGACCTACAAGCGCGAGCAGGCTATACGGATGGATGGCGAGAAGGTATTGCCGGAACCTCAGACGGTGGAAGGAAAGGTGGAGGCGCCGACGGTGGTGGATGAGCAGGAACGGCCCGCTACCGATGAACCGCCGTTGGTGATAGCAGACCGTCCCGTCGTGACGGAGCAGGCTGCTGCCGATGAACCGGAGCGGAAGCCGGAAGCGTCGCCAAAGAGAGAGCAGAAGGTCGAATCCCGTCCAGCCGGACAGAAGGCGGGAGAGGGGGAACGACCGGTGTTCAAGGTACAGGTATTGACAGCCTCGCGTCCGTTGGCCAAGAATGACAAACGGCTGAAGGGACTACAAGGTGCCGAGTATTACCAGGAGGGAGGTCTCTATAAATATACTTATGGCGCATCTACCGACTATAATCAGGTGCTGCGTACGCGGCGCACACTGACCGCCCGCTTCAAAGATGCCTTTATCATAGCCTTCAAGGGAGGCAAGAAGGTCAATGTCAATGAGGCGATTGCTGAGTTCAAACGAAATAGAAACAAATAATAATCATGGATTTTACTAAACTTATCTGAATTATGAAGTTGACCAAAGAAGTGAAAATAGGTATGGCCGGTATCGTAGCCCTCTGTGTATTAATATATGGCATCAATTATCTGAAGGGTATCCATCTGTTCAAGCCGACCAGCTATTTCTATGTGCAGTTTCAGGACATCAATGGATTGACCAAATCAAGCCCCGTCTTTGCGGATGGTTTTCGTGTGGGCATCGTGCGGGCACTGCATTACGACTATACCCGACCGGGCAACGTTTTGGCTGAGATTGAGGTGGAACCGGACCTGCGTATACCCAAGGGCAGTACAGCCGAACTGGTGGCCGAGATGCTGGGAGGCGTAAAGATGACCCTGCTGCTGGCCAACAACCCGCGCGAACGCTATCAGGTGGGCGACACCATACCTGGAAGACTGAATAGTGGCATGATGGACCAGGCGGCCAAGATGCTGCCGCAACTGGAGAAGATGATGCCGAAGCTGGACTCGATACTGACATCGCTGAACACGCTGTTGGCCGATCCGGCTCTGACTGCTACGCTGCACAATGTGGAGGATTTGACGGCCAGTATGGCCGGTACCAGCCGGCAACTGCAGAGCCTGATGAAAAATGACATCCCGCAACTGACGGCCAAGCTGAATCACATTGGGGAGAATGTGGAGGCCATGACGGACAACCTGAAGCAGATTGACTATGCTGCGGCTATGCAGAAGGTGGATGCTACGCTGGCTAACGTACGCTCGCTGACCGACAAATTGAATCAGCCGGACAATACCGTAGGCCTGCTGCTCAATGACCCGGCACTCTACCAGAACCTGAATGCGACAACGGCCAATGCGGCTGCTTTGCTGGAGGATTTGAAGGCACACCCGAAGCGTTATGTACACTTCTCGCTGTTCGGCAAGAAGGACAAGTAAAAGAGATGCGCGGGCGGCTCCCGCTTTGTCGGAATGCGCTTCGAAAAAATGGTTTAAATAGAATTTATCTAAATAGGAGGCTTCGGAAGGAAAAGCTGGAAAAAGCTGTTTGAGTGCCTCTAATCAACTTTATATGGATAAAACCAAGTGGGCAGGATTCTTCATCGGGAATCCTGTTTTTCTTTGTAAGCTGTTGAACAATAGGATGTTCGGAAATAGCAAATCTGCCTCAAATCCCCCTTGAAGGGCCTCTTTTCTTAAGTGGTTGAAACTAAACCCGTTATTCCTTCCTTGAAAAATGCAAGAAAAAACGTACTTGTTTTTTTGAAATAAGATTCCCAATTTTGCAAACGTAGAAGTTATGCTTAATGATAATTGTTAGTTAGCCGTTATGAGTGAAACAAATCATGTCGGGCTGTGGAACCGTTGTCTCGAAATCATACGTGACAATGTTTCAGAGCAGGCGTATAAAACGTGGTTCCTTCCGATAGTTCCCATGAAGTATGCGGATAAGACCTTGGTTCTGCAAGTGCCGAGCCAGTTCTTTTACGAGCATCTGGAGGAGAAGTATGTGGACTTGCTGCGCAAGACCATCTATCGGGTGATTGGAGAAGGTACCAGGCTGATGTATCATGTGATGGTGGTGAAGCGTCCGCGCGTAGAAGTGCCGCTTCCTTCCAATCCGCATGGCGGGCATTCTGTTGCCAGAGAGCAACGGAAGGAGATTCCGCAGCCACCTGTGTCAGACCTGGATCCGCACCTCAATCCGAACTATAATTTCGATACGTTCATCGAAGGATACAGCAACAAACTGTCGCGTAGCGTAGGCGAGGCCGTGGCCGAGAATCCGGCCAAGACCATCTTTAATCCGTTGTTCCTCTACGGAGCATCGGGGGTGGGGAAGACGCACCTTGTCAATGCCATCGGTACGAAAATCAAGGAGCTTTTTCCTGAGAAGCGGGTGTTGTATGTTTCTGCTCATCTGTTCCAGGTGCAGTATACCGACTCTGTACGCAACAATACGACCAACGACTTTATCAACTTCTATCAGACCATTGACGTCCTTATCATTGACGACATTCAGGAGTTTGCCGGTGTCACCAAGACACAAAACACTTTCTTCCATATCTTCAACCATCTGCACCAGAATGGCAAGCAGCTCATCTTGACATCCGACCGGGCTCCCGTCCTGCTGCAAGGTGTGGAGGAACGGTTGATTACCCGCTTCAAATGGGGTATGGTGGCCGAACTGGAGAAGCCGACCGTAGAGTTGCGGAAGGATATCCTGCGCAACAAGATACAACGCGACGGACTGCGCTTCCCGGCAGAAGTGGTGGATTATATCGCAGAGAATGTCAGCGACAGCGTACGCGATTTGGAAGGTATCATCGTGTCCATTGTGGCACACTCTACTATCTACAACCGTGAGATTGACATGGATCTGGCACAACGCATTGTGCGCAAAGTGGTAAACAGCGAGAACAAGAGCGTGACTGTGGATGAGATTATCAATGCCGTCTGTACGCACTACGGATTGGAGATAAAGGCCATCCATACGAAGTCGCGGAAGCGTGAGGTGGTATTGGCCCGGCAGGTGGCTATGTATCTGGCTAAGCAGTATACCGACTTCTCGATGGCTAAGATAGGTACCTTGATTGGTGGCAGAGACCATGCCACGGTGCTCCATGCCTGCAAGACGGTACGTGAGCAGAAGAATGTGGATAAAGTGCTCGACAAGGATATTGCCGAGATATGCTCCGCTCTGAAGAAATAAGAGGGAATACCCACCTGGGAAAATAAGAAAGGCACGGAGACTGCGTATGATTCAGTATGTCTCTCCGTGCCTTTTTTTAGGTGTTTCTCTTCTTAGAAGCCCTGCTGTTTGATTGTATCCAGCAGCTTTTCCGACATGGCTTCAGCAGCTTCGCGGGTGTATCGTACGTCGGTGAATACCTGTGCCAGGTTTTCCTTGCCGTTCTCCTCTACAAAGCGGCGGTTCTCAGGCAGTGATTCCTTGTAGGCATAGAGGCGGTCGATGTCTGCAGGAGTGTAGTCGTGATAGACTTCCTCGTGGATGACGGCCTCCAGAGGCAGACGGTCGGTCTGGTCGGGCTGTTCGGCAGGCCATCCTACAGTGACGGTGGTGATGGGAAAGACCAGTTCGGGCAGTTGCAGCACCTCGATAATCTGTTCCGGATTGTAGGTGGTTGTACCCAGATAGCAGATGCCCAACCCTTTCTCTTCGGCTGCTACGCAGAAGGTCTGTGCGGCCAGCAGGGTGTCTACGGCACCGGTTACAAACCATTCCGCGTTGTCGTAGCCCGGCTGGGCATGGCGGCATTTGCACCATTGGCTGAAACGTCGCAGGTCAATGCAGAAGGTCAGTACAACGGGGGCGTTCTCCACCATGGGCTGTCCGTAGTGGGCAGGTGCCAACCGACGTTTGCGTTCGGCATCGCGGGTCACCACAATGCTGTATGTTTGCATGTTTCCGACCGTGGATGCTCTGCAAGCTGTTGTCAGCAGCTCGTTCAGTAGCTCTTGGGGAATCTCCTTCGACTGATATTGGCGGATGCTCCGTCGTTCGTTCATACTCTTCATGATGTCTTTGTTTTTTTCTGCAAAAATACAAATTGGGCGGCACATTTGCAACAGTAATTATCCGAATCCTTCCATCGGTATCGCAGAAGGATTGCCGATAATTATCAACCGTAATCAGAATCCAATGGTGTATAAATTCCAGATTTGTGTAAACTTTCTGTTAGTTAAATAAAGATAATATGTTGAATATCAGTTTTTGTAAGTTGGAAAAGTGAAAACTTTGACATGGCTGATAATTTCATCACTGTTTTTTTTTGTCAGACCAAAAAACATTCATAGCTTTGCAGCCGAATACAATTATCGACATACATAACTTCTACATCCTATTATTTTTTTGATTCTATAAATCTATTTTAAATAAAAACACATCCGTGGAAAAGAAGACATATTCTTACGAAGAAGCCTATAGAGAGTCGTTGCGTTACTTTCAAGGCGATGAACTGGCTGCCAGAGTTTGGGTCAACAAGTATGCAGTCAAGGATTCTTTCGGCAATATCTATGAGAAATCTCCGGAAGACATGCATTGGCGTATAGCCAATGAGGTGGCCCGCATCGAGGCCAAATACCCCAATGCGCTGAGTTCGGAGGAACTGTTCGAACTGTTCGATCACTTCAAGTACATCGTTCCCCAAGGCAGTCCGATGACCGGCATCGGTAACAATTATCAGGTTGCCTCTCTCTCCAACTGCTTTGTCATTGGTGTGGATGGTGAGGCTGACTCGTATGGAGCTATCTTTAAGGTAGACGAGGAGCAGGTTCAGCTGATGAAGCGTCGTGGTGGCGTGGGGCATGACCTGTCGCATATCCGTCCGAAAGGCTCGCCGGTGAAGAACTCTGCACTGACTTCTACCGGTCTGGTTCCCTTCATGGAGCGCTACTCCAACTCTACGCGCGAGGTGGCTCAGGACGGTCGCCGGGGTGCACTGATGTTGAGTGTCTCCATCAAACATCCCGATTCGGAAGCTTTCATCGATGCCAAGATGACCGAAGGCAAGGTCACCGGAGCCAATGTCTCAGTAAAACTGACGGATGACTTTATGCAGGCGGCTGTGGAAGGGAAGACGTTCGTACAGCAATACCCTGTCGATTCGCCGAATCCCATTGTGAAGAAGGATGTGAATGCTGCCAACCTGTGGAAGAAGATTGTACACAACGCCTGGAAGTCGGCTGAGCCGGGTGTCCTCTTCTGGGACACCATTCTGCGTGAGTCTGTGCCCGACTGCTATGCTGACCTGGGCTACCGGACGGTCTCGACCAACCCCTGTGGCGAGATACCTCTTTGCCCGTATGACTCGTGTCGTCTCTTGGCCATCAACCTCTATTCGTATGTAGTCAACCCCTTCAAGGAGGATGCTTACTTCGATTTCGACCTCTTCAAGAAACACGTGGTACTGGCTCAGCGCATCATGGACGATATCATCGACCTGGAATTGGAGAAGATTAAGCGCATCATGGAGAAGGTGAACTCTGACCCCGAAAGCGTAGAGGTGAAAGAGACCGAAAGCACGCTGTGGGAGAAGATATATAAGAAGAGCGGTCAGGGTCGTCGTACCGGTGTGGGTATCACGGCGGAAGGCGATATGCTGGCGGCACTTGGCTTGCGCTATGGCACAGAGGAGGCTACGGAGTTCTCCGAAAAAGTGCATCGCACGATAGCCTTGAACGCCTATCGCTCATCGGTACAGATGGCTAAGGAACGTGGCGCCTTTGAGATTTACGATACCGAACGCGAGAAGGATAATCCGTTCATCAACCGGCTGCGTGAGGCCGATCCCGAACTGTACGAAGAGATGAAGCAATACGGGCGCCGCAACATCGCCTGTCTGACCATCGCTCCTACGGGCACTACCAGTCTGATGACCCAGACCACTTCGGGTATCGAACCGGTCTTCCTGCCCGTCTACAAACGTCGTCGCAAGGTGAACCCGAATGATACCAACGTGCATGTGGACTACATTGACGAAACAGGTGATGCCTTTGAGGAATACATTGTGTTCCATCCCAAGTTCGTTACCTGGATGGAGGCAAAGGGCTACAATCCGGCCCGTCGCTACACGCAGGAGGAGGTAGATGCCATGGTGCAGGAGTCTCCTTACTACAAGGCTACATCCAATGACGTGGACTGGCTGATGAAGGTGAAGATGCAGGGACGCATCCAGAAGTGGGTGGACCACTCCATCAGTGTGACCATCAATCTGCCTAACGATGTGGACGAGGAACTGGTGAACCGTCTCTATGTAGAGGCATGGCGCTCGGGCTGCAAGGGATGTACGGTCTATCGCGACGGCTCCCGTTCGGGTGTACTCATCTCTACGAAGGGTGACAAGAAGGCCGATCTGCCTCCCTGCAAGCCGCCTACGGTGGTAGAGGTGCGTCCGCGCATCCTGGATGCCGATGTGGTCCGTTTCCAGAACAACAAGGAGAAATGGGTGGCTTTTGTCGGCTTGCTGGACAACCGTCCCTACGAGATATTTACCGGTGTGCTGGATGACGACGAGGGCATTATCCTGCCCAAGAATGTAACGACCGGACACATCATCAAGAATGTGGATGAAAATGGAAACAAGCGTTACGACTTCCAGTTTGAGAACAAACGCGGGTACAAGGTCACTATCGAAGGCCTGTCGGAGAAGTTCAATAAGGAGTACTGGAACTATGCCAAGCTGATATCCGGTGTGCTACGCTATCGGATGCCTATCATACAGGTTATCAAATTGGTAGGCTCCCTGCAGTTGGATAGCGAGAACATCAATACGTGGAAGAACGGCGTGGAACGTGCGTTGAAGAAATACATTCAGGACGGTACCGAGGCCAAGGGCAAGAAGTGTCCCAACTGCGGCAGCGAGACGCTGGTTTATCAGGAAGGCTGTCTCATCTGCAAGACTTGCGGTGCTTCGCGTTGCGGATAACCCGAAATAAAAGCAAACGTTTGCGTAATTATTTGCACGAGTTGAATAGCAATAACCGCATGAATGCAAGGATTAATCGCTATACTTGCATACCCATTGCGGTTATTGCTATTTCTAAATCTAATATATATGACGTTATCTTTTAATATTGAGTATCGCACCAGTTGGGGCGAGGAAGTGAAAATCCTGGGATCGGTTCCCGAATTGGGCGGCGGAATCTCCGAGAAAGCATTGCCCCTGCATACGGTGGACGGTGTGCATTGGACAGCCGACGTCGATGTGCGGATTCCACGGAACGGGATGATTACATATCGTTATGTCATCTGCCGGGGATTGGAAGTGGTGCGGGTAGAGTGGGACAGCTTGCCGCGTACCTTGCATGTGACGGGCAAGTCGGCCAAGCACTATCGTATTGTAGACTGTTGGAAGAATCTGCCCGAACAGCAGTATTTCTATACATCGGCCTTCACCGAGTCATTGTTGGCCCATCAGCATCGCGATGCCGTACCCGCAACTTACGGCCGCAGCCTGCTCATCAAGGCCTATGCTCCGTGTGTGGATGAGGATCACTGTCTGGTTCTCTGTGGCAACCAGCCCGCTCTGGGCAACTGGAATCCTCAGCAGGCCGTCTGCATGAGTGATGTCGATTTCCCCGAATGGCAGGTAGAACTGGATGTGGACAAGCTGACCTTCCCTATGGAGTATAAGTTTGTCTTGTGGAACAAGAAGGAGCAGTGTGTGGTGGCTTGGGAGGAGAATCCCAACCGCTATATGTCCGATCCCCAGCTGGAAGCAAACGAAACGTTGGCGATAGGCGACCGCTACGTCTACTTCAACCTGCCGGCCTGGAAAGGTGCCGGTGTGGCTGTACCGGTATTTTCACTCCGCTCGGAGGAGAGTTTCGGTGTAGGTGATTTCGGTGATCTGAAAAAACTGATTGATTGGGCTGTGGTCACTCGCCAGCGGGCTGTCCAGATATTGCCCATCAACGATACCACCATGACGCATACCTGGACCGACTCCTATCCCTACAACAGCATCTCCATCTATGCGTTCCATCCCATGTATACCGATTTGAAGCAGTTGGGAACCTTGAAGGACAAGCAGGCTGCAGCGGCTTTCGAACAGCAACGGAAGGAGCTGAATGCGTTGCCGCAGGTAGATTATGAGGCTGTCAACCATGCCAAGTGGGAATACTTCCGCCTCATCTTCCGTCAGGAGGGAGAGAAGGTACTTGCCTCCAAGCCCTTCCGCGACTTCTATGAGGCCAATAAGGAGTGGCTGCAACCATATGCCGTCTTCAGCTATCTGCGTGATGCCTACAAGACACCCGACTTCCGTACTTGGCCGCGCTACAGCCAGTACAATCCCCGCGAAATCGAGAACCTGTGCCGTCCCGAGGGAGTGGATTATCCGCATATCGCCATCTATTACTATATCCAGTTCAATCTGCACAAGCAGTTGCTGGCAGCTACCGAACATGCCCGCAAGCACGGTGTCGTGCTGAAGGGAGATATTCCCATCGGCATCAGCCGCAACAGTGTTGAGGCGTGGAAGGAACCGCACTATTTCAACCTGAACGGACAAGCCGGTGCGCCACCCGATGACTTCTCTGTCAACGGACAGAACTGGGGCTTCCCCACCTACAATTGGGACGTGATGGAAAAGGATGGCTATGCTTGGTGGATGAAACGGTTCCGCAAGATGGCTGAATACTTCGATGCCTATCGCATCGACCATATTCTGGGCTTCTTCCGCATCTGGGAGATTCCGATGAATGCCGTTCACGGCCTGTTGGGACAATTTGTTCCCGCCTTGCCCATGACTCGTGAGGAGATAGAGAGTTACGGACTGCATTTCCGTGAAGACCTCTTCCTGAAACCCTATATCCACGAATACTTCTTGGGCGAGATGTTCGGACCGCATACCGACTTTGTGAAACAGATGTTCCTTCGCACCACCGATACGTGGGAGATTTACGAGATGAAGCCTGAGTTTGATACCCAGCGCAAGGTAGAGGCCTACTTTGCCGGAAAGACGGATGCCGACAGCGTGCGTGTACGCGACGGACTCTATGCGCTCATCAGCGATGTCCTGTTCCTGCCCGACCGCAACGATCCCTACAAGTATCATCCCCGCATCGGTGTACAGCACGACTATGTCTATCGGGCACTGAACGATTGGGAGAAGGCTGCCTTCAACCGTCTGTACGACCATTACTTCTACCATCGTCACAACGACTTCTGGGGTCAGCAGGCTATGAAGAAGTTGCCGCAACTGACGCAGAGTACCCGTATGCTGGTGTGCGGCGAAGATTTGGGCATGATACCCGATTGCGTGGCTTGGGTGATGAACGACCTGCGCATCCTCTCCCTGGAGATACAGCGTATGCCTAAAGACCCGAAGCAGGCCTTCGGCCATCCCGACTGGTATCCGTACCGTTCTGTATGTACCATCTCTACCCACGACATGTCTACGCTGCGTGGCTGGTGGGAAGAGGATGCCGCACAGACGCAGAGCTACTACAACACCGTGCTGGGCCATGCCGGTGCAGCTCCGGCCTCCGCTACACCCGAGTTGTGTGAAGAGGTGGTGAACGCGCACCTGCAGAGCAACTCCATCCTGAGTATCCTCTCTTGGCAAGACTGGATTTCGGTAGACGGGTCGCTGCGTAATCCCGATGCACAGGCCGAGCGTATCAATGTGCCTGCCAATCCACGTCACTACTGGCGTTGGCGTATGCACCTCACGCTGGAACAGCTATTGCAGGCCGATGAACTGAATGAAAAGATCCGGACGATGATTGAAGCTGCCGGACGTTAAGCGGGTCGGCAGATTGTATAAGCATACTGGTGAGGCACAGAGCCAGGGAGATTCATCAATGTCTCCACAGCTTTGTGCCTCGCTTTTTATCGTACCTCTACGGATGAGGTTACGGGCGTTTACGTTCCAGCTCCTGTAGGTTCTCCAACTTCTTGCTCTCCAAGAACTCGTAGATGCCGCACAGGTGTTCCTTAACCCGTTTGTTGCCAAACTCGTAGACCTTGGTTACCAGTCCGTCCAGGAAGTCACGGTCGTGGCTCACGACTATCAGCGTACCGTCAAAGTCCATCAGAGCCTGTTTCAGGATATCCTTTGTCTTCATATCCAGGTGGTTGGTAGGCTCATCCAGAATGAGCAGGTTCACCGGCTCCAGCAACAGCTTGATCATGGCCAGTCGGGTACGTTCGCCACCGCTCAGTACCTTTACTTTCTTCATCGATGCTTCGGGGCTGCCGAACATGAAGGCCCCCAGCAGGTCGCGTATCTTGTTGCGTATTTCCCCTTTGGCCACCTCGTCGATGGTTTGGAACACGGTCAGGCTCTCGTCCATCAGCGATGCCTGGTTCTGGGCGAAATAGCCTATCTGCACGTTGTGTCCCAGTGTCAGTGTGCCTTCGTGCTCTATCTCTCCCATAATGCACTTCACCAGTGTCGACTTACCTTCGCCGTTTTTGCCCACGAAAGCCACCTTGTCTCCCCGTTCGATGGTGAGTGTGGCGTTGCGGAATACCGTGTGGTTGCCGTAACTTTTACCTACCCCCTCCATGATGACCGGGTAGCTGCCACTGCGTGGCGAGGGAGGGAACTTCAGCCGCAGGGCTGACGTATCCTCCTCGTCAACCTCTATTAGTTCCAGCTTCTCCAGCATCTTCACCCGGCTCTGTACCTGCAACGTTTTGCTGTAGGTGCCCTTGAAGCGTTCAATGAAGTCCTTCGTCTCCTGTATCATCTTCTGCTGTTCGTCATACTGTTTTTGCTGCTGTTCGCGCCGCTCTTTGCGCAGCACCAGGTATTGTGAGTAGTTCACCTTGTAGTCGTAGATGCGTCCCATGGTCACCTCGATGGTGCGTGTGGTGATGCTATCCACAAACTTGCGGTCGTGACTGATGACAATCACTGCTTTGGCGCTGTTTATCAGGAACTCCTCCAGCCATTGTATGGATTCGATGTCCAGGTGATTGGTCGGCTCGTCCAGCAGCAGTACATCGGGATTCTGCAGCAACAGTTTGGCCAGCTCGATGCGCATGCGCCAACCGCCGCTGAAGTCGCTGGTGGGGCGTTGGAAATCTTCCCGGTTGAATCCCAGACCCAGCAGGGCTTTCTCCACATCTTCCTCGAAGTGCGTCAGGTCGATGGCGTAGAACTTCTCGCTCAGTGCCGATACCTTTTCAATCAGCTCCATGTAGCTGTCGCTCTCGTAGTCGGTACGTGTCTCCAGTTCATGATTCAGGGCGTTGATTTCCGCTTCCATGGCGTGCAGGTGTGCAAAGGCCTGTGATGCCTCTTCAAATACGGTGCGTCCGTCGGCAGTCATCAGGTGCTGGGGCAAGTAGGCCACTACGCACTCCTTGGGTGCTGTCACCTTTCCTCGGGTAGGCTGTCGTACGCCGGCCAGTATCTTCAGCAAGGTCGACTTGCCCGCTCCGTTCTTTCCCATCAGGGCGATACGGTCTTTTTCGTTAATCTGGAATGAAATGTCACTGAACAGGGTGGTACCGCCGAATTCGACGGTCAGGCCATCTACTGAAATCATAATTTTCTTCGGTTGTTTGTATGTATAAATGAGGTTGCAAATGTATATAAAATCCACGAGATTCCATATCGGCGGGGTGAAGAATCTGCTCTTTGGCTTGGTTGTGAAAATTTCCTTTTTTGACATGTTGTTTTTCAAACAGCGGGATAGCATATCAAAATGCTATTTTCTTTCTGTTTGCCATTTGCCGCTAAATAGAAGCAGTGAGGAGTAGTTTGGGACAAGGAAAGATACACTTTTGCTGCACATTTCATTCGGTTTTGTGCAACACTGTTGGCGCACTATGATTAGACATTCTATGGACGTACGTCCTTGCACCCTAACAACGTACGTCCTTACCCTCTAACGACGTACGTCCAAGCAAAACTGCACCCGGCAGGAGCTGTATTATTTCTCATTTCCTGACAAAAAGAGCCAAAAAATCCTTTAATTAGATTCGCTTATTTACGAGGATAGGGTAGTTTGGCCGGTTTTATCGCCTTCTCGACGATTAGCGAAAATCATTGTGTAACCCCTAAGGGCGATTTTGTTGACGGGAGTATTTGCTCATGATAAATCTGTTAGTAACATACTTCGGCTGTAATTAACTATAGCCTAATGTTTATAGCTCACAATGGTACAATAACCATATGGGCAAGGAGCTTGGTTCTCTCTCGTAAAGCCGGTTCCTTGCCTTTTATAGTTCAACAACAGGTAGTAAATCGGAAACATTCCGTAAATTTGTAACCAGAAACTTAAAGAGCAAGGAAATCAAATATTGATACAATAAAAGATCAAGAAAAATGAAAAGATGGATGACATTTGTCGCTGCGTTTGCGGTGGTACTGGTGGTTTTGGCATAGAATCCCTCTGTTGACTGGGATTCGAAGAGTCTGATAATTGGTGGTAAGCGGGTTGTTCCCGTGATGGGTGAGGTACACTACTCGCGCATTCCTGCAGACGAATGGAAACAGGAAATCCGGAAGATGAAGGACGGTGGCGTAACGATATGATTGCCTGCTACGTGTTTTGGAATCACATAGAGGAGATAGAGGGACAATTCTCCCATCAGGGCGATGCGGCCTCAGATGTTCCCTCTAAGGGATAGTCATGGTTCCTTGCAGGCACAGGCTTCTCCTTAGCATCCTGTTCGGTTTCCCTTAGTCAGACTAAGAGAATCGAACAGGATGCTAAGGGAATTGTAGGGAAAAGGTAGGGAATGGCATGCAGTCGTCATGTTTGCCTGGATACCTTTCCTCTATAGAAATATACTCTTTCTTTGTTCTGTCGGTATAGAATCTTGCGGACTTTATTTATATTTGTATCTGTCTTGACAGCATACAGCAGTAGGAAAACAAATGTGTATGCTCAATGAAAGAGATATTAGTATGAAAAACAAGGTTCTAAATAACGAAATGGATAATCAGAAAGTATATAAAGTGCTTCTTTTGACTTGTGATGGGCTCAAGTCAGATCAGCTTTGTGATTCTATTAACCGCTTGAAGAATGATGATTCTGTGATTTCTTCAGATAGTGAGATTGAGGTTTTGACTAAGTGTGACGATGACGCTGAGATTGATGTCTTTGTGGGAATAGGAGGAGATAGTGCGAAAGAGGCAAGATGCCGGGCACAAGAAGCAAAGAAGCCGGCTTTGCTGTGCGACATCGGTTGCTCGCAGAAAGAATCGTATGACCCTGCCACCGTTCCTTATACATGGGGACTGTTCAATAAAAATAATAAGAGAATGGAGAAGGCCTTCCTTGAACATTACAACTTGTCATTTGTATATGCCGCCAATGAAAACCTGCTGGATTATGTCGCTCCACAGGTATTTCACCTGCTTGAGGAGTTTTCCTACCATAGCAAGTACAATACCGACTTTGGATATAAGAAACAGGCGGAATTCATTCACGAGTTCACTCAGTTCTATCTTGACAAGATGAAGCAGCTGGTAAAGGCAAAGGGTTTTGTTCGCGATGATATAAAGGGAGATTTCTATCATATTATATATAGGTACAGGCCTGACGATGCGGATAAGCCTTTCGAGTCTATTGACGGGCGCGTCTACGACTTCATCATAGAATATCATCGGGGAAAACCGTCAGAGGGAATATACTATGGCGTAAAGGGGGAGGTAAAGTCGGGTGACTTGGAAAAGCAGTGTGAGCAATTCCGCCGTGAGTGGCCTAATATTTTTATGAAGGATAAGAATGAGCTTCAAGAGATATACAAAAATAGCAGCGGAAAAGATATTTTCTGGGGGTACAACTTCCAGTTGGAACTGACGGAAATACTCAATAACACATTCCCATGGAAAAACTATCTGAAATGCTATAAACCGACTGATAATATCTGGGAACAAAGATATTGGCTGTTCTGGGTAACACTGAATGACGACGAGGACATCATTGATGTTGCCGCTCGCGCTGTGAAGCTGATGGCCAAGACGTTTGAACGGTGTATTATTAAAAAAGAAGAGTATAAGGCGCCGGAAGATAAAAAGAATGAATCGAAGAAGAATCCACAATTGCAGAAAACAGCATTCACAAAAGAGCCTTTCGGTGAGTTGATTGAAAAGCTCAATCACCATTTAAAAAAACTCAATAACCATTTAATTGACAATGATAAAAACCTTATAGAGATACTGAAGGATGAAGGTTTAATAGAGAAAGATGAAAGGTATGAGTGTTGTTTTATCTGTACGGGAAATAATATAGCATCATTTGCTGGGTATTTAAAAAAAATAATTGCAGAGAAATATACTATTTCAGTTCCGTGGGAGCTGGTGGAGAGGGTAATATTACCATACACAAGAAATCCTTCAAAAGGCACTTTCAAAAGTGAATTAAAAAATGAAGAAACAAGAAAGAGAAAATGAAAGAGAATATGAAACGTAAAACGAAGAAAAAGACAGAATAGATTCACATTTAATAAATTTACGTGTAAAGGTCGCATTAAGGGTTCGCGTATATTTGCATCGACTTCAAGAATTGAGGTTGGTGCATTTTTTTTGCATCTAAGTAAAATCAGTTCTTCTTCGGGAGGACAATAAATTATCAAATATGCATCAAATTTTAATTTTCATCTACGGAATAGCCGTAGTAGTGGAGTCAATTGTGGCATCTACAAAGTCTGTAACAGCAGCAGATATTATGTGGTATATCTGCCGTGTTTTTGGAATCCCATTTCCTCTTAAAACTGCATTAATTATTAGAGCATTGCTCCTTATTACTGGAGGTTGGGCGTTGATTAGTAGTTTCAAAAACATAATTAATGTTATCTGACTTAAGGTAAAGTAAACGGCTTAACCGTATAGGGAAAGCCTATTATTAACTTAAATCAGTGGTTGTCAATCTGGTTATATCTAAAGCGCGCAGGCGAGAGGGAGCACAAGACCGGTCAATATAAGTTCCCAGTTTCGCTATAAACAGGCGATAGTCATTGATAAAAAACTAATTAAAAATGAAAACATTTCAATCAATGATTACAGAGCAGTTTATCAAGAATAACGCTCTGTACATTACGTATACGAAAGAAAACGGTGCAGAAGGCGAGTGTCCTTGGTGGTGTATCCTGAATTTCGTAGAGTTGCCTTCAGATATAGTTGATGCCGAAGGCCAGCCCATCATTGGTGCGACACTTCAGCTGTCGTACGATGACTCAACCGGAAGAACATTCCCCGGACCCATCTACAAAAGACGGGAGACCCCTCTTTACAGAAGGTCGTTTGCAAGGAGAATGAATAGAGAGAGCCTGTTTGAAAGAGCGCAGCTTTTCTGCCCGCAAACCATTGATGAACTATTGAATCAGGCTTATGCTGTCTGTTCAAGGGAGGAACTTTGCCAGATTATCCAGCTCCAGCAGGCTGGCAATGAATCTACGCTACGTCAACGACTGTTGGATATTTTGGGCATTTCGGATAGAACCCTTCCGGTTCAAGAAGGCTCACAAATAGAGTATAAGGCCTCATTCCTTCACTGCCCGATGCGGGCTGCCAATGAGCGGATTGCGCAATACAACAACATCTTTTCTGAAATATGTGCATTCGCAAACAGTCATATCAATGGAGTCATCTATATTGGTGTCCGGAACGATGGTACCATCGTCGGCATCGAAAATGAATTGGAGCAGGATGCCCCCTTTGAAAACAGAAACGACTTCGAGGCAGATTTTCTAAATCTGATGCACTTGGCCTTCAACAATTTTCAGTTCGTCAATTCTATCCGAATGACGTGGCTCAAGACTTCAGATGAAAAACTCTTCTATCGAATTGACGTGCCTGCTTGGCAAGGAATCGTATTCCTGAATGGCAACCAGCTATTTGTCCGTCACGAGTCAAGCCGCCGCCTTCTGAAGGATCAAGACCTGATCAGCTACATTAATAATAGAAATTGATAACTTAAATGATAAAAGAAAGGAGGTGTAAGGATATGGCAGATGACAGGCTAATGTACGATGTCTCTGATGAAGAGTGGGAAAGCATGTCAGACGAACTCCAGCAGGAGATTTCTTGGAACACGCTTCAGGATGCCCGCGAGGCGATGAGTCTCAATGCACAAGAAGATGAATAATCAAGCAGGTAGAGAGGCCAGGCTTCTCCACCTGAAATTACTGAAAATTAATTAAATAACAATATGTAATATGAAAGCTATTCAATTTTTAACCGATTTTTCAGGTCAGATGTTTGCTGACCGGGAGGTCGCATCTGTTACCCCGTCGCAACTGCCCGCCCGTTGGTGGGTTTTGTATGTCGAGAGTTTGGTTCTCGCTACTTGCTCTTTGTTTTATTTCAATCAGTCACCTTGGCTGCATTGTGCTCTCTCTATGCTGCTCTCTGTAGGGTTGTTTGTCTGCTTGGTTCGTATGCTGAAGCGTTCCCCTAAATGGCTTGCCGCCAGCATCCGGGTTGCCTCCGGTTTGCTGCTGCTCCAGCTGCTGCTGCCGCTACTCGTCATAGCTGCAGTACTGGTTGGCCATGCCCTGGGGTTCGGCTGGACAGATACCTGTTATCATAGGCTAATCAGCATCTTTTCGTAAACGTTCTGTGAAGATTTTTCCCATTCCCTGCTTCCCGCCAAAGCCGCTACATCTTCGTTCGTTGTTCGTTCCATAGGAGCGAGAGAGAGGTGGGTTTGATAGGGAGTTGGTAGGGCGTTGGTAGGGAGCAGGTAGGGAGTGGGGAAAATCCGTTTCATGCGCAGACGAAACAGGCGGATGCGACAAACAGATGTTAAGATGATTTTCCGCGACCGTTTTCGAATCCTATCCCCGTAGACTATACCTGCTCAACAACTGACCGTAAGGGCAGAGAGACAGCCTCGTTCTCATTTTTTTGTATGTGTATGCCGATAGATGAAAAAAATGTCGTACTTTTGCAATGAAAAAGAGAGGAATGCGGCAAACGGGTGGGATAACCCTTGCTCGCTGAAACAGAAGTAAATGTCTATGTCTTATTAAAATAAAGTAGTATGGCAGAAATCAAAAGCGAAGAGACAAGCGAGAAGAAGAGCTTGAACTTCATCGAACAGATAGTGGAGAATGACTTGAAAGAGGGCAAGAACGACGGTAGGGTACAGACCCGATTCCCGCCGGAGCCGAACGGCTATCTGCACATCGGACACGCGAAGGCTATTTGTCTGGACTTCGGCATCGCAGCTGATCATGGCGGTGTATGCAACCTGCGTTTTGATGATACCAATCCTACCAAAGAAGACGTGGAGTATGTGGAAGCTATCAAGGAGGACATTAAGTGGCTGGGCTATCAGTGGGGGGCCGAGTACTATGCATCGGACTACTTCCAGCAGTTGTGGGACTTTGCCATCCGGCTGATTGAGGAGGGGAAAGCCTACATCGACGAGCAGACCAGCGAACAGATTGCCGCACAGAAGGGTACGCCTACACAGCCGGGCACGGAAAGCCCGTTCCGCAACCGTCCCATTGCCGAAAATCTGGAGCTGTTCAAGAAGATGAACAGCGGCGAGATAGAGGAGGGAGCCATGGTGCTGCGTGCCAAGATTGACATGGCCAGCCCCAACATGCACTTCCGCGACCCCATCATATACCGTGTGGTGAAGCATCCGCATCATCGCACCGGCACGACCTGGAAGGCGTATCCGATGTATGACTTCGCCCACGGACAGAGTGACTTCTTCGAAGGGGTGACTCACTCGCTCTGTACGCTGGAGTTCGTGCCGCATCGCCCGCTTTACGACCTCTTCGTGGACTGGGTGAAGGAGGGCAAGGACCTGGAAGACCATCGCCCCCATCAGTATGAGTTCAACAAACTGAATCTGAGCTACACACTGATGAGCAAACGCAACCTGCTGATACTGGTGAAGGAGGGACTGGTGAACGGATGGGACGACCCGCGTATGCCGACCATCTGCGGATTCCGCCGTCGGGGTTACTCGCCCGAGTCTATCCATAAGTTCATCGACAAGATAGGATATACTACCTACGATGCCCTCAACGAGTTCGCTCTGCTGGAGAGTGCCGTGCGCGAGGACCTGAACGACCGGGCCACCCGCGTGTCGGCTGTGCTGAATCCCGTCAAGCTGGTAATCACCAATTATCCTGAAGGCCAGGTAGAGGAGATGGAGGCCATCAACAATCCCGAACATCCCGAGGAGGGAAGCCACTCCATCGAGTTCAGCCGCGAGCTCTGGATAGAGCGCGATGACTTCATGGAGGATGCTCCCAAGAAATATTTCCGCATGACGCCCGGTCAGGAGGTGCGTCTGAAGAATGCCTACATCGTGAAGTGTATCGGCTGCAAGAAGGATGCAGACGGCAACGTTGCTGAAGTATATTGCGAGTACGATTCCGATACCAAGAGCGGACTGCCGGGTGCCAACCGCAAGGTGAAAGGTACCATCCACTGGGTGAGCTGTGCCCACTGTCTGCAGGCAGAGGTCCGCCTGTACGACCGTCTGTGGCAGGTGGAGAATCCGCGCGATGCACTGGCTGCCATCCGTGAGGAGAAGAGCTGTGATGCACTGACAGCCATGAAGGAGATTATCAACCCCGATTCGCTGCACGTGCTGCCCTGCTGCTACATCGAGAAGTTTGCTGCCGGCATGGCACCGCTGTCGTATCTGCAGTTCCAGCGCATCGGCTACTTCAATGTGGATAAGGATTCGACGGCCGGCAGGATGGTGTTCAACCGCACCGTCGGTCTGAAGGATATATGGGGAAAAATCAACAAATAATCCCCGCTGAACGTTGTTATTCATAGATAGGTAGTCAATAGAAACCAAAACAGTCCGTCATGAGTCAGAAATACTCGTTGTCAAACAGGGATCAGGAGTTGAAAGAACTGCTGGAAGGGTATGAGGAAGCCCGGCAACACGAGAAGTCTTTCTATATAGATGCCGAGGATTGCGCAGACCTGGCGGACTGGTGTGCTGTAGGCCGGAAGTATGATTTGGCCAAGGAGATAGCCCAATACGGCTTGTCTCTCCATCCGGGTAATACATCGCTGCTGGTGGAGCTGGCCTATCTCCATCTGGACACCGATGACGATGCGTGTGCGCAAGAGATTGTAGAGCAGATAGTTGAAGAGACCTCCGAGGTCATCGTCCTGAAGGCAAGCCTGCTGCTGCGTAACGAAGAAGTGGAGGAGGCCGACCGCCTGCTTGAACGGGTGGAGGATAAGGACGACCTGTCCAACATCACTGAGATAGCATACGCCTATATGGATGCCGGCTATCTCGAAAAGGTGGAGGTGTGGCTGAAGCGTGGAGAAACGCTCTATGCCGACGATGAGGCGTTTCTGAAGCTGATGGCTGACTACAGCCTGGAGATATCGGACGCGGAGCGGGCAGCCGACTATTTCAACCGTCTGATTGACAAGAACCCGTATTCACCTCACTATTGGTATGGACTGGCTGTCTGCTATAAGAGATTGTCGCTGATAGACAAGGCTATCGATGCGTGCGACTATGCGATAGTGACGGATGACGAGTATGGAGAGGCGTATATGCTGCGCTCGGACCTCTATCTGGAACTGGACAATCCGGAGCAGAGTATCAAGGATTTGCTCATGGCTTGCAACTTCCCTCCTGTCTGCGACCACAAAGGGATGGCGCTGAGTTGCATGGGCACGATATTTCTGGCCTACAAGAAGTATGCGAAGGCCATCGAAGCTTTTCAGGAGGCGGTAAGGGACTTGCAGGAAACGCCGCAGGATGAGTTGGCAACGGATCTGCTCATGGAGACCTATGCCAATATGGCCCACGCCTATTTCTTTCTGGGGAACAGGGAGATGGCGCATCACTATTGTCAGCAGACGCTGGCGATAAACGATTGCAACAGTTACGCTCTGTTGTTGCAAGGTACCCTCTATCGAATGGATGGAGAGGAGGAGAAGGGCTATAATGCCTGGGAACGGGCATTGCGGTTCGATCCTACTGCCGATACTTGGTATAACATAGGTTTGCACTGCATCACGTTGGGAGATGTGCAGGGAGCCCGACAGGCTCTCGAAAAGGCATACTCGTTACATCTGGACGACGGCGGAACGATAGAGCGGTTGGCGTTGCTCTCGCTGCTGATGGGTGACCGACGTAAATTTGTCAAGTACAACAAACTGTGCAACAATCCTTTGCCCGATGACGTGTGGCACTCGTTCATGCAGTCGTTGGAGGGCGTGGATGTGTCGGCCCATTTGACAGAAATCGTGGACAAGTATTTTATATTGGGGAAAGAGAATGCAGACTGGGATTTGTCAGAGTGAGACCTGTGTTTCCCCCGTTTATAAATAGTTAGTATGGAATCTGTATCGTTTATTCAATGGTGCCTAGAGCACCTGAATTATTGGACCATCACGTTGCTGATGGCTATAGAGAGTTCGTTTATCCCTTTCCCGTCGGAGGTGGTGGTGCCGCCGGCTGCATGGAAGGCTGCTACCAACGCACAGCTGAATGTCTTTCTGGTGGTGCTGTTTGCTACCTTCGGTGCCAACATCGGTGCGCTGATCAATTATCTGCTGGCCAAGTGGCTGGGACGTCCCATCATCTATCGTTTTGCCAATAGCCGGTTGGGGCATGTGTGCTTGATTGACGAGGCGAAGGTACAGCGTGCTGAGGCCTATTTCGACAAGCACGGTGCAGTCTCCACCTTTATCGGTCGCCTGATACCTGCCGTCCGGCAGCTCATCTCTATTCCGGCCGGGCTGGCGCGGATGAAGCTGGGTACGTTCCTGCTGTTCACTACCTTGGGGGCCGGCATCTGGAACTCCATCCTGGCTTTCATCGGTTATTATCTTTCTACCGTTCCCGGCATTGAGAACGAGGAGCAGCTACTGGCACGTGTCACGGAGTATAGCCATGAGATAGGGTATCTCTTCATTGCTGTCGGTCTGTTCATCGTGCTGTTTCTCGTCTATCAGGGTATGAAGAAGCGATAAGGTGCTTCAGATGCCTGAATTTTTTACCTCAAGTTTCACAAGCCTAAAACTTGCGAACAGTCAACGAGTTAACAAGGTTACAAGCTACAAGTAGGGGCGGAACATTTTCCGCCCTCATCCCGCCAGTAGTGCCACATTAAATTTTAAATTGAAGAGAATGGTTTGGCCTAGGCGCAGGAGCGTGAAGCGGAGGCGTTGACTGAAGGGCAGGAGGAGCGGCTGTTTGAGCGCAGCGAGTTCCGCGACGACCCCTTCAGGCAATGTCGGAGTAGCGACGGAGACGTGAGCCTTGAATTTTTCTTTTTGGTAGCTTTTTCTTTTGTTTCAAGACAAAAGAAAAAGTACACATCCCTTCCTTAATGCCCTTGCTCCTGGATGTAGGACAAAAGCTTGCGATAGAACGGATGGTGCCCAAGTGTAGCGGCTTCACCCAGGATGACCAACTTCATGCGTGCCCGTGTAATGGCCACATTCATGCGTCGGAGGTCGTTGAGAAAGCCGATTTGGCCCTCCTCATTGGCACGTACCAGGCTGATGAAGATGACATCTCTCTCCTGTCCCTGAAATCCATCCACTGTGTTGACCGTCAGCAGTTCCCGATAGGGGCGCAAGGAGGTTTGCCCCTTGATGCGGCTGCGCAGGTATTGCACTTGTGCCTTATAGGGTGAAATCAGTCCGAAGTCTATCCGTTCCTCCAATATCCGTCTGCCTCCGATGCGCTGGATATAGCTTTCCAGTTCGCTTAGCAGCAAATCGGCCTCCGACTTGTTGATGCGTCCGAAACTCTCTCCGACAAAGCTCTCTTTGAATCCCTTGTCTGACGTGTCAATCCAGGAGATGGGTACGTCCAAATCCAGAATCCCCCGATGTCTCACTTCAGGCGCAGCTTCCAGCAGGCCGTTGTAGAACCAGTCGGACGAGAAGCGCATGATGGCCTCGTTCATGCGGTATTGCAGCTTCAGCAACGAAACCACTTCGGGCTTCTGCTTTACGATACACTCCATCAGCGTGCGGTCCAGTCCTTGTCGGGCAGCTTCGTAGCATTTGATGGTAGGGGGCAACTGTTGATGGTCGCCAGCCAGCACCACACGGTCGGCTTTCCGGATGGCTATCCAGCAGGCGGCCTCCAGAGCCTGGGCTGCCTCGTCGATGAAAAGGGTGCCGAATCGGTGCCCTGCCAACAGACGGTGGCTGCTGCTAACGAGTGTGGAGGCGATGATGTGGGCCGAGTCGAACAGGTTGGCGTTGATCTGTACCTCCAGTGCTGTGGCCCGGTCGCGCAGGCGGCTCATCTTGTTGCGCAGTGCTTCGCGCCCTTCGTAGCTGCCACGGCGCGTCTGTCCTGAGAGGTGCCGCAGTTCCTTGCGGATGCTCCATAGTTCAGGATAGGAGGGGTGGGTCTCGAACCGACGCTCGTAGGTGAACGACAGCATCTTGTCGTTTACCCGTGTAGGGTTGCCGATGCGTAGCACATTGACGCCTCTGTCTACCAGTTTCTCGGAAATCCAGTCCACGGCCATGTTGCTTTGTGCACATACCAGCACTTGCGGTTCCCTATGCAGTGTTTCATAGATGGCCTCGACAAGTGTCGTGGTCTTTCCGGTTCCGGGAGGGCCGTGTACAATGGCTACATCCTTGGCGCAAAGAACCTTGTTTACAGCACCTTCTTGGGTGGGGTTCAGCCAAGGGAAGCGGACGGGATAGAGTTGCCTCATCTCCGGCCTGACACTTCCCAGCAGCTTCTCCTTGAGTTCGGCCAGCCGGTTCCCCTTGCTGCGTACCACCTCTTCCAGGGCTTCGAACATGGCGTGGTAGCTGGTCTCGTCGAAGTAGCGTTGTACGCCCAGGTGGTCTGCTCCTTGTACATCCAGTATAGAGCCTGCGCTGGGCATGACTACAACCATTCGCCGGTCGTCGGCATAGCTTACGGTGGCAATGAAGTTGTGGTACGAAAGGGTGCCGTCGGGATGCTGTCGGAAGAAGCAGAGCGGACGGCCATACTCAAATTCGTGCTCAATGTCGATGTCCTCCGTGCGGGTGACTTCCAGCACCAGCTGGTTCAGCGAGTTGTAGTAGGTGCGTCCTGTCTGGACGGGATACCAGCACAATCCCCGCTTCACCTTGCGGCTTACGCCCATTGCTTCCGTCTGCCGTTTGAACTCCTCTTTCTCGTACTCATACTCCATGCGTAGCAGCAATTGCTGGCGTTGCAGGTGGAGGGTCGGGCTAAGGGTATCTTCCTGTTTCATGTGCTCAATGTGTGGGGTCACAAGTGTGTGGATTACCAGACGATTCCCGTCTCGCCGTGCTCCTCCAGATAGGCGTTGGTACGGCTGAAGTGGTGGTTGCCGAAAAAGCCGTTATAGGCCGACAGGGGAGAGGGGTGGGCTGATGTGAGCACCAGGTGACGGCTGCGGTCGATGAAAGCACCTTTGCGTTGTGCATAGGCTCCCCACAGGATAAATACCAAGTGCTCTTTCTCCTCAGCCAACAGGCGGATGACTGCATCGGTAAACAGTTCCCAGCCCTTGTTCTGGTGTGAACCGGCCTGATGGGCCCGGACTGTCAGGGTGGCATTGAGTAGGAGTACTCCTTGCCGGGCCCAACGGGTCAGATTGCCTGTTGTAGGAGGCTCGGTACCGATGTCGGCCTTGATTTCCTTAAAGATGTTGACCAGTGAGGGCGGATAGGCGATGCCGTCGTTCACCGAGAAACAGAGCCCGTGGGCCTGACCGGGACCGTGATAGGGATCCTGTCCGATGATGACCACCTTTACCCGGTCAAACGGACAGAGGTCAAAGGCGTTGAATATCAGCCGGCCGGGTGGATAGATGGTGGTCGTCCGATATTCTGTCCGTACAAAGTCGGTCAGTTTCAGAAAGTATTCTTTGTCAAATTCGGGCTGCAAATGTCTTTTCCAGCTCTCTTCTATCTGTACATTCATAAGTGCGATGTTTTAGGAAAGCCGGAGGGCGGCTTGTATTACGCCGCTAAGGTACGAATTAATGTGTAATGAATCAAATCTCCGGAAGGGGATTCAGAGGGGAAACGTCTTAAAAAAGCGGAAGGAGGCCAAGGCATCTGGATGCTCCGGCCTCCTTCCGAGGGGAAATGGTTGTCTGTCAAATCAGATGGATGTTGTGCGCTTTACACTCCTGACGCATCTCTTCCGGCCAGATGCTGGCCTGTATTTCGCCGATGTGGGCCTTGCGCAGGTAGTACATACAGAGTCTGGACTGCCCGATACCTCCTCCGATGGAGAGGGGGAGCGTGTCGTTCATCAGCCTCTTGTGGAAGTAGAGCTCCAGACGTTTCTCTTCGCCCGTCTCCTTCAGCTGGCGCAGCAGTGCCTCTTTATCTACACGGATACCCATAGACGAAAGCTCAATGCTGCGTTGCAGTACGTTGTCCCACAACAGCAGGTCACCATTCAGGCCGGGCAGGTCGTTCAAGCCGGGGGTTGTGTAGTCATCATAGTCCGGAGCGCGTCCGTCATGCTTCTTCCCGTCACCCAGTACACAGCCTATACCGATGATGAATACGGCACCATATTTCTTGCAGATGGCATGTTCGCGTCCCTTTGCGTCCAGGTCTGGATAGAGCCGGCGCAACTCTTCTGCATGGATGAAGTGCAGCTTCTGCGGATAGGGCAGGCAGGGCTTGATTTGCGGGTACATCTCATACACCATATATTCGGTGCGCACCATGGCTGCATAGATGCGCATCACAATCTCTTTCAGGAACTCTACGTTGCGGTCTTCCGGACGGATGACACGCTCCCAGTCCCACTGGTCTACGTAAAGCGAGTGCAGGTTGCCCAGTTCCTCATCTGCCCGAATGGCATTCATGTCTGTATAGATGCCGTAACCGGGCTCTATGTGATATTCGGCCAGCGTCAGTCGTTTCCACTTGGCCAATGAATGTACCACTTCCGCTTTGGCATCGCCCAAATCCTTGATAGGGAAAGTCACGGCACGCTCCACACCGTTCAGGTCGTCGTTGATACCCATTCCTTTCAGCACAAACAGGGGGGCAGTGACACGGCGCAGACGCAACTCTGAGGAGAGGTTCATCTGGAAGAACTCTTTAATCTGTTTAATACCTAATTCGGTCTGTTTTAAGTCCAATAGAGGCTTATAGCCTTCAGGAGTTATCAAGTAGCTCATATCGTTTCTTTTATCAATTCAGTTTAATGACGATTTGTTAATTTGACGCGCAAAGATAGGAATAATATTGATATGTGGATAGAAAAATAAGAAGAAAATAACAAAATGAGATATGTTATTCCGAAGGGCTTTGCAAAATATCATGTATGAATGGGCGGGATGGGAACAAAAAAAAGGATATTTATTAGGAACGTGACGACTTTTTTTATACTTTTGCAACCGCTTTCGGCTCCGTAGCTTAGTGAATAGAGCGTCAGATTCCGGTTCTGAAGGTCCTGGGTTTGAGTCCCAGCGGGGTCACAGAGAAGAGAGGTGGTCGGTTCGGCTGCCTCTCTTTTTTTCATATTGTACGGTCTGGTATATGAACTTCTGGAAAAAGGTGTATAAAAATTAGTCCCTCGGAAATCACTTTCCAAAGGACTATAATTTAAAATAATTCAGAAATTGGGGGGAAACCCCAAAATGGAGCGGAAAACGAGACTCGAACTCGCGACCCCAACCTTGGCAAGGTTGTGCTCTACCAACTGAGCTATTTCCGCAAATCCTCTCTTTTACAGAGAGGAAAAAGTGCCCAAAACAGGACTCGAACCTGCACGCCTCGCGGCACACGCACCTGAAACGTGCGCGTCTACCAATTCCGCCACTTGGGCATACTTTCGAGCGGAAAACGAGACTCGAACTCGCGACCCCAACCTTGGCAAGGTTGTGCTCTACCAACTGAGCTATTTCCGCATTCGGATTTCTTAAAATCTAACGTGAAGAGAAGGAGACTCGAACTCCCACGACATAATTGTCACTACCCCCTCAAAGTAGCGCGTCTACCAATTCCGCCATCTCTCCAGCACTCTTCAAGAAATCAAAGAATCGACTGCTACCTTTAGTGCCCAGAACAGGACTCGAACCTGCATGCCTCTCGACACACGCACCTGAAACGTGCGCGTCTACCAATTCCGCCACCTGGGCATTCTCGGTAAGCAATCTGTCTGCTTGAGCGGAAAACGAGACTCGAACTCGCGACCCCAACCTTGGCAAGGTTGTGCTCTACCAACTGAGCTATTTCCGCGATTGCGGTTGCAAAGGTAGATATTTTCCTTGAACCTGCAAACATTCTGGACACTTTTTTACGTAATAATTTTGAACGCTGTGCGGCCTAATGAAGACATTGTTTTGAAAATCAGCTCATTCTATCCCTGTAATCTTCGTAGGAAAATTGCTTGAAAAGGATGGCTTTCCCTTCTTTGCTCCACATTCCGATGGCCGGATGATGGATTCCGTTGAACATGGTGGTCTTTACGGTGGTGTAGTGTATCATGTCTTCAAAGACGATTGATTCCCCGATTTGCAGTTCGTGGTCGAAACTCCAATCGCCCATATAGTCACCGCTGAGGCACGAGTTGCCGCCCAGCCGGTAGACGTAGGGACCTTCGTCGCCCATACGGGCACCGCGTACGGCAGGTTGGTAGGGCATCTCCAAGCAGTCGGGCATGTGGCAGGTAAAGCTGACATTGAGAATGGCTGTGCGAATGCCGTGGTTCTCGACGATATCGACTACGTCTGATCGCAATACGCCTGTCTGCCATGCGAATGCCGAGCCGGGTTCCAAAATGATGCGCAGCCATGGATAGCGCTGCTTCAATCCTTGCAGCAGACGTACCAGATGGTCGGTATCGTAGTCCTTGCGTGTCATCAGGTGTCCTCCGCCCAGATTCAGCCATTTCAGTTGGGGGAACCACTTGGCAAACCGCTGTTCGATGTGGGTGAGTGTCCGCTCCAGTTCGTATGATGACGATTCGCAGTGACAATGGCAGTGGAATCCCTCGATGCCTTGGGGTAGTTGGGCCGGTAGCTGGTCGGCAATCAATCCGAAACGTGAGCCGGGGGCGCAGGGATTGTACAGCTCGGTCTCTACCTCTGAATACTCGGGATTGATGCGAACACCGCACGAGATTCCCGTTCCGCTGCCCGCTATCATCGGGTAGAAACGGTGGAACTGAGAAAGGGAATTGAAGGTGATGTGGCTGCTGCAACGCATCAGTTCGGGGAAGTCCCCTTCGGTGTAGGCCGGTGAGTAGGTATGGGCTTTGCTGCCGAATTCCTCCAGTGCCAGCCGGGCCTCATAGAGTGAACTGGCCGTGGAGTGATGGATATATTCGCGAAAGATGGGGAAGGAACGCCACATGGCAAACGACTTGAAAGCCAGTATAATCTCTACACCGGCACGGTCGGCCACACTCTTTATCAATGCGAGGTTCTTCCTCAACAGTTCCTCCTCCATGATGTAGCAAGGAGAGGGAAAGAGATTGAAATCAATCATAGATTCGTCTTTTATTCTTTATATGTTTATACTTGAATCGTTGTCTCATCCGATGACTTTGAAACGGGCAAACCGTAGCAGCAGCTGCTTGTCGCCCGCATTCCGGAAATGGATGGTCGCTTTGGCATTCTCCCCTTCGCCCTCTACCCGGATGACTTCTCCTACTCCGAAGCGTTCGTGCTCAATCAGCTGGCCGGGAGATACGGCTGCTGCTGGGCTGCCTCCTCGCTTCGTGGGCGTTGTTACGGCAGGAGCGGGCGAGGCCGTGATACGGCGCAGCCTTCGGGGGGCTTCTTCGACGGTTGGGGTGGGGGAGAAGGTTGTTGCCGGTCTGCTTCCCCCGCTTCGTAGCGGCCGCTCCTCGTGGGGCAGACGCAGGCAGCGTGCATCAATGTCTTTCAGAAAACGGCTGGGGCTGCCGAACTCCATCTTGCCAAACCGGTATCGGGTGCGGGCATAGGATAGGAAGCAATGCTCCTCTGCTCGTGTGATGGCGACGTAGAAAAGGCGCCGTTCCTCTTCCATCGCTCGGGGTGAGTCACCGCTCATGGCACTGGGAAAGAGGTTCTCTTCCAGTCCTACCACAAATACATTCTTGAATTCCAGTCCTTTGGCAGCGTGAACGGTCATCAATGTGATTCTCGGTTGGTCGGCATCCTTGTCTGTGTCCTGGTCGGTCAGCAGAGATACCTCTGACAGGAAATCGTCCAGTCCCGTATGCGAATCTCCCTCCTCCTTCCGTTGCCCGCAGAAGTCACTCATGCCGTTCAGCAACTCTTCGATATTCTCTTTCCGGCTCAGTGCTTCGGGTGTATTCTCCTGTACGATATCGCGCAGGATGCCTGTCGATTGAATGATGGCCTGTCCCAGCGTGAAGGCATCCTCGTGGTACAGACGTTCCAGAAAGCCGCTGATCAGCTCTTTGAATCCCTGCAGCTTGTTGAGCGTGCCTTTGTTGAACGCAATGCCATATCCGGTCGGTTGGCACAGCACGGTCCAGAGGCTCACCTGATGCTCGGTTGCTGCCGCAACAATCTTGTTCACGGTCGTCTCTCCAATGCCTCGCGCCGGATAGTTGATGATGCGTTTGAAGGCCTCCTCGTCGTTGGGGTTGACCACCAGTCGGAAGTAGGCGATGACATCTTTTACCTCTTTGCGCTGATAGAAGGATAGTCCCCCATAGATGCGGTAGGGTACCGACCGCTTGCGGAACACCTCCTCGAAGATACGGCTTTGGGCGTTGGTGCGGTACAGTATGGCAAAGTCTGCATACGTGCAGTGTTCGTGCCGGTAGATTTCCATCACCTTGTTGGCTATGATTTCGCCCTCCTCTACGTCGCTGTAGGCTTGGAAGAGGGTCAGCGGTTCACCGGCCTCTTTTTCAGAAAACGCCTCTTTGTGTATCTGTCTTTGATTTTTGGCAATCAGACTGTTGGCCGCCTTTACAATGTTTTGGGTGGAGCGGTAGTTCTGCTGTAGTTTGAACACCTTTGCACCCGGATAGGCTGACGTGAAGGAGAGGATATTGTCGATGTCGGCACCGCGGAACGAGTAGATGCTCTGTGCATCGTCGCCCACCACGCATACACGCCGGTGCGCTTTCCCGAGCTGCAGCACAATGCTGTGTTGCGCGAAGTTGGTGTCTTGATATTCGTCCACCAGAATATAACCGAACTGTGTTTGATAGCGTGCCAGCACATCGGGATGGTCGCGAAACAGCAGGAAGGTGTAGAACAGCAGGTCGTCGAAGTCCATGGCATCGGCCTGCCGACAACGCTCCCAGTAGCGGCGGTAGACGTCTTTGATGGCCGGCATACGGGCACGCATGTCGTCCTCCTGCACCTCGCGGCTGTTGGCATACATCGAGGGAGCGACCAGGTGGTTCTTTGCCTGCGAGATGCGTGCCTGCACACTGCCCGGCTTGTAGACTTTCTCGTCCAGTCCCATTTCTTTCAGTATGGAGCGCAGCAGGCTTTTGCTGTCGGCTGTGTCATAGATGGTGAAGTGCGAGGTGAAGCCCAGCAGGGACGACTCTGCCCGGAGGATGCGCAGGAAGATGGAGTGGAATGTGCCCATCCACAGTCGGCGTGCCTTCTCCTCGCCCACTTGCAGGGCGATACGGTTCTTCATTTCGCGTGCCGCCTTGTTGGTGAAGGTGAGTGCCAGTATGTTCCAAGGCTGGTATCCCCCTTCCAGCAAGTGGGCGATTTTGTAGGTCAGTACCCGTGTCTTTCCCGAACCGGCACCGGCTATCACCAGTGAAGGCCCCTCGTCATACAGCACGGCTGCCCGTTGTTCGTCATTCAGTTCTTTTATATAGTCCGCCATATTCCTTATTCATTCAAGTTTTGGTTTTACATCAACAGATTGATTGCGTGTCATAGCTGTCGTGTGGCTTTGGGCGCAAGATGTTGCGCCCCTACACGTATCGAACAATTCACTTACCTTATTCATTTTCAATTATTAATGTAAATCCGAAGCTTCAGTCATTAACTTATCACGACAAAGATAGTGCAAAAAACCGAGTAAGCGAGAGGAGAGGAAATATATTTGCTCTTCCGAGTGTGAGGTTTACAGCTTAGCTGTTTAAACACCAAACAAAATGAGTGAAAGTCGATTGTTAAAACTATAGAAAGAATAAAGGGCTGTCCTAAAATCACTTTCCGGACAACCCTACGAGGAAAAATTAATCTTAAATTGATTGTTCCCTCCGATTGATATAATTACAGTAAATAATAGTTCGTTGCTGACAGATTATTCTTCCCTTCCTCCTCCTAAGGCCTGATAGAGGTTGATAACCCCTTGGATTTCAGTGAATCGGTTGGCTACTTGTGTCAGCTGTGCACTGAATAGTGATTGGCGGGCCGTCAGGACTTCCAGATAGGTGGTAGTACCATATATCATCAGCAAAGAGGTACTTTGATAGGCTTTCTGTAAGGCTTTTACCTCCTGTTCATAAAGCCGGGATTTCTCTCGGGCGGTCTGGTACTGTACCAACGCCTCGTTCACCTCAACGCCAGTATTCAATAAGGTCTGTCGGAAGCCCAAGGCGGCCTCTTCCTGTTGCGCCTTGGCTATCTTCAACTGTCCTGTCAGTTTACCTTGGGCAAAGAGCGGTTGCGTGAGCGATCCTACGGCCGAGGCCAGAAACTTAGCTGGATTGACAATGGCCCCGCCGGCCGAATTGGTCCAGCCGGCACTTCCCGACAGTACAATGGAGGGATAGAAGGCTGAGCGTGCCTGTGCAGTGGCATAAAAAGCCTGTTCCAGTTTGCGCTCTGCCATACGCACATCGGGACGCCGGGAGAGCATTCTCACAGGAATGCCTGTCGAGAGTTGTCGGGGCATCTTTTGGTCGGCCAACTTACCGCGTTCGATACCATGGGGAGTCTCGGCCAAGAGCAACGACAGGCTGTTTTCCACTTGGTTAATCTGTTCCTTTAGTTCCAGCACTGAAGCACTGACGGCACAGAGCGTACCCTCCATCTGGGCAACGGCTGCCTCGTTGGCCTGTCCGGCCTCCATCAGTGCCCGGCTGGAGGCCACCATCTCACGCCAGGAGGCTTCGGTTTGCAACGTGATGTCCAGTTGCGCATCCAGCATCAGCAGCGTGTAGTAGGTATTGGCAATGCCGGCTATCAGTTGCGAGCGTACCGCCTGCCGGTAGTCCAAGCTCTGTGCATAGAGGGCCTGTGCCTGCCGCTTGGCGTTGCGCAGCCGGCCAAAGATATCCACCTCCCAGCTGGCGGTGACAGGCAGGGAGTAGGTCTGCATGGCCTTGTGGTGGTCGAAACTGCTGACCGCACCCTGCGGCGAGAGGGCAAACGAGGGCAGGTAGGCCAACTTGGAGGAGAGCAGCGTGGCTTCCGCTTCCTTGATGCGGAGCTGGGCGGCCTGGTAGTCCGTGTTCTGCTCCAGGCCCCGCTCTATCAGTTCCACCAGAGGCGTGTCGGTAAAGAGCCTCCTCCAATCCCAGTCGCCCAGCGACAGGGTGTCTTCCGAAGGCTGCACCTCTTCGCCATACAGATTTTCCGGCACATCGGTGGCCGGCTTGTACTTGTGATAGATGCCGCAACTGCTCAGCAACAGGCTTGTTGCAGCACCTAATATGAGAAATTGTTTCTTTATCATCATAATCTCTTTTGTTTCTTTATCTGTTTGATTTTGTCTGTCAGAAAGACAAGCAGCATGGCAGCACCGAACGCTATCATGTGCTCCAGACAAATCATCATTCCATCAGGCATATTCATTCCGTTTATAGATTTTTGTGGGTAGCACTGCGTTCGGCCAAGCTCTTCTCCTTTTCTCGGACAATCTGTACATCCGGCTCTACCTCCATGGGCTTGCGCACCTTCTCCTGCAAATACTCGAAGACGATGTAGAACACCGGCACCACAAAGAGCAGGGCCAGGGTACCGATGGCCATATCTCCTACCACACCCGTGCCGAGCGACGAGTTGCCGTTGGCTCCGGCGCCGGAGGAGAACATCAGCGGCAGCATACCGAATATCATGGTGAGCACCGTCATCAGGATGGGGCGCAGACGTACCTGGGCGGCATAATAAGCAGATTCTACGATACCCATACCCCTGCGGCGACGTTCTACGGCATACTCTGTGATCAGGATGGCCGTCTTGGCCAGCAGACCAATCAACATGATGACACCCGTCTGCAGGTAGATGTTGTTCTCCAGGCCAAAGAGTTTGGCAAAGAGGAACGAGCCCATCAGTCCGAACGGTATGGACAGAATAACAGCAAACGGTAACAAGAAACTTTCGTAGAGGCAGACCAGAATCAGATAGATGAGGAAAAGACAAATGCCATAAATCATGATAGTGGACGAACCTCCGTTGGAAGCTTCCTCACGGGCCATGCCGCCATACTCGTAGCCGTAGCCGGTAGGCAATGTCTGGGCAGCTACCTCCTCGATGGCTTTTTGTGCCTCTCCCGAAGAATAGCCATCTGCCACATTCACGTTGGCCATGATGGGGCTGTAAAGGTTGAAACGATTGGATATTTCAGGCCCCAATACGGAACGTAAGTTGACAAACTGGCTGACAGGAGCCATCTCCGCACCGTTGCGCACGAACATGTTTTTCAGAGCCTGTTCGTCCAGACGGAACTCCGGCGAGGCTTGCAGCATGACGCGATAAACCTTGCCAAATTGGTTGTAGTTGCTGATGTAGGAACCGCCGCAATAGCTGCCCAAGGCATCAAGAACAGCAGCTGGCGAGAGCCCGGTCCGCTTGCACTTGGCGGCATCCACTTCCACTACATATTGCGGGAAGTTGCGAGCATACGATGTATAGGCCATCGCTATCTCCGGACGCTGGTTCAGTGTACTAAGGAATTGCAATACCGACTGGTAGAAAGTCTCCATATCGCCACCTGTACGGTCTTGCATGTTCAACTCAATGGAGTTACCCATACCGTAGCCGGGAATCATGGGCGGCTGGAAACTGAAAATCTGTGCCTCCTTGATTTGGGCAAACTGAGCATTCAGTCGGGCTGATACGGCATCGGCCGTATGCTCCTGTCCCTTGCGCTCGCTCCAATCTTTCAGGCGGACAATCACTGAGCCATACGAAGTGCCTTGACCGGAAATCAGTCCATAGCCTGCTACACGTGCATAGTGCTCTACCTCAGGTGTCTGTTTCACAATCTCTTCTACTTGGAGAATGATTTGCTCGGTCTGTTCCAATGTATTGCCCGGTGCGGTATTGATGTTGACCATAATGGCACCCTGATCCTCCTGCGGTACAAGGCCGGTCTTGGTGGTGGTCATCAGCCAGACCAGCAACACGAGAGTGGCTGCCAGCGAAGCCCACACCATCCAGCGGTGGTGGAAGAAGAACATAATCCCTCGCTTGTATTTGCCCAGCACAGCATTGAACGAGGCATTGTAGGCTGCACGTACCCGTCCGTTGATGCTCTTGGCACTCTTTTCACCGTCGCTGGGACGCATCAGAATGGCACAGAGGGCGGGACAGAGCACCAAGGCATAGACCATCGAAAGGCCGACAGCCGTAGCCATGGTGATGCCGAACTGTGTGTAGAAGATGCCCGACGTACCGCCCATGAAGGTGACCGGGATGAACACCGCCATAAAGACAAAGGTACAGGAAACAATGGCTGTGGTCACATTGCTCATGGCCGACTTAGTGGCTTGATAAGGTGAGGTGTAGCCGGCCTCAAACTTGGCTTGTACTGCCTCAACCACCACAATGGCGTCATCGACCACCGTACCGATGGCCAGCACCAGGGCAAAGAGTGTCAGGATGTTCAGACTGAAATCCGCAGCTACCAGACAGGCAAATGTACCAAACAGCGAGACGATAATCGAAATAGAAGGTATCAGGGTAGCCTTGAAGTCCTGAAGGAAGAAATAGACCACCAGGATGACCACGATGATGGCAATGATCAGTGTCTCTACAACATTGTGAATGGAGGCAAACAGGAAGTCGTTGGAACTCATCATGGTCACAAACTCGGTTCCCTTAGGCAAATTTTTACTCATCTCGTCCAGCCGCTTGCTGATTTCAGCATTCACGGCTGTTGCATTGGAACCTGCTGTCTGGAATATCATGAATGTGCTGGCCGGTTTACCATCCATGACACCCCGGTAACTGTATGTCAGGGTGCCCAGCTGTACATCGGCAATGTCTTTCAGGCGCAGTACTGACCCATCGGGCAGCGTACGTACAACCATATTTTTAAACTCGTCCGTATCTTTCAATCGGCCACGGTATTTCATGGTGAACTGAAAGACATTCTGTGAGTTCTCTCCCAAAGAACCGGTAGGTGCCTCCAAGTTTTGCTCACCCAGCACGGCCGTAATATCCGAAGGCACCAGTCCATACTGCGCCATGCGGTCGGGATTCAGCCAGATGCGCATACTATAGGTGTCGCCCAGTTCTACCACATCACCCACTCCATTGATACGCTTGATTTCAGGGATGACGTTAATATCCAGATAATTGGCCAAAAAGCTTTCGCTATACTCCTCGTTTCCCACAAAGGCGTCGATTTGCAGGAAACTGGTTTGTCTCTTGATGGTCTGTACACCAATTTTCGTTACCTCGGCTGGCAGCAGTCCCTGTGCCTTGCTGACGCGGTTCTGCACATTCACTGCTGCCATATCCGGGTCGGTGCCTTGCTTGAAGTATATGGTTATCTGAGCGGAGCCTGTATTGGTGGCCGTGGAAGTGATATACATCATGTTCTCCACACCGTTGATGCTCTCCTCCAGCGGCATGATGACGGAATTCATCACCGCATCAGCATCCGCACCGGTATAGGTAGCCATTACCATCACCGTAGGCGGGGCAATATCGGGATACTGATCTACAGGGAGCGAGAATAGAGAAATCAGGCCAGTGGATAGTATCAAGATAGAGATAGCTATGGCCATGGCCGGTCGTTTGATAAAGATATTTCCTTTCATAAATTGTCAAATCGTAAATTATCCAATCGTAAATCACTTCACCGGGATGCCCTCACGAACCAGTCCGGCTCCCTTAGCTATAATCTCCTCACCCTCTTGCAAGCCATCCAGCACCACATATTCGCGTCCGTCGTTGATACCTGCCACGCTAATCAGGGCCGAGGTGGCTTTGCCATCCACCACCTTATAGACCAACGTCTTGTCCTGCAACTTCACGGTCGCTTCCTGGGGAATGACGATGCAGCCGGTATAGGTGGAGGGTATCCGCAAGGTGCCCGACGCTCCGCTATGCAGCAGACGTCCCTCGTTAGGAAAGACAGCGCGGGCCGTCACCGTACCCGTCTGCCGGTCGATGACTCCGCTGATGCTCTCCACACGTCCCTTCTGCCCGTAGGTCGAGCGGTCGTTCAGCACCAGTTCCACCTCGGGCAGCTGTTTCAACGCCTCGTCCATCGAACCGTGCTTGCGCGTCAAGGCAAGCAGTTGGTTTTCGGTCATGGAGAAATAGACATACATCGAGGAGTTGTCCGACACGGTGGTCAGTGGTTGGGGTATGGTTGGGCCCACCAGGGCACCCGCCCGATAGGGCAGTGCGCCCACCACGCCATCGCTGGGAGCCTTCACTTCGGTATAAGAGAGGTTGTTGCGGGCGTTTACCTCCTGCGCCTCGGCTTGCGCCAACTGTGCCTCTGCCGTGTAGTAGCTGTTTTCCACCGTCAGCAGGTTCACTTCTGAAATCACTTTTTTAGTATGTAGCTCCTTACCGCTGCGGTAATTCAGTTCGGCCGTGCGCAAGGCGGCTCGGGCCGCTTTCACATTGGCCGTAGCCGTGGCCAGTGCCGCCTTATAGGGCACTTGGTCGATAATGAACAGCACCTGTCCGCGTCGCACCCGGTCGCCCTCGCTCACGCAAAGGCGCTCTATCGTGCCCGACACCTGCGGATAGATGTCAATGTCCTGCCGGCCACGAATGGTCGCGGAATAGCTTTCAGACAAAGTCCTGTCCGACTTCTCCACTTTCATGAGTGAATAACTGCCCCCATCGGGCATCTGCGGTGCCTGCTTGCACGACACCAGTCCCATCATACAACCAGCCATGTAGGCCAGTCCGATTACATTTTTCTTCATACTTTTAACCTATTGAAAAAACGTGTGCAAAAATAGAAAGTTAATATAGGAAGGTCGATTTCCATTAGGAGGAGAGTGTGTTCCAAAAACACCTTGAATGGGAGAATCCGAATAATGGAAAACTATATGTTTGATTCAGAACACATTTCGATAGGAAAAATATGCTAATTTTGCAGTCGAAAATGTTGCCATTATGGAAATTAATTCTGACCAGCACAAGGTCCCAGCCGTTAAACTGAATATGTTTGTACTCATCTGTTGCAAACAAGGCTGTTTGTCACTTGATCTCAATGGAAAAGAGTATTGTCTGCAACCCAATGAGTTTCTTCATTGCAATCCTGGTGACCATATCAACAGACAGGAAGCTCATGCAGTGTTTTCGGGTTATGTGCTTTTTATTTCACGCAAAGCCGTACAAGACTGCGTTCCGATGAATACAGGAGTCAAAGAGTTGTTCTTTTCCCTAGGCATCAGCCCTATTATTCGCTTGACCGATAGCGAAATGGATATGTTTCATCGCTATGCCGAGCTAATCAGTGTCCGAGCTAACATAGATCGTCCTTACTGCAAGGAAATCGTTGGGTCACTCATACGTGCCTTTTTGTTTGAATTGATGGCCTGCATTCAGGCACATACCTCTTCAAAAGTCCTTCACTGTCAGCAAATCAGCCAAAAGGATATCTTGTTCAAACAATTTATCGATTTGATATCCTCTCAGAAAGTCAAACCGCGCGCTGTGTCCTGGTATAGCGATAAACTGTTTGTCACATCCAAACACCTGTCCAGTGTATGTAAGGCGGTCAGCCAATGTACAGCCTTCGAATGGATTAACGAATATGTATTGATAGACATCCGACAACAGTTGAAGTATTCAGAGAAAAGTATCAAGGAGATAGCCGAGTATTTGGGATTTCCTGGTGTCTCTTTTTTCGGCAAATACCTTAGGAAACATGTCGGCTATTCACCGGTGGCTTATCGTCGGCATTTGCGGGAGGAGTGATTCCCTACGATAGCAGAGCTAAACCGATGATTTATCAACTGTTTTAGCTTTGCTTCTCTCTTCTCCCGGTGCATCTGGCTTGCATCCGTTATACGGGTACTTCGGTCAATCCGGCCCACAGCATCGGACCGGCACTGTTTCAGGGAGGCGAGGCGTTGATCCAGCTGTGGATATTCATCACAGGTCCGCTGGTAGGTGCCGTGCTGAGTGCCGGCGTATGGAAGATGATAGCGGGTGGCAACGGTAAATGATGGAATAGAACATAACGAGAGGAGCACGGAGACGCAAGGTGTCTCCGTGCTCCTCTCGTTATGATGATGTCTGTACAGGCGTACGGCAAGGCATGTCTGGGCGTGAAAAGGTTTAAAACCTGAAGCGCAAAAGTTTAAAACTTCTTGCTTGAAAGTTTAAAACTTTTCGCCTAAAAGTTTTAAAGCGGTTGTGAGGCTGTTTTACACCCGGTTGGTGGCAGGGTCGGGGAAGACAACCGTCGGTTGGAACGACTTGGCCTCCTCAAAATCCATCAATGCATACGACATGATGATGACGATGTCGTCGGGTTGCACCTTGCGGGCTGCCGCACCGTTCAGGCAGATCTTTCCGGAACCGCGTTCACCCTTGATGATATAGGTTTCAAAACGCTCTCCGTTGTTGTTGTCCACGATGGCCACCTTCTCGCCGGCAATCAGGTTGGCGGCATCCATCAGGTCTTCGTCGATGGTGATGCTGCCCATATAGTTCAGATTCGCTTCTGTGACACGGGCACAATGGATTTTCGATTTCAATACTTCAATCAGCATACCTTCCTTGTCTTAATCTTCCTCAAAAAAAGTCGTTCAATATTTGATGTTGTCAATCAGCCGGACTTCTCCACAGAAGACCGTGATGCAACCTACTGCATACGAGGTATCCTTCCAATCGGCTATCTTCTGAAGTGTATGGCCGTCGACCAGCTCGAAGTATTCCAGACGCAGTCCGGGAGCGGCGGCGATGGCTTCCTCCACAAATTGTCGGGTCTCGGCTACCGTATGCGAGGTCGCAAAGGTACGACTTTCAAACAATGTCTGCGAAATTTTTAAGGCATTTTGACGTTCTTCTGCATTGAGGCGGGCATTCCGGCTGCTCAACGCCAGTCCGTCGGCTTCGCGGACGATGGGGCAACCCACTATCTCCAACGGATAGTGCATCTGTCGTACCATCTCGCGGATGATGGCCAGTTGCTGGAAATCTTTCTCACCAAAGTAGGCGCGGTGAGGCTGCACGGCATCAAACAGCTTGCTGACTATCTGACACACACCGTTGAAGTGGCCGGGACGGAAGGCACCTTCCATCACCGTGTCCAGAGGGGCGTAGCTGAAGTGGCGTGTGTCCGGTTCGGGGTACATCTCTTCCACCGAGGGGGCAAAGGCAAAGGCGGCTCCGCAGGCTTCCAGCAGCCGGCAGTCTGCCTCCAGCGTACGTGGATACTTGGCCAGGTCGTTCTTGTCGTTGAACTGGGTGGGGTTTACGAAGACACTCACCACAGCCACGTCGTTTTCGGCCACACATCGTTTCACCAGCGAGGCGTGTCCGTCGTGCAAGGCCCCCATGGTAGGTACCAGTCCTATCGTCTTTCCTTCCTTGCGCAAGGTCGAGAGAGCGGCCTGCAGCTCCTTGATTGTATGAACTGTTTTCATATCTCAGTCATTAAGTTATGGTTTTGGATAGTTGGTCGGCAGCATATTCTTCTATGCTGCAAAAAACGGTGCAAAATAAGGCATTATTTGGCATATATCGAAGAAATATCCCATTTTTGTGCTGTTTCTTCTTTTTCCCCTTTCTATATGGGTGAAAATAACACTATTGATAATCAACGGCTTAACAAATCATAAGGATTTATATGTCTCTATTTTTTGCCTATTTGAGCGTTTTTTTTTATATCTTTGCAACAGAATTGAGAATAACATTGCTATGACTAAGGCGAATAAGGTTTTATTTATAACCCAGGAAATCACCCCTTACTTACCCGAGACAGAGATGTCACTGGCAGGTCGCAACCTGCCGCAAGCCATTCAGGAACGTGGCCGGGAGATACGGACATTCATGCCCAAGTGGGGTAACATCAACGAACGTAGAAACCAATTGCACGAGGTGATACGCCTCTCCGGTATGAATCTGATTATCGATGATACAGACCATCCGCTCATCATCAAGGTGGCATCTATCCAGTCTGCCCGTATGCAGGTCTACTTTATCGATAACGACGACTACTTCCAGAACCGCCTGCAGGTGGCCGACGAGAACGGAGTGGAGTACGAAGACAATGATGCCCGTACCATCTTCTATGCCCGCGGGGTGCTGGAGACGGTCAAGAAGTTGCGTTGGTGTCCTGACATCATCCACTGCCACGGATGGATGACCGCTTTGGTCGCTCTCTATATCAAGAAAGCCTATCGAGACGAGCCCTCGTTCCGCAACTCCAAAGTCATCTTCTCGCTCTACGGCGATGAGTTCAAGACTGCTTTCCATGCCGACTATCCCACCAAGCTGATGCTGAAGGGTATTGCAAAGAAGGATGTCGCTTCGCTGAAAGCTCCCATTGACTACACTACGCTTTGCAAGCTGGCTATCGACTTCTCCGACGGAGTGGTGCAGCAGAGTGCGCAGGTCAACGAGGAGGTGCTGGCATACGCCCGCCAGAGTGGAAAGCCGTTGCTGGAATACCAGGCACCCGAGCTCTTTGCGGATGCTTGCAACGCCTTCTACGATGAGGTATGGGGTGGGGATGAGGAAGAGGAGTAGCCATCCCTCCGCACAGAACCGATAACATTACGAACTGACGATACTATTGCAATAATGAAACTGAATCGCATTGGATACGCGAAGTACCTCGGCCTGCTGCTGTTGGCAGTGATGGCCTGCATCGGATGTGATGACACCACCGGCACGCTGGGCGTCGGTATGCTGCCCGAATCGGACGGGTTGTCAACACATACCGCTATTTTCAACGTGAAGACCCGTTCGTTTATAGCCGACTCCGTCTTTGCCAAGACCAGTACCGGCTATGTGGGCCGATATACCGACCCGGAATTCGGGTATTACGAAGCCAGCTTCCTGACAGAACTGAACTGTACGGACAACTTCAAGTTCCCGGAAGTCTATCAATACGACCCTGTCACGCAGACCGGTAGCGGCGAGCTGGCAGGCGACAGTGTGGTAGGAGTCAATCTGGTAGTCTATTACTCAACCTGGTTCGGCGACTCGCTGAACGCCTGTCGCATGAGTGTGTACGAGCTGGACAAACGGCTGGACAAGAACCGCTACACCAACATCCGTCCGGAGGATTACTACGACCGCTTCGACTCGAAGTCGTTGCTGGGACGCAAGGCCTATTCGGCATACGACACCTCGGTACCCGACTCCGTCCGTTCGGGCGACGACTACTATCCCAGCATTATCTTCCCGTTAGATAAGAAGACGTTTGGCGAAGACCGTCTGCTGAAGGTCTGCCGTCAGCATCCGGAGTATTTCAAGAATGCCGATACCTTTATTGACAAGGTGTTCAAGGGTGTTTACATCAAGAGCGACTATGGTGACGGTACCATATTATATATAGATCGCGTGGACCTGCAGCTGCAGTTCCGTCTGCATGTGTTGAATGATACGACCGGCGTAGCGTTGAAGTGTCAGGACGGCACGGACTCTTTGTATTATGGTACGCGGACTTTCTTTGCCTCTACCAAGGAGGTAATCCAGGCCAACCAGTTCCTGAACTCCGACCAAATCAGAAAGAAGGCGGCCGAAACGGAGCACACCTATATCAAGTCGCCGGCCGGCATCTTCACCGAGGCTACCTTGCCGTATGACGAAATCTATCAGAACCTGACCAATGATACGCTGAATGCAGTGAAGCTGACCTTCACCAACTACAATCAGGTGAGCAAGTACGAGTTTAGCATGAGTGCCCCCGAACAGGTGCTGCTGATTCGGAAGCAGGATCTGAAGAAGTTCTTTGAAGAGAACCAGTTGGCGGACAATGTGACTTCGTATACAGCTACCCACAACAGTGTGGGGGCCAATCAGTACACCTTCAGCAACATTGCCCGTCTGGCCACTACCTGCATCAACGAGAAGCAGGCTGCCAAGCAGAAAGCCAAGGAAGCAGCCGGTGCGGCGTGGAACGAGGCACTGTGGGAGAAGCAGTGGCAGGAAGACGATGCCACCAAGGATTGGGACAAAGTATTGCTGATACCTGTCAATGTGGTGACAGACAGCAGCCAGAGTTACGGTAGCAGCAACATCATCGGTATACAGAACGATCTGAAGCCCGGTTATGCTAAGTTAAGGGGAGGAGAGACGGGTGATTTGCTGCAGATAGAGGTCACCTATACCCGCTTCAACGATTAGTCCTGCCGGGAACGCCTCCTGCCTAACACAGCAGGAATGCCCAGACCATAGCAATGCAAAGGCACAGCGTAGACAAGATGGAAATGTCAGTCTACGCTGTGCCTTTGCTTTTTGTGTTTGCCTCTATCTGGTCCAGTAGGCTGGCGTAGAGTGGATTGAGGCGTAGCAGATGGGGGACGCCCAGCAGAAACAGCTGTTTGCGGGCGCGTGTCAGTGCCACGTTCAGTTTCCGGTCAATCCATACGCCTGCCTCTTCCGTCAGGTTGGAGAGCTGTTCCAGTTGTGATACCCGGTTGAGGCAGAACGAGTAGAGGATGACATCGCGTTCGCTGCCTTGAAAACGCTCTACCGTGTCTACCAATATCTCTTTCAGAACGGGGATGCCTGATGTAGCGAGTTCCCTCTTTATCAGAGCTATCTGGCTGCGATAGGGAGTGATAATGCCCAAGGTTGTGGACGGATGAAATCCCGACAGGCTGTGGTACTGCCGATAGATAGCGGTTGCCAGTCGGGCGGCCAGTCGGGCCTCGGCATGGTTGCATTTGGGTGAGTGCATGGGAGGCTCGGCTGTGGAGGGCAGAAATGCCACTCTTTGCGTCAGCACGTCGGCAAAGCTGTCGTCCTCCATACCGGCTGCCAGTTGCAAGGTGCCGGACTGATGCTCCAGTCCCACCGACTTCAGCAGTCCGCCGTAGAAGGCCCGGTTGGGGAAGTCGGCCACCTCTACATTCATGCGTCCTTGTCGGCATAGCATGTCGTGGCAGCGTTGTGCCAGCGTCAGACCGTCGGCTTCGCAAGGAGCAGACTGCCGGGGCAGGTTACGGTACATCCGTTCGAACAACGAGTCGCGCAAGTTGTGCAGGCCGATGGCTCGCAATCCTTCGTCTGTCACCTCCGACCATACCGACGACTGCACCACTACGGCAGGCAGCTGTTTGTGGTCACCTATCATCACGAACTTGCCGATAGCCTCTTCGCCCGATGGAGTGCGCCTGCAGAGCAAACCCAGCAGCTGGGGCTCCAGAATCTGTGTGGCTTCGTCAATGATGGCCGCATCGAAACGCTTCAGGGCAAACAGCTCACTCTTGCCGGAGAGGGTGGCCACCGTTCCTACAAAGATGGGGCAGCGTTCCACCCGTTCGATGACTGCCCGTCGGTTGCTACAGGATGCCAGCACATTCTCTATCAGATAGGGCCGGTACGCCTCTTCACAAGCCAGCTCGCTGCCGATGCGGATGAAGTCTACGTTCGGTTCGATGGAGCAGAGCGATTTGCATATCTCATCCACTGCCCGGTTGGTATACGAGAGCAGCAGCAGTTGCTTCCCTTGCCGGTGCAGCCGTTCCACGATGCGGCGCAGGGCACGCGACGTCTTTCCGGTACCGGGAGGGCCTATCAGCAGGAAGCAGTCTTGTGCTGCCTCCGCTTTGAGGGCGATGCGCTCAAAGTCGTCGGTCGCCTTCCTGATGCGGTCGTCTAATGAACGGTCAAATTCAGGCAGATGTTGTCCCAGCAGCAGGTCACGTCGGCGTTGGGTGGCAGACAGGAAGGCGGCGAGTCCGCTATACATGCTGCGGAAGGAGGTCTCCATGGTGGTATCGTGCTCGATGGCATAGCGGCTTTCGACGGGCAGTACCGCGCTGTTCTGTTGGGAAGCCCGCAGGCGCAACGTGACCTCTCTTTCGCTAATCTGTTCGATGTTTGCCTTGAACACCATCTTGTTGGTTACGTTGTCGGTGGCGCTGTTCCGTTCATAGAGGATGACGGCATCTCCTTGGCGGAAATTGGGCAGGGCCTCCTCTCTTTCCGATGGTAGGTCGGCAGCGACCGCTGCCCGTACCAGTCTGACGTACGGGCGGTGAGCATCCGAAGCATGATTCTCGCACAAAGCGAGGTCATACACTATTTCACCGGCCTCCCGCTTTTCGTCCAGTGTAGATAGCCAGAGTGAGGAGGCGCCATAGCCCCCTTCGTAGGCCGTATCTCCCGACTTGGAGGTATATAGTTCCTTGGTGATAAAGTTGTATAGCGTATGGAAATAGCTGCTCTCCAGCGGAGTGAGCCGTTGGATGCCTTTGCTGACCGCTTCGATTTGCGGACACAGATAGTTTCTCCATAAGGTATTGTCCAGATGACGTTCGTTCAGCGTATCGGGATGAATCGTTTTCAGCCGGTCGGCTGTATAGGTTGGCGAATTGTGTAGCTGGATACTGTACTCTTCCGCCACGATACGGTTGCGCACATCCATCACCCGTCGTACCATGGCCCACGAGGGGCGGGCCGGATAGAGCAACGGATAGCGGGTATATAGCAGGTAAGCCTTGACCCGGCGGTGGTCTTGTCCCATTGCATACTCCAGTACGGCCTGATAGAGCAGCATCTGCACCTTGTTGTTCTCCTTCGGCTCCACCTTCCCGCGGATGGCATACTCATCGGCTTTGCCCGACTTCATCTCTATGAACGAGCTCATGTCACGCTGCATGTAGTCGAGTCGGCCTTGCAGGCCTAAGGCTTCGCAGATGTACGAAGGTTCCAGCACGGCATCCTTTCTGTCCAGTCCGTAGCCGGAAGCGGGGAAGGTGTCGGTTACCGTTTGACGGATGTGGTCGAAGTGCCGGCGGCAATCGGCGAAGAACTCCTTCTCTTTGAGCGGATCCCGTAGGTCGGCACAGGCTGCCAGTTCAATGGGATATTGCCGGAAAGCCTTCTGCATACAGGTGAGGTAGTCGGGGTGTTGTTCGGCATGAATCCATTCATCCAGAAAGAGGTTGGCTATGTTTCCCAAGAGGAGCGGGCGGGTGTTGCCCGTCGGTTGAAGGCGTGCCAGTACGTAGTTGGCCGGATGGTGGCCATACTCCCGGTAGCACTCGGCCAATGCACTGATGTCGAGGAGATAGTCGGGTTCCAGCACAATGAATGCAGGAGTCAGAATGCCCTCTTCATCGGCTGTGACATCCAGCAGGTTCAGCTGCGCTCCCTGCCACAGTAACCGGCAGGTCTCGGCAAATTCTTCGTTGACCTGCGGTACGTTGTAGCGCACGCGCAGAGGCTGTTCGGAAAGGACATCTACCGGTTGTACATAGAGGTAAGTGTCGTCGGCATAGAGGTAGGTCACCCGCATCCGTCGGCAGTAGGAGTGAGCGGCGGGTGTTGCCAGATAGGTGGCATCCGTGCGCGGTAGCAGTCGGTAGAGGGGTTCGGGAATCTCCGTACCGGTCAGCCGTCGGATGAAGAATGCCGTTGTCTTGATGTCGCGCAGCAATTCGGCGGGTCGGGCATCGGCCTGTCGGTTCAGTACGGCATTGGAGGTCAGCCGGATGGTGTGCAGCCGGTTTTGCTCGGCCACAGAGAGCCCTATCTTGGCAGCCACAAAGCTGATGCGGGCCGAGAGGTCGGTCATTTGCAGAGAACTGTCCGTCAGCTGGGTGCGGCACAGGTGCTCCAGCAACTCGCGCAACCGGCGGTAGGCGGTTGCGGATGCCTCGTGTGCGCTTCGGCCCATCTCCAGCAGCAGGTCATAGTATTCCTGTACATCGTGCTCCATGAGGGCGATTCTACTGTTTGTCGCGTATCATCAGGATACTCATCTCATAGAGCAGATAGAGCGGTACGGCCACTACGGTCAGGGTGAAGGGATCGCCCGTCGGGGTAATGATGGCAGCCGCTATGACGATAATGACGACGGCATGACGCCTGTACTTGCGCAAGAAGGTTTTGTGTACGATACCCAGCAGCGAGAGCAGCCAGGTGACCAATGGCAGCTCGAATGCCAGTCCCATGCAAAGAACCAGCATCATGAAGTTGTCAATGTAGGAGTTCAGCGAAATCTGGTTCTCGATGGCCGAACTCAGCTGGTAGGTGGAGAGAAAGCGGAGCGTCAGCGGATAGACCATAAAGTAGCCCAGCAAAACCCCTACAAAGAACATGACCGTGCCCAGACAGAGTGCCTTCTGTACCCCTTTCCGCTCGTTGGGGTAGAGGGCCGGATTGATGAAGCGCCACACCTCGAAGAACAGGTAGGGTGCTGCCGTCACGACCGACATCCAGAAGGCAGTGGACATGTGGATGAAGAAAGGAGCCGCCAGATTGATGTTGATCAGCGTGACGTGAAACTCCTGGGTGAAGAACTCGTCGTGCAGGTCAAGGCGGGTACCTATCCATCGCAACAGGTCGTAGAAGGGGAAGTCGTTGTGACAGGGTGCCAGCACCACTTGGTCGAATAGGTAAGGCATGGCGATGAAGTAACCCACAGCCAATACAAACCATACACCTAATACCCGGAAAAGTACATGGCGCAACACCTCCAGGTGATCCCAGAAGGTCATCTCATTGTCACTCATAGGCATCCTTCAGCGTTACTTCTCCTCTATCTCTTCTTTTGCTTTGTTAATCTCTTCTTTCGCTTCGTTTACTCCCTCCTTGAAGCTTTTCACGCCTTTGCCAAGTCCCTTCATCAGTTCAGGAATCTTCTTGCCGCCGAAGAGTAGCAGGATGACGAGCAGGATAATGATCCATTCGGATCCGCTGGGTAGGAAGCCCAATAACAACAGATTTATCATACGTTTTTTGTTTTTAGATTTTGATTACGGCCACAAATTTAGATAATAATTTCGAATTATAGGCCGGTACAGCAAGAAAAAACACATCTGATGTCAGTTCGCTATTCTTGATAATAGACCCGTTTGACCCGCATGGACACGCTGGTCAGCACTTCGTAGGGAATGGTATCGAGCGCGTCAGCGAGCACCGTCACCGGCAGATGGTCACCGAATATCTCTACCCGGTCGCCTTCACGGCAGTCGATGTCCGTGACGTCTATCATGCAGACGTCCATGCAGATGTTGCCCACGTAAGGGGCCCGTTGCCCGTTCACCAAACAGTAGGCACGGCCGTTGCCCAAATGCCTGTTCAGCCCGTCGGCATATCCGATAGGGATGGCGGCAATGCGCGACGCACGGGTGAGCCGTCCCTTGCGGCTGTAGCCGATGGTCTCGTCGGCCGGCACCTGACGTATCTGCAGGATGGTGGTCTGCAGTGTGCTTACATTGTGCAGGATGGAGTTGTCTATCGGGCTGATGCCATAGAGGCCTATGCCCAGCCGCACCATGTCAAACTGGGCACCGGGGAACCGTTCGATGGCTGCCGAGTTGCAGATGTGGCGCAGTATCTTGTGCGGGAAAGCCTCCTGCAGTTGGGCCGAAGCGGCTTCAAACCGCTCTATCTGCCGGCGGGTAAAGGCATCGAATTGCGGTGAGTCGCTGCCTACCAGGTGCGAGAAGACCGAACGTACCAGCACAGCATTCTGGGCTTTCAGCCGTTCAATCAGTTGGGGCACCTCGTCCGGAGCAAATCCCAGGCGGTGCATCCCCGTATCCAGCTTGATGTGAATGGGGAAGTTGGTCACACCCTCTTTCTCGGCCTCCTTGATTAGTGCATCCAGCAGGTGGAAACTGTAGACTTCGGGTTCCAGTGCGTAGTCGAACATCGTCTTGAAGGCGGTCATCTCGGGATTCATGATGATGACGTTGGCGGTGATGCCGGCTTTGCGCAGCTCCGAGCCCTCATCGGCTACGGCTACGGCCAGGTAGTCTACCCGATGCTCCTGCAACGTCTTGGCAATCTCATACGAACCGGCTCCATAGGCCGATGCCTTCACCATACATACCATCTTGGTGTCTGGTTTCAATCGGCTGCGGTAGTGGTTCAGGTTGGCCACCATCGCTCCGAGGTTTACCTCCAGTATGGTTTCATGCACCTTCTTCTCCAATGCCTCGGTCAGGGTATCGAAGCCGAAGCGGCGGGCTCCCTTTATCAGGATGATTTCGTTTTCCAGTGTCAGCTCCCCCTTCTGTATGGCCTGCAGCAGCGATTCCGTATCGGGGAAGAAGGCCTTTTCCATGCCGAACTGCGAGGCGCAGGAGGCGATGTGGCTGCCCACTCCGATGATGCGCTCTATGTGGTGACTGGCTGCCAGTTGCGCTACGCGCCGGTAGAGGGTGGGAGGATTTTGTCCGGTCTCCAGCAGGTCGGATAGTATCAGCGTCTTCTTCAGTGCGAAGTGCGGCAACAGGAAGGAGGAACGTTTGTCGGGCTGACGGCTCGCCTCCTCGCTCTTCATCCGCTGCTCCTCCATCATCACCGAGCGGCGGTAGAGGAAGTCCAGCGCAATGTCCAGCGAACCCAGGTCGCTGTTGTAGCTGTCGTTTATCAGCAGACAGTTGTTTTTTCCCTCTTTCACCTCCAACCTCATGGCGATAGGTTCCAGCCGGGCCATCCGTTCGGTAATCTGCTCGGCCGGCACCATCAGGTAGAGGCAGGCGGCCAGGCAGTTGAGCGAGTTCTCTATGGAGGCATCGTCAATGAAGGGCAGCGTGAACACGTTGTCCATATCCAGGTAGCGGTAGGCTATCTCCGTATGGTTGGCACGCTTCTCTACCCGGCTGATGTAGAGGGGGCGTTCCATATCTGTACGGCTCCAGGCTATCTCACGGGCTGCCAGCATCGACTTGGATACGCAGTTGCTGATGAATTCGTCATCGCCGTTGTATATCACCACGTCGCAGTTCTTGAACAGGGTCAGCTTCTCCATGCACTTCTCTTGCAGGGAGAAGAAGTTCTCCTGATGTGCTCCTCCGATATTTGTCAGGATGCCGATGGTCGGTTTGATGATGCCCTGCAAGGCACGCATTTCGCCCGGTTCGGAGATGCCGGCCTCGAAGATGGCCAGGTCGGCCTGTTCGTTCATCTGCCAGACCGAGAGTGGCACACCAATCTGTGAGTTGTAGCTTCTGGGTGAGCGTATGACGGTCCGGTCGGGACTGAGCAGCTGGTGAAGCCACTCTTTGACCACCGTCTTGCCGTTGCTGCCGGTGATGCCTATGACGGGTATCTGGAAGCGGTCGCGGTGCTGTTCGGCCAACTTCTGTAAGGCTTTCAGCGGGTTGTTCACTAGCAGGAAGTTGACACCTGCCCACAGGGTGGCGGGCACCGTCTGTTGTTGCTGTTCGGTCAATACAAAATTGCGCACCCCTCGTGCATAGAGGTCGGCAATGTAACGGGCTCCGTCGTTACGCTTGGTGGCCAATGCAAAGAAAAGGGTCTCTTCCGGGAAGTTCAACGAACGGCTGTCCGTAAGCAGCCAGTCAATGGTGGCCGGCGTATTCCCTAAACGCCGTGCCCCGATACTTTCACTTATGCTTTCAATCGAATACGACATAGTTCTTTTTCATTTTGAAAATCTAAGTACGGATATTTTCCGCTAATTTGCTCTATTTTTAACACTATTTGTCCTAAAAAACACTTATACTCTTCCGATTCCGGACGGAAGGGTTTGTGTGCCAACGCCTTGTGTATCTCTTCGCAGAATGCCGCCACTTGACGTGCTTCGGCGGTCAGGCACGCCTCCGTAAACCGTTGCCACACGTATCGTACAGCCAGTTCTGAGGGATGTACCATGTCTTCGGCATAGAAACGGTAGTCGCGCAGTTCATCCAGCACGATTTCGTAGGCCGGGAAGTAGAAGACGCGGTCGGGGAAGGTCTGCTGCAGCCGGTCGATGGCCAGCAGCAGGGTAGCCTTGCTCAGCTGGTTCTCATGCAGGCCGTCACGGATGTGGCGGATGGGGCTGACTGTACAGACCATCTGTCCGTCCCATCCCTGCTGCGCCAGTGCGGTAATCAGGTCGGTGTACTCCTCTACAATCTCTTCTACCGACAGCCTGCGCCGCACGAACGCTCTTTCCGGCCGTTTGTGGCAGTTGCCCACCACACGCCCCGTCCGCTTGTCGGTATATACATAGGCCGTTCCCCACGTCAGCAGCAGCATCCTGCACGAGGCCAGGTGCGTGTGTGCCTTTGCCAGCCGCAGGTTGATGTCCTCCAGCACCCGTTCCCTCCGTTCGTCGGAGAAACTGCTGTGGTGCATGGGGCTGTGCCAGCAACCACCCAGTTCAAAGAGGTTCTCGGCCGTGTAGGGCACTCCTTCCATCACTTCACGCAGTGCGGTTGCAATGGAGGCCGGGTTGTAGAGCACGCCGTATGGATTGACGTCGCACCGGAACTTGGCATCGCACAGCCGTTGCCCTATCTCGGTAGCGAAACAGGAGCCGAACAGCATCAGGCTGTCAGCTTGTGAGCATCGGGGCAGATGCTTCGATGGTGTAACAGGAGTATACAGTTCCATAGTCGTTCAGCGTTGTACGAATCTTGTTCTTGTTTACGGCTGCAAATTTAGACAAAATTCGTGAGGTTTTACATCGGTAGCATAAGAAAACAAATTAGCGTATCTGTCTTCACACTGTCTTTAAAAAGGCATTATTATAGTACATGAATACTCAAATGAGAGAGCCCTCCGAAGAGGGCTCGCAGGAATAAAATCCTTCGGCATATAGCCTTATTGTGATAAGATGTAGAAAATCTTATGAGTGCAAAATTATGAATAAATAATCGTTTTACAAGATTTTCTATACGATTTTGTGTATGTTTTAACTATAACGTGTATTTTTACGCCATGAAACCCTTAAATAGTAATTGCATGAAAAGAATATTGGGTATAGATACTGGTACAAATAGTCTTGGATGGGCTGTCGTTGATAAAAGTGATACAGGAGAATATTCTCTTGTAAGGAAAGGCAGTCTTATATTTCAAGAAGGAGTAAAGATTGAAAAGGGTATTGAATCTTCCAAGGCTTCTGAGCGTACAGAGTATAGAAGTAGGAGGAAATTCTATTTCAGGCGTCGGTTAAGAAAGATTGAAGTCTTAAAGGTGTTGATAAAATATGACTGGTGTCCTCCTTTGTCGGAGGAAGCATTGCATTTGTGGCGTACAAAAAAACAGTATCCGCTTGATGAACTTTTTCTTTCTTGGCAAAGGACAGATGAAAAGTTCGACTGTAATCCGTATTATTTCAGACATGTTTGTCTCCACGAAAAACTCGACCTCTCAGAAGAGAGTGAGCGTCATCTCCTTGGCAGGGCTATGTATCATCTTGCCCAACGTCGTGGATTTTTGAGCAATAGAATAGACCAAAGCGATGATAAAGAATCAGGTAAGGTAAAGGAATCGATTTCTGACCTTTCCAATGAAATTAAGAAGTCGGGTTGTGAGTATCTTGGTGACTATTTCTATAAATTATATCGTGGAAATGGTGTGACTGTACGCATACGCAATCGTTATACCGATCGTGAAGAGCATTATAAGAAAGAATTTTATGAGATATGCCGAGTTCAATGTCTTGACGAAGAACAGATTCGAGACCTTGAGCGTGCCTTGTATTTCCAGAGGCCATTAAAGAGCCAGCGCCAAAGTGTTGGTCGATGCACGATGGAACGAGGTAGACCTAGGTGTGCCGATTCGCATCCTGCATACGAACGCTTCAGAATGTTGTCTTTCATTAATAATATAAAGGTGAAAGGCCCACATGACATTAATATGCGGCCGTTAAATGAAGATGAACGCAACAAAATTTCTAAACTCTTTTACAGGAAAAAACCTCAATTTGATTTTGAAGATATTGCAAAAGCAATAGCAGGCAAAAAGAATTATCAGTATATCAAAGATGAAGGAAATTTGCCCTATAAATTTAACTATCGCATGTCTCAGGGCGTTACGGGATGTCCTACCACAGCCTATCTCATTGATATCTTTGGAGAAGACTATGCCAATGGCATAGCAGAACTATATGTGTCATCTGCGGGTAGGACGAAGGAACAAATGGTTGATAATGTATGGAATGTTCTCTATAGTTTTGCAGACAAGGATAAAGTCAAATATTGGGGCATGGAAAAGCTTCAACTTGATGAGGAAATGGCTGAGAAATTCTCCAAGATACGTCTTAGTCATAGTTTTGCCTCACTCAGTCTTTGTGCAATCAGGAAGATATTGCCATGGTTGGAAACTGGCATGATTTATTCTCATGCTGTGATGATGGCAAAGGTTCCTGATGTTGTAGGCAAGGCACTTTGGCAACAACACAACGAGAGCATCATCAGGGATTTGTACGAACTTATCTCTAATTTCAATCCCAAAGACGAATCCATGCAAGGCACACTGGATTTCTGTATTAAGGATTACCTTAGGAACAATTTTGACTTAAAACCTGGTGTTGCAGAGAAGTTGTATCATCCTTCGATGATAGAGACATATCCTGATGCAACAAGGAACAGTGAAGGCATTTATCAGCTGGGTAGTCCGCGCACTAATGCCGTACGCAACCCGATGGCGATGCGCTCGCTTCACCAGCTGCGTAAAGTGATAAATATGCTTCTGCGTGAGAAGGTGGTTGACCCAAGTACCGAGGTGCATATCGAATATGCCCGTGAACTGAATGATTCCAACAAACGTCAGGCTATCGCAAAATGGAACAAGGAAAGAGAAAAAGCTCGTGCAGGATATGCTGCTGAAATAATCAATCTTTACAAAGCAGAAACTGGTAAGGACATTGTTCCAACCGACACTGATATCTTAAAGTTTCAGTTATGGGAAGAACAGAGACACATTTGCCTTTATACAGGTGAACAGATAGGACTTGCAGATTTCATAGGCCCTAATCCGAGATATGATATTGAGCATACCGTTCCACGAAGTGTCGGAGGCGATTCGACATTGGAGAATATGACATTATGCTCAAGCCGTTTTAATCGTGACGTCAAGAAAGCCAAACTGCCTTCAGAGTTGGGAAACCATGACGAGATTATGGCTCGTTTGGACAATTGGAAGGAAAATATTGAAAAGCTTCGTAAAGATGCCGACAAGATACATACATATTCTTCAATGGATAAAAGTGTGAAGGATGGACTGATACAGAAAAGACATCGCATTCGTTTGGAATTGGATTATTGGGAAGGTAAATACAAACGTTTTCAGATGACAGAGGTTCCAGAGGGATTCAGCCGTCGTCAGGGTGCAGGCATAGGCCTTGTGGGTAAATATGCCGGACTATACTTAAAGTCACTTTTCCATCGCAAGGACGACCGAACAAAGAGTAATGTACGTGTCATCAAAGGCATCACGACAGCAGAATACCGGAAGATGTGGGGAATACAAGATGAGTACGAAAAGAAATCACGTGACAACCACATCCATCATTGTATTGATGCCATTGTGATAGCCTGCATATCAACAGGTGAGTATAACGAGACCGCCCGTTATTACCAGCAGTATGAAGAATATGAGCGTGGCAGAGCCAACAAACCACAATTCAAGAAACCGTGGGCAACATTTACTGAGGATATAAAAGCCCTTAGTCAAGAGCTGTTGGTTGTACACGATACTCCAGATAACATGCCAAAGCAGTCACGGAAGAAGGTTAGAACACCTAAGGGCATCGTTTATCAGCAGGGAGATACTGCTCGTGGCTCTTTGCATAATGATACTTATTATGGCGCAATAGAAAGAGAAGGAGAAATCCGTTATGTGGTGCGCAGAGCATTGTCCTCCTTTGAAAAAATGTCTGATATAGAGAATATCGTTGATGAAACCGTAAAGGAGAAGGTAAAGGCTGCTATATCAGAAAAAGGATTCAAAGAGGCTGTAACAGGTATCATATATATGAACGAGGAGAAGGGCATCATTATAAAAAAGGTAAGATGTTATGCCAATGATGTCAAGAAACCAATCAATATTCGCCAACAAAGAGACTTGTCGCGTAAGGAATATAAACGGCAATATCATGTCAAGAATGATGGTAACTATATGCTGGCCATTTATGAGGATATCATTAAGGGAAAAAGCAAGAGAGACTATGAACTGATTAAAAACATCGAGGCTGCCAGCTTTTATCGCCGTAGTACCGACAGATTGGAGTTCGAGTCTCTTGTTCCGGGAAAGAGTCCCAAGGGTTATCCATTGAAATGGGAATTGAAAATAGGCCAGCACGTCATCCTTTACGAAACCTCTCCTGAGGAAATAGATTTTTCTGATAAGTCAGATATTTCAAAGAGGCTGTATGTCATTACCGGATTGAACATTAATCCTACAGGTTCTGGATATGGTACTGTCGTAATGCGACACCATCAGGAAGCAAGAATGGCAAAAGACGTGAAATCCCAAAATGGGGCATACAAAAATGGAGAGCCATATCGTGGTTCCATTGTGATGCTTCATACTCAATTCAATGCGCTGGTCGAAGGCTCAGATTTTGAAATCAATGCTTTAGGTGAAATCATCATTAAGAATTATTGATTATGCTGAAACGTACCTTAGTGTTTTCCAACCCGATGTATTTGTCTCTTCGTAATCAGCAATTGGCACTTGCTTATAAGGAAGACCCCGATAATACTACAACCATTCCGATTGAAGATATCGGAGTGGTTGTGGTTGAGCATCAGCAGGTGAGTATCACTTTGCCTTTGTTGAACGCTTTTGTAGAGCATGAGGTTCAGGTGGTATTCTGTAACTCATACGGTATGCCATCTTCAATGTTGTTGGGCTTTGAGGGAAACAGTCTACAGGGAGAGATTCTACGCAATCAAATGTCGTGTGGAGAGGTTTTGAAGAAACAACTATGGAAACAGATTGTAGAGGTAAAGATTCGCAATCAGTCTCTATTGCTCGATAAGATTGGCTTGGATGGTTCATGTTTGCGACCATATTATTCAAACGTAAAGAGTGGAGACTCAGATAATCGTGAAGGGATTGCCGCTCGATTGTATTTTCAGCGGTTGTTCGGTGCCGACTTTATTCGTGACAGAACTCTGCCTGGTATAAATACACTGTTGAATTATGGATACACCATATTGCGTGCAGCGGTATCCAGGGCAATTGTCGCCTCCGGTCTTTTCCCGGCTATTGGTATTTATCATCGTAATAGAAGCAATGCTTTCCCGCTTGCCGACGATTTGATGGAGCCATATCGTCCATTTATTGACGATGTGGTATATGATTTGACGATACAGGGTAATTGTGATTTGAACAAAGAAACGAAGTCAAAGTTGATAATGGTACTCTATAGTGATACGATGTTTGATAAAGTCACTCGCCCATTAAGCGTCGGCTTGTCAATGACAACTTCCAGTCTTACTAAATGCTATGCAAAAGATATTTCCAAACTTAGCTTACCCTCTTTATTATGAGTTATGACCGTTTGAATGCCTATCACATTATGTGGCTGATAATTATGTTTGATTTACCTGTTAAACTTAAGAAAGACCAAAAGGCAGCTGCTCTATTTCGCAAAAATCTTGAGAAAGACGGCTTTGTAATGCATCAGTTTAGTGTATATTTGCGGTATTGTGGTTCTTTAGAAAGTGTTGCTGTTCATATCAGGCGCATTCGTTCTTTCTCTCCTCCTAATGGTCATGTGAGTATCCTCTCAATAACAGATAAGCAGTATGCAGCTATCGTTAATATTTGGGGTAAGGTTGAAAAAATAGCTCGACCAACTCCAATGCAATTGGAATTTTTTTAGTATTTTTGCCTAAAATGATTAGCTCATCATTTCACTTTTCTTGATTGTATATACATCTAAATAACCAGTGATTAATGGTTTATATACAATGGATTGTGGTTTGATGTAGAAAGATGATACGATACAATCGCATTGAGACCTCTATCCGACATTGTTTAATTGTGGTTTGATGTAGAAAGATGATACGATACAATTAAAAGTCATTTGTCCGGTTGAAGTGACAATTGTGGTTTGATGTAGAAAGATGATACGATACAATCGCCCGTCATCCGGATTTCTTTCCTTTTGAATTGTGGTTTGATGTAGAAAGATGATACGATACAATTTATTTTCGTGTGGATGAACTCCACCGATTATTGTGGTTTGATGTAGAAAGATGATACGATACAATGCTTCGTTCAAATATCGTGAGGTCAGGATAATTGTGGTTTGATGTAGAAAGATGATACGATACAATATTAGAGACGCAGTTATATGCAATCAGGTAATTGTGGTTTGATGTAGAAAGATGATACGATACAATAGCGAACAGCCACACATATAAGCGACCTAATTGTGGTTTGATGTAGAAAGATGATACGATACAATCCAAAAATATCCTTCAATTCCTTATCAGTATTGTGGTTTGATGTAGAAAGATGATACGATACAATGGAGCTGCTTGCATGGATGATAGCGGTAGTATTGTGGTTTGATGTAGAAAGATGATACGATACAATTGTGCCTGAGTTTATAGTGACTGCTCATCAATTGTGGTTTGATGTAGAAAGATGATACGATACAATTTCATTTTCGTAAGTCTTCATAATCTGTAATTGTGGTTTGATGTAGAAAGATGATACGATACAATAGTGTCATAGTAAAGCTTCTCTTCCTCTGTATTGTGGTTTGATGTAGAAAGATGATACGATACAATAATAATCAAAATAATGATGTTTGCATAGCTATTGTGGTTTGATGTAGAAAGATGATATGATACAATCATAAGTGATGTATTTGCCCAAGACTGGGAATTGTGGTTTGATGTAGAAAGATGATATGATACAATTTGACAGCGTTGAGTCTCTCGTGTTACAAGATTGTGGTTTGATGTAGAAAGATGATATGATACAATACCACCTTGGATTAAAGCACCACCGAGAGCATTGTGGTTTGATGTAGAAAGATGATATGATACAATTCTGCCCAAGTGGTAAGCACTCAATTGCGTTCGAGGTAAATCGCCAATAAGTGTTTTACTTTGCAGCCATAAATCAAAATCATATTTATGGCAAGTAGTGAAGATTACAAAAAGTTGTATGAGCTCTATCAAGTAGAAGGAGTTCCCCAAGGTAAGCACTCAATTGCGTTCGAGGTAAATCGCCAATAAGTGTTTTACTTTGCAG